>ONDS01000003.1 GCA_900316685.1 uncultured Prevotellaceae bacterium | reverse complement strand
TGAAGACGGTAGAGATTCCCCCGTCTGCCCCACTGGTGAGTTTGGGAGAAGGATGTTTTTTCGAATGTACAGAATTGCATACGTTGAACCTACCCAATTGCGTACTTGACATAGGCAAGCGTGCCTTTGAGTCTTCTGGCATTACATACTTTGAGGTGCCTTCATCCATGACTTATATACCGGAAAATTGTTTTGCGTCTTCGCAGTTGCAGGAAATAATTATACCTGTATCTGTTAATAGATTAGAGAACCAATGTTTTGCTAATACAAAGCTGAAAGAGTTCGATTTCCCCTGGTCAGTTAATATTATTTATGGAAAAGAGTTTTATAATTGTACCGAATTGGAAAGAATAACGATACATGCTAATGTGGAGAGAATTATCGATATTCTAAAATGTCCCAATCTTAGAGAAATATATGTGCTTCGTGAGACTCCGCCTGATACAGGGGGCTGGGGCAATGATGGCGTCTTTTATGGTACCTACTTCAGAGATATTCCCGATGACAAGGTTTTGTACGTGCCTGCGGAGTCTGTTGAGGCATATTAGGCGATACCTTCCTGGCAGACGTTTACAATTATTGGAATTGAAGCCGATGATATTAAACAATTAACCTCGCCATCAACGGCGGATAACAATTGGTATAATCTCAATGGCCAGAGGGTGTCAACACCCGACAAGGGAATCTTCATCCACAATGGAAAGAAGGTGTTGGTCAAATAATGTGATTTGCGCTGTAAAATACTTTATGTTGTATTCAAGCGCTTATTTCGACCATGAAAGGTCATGTCGATGGGCCTCTCATTCTTTGACAGAAGTTGATTCATTTTCCAAATACACGGAATTGGATGCTTTTCTGTGTCATCAGCCATACGAAGATGAAAAACTGAGCGAACATGGTGGCACTAAGCAATAGGTTGTCCTGGAAAAACTGAAGAATCAACACATAGGCGATATAGATGTACACACATTTGCCGATCACGTTTCCCCTGCGGAACAGGTGGTAAACCCATCCGGTGATGGTACCGTAGAGGAATGCGAAAAATGCTACACCTTTTTGGCCAAAGTCCTGGAAAAAAGGCTGGAATATAGTAAATACATTGGTCGGGATTGGTACCCATACAAAATCCTTTAGCTTCTCGTTGATTTCGTAGTTGCCACCGAAACGGTTCAATATCGTATATATGCTCCAGAATGTATTGGAACCAAATTGGCCGGAGAGGTCTTCTCCTAAACGCTCATATGCCACCGAAGGGGAGAGAACATACATTGCGAAGAAGTCAATGAATGTCATCTTCTTGTCATCGGATACAGCCGATGCTTCACGGGCCGAATTCATCAGGAAGAATAAAACCACGATTGCTATCGAGCCTATGGCAATGGTCCTTACCTTGATTACTCTCTTCTCGTAAAGCACAAAAATTGTGGCGGCAAGGAAGAAGAATACCATGCCTTTCTCCATGATGGCAAAAGCACTGATGCTGCAAACAAAATACACCGAGAGCAGTTTCCATAACGGTATCTTGGGGTAATGCCAAATGGCTACTGCCAATAGAGCCATGTTGATGACATAGGTATAGTTGAGTATTCCGTAGTTCTCATCACCATGCACAGCCATGACACGTAGGTTGTAGAGCATGTCGGCACTGTCGAACATCATGATAGTCTGCATGATGCGGTAAAGATAGAACGGGGTCATCACCAGCGACAGATAGAAGAGGACGTTGAACATGGTTTCGTTGATGTTGATACTTACAGCTCGGGATGATACTCCAGCTGGCCTTGGCAGTGAATAGTAGGTGATGATGGATGATGCACAGAAAATGGGTACCCACAGTGATAAACTGGTAAAGAACTGTGGCCCAAGCGGGTCGAGGATTTCATTGAATTGGAACAGAAACACTATGGCGAACCAAATGGCGGCCGTGATGAACCATGGTGAAAAGACATCGCCGATTTTCAATAGATAGAAGGTGGCTATCAAAACGCCGAGAATGATGAGAATGATTATGCCCATACAGTCTCACCTCCTTTCAGCAATTGATATTTCTTCTTTAGCAAGATGGACCATGAAGCACAAATGACACCTATAAGAAGGAACACCAACAGATAGGTAGTAAACTGAGGACTTATAGGCTCATCGATGACTGTGGCTCCTTTGAGAATGGCAAATGGATAGTTAGGCTTGTTCACAAAAGCTTTTGTCCTGATGTGTTGGAGATAGGCTTGGTTGAAAGCCTGATAGGCTTTGTTGTATTCTTGCTCCAGTGCTTTTTCCACTGTAGTTTCCTCTCTTAAGAGAGATTCTTGGTGACTATCCATGTAAGCGGCATACTCACGCTGGGCATCGCGATAACGCTTTTCCGCTTGTTCTATCAGGATGGTGGTGTTTTTATATTGCTGGATAGCTACTTTTCGTTGTTCGCCTATGACAAAAGCTTGTAAATGGAGGCGTACGCTGTCAGCCATTTGGGCAGCAATCACAGGGTCTTGGTCGGTAACCTGGATGCGCATGGTGAAAGTTTTGGTTTTGACTTCGGCCTTGATGTTGTCGTTTATCAGTTCTATAGGATCTAAATCGTCGTCCGAAAGAAAGAGATGCTCCCACCAAGGACGATGGTGGTGGGCTTGAAGATATTGTGCATAGCTCATACCGTAACCTTCAACTTTTACACGACTCATATCCTCGGCAAAAGCCCTACTCATAACATGGTGAGCGTATATCTCAATATCTTTGTAACCTTGGTTCTTTTTCAACTTTCCTTTCAGCCATGCTTGCATGCTGCTTAGACCTATTAATAAATCGGTTTCCTTGCTCTCATCGACAATAGTCACTCTGGCAGCATAATTGGTAGGGGTACTGATCGTAGTGACAACGGCCAGCAATAGTGCTACACTGCATACAATGGCATAAGTACGCCAATGCCGGCGACATTCGCGTACTGCATTCCAATAGTGAAGATGGCTGTTGGTGGTCATTAATGATTAAGGTTGAGTCTTTGGTGTTCTGGTAACGATCTTTTTGCCCCTTTCTATTCTCACCTCTCACAATCTTTCATGAAACTTCCACTGCTTTGAATATGACGCGGCGGCGCTTCCATGTGAGTATGATTAGGCGTATGAGAAAGCCAAAGAATACAAAGGTGAGAACCCTGGATGCCTTTGACTTGCTGCTATGCTTGATGGGTACGCTGGCCGATTGGATGACGGTGAAGGCTGGGGTGCGCTCCTGCACCTTGGCACGTGATAGTTGCAACTGCTCGGCCATCTGGGTGTAGACGTTGAACTTCAACTGCATCTCGTTTTCCAAGTCCTCTTGCTTCGACTTATAGGATTCCAGCACCAGTTCCTGGTTGGCGTCGCTGTAGGCGGCATATTGTTGGCGGGCCTGCACATATTGCTGATGGGCTTCATCATAGAGCTTCTCGATGTAGGCCAGGTCGTGGCGCGCCTTGTTGGTGCGGTAGTCGGTGATGAACGCTTGCAGGCGTTCCTTCACAGAGTCGGCCATGGTGGCGGCAATCAAGGGGTCGCAGTCGGTCACCTCGATGCTGATGGCACTCGTTTTCTTGTCGACGGAACATCTCACTTTCTTGCCGATGCTGTAGGCTATCTCATCCTGACGCTTGCTCAAGCGGAAGGGGTCGACGTGCATCTTTCCGTCCTTGCCGGTTTGTACATCAGGCACGGGATTGGAAACGAAGACGCGTAGCAGCTTGGTTATCCATAGTGCGGGGTATTGGTACCATGATGTGTGTTGGTGTTTGTCAAGATAGTCGTAATAGGTGGTTTTCACCTTCTTGTCGATGGTTTCCACTTCTATGGGGAAGAGACTCACCTTGAAGTCGTTGCTTTCCATCAGGTCTGGGTAGATTTCGGGATAGATGGCATCGTCGCTATTTCCAAATCGCATATTCATGCCGATCATGGATGCCAAGGAAGAGATATTGCTCGACAAGCCTGAATTTTCGGAAGACTCAGGGGCAAGCATGACACCGGAAGTATATTCCTTGGGGGTGTCGAGGGCTACAGCCACACCCAATATGGCCGCAATGCCACAAAAGAGCAATATCTTCTTCTTGTCTTGTATGATAGCTTTGAAAAAAGCAAAAGCGTCAACAATAATCTTTTTTTTCTTGTATTCTTCCATAATTCAATTGATATCTTGGTTTGTCCAACTCATCTTCTCCATATCCCTTCGGCTTGATGGTTGATGATACGGTGGAACTGTATGTGGTTGACCACCAGACCAGGCAGGTTGACGATAATCATGGTGATGATGACGCAATTGATATGATCAGAGAGATGATGGAGCAACAGTGTGAGAGGGATGAAGACCACGGCCGCGGCTGTGGTAAAGATAAGTTGCAATGACAACGCTCCTATACCGTTGAGAAACGAGCTGTAACTCAGACTGTACATGATGACGAACATATAGACGGCCATGAGCACGTTGAGCGTGAAGGGTATCTCCACCTGGTCCTGTAGCCACACATGGTAGATGGGAGCGGAGAGTGCCACCATGAGAGCCAGGCAGCCGAGCATGATAAGCATCACCTTGTCCATACGTCTGCGGCAGTTGCGTATCCATTGCTCATCGCCCCGTTCGAGTGCATCGGTAGTGGCTGTCCAGATGGGGGTCAGGATGATAGTGAAAATCATCATTGCCAATGAGTAGTAGCGGTAACTGATTTGGTAGGGGTTCACCATCTCGGGCGTGAACAGACGCGCCACAAGAAGGGTGCTCGACATAAACAGCACCACACCGGCTATCTGCAATACGAAGAACTTCACGCCGAGGGTGAACAGGCTCTTCGTGGCTTTCCAACGGAAGGTGTTGGCCTTTGGTCGCAGGTCGGGATAGCGGTGGTAGAAGGTGTAGGGATAGGCGAGGAGGTAGACGACTAAGGGCGAGCAGGTGTTGATGGCGGCGATGACCACTAATGAGCGGCAGCCCATGAACCATGCCACCACCGTGGCGATGAGCGTAAGCGTATGGCCAGCCGAGAGGATGATGTTGCTGGCGGCGGGCAGTTGCAGACCCATGTAGAAATTGCCTATGAACTTGAAGATGAAGGTGGCGCAGACGAAAAGCACGGCCACGGCCACGGCATGGCGCAGGTCGGGCGACAACGTGGCGTCCACATTCATGAAACTGAAGATGTCGAAGGCATAGATCATGCCAAGCGTCAATAACGCCACGGGCACGATGATCATGATGAGCATGAAGAAGGTGGAGGTGACCACTTGTTGAGCCCCTCGCCGGTCGCCATGGGCCAGATGGGTGGCCAGTTGGTTGCGCAGGCCATTGCCCAAACCGATGTCTAAATGGTCAATCCAGATGAGCATCGAACTGATGGTCAGCCAGATGCCGTTGTTGTAGGTGCCGAGGCACTTCAGCGTGAGCGGCACAAGGGCGAGAAAGACCAAGGCCGACCATGCCTTCAGCAGCGCAGAAACAACCATGTTCTTGCGCATGAGGATGGTGCGGGGGTCTGACCCGAGAAGTGCCTTCAGGTTCATACGCTACGGTTTACTTCAGCAGACTGGCCAGGGTGGCGATGATGGCGGCCAAGGAGCCAATGCCCGTGGCGATGCTCAGCGTCTCGGTCATGGTCATCTTGTTCAGCGGCTTGGCGGGCACCACGATCTCGCAGCCTGGCTCGGGCTTGGCATTGTGGCCGGCCTTGGCCACGGTGCCGTTCATATATATAATGTATGTCTGACTCTTCTTGCCTTTGTTGGAGAAACCGCCGGCTTGGTCGATATACCAACTCACGCTCTTGCCCTTGCGGTAGGCTACTGTGTTGGGATACATCACCTCGCCGTTGATCTTCACCGTGGCATCGTAGCGTGGCACGATGATACGGTCGCCTTCGCGCAGCACCACGTCTTCGCGCCCGCCGGGATTGGCCAGGGCCTTGTCCAGCTCGATACCCACGGGATAGGTGGCGGGCACATCGTACTTGCGTATCTGCTGCGTGTTGTTGCCCGTCTGCTGTCCCTGCATCTGCTGGATGGCGGCGGCATTGCCGCTCTTCATCATCGATTCGAGCATGTTGGTCTCGAACTGCTCACGCTCCTTCTTCTGGATGGCTTCCATGCGCAGACGTTCGGTCTCGTTGGTGCGGCGCTCCAGTCGGGCACCGCGCACATAGGCCATGTCGTTCACACCGCCGGCGGCCTTGATGGCGTCGCTCAGGCGCATCGTCTTCTTGTCGATGGTGTAGGTGCCGGCAAACATTACCTCACCGTCGATGGTGATGTTCTGCTGCTTGTGAGAGCCGGGGCTCTTGCGCACATACACCTCGTCGTAGGGCTGGAGGGTGAAGCCTGCCTCACCGTCGATCACGAAACCGTCTTTCAGTGCGAAGCTGTAGGTGTGGGCCATGATGCTGTCGCTCTGTGTGGCGCTGGGGTTGATGATGCGGCGCGACACGTCGACCTTGGCGGTCGAGGCTCCGTCTTTCAGGCCGCCGGCCTGGAGGATGAAGTCCTCGATGGTCTCGTTGTGGGCGTATCGATAGATGCCGGGGTAGTGTACCTCGCCATGGATGGTGAGGGTCTGCTCCTCCTGCAGGTCTTGCTTGGTGGGGATGAAGAGCACGTCGTTGGGCTTCAGTGGGAAGTCGGCCACGCGTCCGTCGAGGATGCCCTGCACATCGATGGGTATCACCTCCAAGGTGCGGTCGGGCCTCATGCGGTGCATCACGGCATGGTCGGTGAAAGCGTCTTCGGTCAGTCCCTCGCTGTTCTGGATGAGCGAGTGCACGCTGGTGATGTCGCCGCCCACTTGGTACATGCCCGGGCGGAACACGGCTCCCTTGATTTCCACCATGTTCTCGAAACGCTGGATGATGCTGTCGACACTCACCGAGTCCTCGTCGTTCATGTTGAAGGTGCCCATGTCGAACTCACCCACATTGTAGACGGAGAACTGACGCCCTGTCTTCCTCACCACGCGGACGCTCGACTTATAGGCGTCGCCGGTGAAGCCGCCGGCGTATTTGAGCAGGGTAGAGAGGCTTTCGTTCTTACGCATCTCGTAGTACATGGGGCGTTTCACCTTGCCGGTGATATTGACCAAACAGTCGTAGGTGCCAACCATGATCACGTCGTTGTCGGCCAAGCGCACGTTGCCGCTCAGCTGGCCGTTGAGGATATAGTCGTAGACGTCGACGGTGGTCACCAACTGGTTGTTGCGATATACCTTGATGTTGCGCAGCGTACCCAGGTCGCTCGGGCCGCCGGCCATATAGAGTGCGTGGAACACCGAGGCGAAGGCACTCAGTGTGTAGGTGCCCGGTGCTTTCACCTCGCCGAACACGTTGACCATGATGGTGCGGGTCTGGCCTACGGTGAGCCGTATCTGCGAACTCTGGTAGCGTTTGCCTAATTGCGAGCGCAGTTGGGCGTTGGCTTGCTCCACGGTCAGTCCGCTCACGTGTACGGGACCGTAACCTTCGATGGTCACGGTGCCGTCGGGCGATACGGTGCCCTCGATGGTTTTCTGCGAGGCTCCGTAGATGTCGATGAATACGGCGTCGCCCGGACCCAGCCTATAGTTGGCGGGGGTGGCTATGCTCATGCTCGGCTCGAAGGAGAGGTTGCGCTTGTTGAAGATGTCGCGTCCGAACACTTTCTTCTTGTCTTTCTCCATCTTGGCCAGCAGGTTGAGATACATGGTGGCGGTGTCGGCGGGCAGGAACTCATCCAGCTCGTCGCGGAACTCCATCCATTCGTCGTCCTCCTCGTCGTAGGTGCGGGTGCTGGGCACTCCTTCCCTCACACGGTAGGTGGAACGGTCGTCGCCACGTCGGGTGTCGTCACGGAAATTGTCGTAACGCTGGTCGCCGATGCGCGCCTCGCCATTGTTCATGCGCTGACGGCTGTCGGTCTGGTCGCGCTGAGTGTCGTTCGACAGCACACCTAAGGCCTGGTCTTTCGACATACGCTCAAACTTCTTCCTCACACGCCGAATCTGGGTGATATCCACTCCGCGCTGCATCAGCTGCGTAACAATCTGGCTCTGTGAGGTGCCGTTTTGGTGTTCCTTGATCACGTACTTGAACACCTGGTCGTCGGTCATCGACGACTGTGCCATGATGCTCGCCGGTAGCAGCATCATGACCAAAAGGAGTATGATGGATTTTTTCATGTTCATATCAGAATTTCTTGCCGCTGATGATACTGCACACGGTGTGGAAGATAATCTTCATATCCATCCACAACGAACGATGCTCCAAGTAGCGGATGTCCATGTCAAGGCGCTTGAGCATCTTCTCCATGGTGTCGGTGTAGCCGTTGTAGAGCGTGGCCTCGCTGGTCAGGCCGGGGCGCATCTGGTATATCAACTCATAGTCCTGCGTGTGGGCCATAATCTTGTCGATGAAATACTTACGCTCAGGACGTGGACCCACAAGCGACATGTCGCCCTTGAGCACGTTCCAAAGCTGGGGCAACTCATCGAGATGATGCTCGCGCAGGAAACGCTCGGTCTTCGTCGAATGGGTGTCGTCGCTCTTGCTGATGAGGCGTGGACCCTCATCTTCCACCACGCTGCTCATCGTGCGAAACTTGTATATCCGAAACGGACGGCCACGATAGCCGATACGTTCCTGTGAGAAAAACACAGAGCCGTTTTTCTGGATCTTCAGCATCACAGCAATGGTCAAGAACACGGGTGAGAGCAACAGCAGACCCAGCGACGAAACGATGATATCCACCGACCGTTTGACTCCACGCTGGACACGACCCATCGCGTCGTGGCTGTAGCCAAGACTGCCCGGGGTGTCCTTTCTGACTCTTTTCAATTCCTTATATATTTTTATATATAACACAAAAAAGGCTAAATTATTGCCGAAAGGTGTTTTTTTTGCCTCCTTTCTGCTTTTTCATCATTTTAAGACCATACTTCATCCAAAAAATGGTTAAAAAAATGGGTTATATCAAAATAATGCTTATCTTTGCAATATATAAGGGAGTAAAAAGCACTCTTCTTAATTCCATTCATTAACAACCAGAAAAATCAACACGTTATGAGAAAGACTTTCATCGCTCTGCTGGCATTGGCCCTGGCCATGCCGCTTACCGGAAACGCTCAAAGGAAAAGGGCCTTCATGGTGGGCATCTCCAACTACGACACCAGCGTCACGGGTTGGGATGAGATTCATGGGGCGGAAGATGTATACCTGCTCCAACCTGAACTGGAAAAACAAGGATTCAAGGTCACTTCGTTGGTGAACGACGATGCCACTCACGACAATATCCTCGCCGCGATGGAACGGTTTGCCAAAGATACGAAGAAAGGCGATGTGGTTTATATGCACTTCTCCTGTCACGGACAACCTGTGGAGGATGGTCTCAACGGCAACGCCCTCGACGAGGCGGACGGATGGGACGAGGCGCTCATTCCCATCGATGCGGGGTCGCAATACCGTGCGGGGGTGTATGTGGGCGACAAGCATATCCTCGACGACGACCTCAACACCTTCTTCGAACGATTGCGTACCAATGTAGGCCCGTCGGGTGCTGTCTACGTGGCTTTCGATGCCTGCCACTCGGGCACCATGTCGCGCGACCTGGATTTCGCCACAGTGCGTGGCACCAGCGATGGTTTCACCGCCACGGGCAAACGGTTCCGTCCTCCCTTCGAGGATACCAAACATTTCAATGTCACCCAGGCTGTGGACCAGGCGCCCATTCTCTTCCTCGAGGCGTGCAAGGCGCGGGAGCGTAACACCGAGCTGAACATCGATGGTGTGGAATATGGTTCCATCACCTACAATGTGCTCCAGGCCATCAAGAAAAACCCACTGGGGCGCGATGGCAAGCAGTTTGAGCGCGATGTGGTGGAGTCGTCGCAACAGCCAGGTCACTGGAACGACAGCCAGCACATGGTCATCGAGACGAGTTTCTAAAGGCAAGATCACATCAGTGACGGTATCCTTTTCCCTCTCAGGAGGGCAGGCATAAAGTAAGCCCCTACGCGTGGACGACATAGAGTGTGGCGCGTAGGGGCTTAGTTTATCTATGCCCTCCACACTTTGGAAAGGTCTCGCAGAAACTGCGGAAACCCTCCTTGTTGTATTCTTCCAATTCGCGAAATTCGTCTTATTCGTTGTTCCTTGTTGTATTCTTCCAATTCGCGAAATTCGCGAAATTCGTTGTTGGGAAAGATAGAATAATTATCCAGAAATGAAGAAAGATGTAATACGTGTAACTCGTTGTTTCATGCAGCTTCGCGTTGTTTCATGCTGTTTCGCGTTGTTTCATAACCTATCCTTCCAACCCGCGTTATCCTTCGTTGTAGGGGCGTGCTTGTCTCGCCCGTGTATTCGTTGTAGAAAAACTCTAATGCACAACAACATGTCATCCTGTTCCTTTGTTTGAAATCTGAAGTCGTGTCGAGCGTGAGGCAACAAAAAAATCCCCATCTCTCGATGGGGATGAATTCGAATTACTCTTCCTGGATTAGTTGGTCCAGATGGTGTAGTAGTTGCGAACGCGTCCGCGGTTCACGACCTTCACCTTGAAGGGGCCGGTCCAAGCGGGAGTCCAGCTCACATAGCACTGGTCGGTGTAGTCCACGTCGCTCTCGATGAGGTTGTTGTTCTCGTCGTAGACGTAGAGGTCGAGGTCGGTGTCGCCGTCGCCGCTGACGAATACCTCAGCAAGCTGGTCGCCACGGAAGCGGATGGTGAACACGTCGGTGCTGTTGGCCAGCACATAGGTGCTGCTGCGCTTCGGACCACCTACGGCGCCACGGCTCGTGCCGTTGAGCTTCACCTTGTCGGCCATGGCCAGGAGGGTCTTGTCGCCCTCAGCGAAACGCTTGGCATCGGCGATGAGCTGGGTGGGAGTGACGGCTACGCGCTCACCGGCAACGTCGGCACCCTCACCACGGGTGTATTCGGCTTGCAGGTCTTGTCCACCTACCTCAACGAGGATGGCGGCGGCCTCGATCAGGGCAGAGGCGCTGCTGTTGTCATAACCGTACTGAGCCAACTGGTTGGCCAATTGCACCTGTGCGATGCCATCACTGGGCTGACCGGAAGTCTTACCTTTGTCGTCCATCGCGTTCTGAGCGGATGCAGAGAAGGCCATCAAGCCCATCACTGCAATCATAAACAGTTTTTTCATTTTGTAATAGTTTTGGTAAAATGTTAGTAAATAATGAGATTTGATGGTTTTTTCGCTTTTTGACAATGCAAATATACAATAATTTTTCTATTGTTGTATAAAAAAATCAATTTTTTTTATGAAATACCACGTTTAAGTGATAACATTAAAAAATCCCCATCTTTTTTTGATGGGGATGAATTCGAATCGCTCTTCTTGGATTAGTTGGTCCAGATGGTGTAGTAGTTGCGAACGCGTCCGCGGTTCACCACTTTCACCTTGAAGGGGCCGGTCCATGCGGGAGTCCAGCTCACGTAGCACTGGTCGGTATAGTCCACGTCGCTCTCGATGAGGTTGTTGTTCTCGTCGTAGACGTAGAGGTCGAGGTCGGTGTCGCCGTCGCCGCTGACGAAGATCTCAGCGAGTTCGTCGCCACGGAAGCGGATGGTGAACACGTCGGTGCTGTTGGCCAGCACATAGGTGCTGCTGCGCTTCGGCCCACCCACGGCGCCACGGCTCGTGCCGTTGAGTTTCACTTTGTCGGCCATGGCTAAGAGGGTCTTGTCGCCCTCGGCGAAACGTTTGGCGTCGGCGATGAGCTGTGCTGGAGTGACGGCGGTGCGCTCACCGGTGATGTCGGCACCATCGCCACGGGTATATTCGGCTTGCAGGTCTTGTCCACCCACCTCGACGAGGATGGCGGCGGCCTCAATCAGGGCAGAGGCGCTGCTGTTGTCATAACCGTACTGAGCCAGTTGGTTGGCCAGTTGCACCTGTGCGATGCCATCGCTGGGCTGTCCTGTGGTCTTTCCCTTGTCGTCCATAGCGTTCTGAGCGTTGGCGGTGAAGGCCATCAGGCCCATGGCTGCAATCATAAAAAACTTTTTCATTGTCTTTAGGTTTAAATGGTTTATAAATGTTATTTGTTGTTTTCTGATTGCAAAGTTAAGGCAAGAATCATCCGTTTCCAAATAATTCTTGCCTTATGGTATCAAGGGTGGGGGTTTAAGTACAAAACCCGAGGTTGAGAGTATTTCTTGTTGAGTGTTGAGCGTTGAGTGTTTAGTGTTGAATGTTTAGTGTTGAGCGTTGAGTGTTGAGTGTTGAGTGTTGAGTGTTGAGTGTTGAGCGTTGAGTGTTGAGTGTTGAGCGTTGAGTGTTGAGCGTTTAGTGTTGAGCGTTTAGTGTTGAGTGTTGAGCGTCCAAGCAAATCTCTTGCCCCTTGCTCCTTGCCCCTTGCTCCTTGCTCAGGCTCCCTATTCTCCCACTAATGGGATGGGCTCTTCACGGGTCTCTTCCTCCAGCACATCCAAAAGTGCCTTGCGTTCCACCTCGAACTTGGCCTTGTATTCCTTCAGCATCGCCTCATAGTCGCCATAACCCTTCAGCGAGCGGAGGTCTTCGTCGCGCTCCACCTTGAAGAAGTTGCGGAAACCATTCTCAAACAGCTGCCTGAGATAGCTTACCGCCATGGGCTTGTCGTCGATAAGGGCCATCAGGCAGGCCGCAGAGAACTCACTGATGTCGTCGGGGTCGTCGGCCTGCCGTTTCTCAAACAGTTCTCGTGTTTTGGCTGTGTTGCCTAACAAGGCGAAAGCGACTTCCGCATCCGACGGGTTTTCTTCTATCACCTCGTCGGTGGTGCATCGTGTAAAACATTCACGTGCCTTGTCCGTCATCCCGTTCTCGCGGTAGATTTTCCCTTGGAACAACGCATTGTCCGCACCTTCCTTTAGCTCCTCTGGGAGCATGGCCATGGTTTCGAGGGCGCCGGCATAGTCGCCGGCATAGTATTTGAACCACATCAGATTGCCCAACCATCCCTCGTAATCGTCGGAGTCCTTTTCGGGCTTGATCTTCTCATGCAATGCGATGGCTTCCTGCGTTTTGCCGCTTTCAAAGGTATATCCCACGTATTTATTGTAAAGGCTTTCCTGCGAGTCGTCCAGACTGTCTATGGGTGTGGCACCCAACGCACGACGGAAGTAGTCGGCGGCCTGTTCATAGAGCGCATATCCTGCCAATCTTTCAGCTATTTGTTCATAGAGAGGCTCGTCGTTGCTCTTCGAGGCCCGCAGTAGGTATCGAAGGCTCTCCGGCGCATTGTCGGCATTTGAATAGATGGTGCTGATGGCGAAGAGGTAAAGGGTGGGGTCGCCTACCTTGCGCGTCTGCTCTTTCAGACGTGCGACCACCTGGTCGCGTAATTGCGTGCTGTCGCCCAAGGTTATCAGGTAGTTGAAGGCGGAGCGGCTATGCTCAAGGTCGAAGGCTATCATGGCATCCTCTATCCCTTGCTGTTCCTGATGGGTGGCTATATAGGCCTGTGAACGGTCGATGTAGATGGACTCGTCGTTGCGGTCGAACTCCAGTGCTTGGTTGTAATACTTGATGGCGGTGGAGTAGTCATCTTGTGCAGCCTTGTTGCGGCCGAGGAACTGGTAGGTGTCCGACTTCTTCACATCGCCCTTGGTCAGGGCTTGCCGAAATTCCTGCTCGGCACCGCCGTAATCGCCTCGCTGCTGCAATACGGTGCCTACGGCAAGGTAGGGTTCGGCGGTATTGGGATTGGTGCGCTTGGCGGTGTTCATCTCGTCCATCATGCCGGTGAAGTCGTCGTTGAACTTCCATTTGGCAATGCCCCGCCAATAGTGCGCCGTGGCAAGGTTCTCGTTGTCTTTCTTGGGTATGTGACGCACGGCTTGGTCTAAGAAAACCAGGGCGGTATCGGCTTGCAGGCGGGTATAGAGGATGCCGCGGTAGAGCCAGGCATATCCGTTCTTGGGGTACTTGCCCACTTCTTCGTTGAGCAGCGAGTCGCTGGTGAAGATGTCGCCTTGTTGGAGTGCTTCCATCGCGTTGGTGAAATCGGGCGTGGTGGGCAATTTCGTTTCCTGGGCATGAAGGCCGGTGGCAACCACGAATAGAAGCAGGGTTATTGAGAAAAGGTGTTTTTTCATTTCCTATATCGAGTTTAGTTGATTAGAAGTTTTCCGTTGATTTATAGGAATGCAAAAGTAGCATCTTTGCAGGATAAAAACAAAAAAAATGCAAAAAACTTTCCAAAAATTTGCAGGATTGCGGAATAGGATATATTTTTGCAGTCCCAAAAATCGGAAGCCGCTATGGCAAAGGTGTTTGCAATGGGTTGCGGTGGACGATGGGACTCTTCGTACATCACCGGTCTGTATCGGTCATGATGTCAACAATGACAAGGGGTTGACTGGATTTGACAGCGGGTAGAAATGGTACGTAAGCACGCGGAGTGACGGCTGTAAACTCCTAAATCCATTCGGTCGAAAAATTAATTGGCAACAACAAGTATGCTCTCGCTGCCTAATCGAAGTACAGTAGATTACTGGCTCAATCCGGTTACGAGGTAGCTGGACGAGACGTCGCTCCGGGGATGTAGTCCCGAATCTCCCGGGTCCAGCGGCGCAGGCAAATCGGGAATAGTCGGTGTAGGCCCCGATGCACCGGTGAAATTTAGGGGATAAGGCCGCGGTTGGTGGTCCAGGTCTTGCCACGGCACGAAAATGAAGTCTGGAATAAGCGTGTAGAAAGCGTATGGTTTCCTCGTTTGGACGCGGGTTCGACTCCCGCCAGCTCCACCTCTATAATATAAATCCCTGCAAACCATCGGTCTGCAGGGATTTATTATTTCTCATTTCAAATTTCTCATTTCTTCTCACTCCTGAAAAAATAAGCATTGATTTCCTGGTCCACACCACTGGTTTGGTCGGTGGAGGTCATCTCGATTTTTTCTCCCGTCTCGTCGATGTAAACGGCATTGGCTTTCCGGAGCAGCTCTTTCTTCTGTGCTTGTTGTTGCTGCATGCTGTGTGCCATCTGCTCGAAGTGGGCGATGTAACTGTCGACGGAGTCTTTCATTTCCGGGCGGTAGGTAATCTTGCTGCGATCCAACTCGAAATGAAGTTCCTTATTGAAGGTCATGATGAGCGAGTCGCCCTCCATCTTCCAGGTGCCCGTCAAAGAACTGATGGATAGCAAACGTCCAGTGTAGAAGGGGTTGATGATGCCTACTGTCACCTTGTTGTTGAAGGTGTGGTCATCCCTGAATTCCAATTCCTCCACCTGATCTTCAGAGGTGCGTGAGGTCCAATGACCCAACAGCTCCCTCTCTTTCACCTTTCGGCCGGAGTGCTTGTTCTTCTCCACATATTCGTTGAGCTCTTCGTCGGTGATGCCTATGATGAATTTGGCCCTCTCACTTTTGACCTTCCATAGGTCGGCCACTTGGTTGTAGGTCCTGCTGCGGGCTTTTGAGTACATCAGGTAAAGTTGGACTTTCTTGTCGCGCAACTTCTCCTTGATCACATTGCTCATATTGTTGATGATGTCGAAATCAGGTGCCTCCAGCATCATCCTGCGCTGTTCTTCCTCGGGAATGGGCGCAAGGAAACGGAAGTCCTTGTTGAACAGTTCCTGGTATTGGTGACGTTCGTGATAGAAGCTCTGCATCAGGTCGATGAAGCTGGCGTTGTCGATGTTTTTCCAGGAGTCCTGGCTGCTGTGGAAGATTTTCTCTTTCGAATCGTCTATTTGGTATGTACCCGTGTAGAGGATGTAATCTAGTACCGCCAGCAGCGTATCGGGACTGATAGCGTCTATCCTGTCGAGGTTGTTGACCACATGCTGCGTCATCTCGAAATAATCTTCCTCTGCCTTGGCCTTCACGCGCAGGTTTTCCACATTCTGGTCGATGTCGTGTATCACCATCATGGCGGTTTGCCTGCCCGCTTTCTTCTTTTGGCTTTGTTCTATCAGGTGGGCTGTTCCGAAGGTGAGGATGATGGAGATGGTGGTGGCGAGTGTCGTCATCGCTATCTCCTTCCAGAACCCCTTGCCTGTGAGGTTCCGGCCGAACTTGGGCATCTTGAATTTAACGTTCATATCATCAGTTAATTCTTTCCGGCGACAAAGTTACGGAAAATCGAGCGGAGAACAAAATGAACTTGTTCATTTTTTATCCCGAAATGAAGTAACTTATCTAAAATAATAAAAAAATCCCCTCATTGTCTGTGCTCGCGCACATAAAGTTTCTTAAAAGAATCGTAATCATCGCCATATCTCATTTTTTCTTTTTATTTTTGCACCCACCAGCAGTGATGTCTATCAAATTATCAACTAATAAGAAAACATGAGAAAATTCTACATTCCTTTCATCGCATTTGCACTCATGGCACATTCATCCAAGGCGCAAGTGGTGATCAATGAACTCATGCAGTCGAACATTGACTGTATCATGGATGACCTCAATGAGTTTCCCGACTCTTGGGTGGAACTCTACAACAACGGTTCCGAAACCGTCAACCTCGCCGACTACAAACTGGGCGCGAAGAACAAACCTGGCAAGGCATGGCAACTGCCCAACCGCATTCTTGCTGCAAAAGCCTATGTCGTGGTCTATTGCGACAAGGAGGAGAAAGGACTGCACACCGATTTCCGACTTGAGTCGGGCAAGGACGGCAGCGTTTATCTCTTTAAGGGCGACGAGATTGTCGACAAGGTGGAAGGCATGAAGAAGATGCCCGCACCCAACATCGCCTATGGACGTAAGACCGATGCTGGCACCGAGTGGGGCTACCAGGCCACACCCACCCCAGGGACTGCCAACTGCGGCACGACGTGCAGCGAAATACTGGGCAAGCCGGTATTCAGCATGGAGGGCCGCATCTTCACCACCAATAAGAACATACGGCTTACACTCTCACTGCCCGAAGGTGCACCCGAGGGGACCGTCATACGCTATACCATCGATGGTAAGGAGCCGACAGCCTCGAGCACGCTCTACCAAGGAGCTTTCTACGTCAACAGCAACCGCGTGGTCAGGGCCAAACTGTTCTGCGACGGTTATCTCTCACCCATCTCCACGGCGCATTCCTATATCTTCCTCGACAGGGAAATGACCATTCCCGTGATTTCCATCGCCACCGACGACCGCTATTTCAACGATGGTTCCATCGGCATCATCGCCAACAACCCCAACAAGGAGAACAAACACGACTGGCGACGACCTATCAACATCGAACTCTTTGATGCACCCTCCTCCGAGAGTGTCATCAACCAGCTCTGCGAGACACGAGTAATGGGAGGACAGTCGCGCGAACATCCCCTCAAGTCGCTCGCTGTATATGCCAACAAACGGTTTGGCGAGAAACGACTGGCCTATGAGTTCTTCCCTGACTAGAAACCTGGCCTCACCGACTTCAAGAGCATCATGCTCCGCAATGCCGGCAATGATTTCGGCGGTCTCTACATGCGCGATGCCATCATCCAACGGGTGATGGGGCAGAACGCCGACATCGACTGGCAGGCGTGGCGACCGGCGGTCGTCTTCGTCAACGGCACCTACATGGGCATGCTCAATATCCGCGAGCGGAGCAACGACGACCATATCTACACCAACTACAAAGACGACAATGGTGATGGGCTCGAAGACATCGACATGATCGAAATCTCACAGGAGAACAGTCAGATGGTGGAGGAACTCAAGACAGGCACCATCGACAGCTACAATGCCTTCAAGGCTTTCTACCACGAGGTGGGACACACCATGGCTGAATATGAACAGCTCATGGACTGCCGGGAATTCATGAACATCATGATCATGAACCTCTACTACTGCAACCTCGACTTCCCAGGCAACAACATCGTGGCATGGCGACCCACCTCCGAAGGTGGACGATGGCGCTGGATAGCCAAGGACACCGACTTCGGACTGGGACTCTACGGGCGCTCCGCCAACTACAACACCATAGAGTGGATATATAATAACAACTACGATGCGGGCAACAGTTGGGCCAACACCCCGGAGGCCACACAGCTCTTCCGCAGCCTGATGGCGGATGCCGACTTCTACCGCGAGTTCATCGATCGTGCTGCCATCTATATGGGCGACTTCCTCAACGAGCGGGGCACACGTTCCATTTGGGATCCCATGGCCGAACTGGTCAAACCCGAACTGATCAAGCACCGCGAACTCCACAATCCCGGATGGGGAGGATGGTGGCAACCCAACCATGAGCAGGATATCAACAACGAAATCAACAACGCACGCAACTGGCTCAGTCAGCGAACAAACTATTTCTACACTTATATGGCCGGCTATTACAAACTGGGTGCTCCCTTACCGCTCGTCATCAACAAGAATGTCGCAGAGGATCTGACTACCATCGTCAATGGTGTGGCTCTTGTGAACAAAGATTTCGATGGTAAGTTCTTCGCCCATCGCCATCTCACCGTCGAGGCCCAGGGCGTCGAAGGCAGAGAGGTGAAAGGGTGGCAGGTGATTCAGACCAACAGCGATGGTACAACCACCACCAAGGAGGTCGACACTCCCGTTTATTCGTTTGACATGCCTACATGCCAGAAACTCACCCTTAATGCCATCATGGGAACGGCAGAGGGCATCCGTGAGTTGAGCCAGAGCAAATGGAACTGGCGCAAGGATGACAACCAGATCGTTCTCTCCGGCGTGGAGCGAGGCTGCTCCATCACCCTCTACGATGTCAGCGGTATGCTTCTCAGCAGCACCGTAGCCCAAGGTTCCGAGGTCAGCATCCCACTTCGTGGTACCCGCTCTTTGTATGTGCTCAAGGTGGGCTCGCAAACCGTAAAAATCAAATAATCCCATCTACTTTTCAACTATCCGCAACTCGCTATGGAATCTGTCACAATAATATTGCCTACTACATCGGTGACTTCTCCCTCAAGGAGACAGGTCGCTATCAAGTCGTTTGTGCTGATGGCGGTACTCATGATGTGCGTGTCGAGCCTTTCGGCACAGTCGTTTGAATACCCCGAGGTTTCTGACGGGGAGCGGATAGTTGTGAAAAGCCAAAGAGTTCGTCCTACCATCTCCGACTTTGTCACAGCCTATCTCAGCCAACGGAAGGATAGCACGTTTTTTGACAAGGTGTACAGCGAATGGCAACGATACCGGCAGAAGCTGCCCCTGAGTGAAAACGTGAGTCTCATCGTCGATACGAGAAACGGCTATATGCACTACGAGATAGTGAGGCCGGAGGAAAAGGATACGATGGTGATGGAGATGTGTTTCTGGAACTGCGCCGACGGCAAGCGCAAACTGGTTTGCGCCAACACTTATTGGAAAATGGATGGCGACTACGGTTGGAATACGTTTATAGGTGCTTCATTTTATGTCTACGACAACCAGAAACGGTTCATGCGTACGGTCTTGTCCGAGGATATCGGTGCATTGTATGACGGCGACGGGCTGAGTGTGTTCTTCCTCCCGCGACAGGGAAAGGACATCCGCGTGTCGGCCAGCGGCAGCGGAGAGCTATGGGATGAGGTGCTGGTCTGGGACGGATACCGGTTCATCCCAAGCGAAGTACCGTGAAACCGACCGTTTTTGTAGGTTCTCTCCAATTTATCATGATTCTTTTCTTATTATCCCGTTTAAGTTTTTCTGAATCCACTGCGGCATTAGTTTCAGATTACTTGTGATGTCAAGCTTTTGGGCGTAGCAGTTTAGAAACCCCCTTGACACATTCTTTAGTTTGTCTGTCACCTGACCATTGCCAATGCTAATAGATCCAATTCGTGGCGATTTGCATTTTTTTACATTTTTATCTCGATTGACTTGTAATCTCGCTGTTTTTATTTATATTTGCATAGGTAAAACTATTAACCCGTTAATCGTGAATAGTTGTAATGATTTGTGATTAGCAGAAAAAGAAACCCGCAACGGCCGCGAAGGAAACCTCTACAAGTGGTCGTCAGGGTATCAGATGAAGTAAACAATCTAAATAGAAATATATGAAAAAACTATTGATAATGTTGCTTGCTTGGGTAAGCATGACGGTGATGGGCCAGGACACAAAGACGATAAGTTGTTCCACAATGACGACAACAATTCCCGCCAGTTGGATTACAAAGATCGATCATCTTGCAGGCTTAGGAAAAATGGTGACGATAACCGATACCGCTAATGATCCTCAGTATATCTTCGTACTTGCCGAGTACAATTTCTCATCAGCAGATTTGAGCCATACTTTTGAACGCTTGTTTGTGAACAGCAATTATGACCTCTTCACTGGAGCTAAGATGGATAACACCAAATATACTACCATTGACGGTTACCGGACAATCAAAGCCGACTACTCCAAAATTTACATGGAAGCCAGACGTCAGTGCACGGCTTGCTGTTTCTCTACAGAGAAGAATACCTACATGTTGCTTTTTATGCGAAAAGAGGGTATGCCTGACCTGTCGGTTTCTGTTATAGAAAGCTTAAAAATTGACGTCTCGAAATCCAGTATAAATGAATTTGCCAACGCACGCGAAGAAATGAAAGCCTTCCATGATAACCTGGTCAGTAAAAATGGTTTCGGAAGACCATTGAACGAAATGATCACGTTGGAAAATATAGATGTCAGCGACCAGGAAGATATGCTTATCTTCGATTTTTCAACGCAAATGATAAAACTCGACGAACTGACAAACGAAGAGGCTGCTGAACTTCAGAGGTCACTTGAAAGTGGTATGCTTGCCATCGTAAAGGAACTATCGGCATTATTCTCCAGTGCCCAGCGTTGTATCGATGAAGGTTTTGGTGCCATCGTTACAATTACTGATGTCAACAAGAAAGCCCTCTTCACCAAACGATATCCGAATGACATGTTTCGTTAGACCCGTCGTGAATTGCCTTCAAATTAGTATCTTAGCAGCGGCATAAACACCCGCACGGCATGGCTTGCGAGGAATTGAAATCCATTTTTTCGGGGCATTTGGCATGTTTTTCCAAAAAAATCATTTACTTTGCAGTCGGATAGGGCAAAAAGCTTGCTAACGGGAGCTTCTTACCTTGATTCATACGTGTTTACGCTTATGAAAAAAGTGCTTAAATGGATTGTCGGCATCATACTGACGCCCATCCTGCTCTTTTTGTTGATTCTTGTGCTGCTCTATATACCGCCAATACAGAATTGGGTGGCACAAAAGGTGGTGGCCTATGCCTCGGAGGAAACGGGCATGGACATCAGCGTGGGACATGTGTCCTTGAAATTCCCGCTCGACCTGAGCATCGAGGATTTCAAGATGATCAAAGCCAACGACTCCATTCCCAACCTGCGCGACACCATCGCCGATGTGGGCGAACTGGTGGCGAGCGTACAGCTCAAACCCCTTTTCAAGGGGCAGGTGGAGGTGGACGAACTCTCATTCAGGAATACCAAACTCAATACCAACGGATTCATTCCCTCCGTAAGGGTGAAGGGACGTCTCGACCGACTGAACGTGGAGAGCCACGGCATCGACCTCAAGACCGACATGCTGAGGGTGAACACCGCGGCGCTCGACGGTGCCATCATCGACGTGGCACTGGCCGACACGGTGCCCCCCGACACCACCGAGAGCAACCCAACGTGGCGCATCCTCGTCGACAAGCTGGATATCACCAAGAGCGACGTGACACTCCACCTGCCCGGCGACACGCTGGTCATCGGGGCGGGTATGGGATCGCTTAAGGCTGTGGATGGGCGGTTCGACTTGGTCAAAGGAGAGTATTCCTTAGGGAGCATGGATTGGAAGGATGGTTCGCTGAGATACGACAACCGCTATATGCCGAGGGTGAAAGGTCTGGATACCAACCACCTGGCGCTCTCCGAAGTGAATATCGGCATCGACTCGCTCCATTTCCTCGCACCCGACATCAGCGTCAACCTGCGCGACTGCAACTTCAGGGAGCAGAGTGGGCTGGCCGTCAACCACCTCAGCGGACCGCTATACATCAACGACAAGACACTCAGCGTGCCTGCGGTGGAACTGCAGACGGAGCACTCACGGCTGTCGGCACACTTCGAGATGGATCTCAATACCTTCGACAGCCAACAACCGGGAGAGATGTTCGCTCAGGTGGATGGCTATCTTGGCAAACCCGACATCATGAGGTTCGCCGGAGGAGCCCTGCCGCCGGGTATGGTCGCACGATGGCCTAACCAGGCCCTCAACGTCAACGGACAGGTGAGAGGCAACCTGCAACGGCTCGCCATGCGCAACCTCAACGTGAAACTGCCGACGGCCTTCGATCTCACTACTTCGGGCACCATCGACCATGTGACTGACTTCAATGCGATGAAAGCCGACCTGACACTCAAGGGAAACACCTACGACCTGGCTTTCGTGTCGGCGGCACTCGATCCTGCCACGCAGAAAACCATCAAGATACCGCAAGGCATAGGTATCGACGGACATTTCAAGAAGGCAGGCAGCCGGATAGATGCCGACTTCACCGCCACTCAGGGGGGCGGACGACTCACAGCCAAGGCCAACATCGACACGCGGGCTATGTCCTACGATGCCGATATCAAGGCCCAGGCTTTCCCCGTGCAGAATTTCGTGCAGGGATTCAGTATGCAGCCGCTCACGGGCACCATCACCGCCAGGGGACAGGGAACGGACATCTTCTCTCCTGCCACGAGACTGCAAGCCAAGGCCGACATCAAGAACTTCGCTGCCATGGGCTACGACCTCAGTGACGTCAAGCTGGATGCCAACCTCGACAAGGGCAACCTGCGGGCCAATGTCGAGGGACACAACAGCTTGTTCGATGGCATGATATATGCCGACGGTAAGGTGGGCAAAAGGGCCATAGACGCCAACTTCTCCGCCGATTTCTACAAGGCCGACTTCTATAAGCTGGGCATCACCGACAAACCGATGACCCTGGGCATGTGCGCTCGCTTGACGGTGAAGACCGACCTCAACAATTACTACGACATACAGGGCGAAATCGACGACCTGCTGCTCAGCCAGCCCAGTGGCGACCTCGCCGCGGAAATCATCGATGTGGATGTGCTGCTCAACAACGACACCACACATGTGATGGTGAACAGCGGAGATTTCCAACTGGCTCTCGAGGGTAAGGGGGGATACCAGAAAATCCTCAACCAAGCGAAACGCTTAGGCTCGGAAGTAAGCAAGATGATCGAGGAACGGCGCATCGACGAGACCTTAATCAGGGAAAAACTGCCTGATGTGGATATCTATGTGAGCGGAGGCACCGACAACCTCTTCTCCAGGATGCTTGAAGAGCAGGGAATGACCTACAAACAAATGTATGTGAACCTGTATTCCTCGCATGTCGATGGCCTGAACGGCGATGTGAAGGTCGACTCGCTGACTATCGGCGACATGCTCCTCGACCGCGTAAGATTGGCGCTGACCACCGACTCTCTGGGCTTCCGCTACAATGCCGAGGTGCAGAACTTCAAGGACAATCCCATGTATGCCTTCCGGGCGCTGGTCGACGGCTCGCTCTTCGAAAACGGGTCGGACCTGAGAGCCGATGTCTACGACGACAAAGACTCGCTCGGCGTGAGTGTCGGACTGAGGGCGCTGGTGAGAAACGACTCGCTCTGCATCAACTTCGCCGACCTCAACCCCGTCATCGGATACAAGCATTTCAAGGTGAACGAGGGCAACTACATACGACTGGGCAAGAAACAACGCTTGGCTGCCAACCTCTTCCTCGCCGAAAACGATGGCACCAGCATACATCTGTATACCAACGACGAGAACATCGATGCCGAGCAAGACCTCACCCTTAGCATCCAGCAACTCAACCTCGGCAACCTGACTTCAGCCTTGCCCTTCCTGCCGGATATAAAAGGCGTGCTCGATGGCGACTTCCACGTGGTGAAGACGGAGAAACAACTGACGGTGTCGAGCACTGCGAGTGTCGACGACTTGACAATCAGCAAGAATATGCTGGGCGACCTCAGCACGGAATTCGTGTATATGCCTAACGACGATGGCTCGCATTACATCGATGCCGTCATCTACAGCGACAGCCGTGAGGTGGGAACCGTCATCGGCACCTATAACCCTGAGGGGAAGGGCTCTGTGGATGCCGACTTCAACCTGGCACGCATGCCGCTCTCGCTGCTCAATAGTTTCATGCCCGACCAGATCCTCGGTTTCAAAGGCTATGGCGAGGGTACACTTGCCATCAAGGGAACCCTGTCCACACCCAATATCAATGGGTCGATATTGCTCGACTCGGCCTATATCACCAGTGTGCCCTATGGCGTGGAACTGAGAGTGGCTGACGACCCGGTGCGCATAGACAACAGTCGCCTGATGTTCGAGAATTTCAAACTCTTCGCACATAACGACCAGCCGCTAACGCTCAATGGGGCGCTCGACTTCTCCAATCTCGACCGGATGACCATCAACCTGCGCATGATGGCACGCGATTTTGAAATCATCAATGCCAAGGAGACACCACGCTCCGAGGCGTATGGCAAGGCGTTCATCAATCTCTTCGGTACGGTGCAGGGACCTCTTGACGCTTTCCAGATGAAGGGACGTGTGGATGTGCTCGGAAAGACAGACCTTACTTACGTGCTCAAAGATTCGCCACTGGCCGAAGACACTCGTCTCGACGAGTTGGTGCAGTTCGTAGATTTCAACGATTCGACAACACAAGTGGTCAGTCGGCCACCCATCTCGGGCCTCGATATGGACTTGACCCTGAGGGTGGATGAGAGCGCACGCATACGCTGCGACCTCAATGCCGACCACAGCAACTACGTGGATATCATGGGCGAAGGAAACCTGCGCTTGATCTACGACGCTGCCAATGACCTAAGAATCACGGGTCGATATACGGTCAATACCGGTGAGATGAAGTATTCACTTCCTATCATACCGCTCAAGACGTTCTCCATCAAGGAAGGGGGGTATTTGGAGTTCCAAGGTGAACCGGCGAACCCGAAAATCAATATCACGGCGACTGAAAAGGTGAAGGCCATGGTCAACGAAGAGGGCGGTGGCTCAAGAAGCGTCGACTTCGAATGTGGAGTGGTCATCACCAAGACACTTCAGGAAATGGGGTTGCAGTTCATTATCGATGCTCCTGAAGACATGAGCGTCAGCAGCCATCTGGGAATGCTCTCCGACGAGGACCGGGCACGACTGGCCGTAGCGATGATTTCCACGGGTATGTATATGGCCGACGGCAACGAGTCGGCGCTCTCGATGAACAGTGCCCTCAGTTCCTTCCTCCAGGCGGAAATCAACAACATCACAGGCAACGCGCTACGCACTCTCGACGTGAGCATCGGTGTCAACAATGCCACGGATGCTTCGGGCACCATGCACACCGACTATTCCTTCCGTTTCGCCAAACGATTCTGGAACAACAGGCTGCGCGTGGTCATCGGTGGTAAGGTATCCACAGGCAGCGACGAATATAACAGGAACCAGACTTTCTTCGACAATGTGACCTTTGAATACAGAATCAGTCCCAACAGCAACAAATACCTGAAACTGTTCTACGACAGGAGTACTTACGACTGGTTTGAGGGAGAAATAGGGGAGTTCGGCGCCGGATTCATGTGGAAACGTAAACTCGATAGCCTGAAGGATATCTTCAACTTCAAGAGCGACGAGCGCACATATAGGCCGAGGACGGATTCAATATCCCAAGAGAGAAGAGACACCACGGTTCAACATTCTGACAGACAAAGACCATGACCAAGAGCAAGTTGCACACTTATATACCATACCTTACCTTGGTCGCCATGACATGTGTCCTGGCGGCATGCTACTCTACCAAAGGACTGGAGGAGGGTGAGGTGCTCTATACGGGTATCGACGATATCGTCTATGAAAACTATGAAGGGAACGACCATGCCCTGTATGTGCAGGAAGAGGTGGCTGCTGCGCTCAACTGTCCGCCCAACGGGGCGTTTATGGGCAGCTCGAAAGTGAGGATGCCTTTTCCCATCGGCTTCATGGTGTGGAACGCTTTCTCGAAATCGGAAACGGGCTTCGGGAAATGGATGACGAAAACTTTTGGTAAGGCTCCGGTGACGATTAGCTCGGTCAATCCCGAGATGCGCAGCGTGGTGGCTTCATCGGTGCTCAAATCGCACGGATATTTTCATGGCAAGGTCACGTCGTACATCAAGCAGGGAAACAATCCTAAAAAACAGAAGATAGGCTACCGGGCAGACATGGGCCATTTGTTCCTGCTCGACAGCATCGAGTATGTGAATTTCCCTGCCGAGGCGCAGGCCATCATCGACAGCACCTGGCAGGAGCGGTTGATATCCAAGGGTGCTCCCTTCGACATCGGGACGCTCGATGCCGAACGCACAAGACTGTCGGACCTCTTCCGCGACAATGGTTTCTTCTACTACCAGCCGGGATATGCCTCCTATCTGGCTGATACCGTGGCGCGGCCGGGATACGTGCAGCTGAAACTGCATTTCTCCGACAGCTTGCCGCAGCAGGTGCTGAAGAAATGGTATATCGGAAAGATTGACCTCTCTCTGCGCAAATCCTTCATGGAGAAGACCGACAGCACGCATAACGGAAGGAGGGTGACGGTGCATTTCAGTGGGAAGAAGATGCCGGTGAGAAGGGGTGCCCTCTACAGGCAACTGAAATTACGTCCCCGCCAACTGTACAGGTATGGCGACTATCTGGAGTCGGCCAACAACCTTTCGAACATGGGCATCTTCAGCATGGTCGACTTTAAGTTCACGCCTCGTGACTCCACTTACAATAGCGACACTCTTGATGTGGCCATCAACTGTATGTTTGAGAAACCTTACGATTTCTACGTCGAGACGAACCTGTCGGGAAAAACCACGGGATTTCTCGGGCCGCAGGTGGTGGTCGGTTTGACTAAACGCAACACGTTCGGTGGAGGTGAGAAACTCGACATACGTCTGCATGGGTCGTATGAATGGCAGATAGGAAAGAACTACGGCGACAACGATGTAGGCATCAACTCGTATGAATATGGTGGTGAGGTATCGCTCGAATATCCCCGGCTGTTGCTGCCCTTCGAAAGCTTATGGGGAAGCAAGCAGCGGCGTAGGCTGCGGCGTTTCTTCATGAACCCCTCGACAACCATCAAGGCCAGCTCGAGCATCATCAACCGCGCAGGATATTTCACTCGCCACATCGTGTCGGGAGAGCTGACATACAATTTCCAGACTTCGCATAATTTCAAACACCGGTTCAGCCCGCTGGTCCTCGAGTACAACTACATGCGGCGGATGACGGATGAATTCTCTTTGGTGGTCTTGGATAATCCATATCTGTTGATGGCCATGATGGACCAGTTCATACCCAAGTTGCGATACACCATCTCTTACACCAATAAAGATACGTCGATAAATCCCATATCGTGGGAGACCACCATCAGCGAGGCGGGCAACCTGCTGTCGCTGGGATATATGGCTTTCGGCAAGAAATGGAACGAAAAGGAAAAGAGCATGTTCAACAACCCGTATGCTCAGTTCATCAAGTTTGAGACGGATTTCACCAAGATATGGAAGGTGGGCGACTATTCGCAGCTGGTGGCACATGCCAATCTGGGAATGGTATATGCCTACGGCAACTCGGAATGGGCGCCATACACTGAACAGTTCTACGTGGGCGGTGCCAACAGTATCAGGGCTTTCACGGCAAGAACCATCGGACCGGGCGACTACTATGTCTCCAGGGAAGACCGTAAATATTCGTATATGGACCAAATGGGTGACCTGAAACTGCTCTTCAACCTCGAATACCGCGACCGGCTGGTGAACAACCTTTACGGAGCCGTCTTCCTCGACATGGGCAACGTATGGACACTGAAAGACGATGATTACAGACCCGAGGCGCATTTCCGATTCAAGAATTTCTTCAAGCAGATGGCCGTAGGAACGGGCATAGGTCTGCGCTACGACCTCGACTTCTTCGTCATACGTCTCGACTGGGGAATAGGCTTGCATCTGCCTTACGATACAGGCAAGTCGGGCTTCTACAATATCAACAAATTCTGGGGCGCACAACGGCTCAACCTCGCCATCGGCTATCCGTTCTGAAAAAGAGTGATGCATCTAATGCTTTCTCATCGGCATAAGACAAATACTTATCATAGTAATACATCCATTTTCTTTCGTGGTAATCATGAATGTAGAAGGATAGCCAACGTCTATTTTAACATGATGGATAGTAGCTCCATTCTATTTCCTTGCTATGAAGATTTTTGACCCAATCATAAGAGGTAAAGTTGCATTTATGCCACTTCCATTATAAATGTATACGCCTCTTATCACCCATAACGATAATGTATTGTTGCGAGGTTGTATTATCGACATCACTTTTAGAGGGAGCTTGATGCCATAGCAAAGTAAAAGAGCTATTATTTTCATCATAACTGTGAGAGATTTACGCTATCAGGATAAATGATAACCTTAGAAATAGTTCTGAAAGGTGGCATCGTTCCCTGTCCTTTCATGAAAGAATAACGGTTTGTATAATGGTAGTCAAATGGAAGACCATAGTACCTAACACCTATGTCTTCTTTGAGAATCTCTTCGGAGAAATAATTGTAATATCCACTCTTCCATTTAATCAAATATGCTAACAACAAATTGTTTTCAAAGTCTGAATTGGTAGAACTGCAGAGGCAATTTGACCAGGAAGGACCGATACAAAAGCCTATAGAATCCGCCTGCACAAAGATTCTTGTATCACATATAGAATGATTAGATTTATATTGTAAACTATCTATAAGGTTCTTAATTCGTTTATAAATAGTCGATGATATTACTTTTTTTTCTTCAACCATTACCTCGTAAGCTCTTGTTTTATCTACCTCAAAAGATAGAAATCTTTTTTTTGTCTCATCACAAGGGATAGAAGCAGAGGTCTCAAATTCAATACCACGATAATAAAAAACTATTATACTGTCTTCATAACTTGTTTCTGTTGAAATGGAACGATGATGACATGAAACAAATAGATCAACGATTATAAACGCAAAAATATAATATAGGATTAATCTCATCTTTTTTGTTCTTTAAATCGGGGTTTTATAGATATAGGACTAACAGTATCATAAGTTGTCCCTTTATGGTCTTTTCTCACAGATTCATTATTTGCTTTAGCGGTTTTCGTCTCGCTCCCTGTAATCACGCGTCGTTCTTCTTTGTTTTCATATTGTGAATCTTCTACTTCTCGCCTTAGCCTATGTTGTTGGTGGTTCATTTTATCAAAAACAGCATGGTCGAATTCATGCTCTAATCTTGTTGCGGCAGATTGACAACCTCCTTCTGTAGTTTTAAGGCCTTTATGTGATTCCCAGTATATGTGTTGCTCATTTCTTTCCGATTCATAGTAAGTTTTTGCATTATCCCCCCAAAATGCTGTAGCATCATAAACAAAAATATTGTAATCGTTACTATTAACAGCCAAACACATATTATCACCTCCACCATTGTATGTATTATAAGCATATGCTTTTATAAAATCTAAAATAAAAGGTTGATTTGGCACCGTTATTGATTTTTCGCCATGAAAGCCAGAAAAAGTATAAGTATCCATTTCTCCTCTTCCATTTTTATATACAAGAGTTACTTTCATACCATCCGGATCCACGAAGTTAACCGAATCTCCCCCGCAGTACGCATAGGGGCTGATATGGTAGTATTTCTCCGCCAGTGGGTCGACGCTCGTCCACATGGGCACGCCGGCCACGTCATACCACCGGGCTCCGAAGTCGTACATGTTCAGGCCGTTCACCCTGTCAAGCTCCTTGCCCGTGAAGCGGTAGGGTTGCAGGAACTCACCAGCCATCTGGGCGGGATTCTCCATCCTCATCTCACTGCCGAAGGGATAGTAGTTGATGGTCTCCTTGATACTGCCGTCGCTGCCGAAACCTTCCTCGTGCTTTCCTTTTCTGAAATCAATAATCATTTTATAATTGCTCAAATTTTATCGTGTCTAAGATTTTGTCAAAAATCTTTTTCTTTTCTCCAGGAACATTGTCATAGTAAATCCTTACATCATCAAAAATGTCTTTGCGCCAAAACCGATTATTTATCTTGCCAGTATTTATCTTTTTCCGACCTTGTATGACCTGTTTTTGAGATGTATAATTGTCAATTGGAAACTGCATCAATGAACCTTGAAAAACAATCACATATGAACCATTAGGAAAAGAATAGCAATAGACCACACCTTCTTCGTAATTACTTTTTTGAAAAAGAAAAGGTTCAGGTAATTGTATATCGAACTTCTTTGACAATAGATTTTGGCTGTCAACTATAAAAGGAGTACTTCCTTTTTTCATCATTGTACAACTAAGAAAACAAAAACTTAATGTCGTTATAATAACGTTACGGATTCCTTCTTTCATAATTCATAATAGCTTGTTCCTCAACTATTTGAGATATTGTACAGATGATGCTGATTAACTTACATTAAAATTATTTCCACAACGGATTATTAAGTCAGTTAGGATGTTTTCCCGTATTTTTCCTGCAAAGATATGCAAAGTGTAGGATGCGGTCAAGGATTATCCTGAAATTATGGGGACATAGCCGTTTTATTGATTTATGTCAATTGAAGGAGGATAATACCATTGCAAAATAATGTTAACCCTCGGCTCTCTTGCCACAACGTCGTTTTTTTTCATTATCTTTGTGCGATTTTTTAATTAACGTAATCTATCCAAAACATGAAACCAACATTATTGCTGCTGGCGGCTGGCATGGGTAGCCGCTACGGAGGTCTGAAACAGCTCGACGGACTGGGACCCAACGGCGAGACCATCATGGACTACTCCATCTACGATGCCATCAAGGCGGGATTCGGAAAAATCGTGTTCGTCATCAGAAAAGATTTCGAACAGGATTTCCGCGAGAAAATCCTGTCGAAATACGAAGGACATATACCGGCGGAACTCTGCTTCCAGGGGCTCGACGCACTGCCCGAAGGGTTCAGCGTGCCTGAGGGAAGGCAGAAACCATGGGGCACCAATCATGCCGTGATGATGGCCGCCAAGACCATCAAGGAGCCGTTCTGTGTGATCAACTGCGACGATTTCTACAATCGCGATGCCTTCATGGTCATCGGCAAGTTCCTCAGCGAACTGCCCGAGGGCAGCAAGAACAAATATGCCATGGTGGGATTCCGCGTGGGCAACACGCTCTCAGAGAACGGTTCCGTGGCCCGTGGCATCTGCTCCACCAACGAGGAGGGCAACCTCACCACCGTGGTGGAAAGGACCGAGATCATGAGGGTCAACGGACCGGTGTGCTATAAGGATGAGCAGGGAGAATGGGTGGCGGTAGACGACAATACGCCCGTGTCGATGAACATGTGGGGTTTCACTCCCGACTATTTCGACCATTCCGAAGCCTATTTCCGTGAGTTCCTCAGCGATCCGAAGAATATGGAGAACCTCAAGGCGGAATTCTTCATCCCGCTCATGGTCAACAAACTCATCGTCGAGGGCACATCGACTGTGAAGGTGCTCGACACCACATCTAAATGGTTCGGAGTGACCTACGCCGCCGACCGGCAGGCCACCGTGGAGCGCATACAGCAACTCATCGACGAGGGCATTTATCCGCAAAAACTGTTCTAAACAAGCAAAAGGCATAACAGGAAAGAGGTGTGTCGCAGGGGCACACCCTCTTTCTTTTCGATACAACGTACTCATGGACTCCATCAATCTTCATCTGCTGAGTCAGGAAGAGGTGACGAAACTGAACCTCATCATCAGCGAATCACAAAAAATCATCATCACATGCCATAAAAGTCCCGACGGCGATGCCATAGGGTCGGTGTTGGCATGTGCCGAATGGCTGCGACAGCGTGGCAAAGACCCTATAGTGGTCGTTCCCGACATGTTTCCCGATTTCCTAAGGTGGCTGCCGGGCGTGGAGAAAATACGCCGCTACGACAAGCACAAGGAGGAACTGGACAAGGCTTTCGCAGAGGCCGACACCATCTTCTGCCTCGATTTCAATGATACCAGTCGAGTGAACCACATGCAGCCGGCATTGGATGGGGCGAAGGGCAAGAAGGTGCTCATCGACCATCATCTCGAACCCACTGTAGAGGCCGAAGTGTGCATCTCGCATCCTGAGATGGCCGCCACCTGCGAACTGCTGTTTCGTATCATCTGGCAGATGGGTGATTTCGAGGCTGTCAGCAAGCATTGCGCCGTGGCTCTGTATTGCGGACTGATGACCGATACGGGAGCCTTCACTTACAATTCCACCCGCAGTGAGATATATTACATCATCGGCCAGCTACTCAGCAAGGGTATCAACAAAGACAAGATATACCGCAATGTGTATAATGTGTACAGCGATTGGTGTATCAGGATGAGAGGATATGTAATGTATCAGAAACTCAATGTCTTCCATGACAGCCATGCCACCTTCTTCTCCATCACACGAGAGGATATGACGCGTTTCCACTTCAGGAAAGGTGATGCCGAGGGATTGGTCAACGAACCCTTGCGCATCAAGGGCGTCAGGTTGTCCATCTCGCTGCGCGAGGATACCGAGGTGCCGGGGCTGGTGTGGGTGAGTATGCGCTCAGTAGACCATTATTATTGCGACGAGTTGGCACGGAAATACTACAATGGGGGCGGACACGCCAATGCCGCAGGAGGAAGACTCTATGGTGGATTGCAGGAGGCGGAGCGCATCACACGCGAGGTAATCAAGGAATTTGCCGCAATCTACCCGTGAAAAGGGGCTGAAAGTCAAAAAACAGGTGATTTTGTACGTCATCCCGTCTTTTTTCACTAATTTTGCAGCCGATAAAGGTTTAGTGTTGAGTGTTTAGTGTTGAGTGTTGAGTGTTTAGTGTTGAGTGTTTAGTGTTGAGCGTTAAGTGTTAAGTGTTGAGCGTTAAGTGTTAAGTGTTGAGTGTTAAGTGTTAAGTGTTGAGTGTTTAGTGTTTAGTGTTCTTCGGACATTTCTCTCACCCCTCACCTCTCACCCCTCACTTCTCACCTCTCACCCCTCATAAAAATAGAATTCAAATGACAAGAAGTAAACTCATTTTGTTGGCGCTTTGCAGCATCTTCGTGCTGACGGCTTGTAATAAGACGGAGACGTATGCGGAACTCAAGGATAAGGAGCGTTCCGCAATCAACCAGTTTATCGTCGACCGCAAAATCAAGGTGATTAGCGAGACCGATTTCAAGTCCAACGGCGAGGTGACCAATGTGGCCGACAACGAATTTGTGCTCTTTGGCTCCACGGGCGTGTATATGCAGATAGTGGAAAAAGGATGTGGCGAGAAAATCAAGAAAGGCGAGACGGCAAATGTCATCTGCCGGTTCTCAGAAAGAAACATCCTTGCCGATACCTTACAACTGAGCAATAATGTGATGTACTACTCTTCCATGCCCGACATAATGCAGGTCATCAACAATTCCGGCACCTTCACCGCCTCGTTCACCGGCGGACTGATGTATTCCGTGTACGGACCCTCGGTGCCCACGGGATGGCTCGTGCCGCTCTCTTATGTCAACGTGGGCAGACCAACGGAGGAAACAGATGACATAGCCAGGGTGAAACTCATCATCCCTGCCGAGCAGGGACAGCAGTACGCTTCGCAGAGCGTATATCCTTGTTATTATGAAATATCGTTTGAAAGAGGTATATAATTATGACACTGATTAAATCAATTTCCGGTATCAGGGGTACCATAGGAGGAAAGACGGGCGATACCCTCAATCCGCTCGACATCGTGAAGTTCACATCGGCCTACGCCACCTTCATACGTGAAAACGGAGGGGTGGGGCAGAACGCAGCATTCAACAATAACCGACCCACCATCGTCGTCGGTCGTGATGCCCGCATCTCGGGCGGAATGGTCGACAGCATCGTGTCCGGCACGCTCTTGGGCATGGGCTATGATGTGGTGAACATCGGATTGGCCACCACACCCACCACCGAACTGGCTGTGAAGCAGTTGGGTGCCGATGGCGGCATCATCATCACGGCAAGTCATAACCCACGCCAGTGGAACGCGCTAAAGTTGCTCAACTGCGAGGGTGAGTTCCTGACAGCTAAAGAGGGGGCCAGAGTGCTCGACATAGCTGCCTGCGAGGAGTTTGAGTATGCCGATGTCGACCAGCTCGGCCATTACATCAACTGCGACGAGGCCGACGACTGGCACGTCGACGAGGTGGTCAACCTGGAGTTGGTGGATGTGGAAGCTATCAAGAACGCCCATTTCAAGGTGTGCCTCGATGCCATCAACAGTGTGGGAGGCATCATCCTGCCCAAGCTGTTTGAACAACTGGGGGTGGAATACAAAGTGCTCAACGGCGAGCCTAATGGCGATTTCGCCCATAATCCCGAACCGCTGGAGAAAAACCTCTCCGGTATCATGGAGGAGATGAGGAGCGGACAGTACGATCTCGGCATCGTGGTCGATCCTGATGTCGACCGTCTGGCTTTCATCTGCGAGGATGGCAAGATGTTTGGCGAGGAGTATACGCTGGTGTCGGTGGCCGACTACGTGTTGGAGCATACTCCCGGAAATACCGTGTCGAACCTGTCGTCGACCAGGGCCTTGCGAGACATCACCGAGAAACACGGTGGCAACTATGCCGCGGCAGCGGTGGGTGAGGTGAACGTCACCACCAAGATGAAAGAGGTGGGTGCCGTGATTGGAGGCGAAGGCAACGGTGGCGTCATTTATCCCGAATGCCATTACGGGCGCGATGCCTTGGTGGGCATAGCACTCTTCCTCACGGCCCTGGCCAAGAGAGGAGGCAAGGTGAGCGAGCTGAGAGCCACGCTGCCCGACTATTTCATCGCCAAGAACAGGGTGGACCTGACTCCGGAGACCGATGTCGACGCGTTGCTGGCCAAGGTGAAGGAACTGTATAAGGATGAGCAGGTGAACGATATCGACGGAGTGAAGATCGACTTCGCTGACCGGTGGGTGCACTTGCGCAAGTCGAATACCGAACCCATTATCCGTGTCTACAGCGAGGCTCCTACCATGGACGAAGCAGAAGAACTGGGCCGGAAAATCATGGACGTGATAACGGGGCTGTAAGTAGTGAGTAGTTAAGCCGATACCAGTTCGACTTGAGACGATTACTCCTCATATAAAAGCGGGATGTGCCTGAAAGCACATCCCGTTTTCTCATTTCGTTTCTATCTCCTCTTTCATGTCTATGAACTGCTTTTTCGAATCGTAAAACTCGTATTGCAAAAAAGCCATCTTCTGTGAAGGGATGACACGCACGCCCAGCCCATACTTGAACTGCCATCGCCGTTTCAGCGATATGATGCCCTGGTTGATGTAGGCAGCCACGTAAGGATGCACATGCAAGTAGAAACTCTTGACGCCAATCTTGTTGACCAGATGATCAATCTTACTCTCTAATTGGTCGGTAAACAAAATGCTCGACCGTATCGTTCCCTTGCCAAAACAAGTGGGACAGGTTTCCTCTACCATCACGTCCATGGCTGGACGAACACGCTGGCGGGTAATCTGCATCAGTCCGAATTTGCTCAGAGGCAGGATGTTATGACGCGCGCGGTCTTTCTGCATGTTCTTGCACATGCGCTCGTATAACATCTGACGGTCCTCGGCCAGGTTCATGTCGATGAAGTCGATGACGATGATGCCTCCCATGTCGCGAAGACGTAACTGGCGCGCTATCTCGTCGGCAGCGCCTAAGTTCACCTGAAGCGCGTTGGCCTCCTGGCCATTCTCCGAACGGGTGCGGTTGCCGCTGTTCACGTCTACCACGTGCAACGCCTCCGTATGTTCGATGATCAGGTAGGCGCCGTGTTTGTAGTTCACCGTCTTGCCAAAACTCGACTTCAACTGTTTGGTGATGTTGAAGTTGTCGAAGATAGGCACATTACCTGTGTAACGCTTCACGATATTCGCCTTGTCCGGCGCTATCAGCGTCACGTAATGTCTCACTTCCTGGCATACGGCATCATCGTTGATGTAGATGTTCTCATAGGAGGGGTTGAACAGGTCGCGCAGCATGGCTACGGCACGCCCCGTTTCCTCGAACACCAACTGAGGACGGTTCTGCGTCTTCTGAACTTTCGTGATGGCTTCCTCCCAACGTTTCAACAGCACTTTCAACTCGCTGTCTAACTCAGCCACACGCTTGCCCTCGGCAACAGTGCGCACTATCACACCGAAGTTCTTCGGACGTATGCTCTGGATCAATTGCTTAAGGCGAGCACGCTCCTCGCCGCTCTTGATCTTCGATGATACGGAAACTTTATCGTAGAACGGCATGAGTACCAGGTAACGTCCTGCGAAACTCAGCTCGCCTGTAAGTCGTGGGCCCTTGGTGGATATGGGCTCCTTCACAATCTGAACCAACACCTCCTGGCCTACCGACAGCGTAGTGGCTATGCTGCCGTCTTTCTTCAGGTCGGGCAGGTGGCTCGCTTTCGAGATGGGATAAAGTTTCTTCCTGTCGCTCTGCACCTGTTTAAGGTACTTCGCGTAAGAGTCGAATTGGTTACCTAAGTCAAGATAATGGAGAAAGGCGTCGCGTTCATAGCCCACATCCACAAAACAGGCGTTCAAACCGGGCATCAGTTTGCGTACCTTGGCGATGTAGATGTTGCCAACAGAGAATGAAGCCGAACGAGTCTCGTTTTGATACTCTACCAGATTTTTGTCTTCCAGCAGGGCAATCGATATATCTTTCGGCTTGACATCAATTACTACTTCGCTGGTCATTGCTCCATAATACTTAGTGTTCCAAAAAAATGGCATGTCGGACAGTTCCACACGCAGGGGAGGGGTCGGACATGCCGGAGCCAACAGGCTATGAAAAGGGCTTACTTGCTCTTATGCCTGTTTTTTCTCAGTCTCTTTTTCCTCTTGTGAGTGGCCATCTTGTGGCCCTTTTTCTTTTTTCCGTTTGGCATAATGATTGAATTGAATGTTATGTTTGATGTGATTGATTCTTGAACGTGAGCATTAATCCTCGTCGGTCACTTCCTCACCTTTCATCTGGGCGACAAAACTCTTGGCGGGTTTGAAGCTGGGGAAATCGTGGGCGGGGATGACGATGGTGGTGTTCTTCGATATATTGCGGGCGGTCTTCTCGGCGCGGTGTTTGACGATGAAACTGCCAAAGCCACGAAGATACACATTCTCTTTCTGCTCAAGCAGACTCTGCTTGATAACTTCCATGAACGCTTCCACGGTAGATGAAACGTCTTTTTTGGCTACCCCGGTTTCCGATGCTATCCGGTTGATAATTTCTGCCTTAGTCATTGGTTGTTAATATATTATGATTAAACGTTTTGTTGATTAAATTATTTTGGGATGCAAAGATAATGCTTTTTCATCGGATACCGAAATTTATTTTGGTTTTTTTGCTAAAACGGGCGAAAAACAAATCGCACCAAGTGGTTAACACTTAGTGCGATTCGCATTTGAAGGGCGAAAGAGCAGGGCTCCTCGCTTCTCTTCGCTCTTAATATTCCATCACGGTTTCCAATTCCTTGGCCTGGTCGATCATCTTCTGCAATTCCTTAACACTCGGCACGCGGTTGCAGAGGTTCTTCTCGGCGTTCACCTCTTCCAGCTTGGGCTGCAGGTTCTCGGCTTTACGATGGCGGAACTCCTTCACGGTGTCGACGCCGGCAGCCTCGAGCAGTTCGGAGAACTGGGGACCCACACCGTCGATGCGCATCAGGTCGGAATGGTTGGTCCATGTCAAAATAAGCTTGGGGGAGATGCCCGTTTCCTCGGCCAAAGCCTTGCGGCCGGCGGGTTTGGCGCATTTTTCCAACAACTTGGCGTCGGTGTCGATGCCGGCGGCCAACAACTTCTCGGCGTAAGCGGGGCCGATTCCTTGAATGTCGATAATTTTGTAGGTCATGGTAGAAATATTTAAAAAATTAGAAAATTATAAACATCAAAAATGAATAGTGTTTAGAGTATAATAATGCAAATATACACAATTCATGACAAAACACGCCACGAACTACCTATTTTATAATATATTTTAACGTATCCTGTAATTTCAAGCTTATGGAGAGGCACTTTCTCGAAAATATTCCGTAATTTCGCAGCCAAATGCAATCATTTAGTATTTTCATCTTTTAATTTTTTAATCTTTCAACCTCTCAAGGATGAGTATCGTAATTGGTATCGATGTGGGCATAAGCACCACCAAGATTGTAGGGTTCAACAAAGGAAAAATCATTTCGCCCCAGCGAATCAATGCTGCCGACCCGGTGACTTCGCTCTACGGAGCGTTTGGCAAATATCTCTATGACAACAGGGTGGAACTAAACGATGTGAAGAAGGTGATGCTTACCGGGGTGGGCAGCGCCTATATCGACAAACCTATTTATGGGTTGACCACAGAGAAGGTCGACGAGTTCCTGTGCGATGGCCAGGGCGCGCGCTTCGAGTCGGGATTGGATAATTTCATCGTGGTGAGCATGGGTACGGGAACATCGCTCGTGCTCTGCGAAGGCGACAACATCCGTCATATCGGGGGAATAGGTATCGGTGGAGGCACCCTCTCCGGGCTCTCACGTATCTTCTTGCAGACGGGCGACATCAAGCAGGTAGTCGCTTTGGCCATGCAGGGCGACCTGAAGAAAATCAACCTGCAGATAGGCGACATCAGCGCCAATCCGCTGCCGGGGCTGCCTATGGATGCCACGGCATCGCTCTTCGCCAATGCCCAGGCCGATGCCGCCAAAGAAGACGTGGCACTGGGACTCATCCACATGGTATTGCAATCGGTGGGCAGCGCGGCGGTGCTCTCGGCACTGAATACCGACATACGCGACTTCGTGATGATAGGCAACCTCACCTTGCTGCCTCAGTGCCGCGAGGTGTTCCCACACCTGGAGCGTCTTTATGGAGTACACTTCCGCATACCCAAATATTCCGAATTCTGTACTGCCATCGGAGCGGCACTTTGTTATAAACCGTAAACCAATCAAACACATATATCAATGAAAGAAACACCCGTATTGCTGCTCACGGGTTATCTGGGCAGCGGAAAGACTACATTGCTCAACCGTATCCTCTCCAACGAGAGGGGTATCAAATTCGCCGTCATCGTCAATGATATCGGCGAGGTGAACATCGACGCCGACCTGATACAGAAGGGCGGAATAGTGGGACAGAAAGACGAGAGTTTGGTGGCGTTGCAGAACGGTTGCATCTGCTGCACGCTGAAGATGGACCTGGTGGCACAGCTGAATGATATCCAGCGCATGAACCGCTTCGATTATATCGTCATCGAGGCCAGCGGTATATGCGAACCGGCACCCATCGCACAGACCATCTGTTCCATACCTTTTATGGCTCCCGAGGTGACCAAGGATGGGGTGCCGCGCTTAGACTGCATCGCCACGGTGGTGGATGCCCTTCGTATGCGCGACGAGTTCGGCAATGGTGCTGACTTGCTCCGGCAGAATATCGACGAGGAGGATATCGAGAACCTGGTCATTCAGCAGATAGAGTTCTGTAATATCGTGCTACTCAACAAGGCAGCGGAGGTGGAACCTTCGGAATTGGAACGTATCCGTCAAATCGTCAGGGCGCTTCAACCCAAGGCGGAGATCATCGAGTGCAATTATGGCGATGTGCCGCTTGAGAGGTTGCTCAACACCCATTTGTTTGACTTCAACTCGGTGGCTGGATCGGCGGCATGGGTGCAAGAAGTGGAAAAGCACATCGATGAAGAAGATGATGATGATGACGATGAAGACCATGAACACCATGAGCATCATGACCATGATCACGACGACCATGATCACGATGACCATGATGATGACGATGACGAACACGATGGCCATGAGCATCATCACGGTCACCACCATCACCATCATCATCACGACCACGAGGGTGGGGAAGTGGAAGAATACGGCATAGGCACTTATGTCTATTACCGGCGTGCTGCTTTCGATCTCGGTCGTTTTGATGAGTTCGTGGCTCGCAGATGGCCGAAGGGCGTGATACGTGCCAAAGGCATTTGCTGGTTCCGTGATGAGCCCCAAACCTGCTATGTGTTTGAACAGGCTGGCCGTCAGGTGTCCATCCGTAATGCCGGACAGTGGTATGCCACCATGCCCAAGGATGAGTTGATGCAGCTCTTTGAGCGTGAGCCTGGTGTGGTGCGCGATTGGGATGAGCGTTATGGCGATCGCATGGAGAAACTGGTGTTTATTGGCCAGCATCTCGACAAGGATTTCATCAAGCGCGAACTCGACAAATGCTTAGATGAATAAAATCTCTCCCCTCTTTATCTAAAAGGAACCCTCCTTTCCCCTCCTTTTCCAAAGGAGGGGTGAGGGGTGGTTTGTAAAAAACTGTTCCAACCTCTTTCTTAATATATTAGTATTTTTAATCTTTCATACGCATCGTATTTAAGAATGAGAGGATAGTTTCAATGAACTTTTTCGATATTGATGAGCGTTTTTGTAATGGACGAAATGGATGATTGACTTTCGGACCATATCCATTACCTTTGTCCTGCTTTAATATCTTTAAGAACTAACTTAAAAAAACGTAAGGACAATGAAAAAACTATCTTTGATGGTACTTTGTGCCATGTTGAGTGTTGCCTCATACTCTCAACAGTCCAAATTACAGAATGTCAAATCATTCTTTCAGCAGTTTGAATATACCATCAGCATCGGGTATGGCACCACTGTCGCGTCAGAGCCATTCGACAAGGCCATATTCAATCTCAACGCGGGTATAGATGTTAAAAAAGTGTTTAAATCGCTGGCTGAGGACAAGGTGAGGTTGTACGGAATGACCGGTCTGCACTTCTCTCAGCACGGAGGTAAAAAAAGTAATGATATCATGGATATGACGGAAGAAGGCAACAGTTTCAGACAGTCGCAGTTCAACATCCCCATTCACGCCGGGGTGAAGTATATTATCAACGAGAAATTCCATCTGTTCGCCGACTTCGGTCCCTATATCGGTTTGAATACGAGTGCTTCGCTATCCAATGGTTATGGCAACAAAGATTACAAGCTTGAGTCAAAGCCTTTAGACGTCGGTATTGGCTGCAACTTCGGTATCTGCTTTAAGAAATTCGGGCTCGGCATCGGTTTCGACAAGGGGTTCCTGGATATTGCAGAATACTCAAGAGGAGACGATTATTCTTCCGAATCCATCAAGAGCAGCGGCGTCTTCTATTTTAAACTGCAATGGACATTTAATAAGCAATAAGTGAGATGAGAATAAGAACATACATTCTAACTGGCATATTGATGGTCTTTTGCCTGATTCTCTGTTCGTGCGGCGATACCGAAGAAGACAACGCCACAGAAAGTACCCCCGACGAGTTGGATACGACTCTTTCTGCGAGTGGTTCAATAACGGTTACCGATGAAAAGGGGAGACAATCGTATGTCCGACAGATTGATGTCGCAGGTTATCGGATTTGGAAAACGGACTACAATGAAACACCGTCACTCTCAATAAGGGCTTGTTTTAAGAACGAGGGTTCATACACTGACATGAGTTTGTTGTCGAACCATCAGAAAATCAGTGAAATCCACGCCACAGCTTCACATTTGGAAAAAGTGAAAAAAGGGACAATCGCAAACGGCGGAACTGTCAAACTCAACTATTTTGAAAGCGACGGACAGGGCTACTACGATTGGTTGTCTCAGCAGGGAGATTTCTCCGGTGATGTGAGCATTACCGATTTTGAGGCAAACAAATACATAACGATCAAATTCTCTGACTGCAAGTTTGTGGCCGCCAGTTCATCAGCCTCAGGCCTAACACCCACCAAAGGCTCCTTCAGCGGCGTCATCAAATTCCCGCTCAAGGACAAACGGTTCTTTGAATAGACGACGGCCTGTATTCTCATGTATCTTCAAACGGCAACCATTGCTCCACCCATCGTGCTCCGGTGGGTTCGGCAATGGTTGTTATGGGATTGGAGAGGGTAAGCCCCAATAGTCGAATGGCTTTTTGGCCTTCATTGATGCCCAGCGACAATTCTTCCGCCAAAGGGAGAATCTGCTCCTTGGTGGTCAAGGCGTGGTCGGAGGAGATGCTCCGTGTGATTTGCGTGAAATCGGCGTATTTCACTTTCAAGGTGAGGGTGCGCCCCTCGAAGTCGGCTTTCCGCTGCCGACCCAGCAACTCATCCACGGTGCGGCGTATCTCCGTGGCGATGGCAGAAGGGTCGGTGAGGTCGGTGGCGAAGGTATGTTCACACCCCACGGACTTGCGCTGCCATTCGGTGACCACAGGTCGGTGGTCGATGCCGCGGGCGAACTGGTAGAGAATGGGCCCCATCTTGCCGAACAGCTCCTGCAAGTGGTGCTCGCTGAGCTGGCGCAGCTCGGCTCCAGTGAACACGCCGATGTGATGCAGCCGCTCGGCGGTTTTCGGTCCCACCCCCCAGAACTGTTCTATGCGCAACCGGGCGATGAAGTCGGAGGCTCGGTCGGGATGTATCACGCACAGACCATCGGGCTTGCGGTAGTCGGAGGCAATCTTGGCGAGAAATTTGTTGTAGCTCACGCCTGCCGAGGCGGTGAGGTGTAACTCCTCGCGGATGCGTTGCCGTATCTCCTTGGCGATGTCAACGGCCAAGGGGATGTCTTTCTTGTTCACCGTCACATCGAGATAGGCTTCGTCCAACGACAGAGGCTCGATGAGGTCGGTGTAGTCGGCGAAGATGTCGCGCACCTGGTGCGACACCTCCTTGTAGCGCGCGTAATGACCGCCCACCACGATGAGATGGGGGCATAGCCTTTTCGCCTTGCTCATGGCCATGGCGGAATGCACACCATATCGACGGGCTTCATACGAGGCTGTGGCCACCACACCCCGCGGACCGTCGTAGCCCACGGCGATGGCCTTGCCTCGCAAGGAGGGGTCGTCGCGCTGCTCCACCGAGGCGAAGAAGGCGTCCATATCGATATGTATGATCTTCCTTTGCACAATGCAAAGATAGTACAATCCATAGACAATGCAAAATTTCGCGGCGACAGCTATGCCGTTGCACCGCAAAAAAATGCCATGAATGAGATTTGGCCTCTCATCCATGGCTTTATGTCTTTTACCACACGCGGGGTAAGCGGTGGTGCCGTGTCCTTTGCTTACAGTTTGAAACGGATACCAGCGAGGAACACTCCTTGCTCGCCGAAGCCCAGCTCAGCAAAACCGAACACATGGTTGGCACCGGCTTCCACGCCGACAACGGAAACTTGCCAGTTGACGTGAACATCCGATTCGCTGTGATTAATGTCGTCGTCCTTCTCCGAACGGAATGTGGCACCCACCCCCAACTTCGAATACAAGCCGAAGTTGTTCTTGTGCAGCCAGTTGAACTTCACGGCGGGCAGCACGGTGATATAATTGTTCGTTACTTCGCCACGTGGTTGGCTTCCCTCGTCCTTCTTTTCATAGAGGTCGTAAGAGAAATGGCCGAAAGAAGCGATACCGCCCACTGCCACCAACGGGCTGACGCGATAGAAGTACTCTCCGGCGATAGGACCAAAGTATTTTTCGTTCTTCCGCTCTTGTTTTCCTGTGAAAGGAGCTTTGATGACCTCTTCCCAGATGTTGATCCAGTCGGAGTTTGACATCCAGCCATAGGAGAGGGAGATCTCGTGCTTGTAGTCTTGGGATTGTGCATTCACGCTTGTGCAGCAGAAGAGGATGGCTGCGAACATCAAAATTTTCTTTTTCATAACAATTAATGCTTTTTTTGTTGTTGTAAATATGTTCTCGTTTTGTTTTCAAATCGAGTGCAAAATTAGGCACATTTCACAAGTTCTCCAACTTTTTTGTCAATTTTCCTGCCTTTATGTTGCGACAAACACATGTCCTTGCGACAAAACGGCGGTATGTGCCGATAATCTGTCGCTTCGATAAGCAAATGCTACGAAAAACAGTGTGTTAGATCAACGAAAACAATGCCTGATAATGGCACTTATTCGAAATTTAATTATTAACTTTGCAGCAATCAGAGGAATTTTCCTTATAAAACATGATGGAGAACATTTATACGATTCTATGATCACCTGCCCACCAAAATGCTTCTGGGCGACAATAGCGATGCCACGACCATCGAGTTCATCCGTCCGGCTTCGTCACCCTTTTGTTCTGAACTGAATTAGGGGTGGGGTGGAGGCTATTCCGTCATCTCGCTCCAGTCCTCTGCCCACTCACCGGTCTTTTCCAGTTGCAGCCCCTTCCAGCGATAACTATCCACGTACATGGTGCCGCCTTCAAGCATGTGGGTATAGATGGTCTTCTCCTCCTCGTTCAGGGTGGGATTGATGATGGCGACATTGTCGACCTCTACGAACGAGTGGCTCCTGACATCCCACACGTACCAATTATAAACAGGGTTGTGACCCGTGGCGTTCATGAAACCCACACTCACTTGCAGGTCGGGAATGCCGTCGAAGTTGATGTCGGGTTCCTCGATGTCGCCACCGGCGAAAGCGTCTGCGGGCATAGGCAAGGACATGTCGCTCACGATGTCGTGGCGCTGACCGTCGGAGGTGTAATAGGTTAAGTATAGTTTTTCGATGAAGCCCTCCTCATTGGATGGGAAGGCGGGCGCCTCCCAACGTATCTGCTGGCGGATGGGGTCGGTGTCGTTTGTCTTGCCCGCTGATGTAAGGGTAAGGGCCAGTAAGGCCATGCTAAAGATCATTCTTTTCATAGTGGTCGTTTTTTTCTTTATGTTATACTTAAAGGTTGATACGTTTTTTCACCACGACAAACAGTCGCTGGCACGATTCTATGGGTATGTTCCACATTCTGTCGAACGTTTCGGTATCGATAAATTCATTGTAATCTTGGTTGCCGAACATGTTTCGGTATTTCTCCACGGAGTCTTGTATGAAGAAATGCGTCTCGTCGTAGCCTACCACAGGCACGTAGTGAAGAGTCCAGCCTGTGTGTAGCAAGACTATCACGGGAGTACCCTTGCTCACGGCATTCTTCAAGTCGTCGGTGCTGCCGGTATAATATTCCGCCGTGTAGGCTCCAAGTTGCTCCTCGAAAAGTATCTTGAAGCATTTCGGATAGGCGCCACCGTCGTACTTGCAGGGAAAAGTGGGCTGGTGGTAGAGCGATACGCCTTCGGCTTTCTCTCCGTAGAACCGGAGCAGGTAGGCGCTGGAGCACGCGGCACATTCGTTGTTCGTCTGCTTGTCGGGCGTGGGGTTGGGATGGATTATGAAGGAGGCGGGGTGGTCGTGATGGTTGACATATTCCTCCGGAGCCTCTAACCAGTTGGCTCGGGCGTACGCCTTTTGCTCGTCTGTCATATTATTGAGCATGCTCAACAATTTGCCGAGACTGCCTTCCTGGTTTCCTGCCGTTTCTCCTTGCTCTTGGGCGTAGGTTGTAGATGTCAGCGATAGCAACATCAATATCAGTGGAAATACAAAAAACTTTTTCTTTTTCATCGTCGTCAATGATTTCTTTGGCTCGTTGCAAAGATAGTGCAATAATTCGGTTTCACGTGAGAAATCAGGATGATTTTTTTGATTACGGAGTGTGAGATGATTTTCCTTTTGAAAGATGATGGAGGGTTTTGTCTGTGCAAATTGTTTGAATTGCACTATATTTTTATGCAAATTGTAAGGAATTGTGCCAAATATTTCGCCTAAATGATAAAATTTGCTGATTTTTGCTTGCTTTCTCGCAAATTGTTTGTACCTTTGCCGCGATTTTCAAACAGCTATGACATGAGCAAACTGATTCAACCCATTGATTATAAGGTACTGCTTGATACTAAGCAGACGGAACAAGGCATCAAGCTTATCAAGGATTTCTTCCAGCAAAACCTCAGCACAGAACTGCGATTGCGCCGTGTGACGGCTCCTCTGTTTGTGCTCAAGGGCTTGGGTATCAACGATGACCTCAATGGCGTGGAGCGTGCCGTCACCTTTCCTATCAAGGACTTAGACGATGCACAGGCCGAGGTGGTTCATTCGCTGGCCAAATGGAAGAGGCTCACGTTGGCTGAATACCACATCGAACCGGGATACGGCGTCTATACCGATATGAACGCCATACGCGCCGACGAGGAACTCGACAACATCCATTCCCTGTATGTCGACCAGTGGGACTGGGAGTCGGTCATCAAACCCGAGCAGCGAAGCGTGAAATACCTGCACGAGGTGGTGGAACGGATTTATGCCGCCATACTGCGCACCGAATATCTTACCTGCGAGACCTATCCGCAAATCAAACCGTTTCTTCCGGAAAAAATCCATTTCATACATAGCGAAGACCTTCTGCAGATGTACCCCGACAAGACTCCGCATGAGCGCGAGGATGCCATCTGCAAAGCCTATGGGGCAGTGTTCGTGGGTGGCATCGGAGGAAAACTCTCCGATGGGAAGAGGCATGATGGGCGCGCACCCGACTACGACGACTGGTCGACGGTGGCGGAGGATGGACGCATGGGACTCAATGGCGATATCCTCATCTGGTATCCTATCCTGGGCCGTTCCCTTGAACTGTCATCGATGGGTATCCGCGTCGACAAGGCCGCTCTTTTGCGACAACTCAAGGAAGAACATCAGGAGGAGCGTCAGCAACTCTTCTTCCATCGCCAGCTCATGGATGGCAAGCTGCCTTTGAGCATCGGTGGCGGTATCGGTCAGAGCCGCCTGTGCATGGTGCTGCTCCACAAGGCGCATATCGGCGAGATACAGGCCAGCATCTGGCCCGACGACATGCGGCAGCAGTGTGAGGCCATGGGCATGCAGTTGATTTAATTCTTCATTCAACATCGCCATAGGCGACAATTCAACATTCAACACTCAACACTCAACATTCCTTATGATACTTCCAGGTCGAGTAGGGTGCTCAATTTGTTGAAGGTGGGATTTTGCTCGCGCAATTGTTCGAACATCTCGCGCTTGCTCAGTATGTGTCCCACTTCCTCGATGGCGGCCAGCCGTACGCTGAACCGTATGTCGCCGTTGTTCAGACTCTTGGCCATGGTGGCGCGTATGCGCCCACTGATGGCTGCCACCTGACTTTGCACACTCTGGTTGTCTACCACCAATTCTATATGGGGATAGTCCACGATGCGGGGCTTCACATTCTTCAGTCGTGCCGACAGTCCGTGCATCTCTTGCGGCATGCGCATGCACATGGCCAACCATTCGCGCTCCAGGTCTTCCTGGGTGAAGGGCTTGCTTTCCTTGATGTCGATGCGTTCGTCTACTCGTTGGTAGGTCATTCCCTGGGGTTCGTTGCGCAGCTGATCCAGGGAATGGGTGATTTGGCTCAGGTTGAGCACAGGTGGCTTCGCCGTCGCCTTCTGGGGGGCGGCGGTAGGGGTCGTTGCAGCGGGGGTGGTGGCCACGGATGCCATGGCTATGGTCTTGGCTTTTTCTCCGGACGCGGCCACCTGCTGGGCCGGTTCTCTCCGGAAATTGGTCACCAGGTTCTTAAACAGGGTTTTCAATCTTCTCGCAGGGCGGCGCCCCGCACCCACACTGTCGTCTTCTTGAGTAATCTGGGCTATCTCGATGAGCGTCAGCTCCACCAGCAACCTCTTGTTGCTGCTTTGGCGGTAGTCCATGTCGCAGCGGTTGGTCAGTTGCAAAGTCCTGTAGAGGAAACGCTCTGGGCAGCGAGTCGCCTGTTCCTGATAACGCTGGCGATGGCGCTCGCTGGTCTCTAACAGGGGGAGCGTCTTGGCATCCTTGGCCATCATCACATTGCGCACATGGGCGGCCAAGCCCCCAATGAGGTGGCCGCTGTCGAAACCCTTGTTGATCACGTCGTTGAGTAGCAGCATCACCTCGCTCACCTTGTTCTCAAGGCTTAGGTCCACTATCTTGAAGTAATACTCGGCATCGAGCACGTTCAGGTTCTCGATGACCTTGGCGTAGGTCAGGTCGTTCTGGCAGAAACTGGCGCACTGGTCAAATATCGACAGGGCGTCGCGCATGCCGCCGTCGGCTTTCTCGGCGATCACGTTCAGTGCCTCCTCCTCGTAGGTGATGCCTTCCTTTTCTGCCACCATCTTCAGGTGGTTCACGGTGTCGGCCACGCCCATACGCTCGAAGTCGTATATCTGGCAGCGTGAGATGATGGTGGGCAGCAACTTGTGCTTCTCTGTGGTGGCCAGGATGAAGATGACGTACGATGGTGGTTCCTCCAGTGTCTTCAGAAAGGCGTTGAAGGCGGCTTGGGAGAGCATGTGTACCTCGTCGATGATAAATACCTTGTACTTGCCGGTCTGGGGTGGGATGAGCGTCTGCTGTATCAGGTCGCGGATGTCATCCACACCGTTGTTGCTTGCGGCATCAAGCTCGAAGATGTTCAACGACCGCTGTTCGTTAAACGAGCGGCAACTCTCACACTCGTTGCAGGCCTCGCCGTCGGGCGATGGGTTTTGGCAGTTGATCACCTTGGCGAAGATGCGGGCGCAGGTGGTCTTGCCCACCCCTCGTGGACCGCAGAAGAGGAAGGCGTGGGCCAGTTTGCCGCTTTTCACGGCATTCTTCAGTGTTGTGGTCAGTGCCGACTGACCCACCACACTGTCAAACGTCATAGGGCGGTATTTCCTGGCTGATACGATATATTCCATGGATTATTGATGATGATAAAGTGCTTTTACGCCGCTAAATTACAAAAAAATATGCAAACGGCAAACAAAACAAATACTATTTTCTTGTGTAACCGATGGGGGGCTCACCTTCTCCAAAACCGGTAGGTGATGTCTTCAAACTCGCCGTCGGCTCCTTTCTTATACATCCTTTGGTTGGTTGTCGTCTCGCGCAGCGCACCTAAGTGGCGGATATACGGCCCAATCTTGATGTAGTCGAAATCAGCCTTGTTGATGAAACCCGGTATGCGCAGCCTGCCGCTGTACCATGCCACCTTGAACTGCGGGTGCTCTTCGTGGATGTATTGTGCCAAGAGGTTGACGCCTCGCGGGTCGCCGTCGCCGCCCATCATGGCGATGCAGGTGATATCGTTGCCGTACTGCTCTACGAAGGCGTCGATGGCGTCGGCGTTCAGGGGCAGCCCGATATCGTCCCACAGGTAGTGGCTGTGACAACCCGGGCAGCGGCAGGGGCAATTGGATATGTTGATGGCCAAGGTCACCTCGTCGGGTATCTCCTGGAAAACAATACCCGTGTTCACATATTTCAGCATCTCATCAGGTGGGTTATATTATCCCGAATGATAGGATTCGAGAATGGTCATTCTCTCACGCTATTCATTCGGGATAAAAGAGTTAGGGTGGTAGGTCTTTATTCCGCGTGGGCGTAGAAGCGGCGCGAGGCCTCTTCCTGACGGGGCTGCGAGAAATTGCTCACACGCTTCAGGTAGCCGATCACACGCGTCATGTAGTCTACATTTTTTGAATGACAGTGCGGACATTCCTTCAGGTAGCGCTTGTCGATGGTGCCGCAGTCGTTGCACACGGTGTTGGGGATGTTGAAGGTGAAGTAGTTGCATCCCTCTTGCGCCGCCACCTTCAGCAGGTGCATGTACTGCTGCTTGCTCAGGTGCTCGTCAAGGTTCATGTGCAGTGCCGACCCGCCAGTCAGGTGCTCGATGTAGGGCGCTCCGTGGAGCTTGAACTTGTCGATGATGCTCAGCGAGTCGTCTTCCACCACGTAGAAATAGCTGTTGTAGCAGTCGCGCGGCACGAAATAACCGTCTTCGCGGTCCCACTTGGCATGTTTCACACCCACGTTCTCGGCGGGAATCATCTCGCAGTTGAACATCACCTCCTTGGTGCGGTATTTCTTGTTGTATTTCTCTATCAGTCCGAGCACACCTTGCACGAAATGCAGGTAATCGTCGTTGGGAGTGATCTTCAGGCCCATGAATTCGGCGGCCTCCACCAGGCCGTTGATGCCGATGGTCAGGTATTGGCGTGATATGTTGATGTAACCGGCGTCGAACAGGGGCAGCATGCCGTGGGCCTGCAGGTCCTTCAGGTTCTCGTTGTAGGCCAGCTGCACCTTATGGCAGAGGTCGATCACTCCACCCAGATACTCCAGGTAGTCCAGCTTATGGTTCACGGCGTATTGGATGCAACGGTTCAGGTTGATGGTGAGCACGCTCTTCGAGCCTGTCGACACACCACCGGCACCTAAGGTGTAGCTGAAGCCGTTGTCAGTAATTTCATTGCGCAGGCGGCAGCACGAACTCAGCGAGTCGGCATTGTCGCTCATGTAGGTGAAGAAGGAGTGTCCCTCGGCATACATCTCGGCGGTGAACTCGCCCCATTCGGGATCCATCGGTTCGCCGTCCTTGGTGGTCAGCAGCGCCATCGTCTCCACGGGGAAGGTGAGCAATGTCTTGGTGCGCTCCTGGTTGAACCATTTCATGAAACGTTTCTGCAGCCACGACAGACCCTCCCAGTCGGGTTTCGAACCGTCGGGGAAATAGAAGTCGCCGAAGATGCTCTCGAAATAATAGCGGTCGTAGTAGGCCACATTCCAGAATACCGCTTGGTAGTTGCGGGCACCGGTGGGTTGGTTGAGGGTATATACTATCTGCTCGAAATAGTCGGTGATCACCTTGTCCAACGTGCGTTTCTTCAGGCTCAGGTCCACCTGCTCGTCGGCGCGCTTATAATAATCGGTGCCGTATTCCTTGCCGATGAAGTAGTTCATATACATCAGGAACTCTGGAGTGGCGCAGGCTCCCGACAACATGCTCGACACCATGAACACCATGTTGACGAAACCGCCGCAGAAACTCCTCAGGTTGGTGGGAGCCGTCGAGTTGCCACCGATGGAGATGGTGCCGCCGATGAGCCAGGGGTACATGGTGATTGAAGCACAATAGTTGGCCAGACTCGTCTCGTCGTTCTTGTAGATGAAGTGGTGCGTCAGCTTGTCGATGTACTCGTCGGCCAGCTGCTTGCCGTACATCTTCTTGATGCGGTCGGTGAGCAGACGGCGGTTCAGACGGATGAAGTTCGACTTAGGCAGCTCGCCAATCAGCGTGGCGATGTTTTTGTGCTCCACATTGGCGTTGGCATCGTATTTCGAACCGGTGGCGGCGTTCACCGATTCGCAATAGTCTGACAAAAATTGCAACTTAGCCAAGGTCTCCCTATCTTCCGAATGTTGCTGGCGGTAGAGCATGAACGATTTGGCCACTTTGTAGAATCCTTCCTTCATCAGCGACTCTTCCACCTGGTTCTGGATATCTTCCACCTTGATACCCTCATTGATGTCTAAGTGGCTGAGAATCTTTGAAATAGTTCCTAAATCAGCGGGCTCTTCCACACTCTCGAAGGCCTTCACTATGGCATTCATGATCTTGTCGAGAGAGAAGCGATCCTTGGAACCATCGCGCTTTGTGATTGTGAAATTCTTGATTTCCATCGTTGATTATGTTATGTCTTTTATGGTTGAAAGTTTTCCTTTTTGGAAAACTTTTCCTGTTTTCAAATTTCAAAAGTTTCCCGTTTTGGAAAACTTTCCGAGTGCAAAGGTATAAAAATCTTTTCTATTCCGTATCAATTTACACCAAAAAAATGAGTATTTTTTTTAGACCTTATTATATAGGGTTGAGTGTTGAGTGTTTAGTGTTGAGTGTTGAGTGTTTAGTGTTGAGTGTTTAGTGTTTAGTGTTTAGTGTTGAGTGATGAGTGTTGAGTGTTTAGTGTTTTGTGTTGAGTGCCGGGGGTTGAGTGTTTTGGGGTTTAGGGCGGTTCCTCGTTGATTATTGAACATAGAACGGTATTCTCTTGCCCCTTGCTCCCTGCTGCTTAAACCTTGAACACCGCCCCTACGCTGATGGATTATGTCCTTTTGTTCATTTGTCTAAAAACCGTCCCTCTGTTCCTCTGTCTGTAAAAAACTTCCGCCTCTGCGTAAACTTTTTAATCTTTTAATCTTTTAATCTTTTAATTTTCCTTATCTTTGCACTCAAATAAGCGAACAATGAGTGTAATGCGACATGTCGGCCGATTCCTGAGCCGATTCAAGTATATCATCGTCATCATCATCGGCGTGGCCATCGTGGGCTTCGTCGATGAAAACAGTTACTTGAGCAAATACAAGTACGACCAACAAATCGACGAGCTACGCACAGAGATAGAAGAGCTCAATGCGCAGTATCAGGCCGACAGCATACGCCTGAGCGAACTCGACCATAACCCCGCCGCCATAGAGAAGATAGCGCGCGAACGCTATTTCATGAAGGCTGACGACGAGGAGATTTTTGTCCTAAGCGACGATCTAAGAGAGGAGGAAGAAGATGCAGCAGCTCAATAAATGGCAAACCATACTCTTCATGCTCGGAGGAGCCGCCATGGTGGTGGGAGCGGGCATGTTCGCATTGCAATTCGCCACGCCGTGGGCCTGTTGGATATTCCTCGCAGGTGCTTTGGCCTTCGCCTCCATGCAATGGCTACAGCGTTACGAAGGCTCCGACATCACCATACGCCGCCTGCGCCGCATGCAAGTCTTCGCCGGCATCTTCTTCGTCATCACGGGCGTGCTCATGGTCGACTTCGTACATCATTTCATGCGACCCTGGTTTCCCGATTTGGAATCATACATACAATACGCCTACAACAAATGGGTGCTCACCCTGCTCATCGCCGTGGTGCTCGAGGTCTATTCCATGCATCGATTGTCAAAGGAACTTTCCAAAGAGTAAAAAAATTCCAAAAGATATGGAAATAGTTTTAAATACCGTGAATTTTTTTCCTTCCTTTAGGAATAGGTGTTACCTTTGTACGGCATAATCACTAAATCCCAATATGACTAAGTTGTTATACGCATTCTTGGCTGCTGTGTTGTTCTCGTCGTGTGCGGGGTCCTACAATATTGAAGGTACCACCAACGTGTCGAGGCTCGACGGACGTATGCTCTACCTGAAGATGTTCACCGGAAGCGAAATGCACAACCTCGATTCATGCGATGTGGTGCACGGCAAGTTCCATTTCTCCGGCTCGGTAGACACACCACAGCTGGGGAATGTCTTCATGGACGACCTCCGACTGATGCCCCTGATTCTCGAATCCGGCGAGATATCCATAAAAATCGACCAGACAGGACAGCTACAGCTCGGCGGCACTCCCCTCAACGACAGCCTCTATCAGTTCATGCACCGCTATGACACCTTCCAGGGGCAAATCGCCGAGTTGGAGCATAAACCCTATCAGGGCATCATGAATGGCAGCAATATGGAAGAGGTGATGCGCGAGGTCAACCAGGAAGCATTCCGCATCAATGCCGAGATAGACAAACTTGTCACAGGCTTCATTACCGAGAACTTCGACAACGCCCTGGGTCCTGGCGTGTTCCAGATTGTAACCAGCAGCTATCAGTACCCCGAAATGAAACCATGGATAGTGGAAATCATGACCAAGGCCACCGACTATTTCAAGAACAACGACTTCGTGAAAATGTACGTCAGCGAGGCACAGCATTTCCAGAACATACAAAACGGACTGGAACCGCTGCCCACACAGGCACAAGCCGTTTCCAAGGAGTCGGCCGACAATACCCCGCAGCAGGCTCAGGCTCCTGCAGCCGGTGCTGCACGTAATTAGGAGATACTCTCAGATGAGCATATTGATTGCCGATGCCGTCATCGTCAATGAAGGACGCTCCTTCACCGGATCGGTGGAGATTGACGGCGATATTATCCGACAGATTATCGAGGGACCAGTCGCACGGCGGCAGGATTACCAACAAGTGATAGATGCCCGGGGCTGCTATTTGCTGCCGGGCATTATCGATACCCATGTGCATTTCCGAGAGCCAGGACTCACCCATAAGGCCGACATCGAGAGCGAGAGTAGGGCGGCAGCTCTGGGCGGGGTCACCTCGTTTTTCGACATGCCCAACACCATGCCGCAAACCACCACCGTCGAGGCTTTGGAAGAAAAATGGCGGCTGGGGGAGCGGAAAAGCCATGTCAACTACTCCTTCTTCTTCGGGGCCACCAACGACAATATCGACCTATTGCCGCAGGATGACCCGCGTGTGCCGGGCATCAAACTGTTCATGGGTTCCTCTACGGGCAATATGCTGGTCGACGATGCCAAGACCCTCCGTCGGTTGTTCCAAACGGCAACGTTGCCTATCATGGCGCATTGCGAAGACACCAATATCATCAACCGTAATATGCTGGAAGCGCGGCAACGCTGGGGCGACGACCCCGACGTGGCGCACCATCCACAAATCCGCTCACGCGAGGCTTGTGTGGCCTCATCATCACTCGCCGTCAGTCTGGCCAAGGAATATGGCACGCGGCTGCATGTGGCCCACCTCTCCACTGCCGACGAGCTGGCTCTCTTCGAGCCTGCCACCGACACCCACATACCCAATATCACTGCCGAGGCGGTGTTGGCTCACCTGCTCTTCACCGACGCCGATTATGCCGACAAAGGCTCGTGGGTGAAATGCAATCCGAGTGTGAAAACCGCTGGCGACCGCGACTGCCTGAGGCGTGCGCTCACCGATGGGCGCATCTTCACCGTGGCCACCGACCATGCTCCTCATGCCCTCGGCGAGAAAGAGGGGGGATGCGCCAAGGCGGCCTCGGGCATGCCCATGGTGCAGTTCTCCTTGGTGGCGATGCTTGACTTGGTCGACCAGGGTGTGCTCTCGATGGAACGGATGGTAGCCCTGATGTGCCATCATCCCGCCCGTCTGTTCGCCATCCATAGAAGGGGCTTCCTGCGCGAGGGCTACAAAGCCGACCTCACCATCGTGCGGCGTCATCCCTGGACGCTTCGGCAGACCGATATTGCGAGCAAGTGCCAATGGAGCCCGCTCCTCGGTCGTCGGCTGGGCTGGCAGGTGCAGCATACTTTCTGCAACGGTGCGCATATCGTCGGCGACGGAAGGATGCTATCCGACAGCCGTGGCGAACAACTCATCTTCAGGAGCCAAGTATGAGGAAGGTGTGTTCATACCGCCTGTCAGAGGTGGTCGACTATATCAACTGGCTGTATTTCTTCCATGCGTGGGAGATGAACGGCAAACCCCGGGAAGCGCGCGAGGCTTTGCGCCAGGAAGCGCTTCAGTTGGTCGATGATTGGGAACGACGCTATCATACGCATGCCGTATTCCAACTCTTCGATGCCTATTCCGAGGGTGATGATGTCTGGTTGGGAGAGACTCGACTGCCCATGCTCCGCCAGCAGCGGCCTAACGCTCAGGGCGTGTGCCTGTCGCTCGCCGACTTCGTCAGTCCGCGCTCCAAGGGTGTGACCGACAGGGTGGGGGTGTTCGCCGTCACCGTCGATGCCGCCATGGAGAAGGAATACGCCCACGACGAGTACCAACGGTTGTTGGCGCAGACCCTCGCCGACCGGTTGGCTGAGGCCACGGTCGAGAAGATGCACCTTGAGGTGCGACGCCATTGGTGGGGTTATGCTCCCGATGAACAACTCTCCATCGACCAACTGCTGCGCGAGGAGTTCCAGGGCATACGTCCAGCTGTGGGCTATCCCTCGCTGCCCGACACGAGTGTCAACTTCGTGCTCAACGAACTGGTGGGAATGAAGGAGATAGGCATCCATCTCACCGAACATGGGGCCATGCGACCTCATGCGTCGGTCTCCGGCCTGATGATAGCCCATCCCAAAGCCCACTATTTTGATTTGGGGCCCATCGGCGAGGACCAACTCACCGACTATGCCGGGCGGCGCGGCATACCTGTAGCGATGATGCGCCGTTTCCTGGAATCATCAATGTTGAAGTAGAAAAGGAAGTAAAAAAGGAAGTAAAATGGTTTCACGACATATCATCCTGTTCCTATTGCTGGTCATACTGCCCGACCTCTATATCTTTATCCGCTATATCCGGCCCAGAAGGATGGCGGTATGGAAAAAACTGCTGTGGCTCTGTCCGGGCCTCTTTCTCATCATCTTCTTGGTAATGATGGCCACGGCGAGAGATTTCATTCCTCACAACCGCATTATTCTGTATTTCTTCCTCGCATGTATGGGCTTGCTCGTGGCCACCAAGGCGGCGTTCGCCCTCTTCTCCATCATGGGCAGGGGCGTAGCGCGCCTGTTCCATTCCAAACGGAATTGGGGCAATTTGGTGGGGCTCATAGCCGTAGGCTATCTGTGCTATGCCACCATCTACGGTCTATCTGTGGGCTTCGCTCAATTTGAGGTGCGACGCGTGGATTGTTATTTCGAACAGTTGCCTCGTGCTTTCGACGGCTATAAGATAGCGCTCTTCTCCGACGCCCATGTGGGCAGCTATATGGGCGGCGACCAGGAGATTCTTAAGACGGCACTCGACAGCATCAACGCCCAGGATGCCGATATGGTGTGTTTCACCGGCGACCTCATCAATATGCGGGCCGAAGAGATAGAACCGCACCGCCACCTGCTCAACTCATTACAGTCGCGCGACGGGGTCTACTCCGTCTTGGGCAACCACGACTATGCCGCTTATGTGAAGGCCGACTCGGCAGAGAAGGTGACACTGGAACGCAGGGTGGTCGACAGCGAGCGCGAGCTGGGATGGACCCTCTTGCTCAACGAGCACCGCATCATACGGCGTGGTGCTGATTCCATCTATGTGGCGGGCATGGAGAACATGGGCAAGATGGAGGAAGTGGCCAGGGGCGATGTGGCCAAGACCGTAGCGGGCATCCCCGACGGTGCCTTCACCATCATGCTCCAACACGACCCCACGGCGTGGCGCTCACATATACTGCCCGAATCGAAAGCCCAACTCACCTTCAGCGGACATACTCACGGCGGACAGATCTCGCTCTTCGGGTTCTCTCCCGCAGCGATGGCCTATGATGAATACAATGGCATGTACGACGAAGGCGGACGCATCATCTATGTCACCAGCGGACTGGGCGGACTCGTGCCGCTACGCTTCGGCGTGCCCGGCGAAATAGTGGTCGTCACCCTGCATAAAGGACTTAACCCTCAATCACCATGAAATATCTATACCGTATCTATCAACTGTTCATTGCCATACCCATACTTCTCGTATGGACCATCTTCATCGCCCTTGTCACCGTCATCGGCTGTTTCCTGGGCGGTGGCCATTTCTGGGGCTACTACCCCGGCAAGATATGGGCATGGGTGGTACTCAAGGTGTTGCTCATACCCGTCAAGGTGGAAGGAAAAAACCATCTGGAGAAAGGACAGTCCTATGTCTTTGTGGCTAACCACCAAGGGGCGTTCGACATCTTCCTCATCTTCGGCCATCTGCCCCGCAACTTCAAGTGGATGATGAAATATCAGTTGCGCAAGCTGCCTTTCGTGGGACTGGCTTGCGAGAAATCGAAACAGATCTTCGTCGACAAGCGCGGACCCAAGCGCATCAAACAATCCATGGACAAGGCTGAGAAAATCCTCCAGGGTGGCATATCGCTCGTGGTCTTCCCCGAAGGGTCACGCACCTTCACCGGCCACATGGCGAAGTTCAAACGAGGTGCCTTCATGTTGGCCGATGAATTGCAACTGCCCGTGGTGCCTCTCACTATCAATGGCTCGTTCCATATCATGCCGCGCATGCGCGACTTCAAGTGGGTCGACTGGCATCCCATGAGCCTCACCATCCATCAACCCATCTATCCCATTTCCAAGGGTGCCGACAATGTGAGCACCACCATGGCCGACAGCTATTCGGCGGTCATGAGCGCTCTCGAACCCGATTTCCAAGGGTATGTGGAAAACCCCGACCAATAAATGTTGGGTTCAGGAGATTGGGAGTTCATGGGAGTTCAGGAGTGTAGACATAACTCCGCTGTGGACATATCTCTCACCTCTTACCCCTCACCTCTAACAAAATGAACATTGAAGATTTTGTCGATTCCGAAAAAAAAGTTAACTTTGCATTTCAAACCCCCTAAATGCCTCCGCACATGAACAAGAGCGACAGCATCGTCATCATACCCACATACAACGAGAAGGAGAACATCGAGAAAATTATCCGTGCCGTCTTCTCGTTGGAGAAATATTTCGATATCCTCATCATCGATGATGGCAGCCCCGACGGTACGGCCAACATTGTCCACCAACTGATGCTCGACGAGTTCGACAACCGACTGTTCATCATCGAACGCGAGGGCAAACAAGGGCTGGGCACAGCCTACATCACCGGCTTCAAATGGGCGCTTCAGCACGACTACGACTATGTGTTTGAGATGGATGCCGACTTCTCGCACGACCCCAACGACCTGCCTCGGCTCTATGCCGCCTGCCACGATGAAGGCTACGACCTGGCCATCGGCTCACGCTATGTCAGTGGGGTCAATGTGGTCAACTGGCCTATCGGACGCGTGCTCATGAGTTATTTCGCCTCCAAATACGTGCGCTTGGTCACGGGCTTCAAGGTACACGACACCACGGCGGGCTTCAAATGCTACAAACGGAGGGTGTTGCAGACCATCGAACTCGACAAGATTCGTTTCAAGGGATATGCCTTCCAGATAGAGATGAAATACACCGCTCATAAGATAGGATTCAAGATCAAGGAGGTGCCCGTGGTCTTCGTCAATCGGCGCGAGGGGGTGAGCAAGATGAGTGGGGGCATATTCGGCGAAGCCTTCTTCGGGGTGATGCGCCTGCGCTGGGACGGATGGTTCCGTAAATATCCCAAAATGCCCAGCGAGGAATGAAAATCAAGGAACTGACCCAACTGTATGCCCAATCGCCCAATTGTAGGGCGTTGGTCCAGTTGCTCGACGACCGCCATCTGCGGCGCCTGCATGCCGACGGCCTATTGGCGTCGTCGGCTCCCGTGGCTTTGTCGGGCGTCGTCGACAAGCAGTCGGTGGTGCTCTTCATCCTTCAGGATGCCGACGAGGCGGGCTATTTCTACCACGATATCGACCAGACTAAGAGCCGCGATGTGCTCTTCTTCCCCTCATCCTATAAACGGGCGGTGAAATACGGACAGCGCGATGCCGCTAACGAGATATTGCGCACCGAGGTGCTTACACGTCTCACCACGCGGGGCAAAAAGAAAGCTTTGCTGGTGATCACCCATCCCGAGGCTCTCTCGGAACTCGTGGTGTCGAAAAGCCAACTCGACGAACGGGTGGTCTCGCTCCACCAAGGACAGGTGGTCGACATGAACGACCTGCGCAAGCGATTGCTCTCGCTGGGGTTCCACGAACAGGATTATGTGTACGAACCAGGTCAGTTCGCCATCCGAGGGAGCATCCTCGATGTCTATTCCTTTAGCAGCGAACTGCCCTTCCGCATTGATTTCTTCGACGACGAGATCGACTCCATCCGCTCCTTCGAGGTGGAGAGCCAGTTGTCGAAGGAGAAGAAGGAGCAGGTAGACATCGTGCCCGAACTGTCGGCACGTACCGATAGGCGTATCCCTTTCTTCCAGTTCCTGCCCGACGATGCGCTCATCGTGATGAAGGATTATGTGTATGTGCGCGACACCATAGCCCAGGTCTATGCCGACGGCTTCTCCAACCAAGCACTCACCGAACGCATGGAGCAGGCCACGGAGATGGAGCGCCAACAGATAGCCCGTGAAATGCAGCGAGAAAGTGCCTTGCTCAGTGCCAAGGATTTCATCGAGGCGGTAGACAAGTTCCGATGGCTTACCTTCGGACCACGACCCAAGACGGAACCCGATGCGGCGGTGTCCTTCCATATCACACCTCAGCCGCTGTTCCATAAGAACCTGCCGCTGCTCACGCAGACGCTGCAAGACCATCTTGCCAAGGGGTATCGACTCTATATCCTGGCCGACAGCCAGAAACAGATACAGCGGTTGCAGGATATCTTCAACCCTCCCACCGACGATATCTTCGCACCGCCCACCTTGCCTTTCGAGGCGGTCGACCGCACACTCCACGAGGGGTTCATCGACCACGACCTGAAGGCTTGTTTCTTCACCGACCACCAGATATTCGACCGTTTCCATAAGTACAACCTCAAGTCGGATGCCGCCCGCGTGGGAAAGATGGCGCTCACCATGAAGGAACTGCAGGAGATGGAACCCGGCGACTTCGTGGTGCACGTCGACTTCGGCGTGGGCAAGTTCTTCGGACTGGTGCGCGTGCCCACAGGCAACAGCTACCAGGAGATGATACGCATCGTCTACCAGCGGGGCGACATGGTCGACGTGTCCATACACTCGCTTTACAAGATTTCCAAATACCGGCGCAGCGACACCGGCGAGCCGCCGCGATTGAGCACACTGGGCACAGGGGCGTGGGAGCGCATGAAGGAACGCACCAAGAAACGCATCAAGGACATCGCACGCGACCTCATCAAACTCTATGCACGCCGTAGACACGAGAAGGGGTTCGCCTTCTCGCCCGACAACTACTTGCAACATGAGCTGGAGGCTTCGTTCCTCTACGAAGACACGCCCGACCAACTGAAGGCGACCAACGATGTGAAGATGGACATGGAGCAGGCGCGACCCATGGACCGCCTGGTGTGCGGCGATGTGGGCTTCGGCAAGACCGAGGTGGCCATACGTGCTGCCTTCAAGGCGGCGTGCGACTCCAAGCAGGTGGCGGTGCTCGTGCCTACCACCGTGCTGGCCTTCCAGCATTACCAGACTTTCTCCGAACGACTGCGCAACCTGCCTGTCAGGGTGGAATACCTGTCGAGGGCGAGGAGTGCGAAGAAGACGCGTGAGATCCTCGACGAACTGGCCGAGGGGCGCATCGACATCATCATCGGCACCCACAAACTCATTGGCAAGACAGTGAAATGGAAAGACATCGGACTGCTCATCATCGACGAGGAACAGAAGTTCGGCGTATCCACCAAGGAGAAGATACGACAGCTCAAGTCGAACATCGACACACTCACCATGTCGGCGACACCCATACCGCGCACCTTGCAGTTCTCCCTCATGGGGGCAAGGGATATGAGCATCATTCGCACGCCTCCCCCCAACCGCTATCCCATCTATACCGAGCTGGCCACCTACGGCCATGAGGTGATAGCCGATGCCATAGGCTTTGAGATGAGCCGCAACGGACAGGTGTTCTTCGTCAACGACCGTATATCCAACCTCGAAGAGATAGCCCGGCTCATACATAAGTATGTGCCCGATGCCCGCGTGGCCATCGGACATGGAAGGATGAAACCCGAGGAACTCGAGGATATCATCATGGGTTTCATCAACCACGACTACGATGTGCTGCTCTCCACCACCATCGTCGAGAACGGCGTGGATATACCCAATGCCAATACAATCATCATCAACGATGCCCATCGTTTCGGATTGTCCGACCTCCATCAGATGAGGGGTAGGGTGGGACGCTCTAACCGTAAGGCGTTCTGCTATCTGTTGGCACCACCTAAGTCGTTGCTGCCCACCGAAGCCCGTCGCCGGTTGGAAGCCTTGGAGACGTTCTCCGACTTGGGCAGCGGTTTCAACCTCGCCATGCAGGATCTCGATATCCGTGGCGCCGGCAACCTGTTGGGGGCGGAGCAGAGTGGATTCATGGAAGACCTGGGGTATGAGACCTATCAGAAAATCCTCAGCCAGGCGGTCACCGAACTGAAAAATGAGGAGTTCAGCGATCTCTATGCCGAGGATATCAAGGTAGGACGCACGGTCACCGGCGAGGGCTTCGTCGACGACTGTGCCGTGGAAAGCGACATGGAGATGTATTTCCCCGACCTGTACGTGCCAGGCAGCAGCGAAAGGATGCTCCTTTATCGCGAGTTGGACAATATCGAGAACGACGACGACCTGGCGGCGTATCGCAAACGTCTTGAGGACCGTTTCGGACCGGTGCCTCGCGAGGGCGAGGAACTCATGCAGGTGGTGCCTCTCCGGCGGCTCGGGCGTCGGTTGGGTTGCGAGAAGATCATCCTCAAGGGAGGGCGCATGCAGATGCAGTTCGTGAGCATCCCCGACAGTCCTTTCTACGACAGCGACCAGTTCGAAAAGGTGCTCCAGTATATTGTGGATAATCCCAAGAGATGCAAGCCGAAGGATGTGGGCGGAAAACGTTCCGTGGTCATCGATAATGTCAATGCCGTAGGCGAAGCCGTCTTCATCCTGCGCGAAATAGAAAAGAAGGGGATAAGATAACCTTATCCCCTCCATTTCAAACTGAAGCTTTCTTTTCCCCTCCTTTTTCAAAGGAGGGGTGCGGGGTGGTTTGTAAAAGACGGTCTTAACCTTTATGATATAATAAGGCTGTTTCGCAGTACACCATATCGCACTGCAAAACAGCCTTTTATGTTTTTCTTCTTACTTACTCCTTAACTTTCCAGGTTCTTCTTAATTTCCTCGTCGGTGAGGTTGTAGTTCTGCAGGTCACCGCTAAGGTAACTGTCATACGCCGACATGTCAATCAGTCCATGGCCACTTAGGTTGAAGAGTATCACCTTCTCTTCGCCTGTCTCCTTGCACTTCAATGCCTCGCGGATGGTGGCGGCGATGGCGTGGCTGCTCTCGGGTGCGGGGATGATGCCCTCGGTGCGGGCGAACAGAATGCCAGCCTCGAACGATTCCAACTGAGGTATGTCTACTCCATGCATCAGCCCGTCCTTGATAAGTTGCGACACGATCACGCCGGCACCATGGTAACGCAAACCACCGGCATGTATGTTGGCGGGCTTGAAGTTATGACCCAGGGTGAACATCGGCAGCAGCGGCGTGTAGCCGGCCTCATCGCCGAAGTCATAGCGGAACTCACCGCGGGTGAGCTTCGGACAGCTGTTGGGTTCGGCGGCGATGAACTCAGTGGTCTTGCCGTCGAGGATGTTATGACGCATGAAGGGGAAGGCGATGCCACCGAAGTTGCTGCCGCCACCGAAACAGGCGATCACCATGTCGGGATATTCGCCGGCCATAGCCATCTGCTTCTCTGCCTCCAGACCGATGATGGTCTGGTGCAGGGCCACATGGTTGAGCACCGAGCCCAGTGTGTATTTGCAGTTGGGTGTGGTAGTGGCCAACTCCACGGCCTCGCTGATAGCGGTACCTAACGAACCCTGATGGTTGGGGTCGCGGGTGATGATGTCCTTGCCTGCACGGGTCGACATCGACGGCGACCCTTCCACCGTGGCACCGAAGGTGCGCATGATGCTGCTGCGGTAGGGCTTCTGGCGCATGCTGATCTTCACCTGATAGACGGCGGTCTCCAGACCATAGACACTGGCGGCATAGCTCAGGGCGGCACCCCACTGTCCTGCACCTGTCTCGGTGGTCACATTGGTCGTGCCCTCCATCTTGGCGTAGTAACACTGCGGCAGGGCGGAGTTGATCTTGTGCGAACCGAGCGGGTTGGTGCTCTCGTTCTTGAAATAGATATGGGCGGGGGTTCCTAATGCCTCTTCCAAGGCATAGGCACGCACCAACGGGGTGGAACGGTAATATTTGTATTTCTCGAGTACATCCTCGGGAATGTCTATCCAGGCATGCTCGGTGTCTAACTCTTGTTTGCAACATTCCAAGGGGAAGATATGTGCCAAGTCTTCCACCTTCAGGGGCTCCTTGGTGGCAGGGTGAATTGGAGGCATGGGTTTGTTCACCATGTCTGCTTGGATGTTGTACCACTGCGTGGGAATCTCGCTCTCCTGGAGAATGTACTTTTTCTGTCTTGCCATGATTATAATTATTTAGTTCTGAATGAAACTGGTCGCAAAAGTAATGAAAAATGGGGGTAATACAAAATTTTTGTGCTACTTTTGCATCCATTATGATAATAATTGTCACCATTCTTATCTATTTCGCCGTATTGTTGTCGTTCAGCCGACTAACGGCCAAGCGTTCCGACAACGACACTTTTTTTCGGGGCAACCGCCGCTCGCCATGGTATATGGTGGCCTTCGGCATGATCGGAGCCTCCATCTCGGGAGTCACCTTCGTCAGCGTGCCCGGCATGGTCATGGCCATCGACATGACCTATATGCAGACCTGCCTGGGCTTTATCCTCGGCTATTTCGCCGTGGCGTTCATCCTGTTGCCCATCTACTATCGTTATAACCTCACCACCATCTATTCCTACCTGCACCGCCGACTTGGCTCCAGGGCGTATACCACGGGGGCATCGTTCTTCCTTCTGTCGAAGATGACGGGAGCCGCAGCCCGCTTCTATGTGGTGTGCATCATCCTCCAGCGGTTCGTGCTCGATGGGGTGGGGGTGCCCTTCCCGCTCACCGTGGTGGTCATGGTGGCACTCATCTGGCTCTATACACGACGCGGGGGCATCAAGACGTTGGTGTGGACCGACACCCTGCAGACCACCTGCATGTTCACGGCCCTCGTGCTCATCATCATCCATGTGGCAGGAGCCTTGGACATGAGCCTCGGCGAGGCGGTGCAGGCGGTGGCAGCCGACGACCATAGCCGTATGTTCGTGTTCGACGATTGGCTGTCGCGACAGAATTTCTGGAAACAGTTCCTCAGTGGCATCTTCATCGTCATCGTCATGACCGGCCTCGACCAGGATATGATGCAAAAGAACCTCACCTGCAAGACCTTGCGCGAGGCGCAGAAGGATATGTGTACTTATGGCTTCGCCTTCGTGCCGGCCAACCTGCTCTTCCTCTTCCTCGGCGTGCTGCTGGTGATGCTGGCTGGTCGACAGGGATTGGCTCTGCCTGCCGCCGGCGACGACCTGTTGCCCATGTTCGCCGCCTCGGGACGCTTAGGCACCCTCGTGGTCGTCTTCTTCACCATCGGCATCGTGGCGGCTTCCTTCTCCTCCGCCGACTCGGCACTCACGGCCATGACCACCTCCTATTGCGTCGACATACGTCGTCGACCCGACGACGAACGGTTGCGCCGACGTGCCCACATTGGCATCGCCGTGCTTTTCGTGCTCTTCATCCTCCTGTTCCGCGTGGTCAACTCGTCGAGTATCATCGATGCTATCTACGTGCTCTGCGGCTATACCTACGGACCGCTGCTCGGACTGTTCGCCTTTTCGCTCTTCACCCGACGGCAGGTGAACGACCGTGTGGTGCCCTACATCGCCGTGGCATCGCCTCTCATCTGCTTTGCCATCGACCAACTCACCACCCACTTCACGGGTTATCGCTTCGGCTACGAGCTGCTCATGCTCAACGGCCTGCTCACCTTCGTGGGGCTATGGCTCAGCAAACCAAGGAATCATGGACACATTCAGCAAGGATAAGCGCAGCCGCATCATGGCGGCCATCCATGGGCGCAACACCCAGCCCGAGCTGTTGGTGCGGCGTTATCTCTTCGCCTGTGGCTTCCGCTATCGGCTCAACTCTCCACGCCTGCCCGGCCATCCCGACCTCGTGCTGCGCAAGTACCGCACCTGCATCTTCGTCAACGGCTGTTTCTGGCATGGCCATGATTGTGGCGCCTTTCGACTGCCCCGCACCAACACCGACTTCTGGGAGCGGAAAATCAACCGCAACCGCGAGCGTGATGTCGAGGTGCAGCGTCGACTGGCAGAGATGGGATGGCATTGCATCACCGTCTGGGGATGCCAACTCACCAAGAAACAGCGTGAGCTCACCCTCTCATCTCTGGCCCTCACCCTCCACCGCATCTATCTGCACGACCGCACTGTCCCTTCTCTCACCCCTCACCCCACACCTCTCACCCCTTCTCTTACCCCTCACCTCTCACCCCTCACCCCTTCTGTATATCCCCAACACGAAGAAGACCGCTCCCTCGGCATAGCCGCCGAACCTTCTCCCGAATCCTCCCCCGAATCCTTTTCCGAATCCTCCTTTTCGGAATAATCCCTCCTCATCCTGTAGGGGCGTGCTTGTCTCGCCCGCCAATTCGTTTAATTCGTTTAATTTGTAGTCGTTGCTGCTGTAGGGTCGTGCTTGTCTCGCCCGCCAATTCGTTTAATTCGTTTAATTCGTTGTCGATGATACTGTAGGGGCGTGCTTGTCTCGCCCGCTAATTCGTTTAATTCGTTGTCGATGATACTGTAGGGGCGTGCTTGTCTCGCCCGCTAATTCGTTTAATTCGTTGTCGTTGCTGCTGTAGGGGCGTGCTTGTCTCGCCCGCCAATTCGTCTAATTCGTTTAATTCGTTGTCGTTGCTGCTGTAGGGGCGTGCTTGTCTCGCCCGCATCTTCCTCATTCCTCAATCGCCATAGGCGACATTTTTTCGACCTACGTCTCAACAACTCGTCAACATTCGACCCTCACTTTTTCTTCTTCCCGAACGCCTTTACTATCAGCACGATCAATCCCACCGCCACTAATACATCCACCACGTTCCATATCGTCCTTCCCAACGCTATCTTGAAGAACGGCTGGAACAGCAGCGCCAACGCCGCGAATACGAATCCCAGTCCGTCCCTGTCGGCCGCTTTATCATTTCGCCGCGGTATTGATTCATCGAACGGTGGATTTTACATTTAGAAAGGTTGTTGATACATGGGATGAAGTGAGGGGTTGTTTTTTTATTTAATTTTGTGGAGACGAAACCGATTACCCCCCCGATAAAACAATAATTCCTATAACAAAAAACCAAAAACAATGAGAAAAACTTTTAAGAAAGTGCTTCCCTTGATGCTCTTGGCCTGCTGTACCAGCACGTGGGCGCAAGGACTGAAGGATGCTTACAAAGATTATTTCATGATTGGCGTGGCGGTCAACCAGCGCAACGTGACCAACGCGGAACAGTCGGCTCTCGTCATGCGGGAGTTCAACAGCATGACCTGCGAGAACGACATGAAGCCCGAACCTACCGAGCCCCGTGAAGGTCAGTTCAACTGGGAGAACGCCGACCGCATAGCCAACTTCTGCCGCACACATGGCATCAAGCTGCGCGGACACTGCCTGATGTGGCACTCGCAGATCGGACAGTGGATGTACAACGACAATCCTACCAAGGAGGTGTTCTACCAACGCATGAAAAACCATATCCAGGCGGTGGTGAGCCGTTACAAGGATATCGTATATTGCTGGGATGTGGTCAACGAGGCCATGACCGACGACGCCAATGCCGAGGATCCCTACCGCCAGAGCCCGATGTATAAGCTCTGCGGCGACGAGTTCATCGCCAAGGCATTCCAGTTCGCCCACGAGGCGGATCCCAATGCACTGCTGTTCTACAACGACTACAATGAGTGCGACCCGGTGAAGAGCCAGCGTATCTACAACATGGTGAAGAAGATGAAGGCGGCGGGCGTGCCCATCCATGGCATCGGTATGCAGGGCCACTACAATATCTACGGCCCGACGGAGCAGGCGATCGACGACGCCATCAAACTCTACAAGCAGGTGGTCAGCCATATCCATGTGACCGAGCTCGACATCCGCGTGAATGCGGAGATGGGTGGACAGCTGCGCTTCTCGCGCGAAGGCGTCAACATCAGCGACAGCGTGAAACAGCATCTCGCCGACCAATATGCCCGCGTGTTCAACGTGTTCCGCAAGCATAAGGACGTGATCGACTGCGTGACCTTCTGGAACCTTAGCGACCGCGACTCGTGGCTCGGTGCCGCCAACTACCCCCTGCCTTTCGACTCTGACTACAAGCCCAAGATGGCTTATGAGGTGATACGCGACATGAAACCGGCATTGTGGCCGTTGCCCGAGCGTCCGAAACCCAATCCCGCTCAGCAACAGCGTCGCCGCGGTGGTTTCGGTGGCCCTCAGGAACCGCCTTTCAACCCCGACTTGGCCTTCGCCGAGCAGGAGGGCATCAAGGAGGACTTCAAACCGTCGGTGATGAACCAACCGGGACAGCAGTTCCCCATGGTCAACTCGCAGGGCTATGTGCGGTTCCGCGTGGTGGCTCCCGAGGCACAGGCCGTGTCGGTGAGCCTCGGACTGGGTGGCAGTGGCGGCACTCAGCTGCGCAAGACCTACGACGGCTCGTGGATTGGCATGACCGAAGGACCGATGGACGAGGGTTTCCACTACTACCACCTCACCATCGACGGTGGCACGTTCAACGACCCGGGTGCCTGCAACTACTACGGCTCCACACGTTGGGAGAGCGGCATCGAGATTCCCGCCCACGACCAGGATTTCTATGCGATGAAGAATGTGCCCCACGGCAATGTGCAGCAGGTGCTGTTCTGGTCGCCCAGCACCAACACCAACCGCCGCGCCTTCGTCTATACTCCGCCCACCTATGGCAAGAATCCTAAGGAGCGCTTCCCCGTGCTCTACCTGCAGCATGGCTGGGGTGAGGACGAGACGGCTTGGAGCAACCAAGGACACGCCAACCTCATCATGGACAACCTGATCGCTGCGGGCAAGATCAAACCGTTTATCATCGTGATGACCTACGGCATGACCAACGAGGTACGTTTCGGCGGACTGCAGGAGTTCACCGCCGAGGACTTCGAGAAGGTGCTCGTCGACGAGCTGGTGCCTTATATCGACTCGCATTTCCTCACAAAGACCGACAAGTGGAACCGCGCCATGGCGGGACTGTCGATGGGTGGCTTCGAGACGAAGCTCATCACCCTGCGCCGTCCCGAGGTCTTCGGCTCGTACGGACTGCTGAGCGGTGGCACCTATGAGCCCGCCGACATCAAGGACAAGAAACAGGTGAAGCTCATCTTCGAGAGCTGTGGCAGCAAGGAGCGCCCCGACGGCATCCGTTCGTCGGTGGAGAACCTCAAGGCTGCGGGATTCAACGCCCATGGATTCATCTCCGAGGGCACGGCCCACGAGTTCCTCACCTGGCGACGCTCTCTCTATCAGATGGCACAGCTGTTGTTTAAGTAAATAAAAAGCCTCTCAAAGCCTCCCCCTTCCCCCTTCCAAGGAGGGGGAGCTGACAGGGAAGGAGGATGAAAAAACGCCAGCGAGATTTTTTCTCGCTGGCGTTTTTATCTTTTCATTCGTAGAGGCTTCGTTGAGCTATGCCCTTTTATATTTGGGCATACGCGTGGGGGTAATCTCTCACCCCTCACCTCTCACCCCTCACCACTTAAAAAGATTAGAGATCGAAGCGGTAGCCCACGGTCAGCATGATGACCGAGTTCTTGCTGTCGCCAGTCTTGCCCACGTTGGTCAGACCAAGGTTGTAATGGGCGTCGATCACCACATTCGAAATCTCATACGAAAGGCCGAGAGGAATGGAGAAGTCGAAGCTCTTGCTGCCATCTTTCAGGTCTAATTCATCCCATTTGGCACGGGTAAGGAAACCGAACTGCATACCACCATTGATGGAGAAGCCAGGAGCCACATACACCTTGGCACGGATGGGGATGTTCAGATAGTCGTAATTCTGGTTGTCGTCAACACCATCGACGGCACTACCTTGCATGGCATATTGCACACCGGCGGCGATACCCAACATGTCGGTAGCTTGGTATTCCAATTCGGCACCGGCCACCAGACCCACTTTCATCTTCGCGTTGTCGTTGCTGGTAAAGGTCGATATTGTCATACCCACCTGAGGCTGCAGGGTGAGGCCGCCTACTGCATGTTGTGCGCTTGCGCCCAACGATACCAGAACCATTGCTGCTGCTAATAAAATCTTTTTCATTGTTTTGATGATTTTAGTGAATAATTAGTGTTTCCGCCGCAAAAATAAATGATATTTTTCAAAATTACAAATTTTTTAACGCTTAATGTCGGTTTTTTTTAAAATATATCTAATAGCCTCCCCCTTTCCCCTCCCAAGGAGGGGGGGAACCTGACAAGGAAGGGCGGTCTTCGTTTATTTGTGGCGGAGTAACCCCTCCCCCTCTCACCCCGAAAAATCCCTTTTCTTGAAAAAATATTACGAAATCGGCGGTAGTGTCACCTTTTATTTATATCTTCGTCGCCGAATTATTTATATCTTCGTCGTCAAAATGGCGAAAGGTGAGGTTTCATGCCTTCCCACCGATGAATGAATAACCCCCCATAAAACCATCTCTATGGACCCGCAACAAAACAACCCTCAGCAACCCTACGGTTATCCTCCGCAGCCGCCTTACCAACCTTCGCAGGAAACACAACCCCTGCCCCAGCAACCCTACGGCTATCCCCCGCAACTGCCTAACCAGGGCCAGCAGCCTTATCAGCCCGATACCCCCCAGCAACCCTATACGCCCAACCCTCCCCAGCAACCTCCCCAAAAGGGCAAGGGGGGAATCATCGCTGCAGCCATCATCGGCTTCCTCCTTGTGGCCGGCGGGGTGGGTGCGGCTCTCTATTTCCTTAATAAAGATAAGGAGCCGGCGAAAACGGGCTTGTCCGACACCCTCAAACAGAAGAAAGCGTCGGAATCGGTGGGCGAGGGCGACTTGGTAATCGACGAGGGCACGACGGCAAGCGGTGGTGCCGAGGCTTCAGGTGAACAGCCGACCGCCGGTGAAACCGTCGCAGCCAATGGCGACGACTTAGAGGCGTTGGAGCGACGGCTGTCGCAGTTTGAGTACACTTCTTATGAGAACGACCGTTTCGGCTATCGGGTCAATATTCCCAACTTCATGGCGCCGGGACCGGAACCACAGAATGGCGACGGACGGGCGTACTATTACCGCGACATCACGCTCTCCACCTATGCCTCGAACAACGCACTCGACAACTCCATCGCCGAGGAGATCAAACTGCGCGATCCCAATGCCCATAAGGAGAAGGTGGGTGCCAACTTCTTCATCATCACCGGTTCCGCAGCCGAAGGGAAGGTGTATAATGAGAAGACGGTACTCCGCAATGGGGTGTTCTACACCGTGCGTCTCGAATACCCAGAGAAATACACGTCGGTCATGATGCCGCTGCGACAGATCGTCGACAACTTCGAACCATAACATGATGGAAGAGAAGAAAATGAACATCTGGGGCCTGCTCACCAACATAGCCCCTTTCGTTAAACCCTATAAGTGGTTGGTGGTGGCCACACTGGCTCTCACACTGGTGGGGTCGCTGATGGCACAGGTCAATGCCGTGGTGCTCGACCGTGCCGTAGATGCCATCAACGAACTAATACAGCAGACCAACTTCGCATGGACGGCGGCTGCCAAGATCCTCATCACCATCAGCGTCATCCTATTGGGCAAGGAACTGTTGTCGGCTCTCGTCACCTTCGCACAACGGTTCCTCGGGCAGAAGATGCGCATCCTCATCAGTCGCGACCTCTCGCTGCGCGTGGTGGAGAGGATGCTCTCGTTCCGCATGGCTTTCTTCTCTGCTGCCGACAACGAGACGGGAAAACTGCAGTCGCGCATCGACCGAGGGGTGATGAGCCTGAGCAATACGGTGAACAACCTGTTCATCGAAATTCTGCCACTCTTCACCAGTGCCGTGCTCGCCCTCGCACTCATGTTCATGGCTAATGTGTATGTGGGACTGGTGGCACTCTGCATCGTGCCCATCTATTTCTATATCACCTATATCCAGGCCAAACGGCTGAAGGGATGGCGGCGAGGCGTGTTCGGCAGCCATCAGGCGGTGAGCCAGGGCATACTCAACATCATCGAGAGCATCAGCGTCATCAAGTCGTTCAACCGTGAGGAGATAGAGTCGGGGCGACAGGCCGACATACAGCGGCAGATGACCGACCAGCAGATGAACACGCGACGACTGAGTTACATCTTCGATGGGGCGAAAAGTTTCCTTGAGCAGATAGGCACCGTGCTCATCATCATTCTCACCGCCTATCTCGTGCTCACCGATTATCCGGGCATGACCATCGGCAAAATCATGTATCATGTGTTGCTGTTCAACAATGTGAGCGCGCCCATACGCCAACTACACCGTATCTACGACGATATGAACGATGCGCTCATCTACGCCGAAGGCTATTTCGGCATTCTACACGCCGACGAGGAGGTGGAGGACTCGGGGCAATACCATCCCGAGAGGGTGGGCGGCGATTTCGTCATGCAGGATGTCACCTTCACCTACAGCAATGGCACTCAGGCGCTCACCGATGTCAACCTGCACATCGAGCGGGGAAAGATCACGGCACTCGTGGGACTGAGCGGGGCGGGAAAGAGCACCATTGTCAACCTGCTCGACAAGTTTTACCATCCCGACCGGGGCAGCATCTTGCTCGACGGGGTGGAACTCGGCCAATGGGATACGCAGTGGCTTCGCGAGAACGTGGGACTGGTACGGCAGAAAAACCATATCTTCAGCGGCACCATCGAGGAGAACATACGCTATGGCAACCCCAAGGCCACTCACGAGGAGGTGGAAGAGGCGGCACGCAAGGCGTATATCTATGACCAAATCATGGACCTGCCCCAGGGCTTCGAGTCGCAGGCACTCCAACTCAGTGGCGGACAGCAACAGCGCATCGCCATCGCGAGGATGTTTCTCAAGAATCCGCCCATCATCTTCCTCGACGAACCTACCGCCAGCCTCGACGCCATAGCCACCGAACAGATCAAGGCGAGCATCGATGCCATCAAGGAGGGGCGCACCGTCATCATCATCTCCCACAACATAGGTCAGATCATAGATGCCGACCAGATATATGTGCTGCAGCAGGGCCATGTGGTGCAGGGGGGTACGCCCGACGAGGTGTACCGCCAGGGTGGTGTCTACAAGGAAATATTCGATGCCAGCGCCCGAAGCATGAACGCCGACAAAATTGCCCACACCATGAAGGGATGATTCCTCCTTCGGATTTTTTCGGGCTGTTGGGCGTCTACGAACAATCCCCCGTCTAAAAGCGGGGGATTGTTCGTGTTTTTATATTGCTTATTCCAGTGTGAATTCTTCAGACCATTCATTGGTCAACTCCAATTGGTCGCCTTTCCATACATATTGTTGGCAATGGATGGTATATGACTGGCGGTTGTCCGGGTTTTCCTGAGTGAGACGACTGGTGATGCTGCGGCTCTCCGGGTCAAGGGCGGGGGCGATGAAAAGAGGGTCGGGCAACTCCTTGAATAGGTGGGTCTCCATGTCCCACACATAATACATATACATGGGATTGTGACCGGTGCCGTCGAAATAACCGACGGTTACTTGCATGTCGGGAATACCATCGAAATTGATGTCTTCTTCTTCTATGTCACCACCAGCAAATACACTGGCATTTGTGGGCCATGGCAGTTCGCAGATGATATGATGCTCCTGTCCGTCGGGGGTAATATAGTCGATGTAAATGTTCTCGATGTCACCTTCATCGTTTGACGGGGCTGCAGGTGCCATCCATGTCAGTTGGTTGCGGATGGGGTCGTTCTTGTCTCCCTCTGCACCGTAAGCTGGTATCATCATCCAGACCATTAATACCAAAAGTATACAGATCTTTTTCATGTTGTTGAGTTTTTTAGTTTATAAGTTTTTTAGTTTATGAGTTCGTAAGTTTATAAGTTTTTGTATTCGTTGCAAATATATAGCATTATTTGGTATTCAGCAATATTTATGCCTCGTATTATGATGAAATACCAGGAATAAATGATAGGAAATGCACTTTTTCGAGAAATGATATAGAGGATGCTTCCTAATAGGTTTCATGCTCCTTGCTTCCTGCCTTTTGCCTCTTGCCCCTTGCCCCCTGCTCCTAATTCTTAATTCCAATCTCTTTCACTTGGCGTTCGAAGTCGTCGCGGTCTACCACGGCATTGGTCTTCAGGCGAGCACGGTAGTTGTAGATGGTGTTCACACTGTAGTTCAGGAATTCGGCAATTTTTGAACTGTCCTCAATACCCAGACGTATGAGGGCGAGGATGCGAAGGTCGGTGTTCATGCGACCGTCTTTCTCCAATGCCATGTGTTCCTCGGGTTTGAGCAAGAGGTTCACCTCTTCGACGAAGGTGGGGAAGAGGTGGAGGAAAGCAGCGTCAAAACTGCCGAACAATTCTTCCAACTGCTGCGTCTTCGACTCTTGGCCACGGGTGACATTGTACAACTCTTCATATTCGTGGTTTTTCACCATCTTGTTCACGCGTTTGCGAAACTTGTCCGTCTTGTCGATATAGATGGAGCAGAGGCGCAAGAAACGTCCCACATATTCCTCTTTCACGCGGTTCGACTCGGCCAACTGGGCATTCAGCGCGTGCAACTGGCCGTTCACGTCGGAGAGGGCATCGTTCTTCTCCGACAGTTGGTCGTTTGCCTCGGCCAACATGGCGTTGGTATGTTTCTGCCGTCGTTGGGCAATGGCCAGTCGTTTGCGTTGACGGTTCACGTAGAAGAGCGAGGCCAACAACAACAGGGCGAGGATACCGATGCCAATGGCCGTCAGCCGCAACCGTCGACTGCTGCGCTCACTTTGTGCCTTGTAGTTGTTGGCGATGGCCGACAGCAGGGGCGCTATCTGCCAACTGCGCTGTCGCGAACCATAGCGGGTGGCACATTCGCTGGTGAAACTGATATAACGGTAACTGCGGTCCACGTCACCTTGGAGCATCAGTTGGTTGGCCATTTCCCATAGCGACCCCTGGTCCATCACACCGTTGCGCACGTCAGACAGTGCCGACTCAGCCAACCAATACATCATCTCGATACTATCGCCCTGCGCCTTGTATTCAAGGTAACGGTAGAGGGCCACAAGGGCATAGCGGTGACTGCCGACTTTCACATGGCGCAGCCACTCGTTGTTGGTGCTCATGGACTGTTGTATGCGCCCGGAATTCAAATCAATCATCTCGCGACGTAGAAAAGCGGCATCCGAGGTGTCGGGTAGGATGCTGAGCATCAAGTCCTCATATTTCTTGGCTTCGTTCAGGTATTTCTCCTTCATGTCGTCCAGATGGGTGTAATAAGCCAACTCGTTGTATACATGGTTGCGTGCCTCGTAATAGATGCCCAGTCCGGCGGTGTCCAACAATGCTGGCTCCACCTGGTTAATCATCTCCAAAGCCTCATCGTACATACCGGTGTTGGAACAGCGCAGAGCCAATAACGAGCGGCATTCGTTGACACGTGCGGGTTGATGGAGTTTCTCTGCCAACTCAATGCAGTTTCTCAGATAATAGATGGCGGAGTCGTTGATGAACGGGCGGTATTTGTCGTAGAGGCGGTAGTTCAGGTCGTAGCGCAGGGCATCGTCGGTGGCCTGTCGCAGCTCTTCGGTAAGGAGGGCCACTTCTCGGTCATGTACGGCGACATATTCAGGAAACCGCTCTATCTCATTGTCTAAACAGCGATACAACGAATCGAGATTGTGCTGGGCACGCACGCCGAGAGCGGCGACGACCAGCAACATCAACAAACCATAGCGTATTGTGACGATTCTCTTCATGGTAAAATAGTACAGTCAAGATGACGTGAAAACAGCTTCACGACACCTTGACTGCAAAAATAGACAAATTTTTCTGAATTCCTATGCGATTGTCAGTTTTTTTGTCCTTTTATCCTTCTTACCCTTTTACCTTTTTACTTTTTTCTTTTTTACTTTAGTTCAAATTTCACCTTCGAGGTGAGGTGGTCGGAGGAGTTACCGATGAGGGCCTCGAACTGACCAGGCTCGGCCACCCACTGACCCTTCCCGTCGTCGTAATAGCTCAGGGCGCTCTTGTCGATGGTGATGCTCACCTCCTGGCTTTCACCGGGCTGGAGGTAGACTTTCTGGAATCCTTTCAGCTCCTTCTCCGGACGGGGGAGCGACGACTTCACGTCGCGCACATATAACTGCACCACCTCGGCGCCTGCCACACTGCCGGTGTTCCTCACGGGGATGGTGAAGGTGATGGTCTCGCCGGAGGTCATCGTCTTCTTGTCGGCGGTGACCTTGCCTATCTCAAAGGTGGTGTAGCTCAGGCCGTGGCCAAAGGCGAAGGTGGGGCGCACCTTGTAGCGGTCCACACCACGATAGCCTACGAAGATGCTCTCGGCATAGGTCTCGTCGATGATGTCGTGAGCGGCCCGCCATGTGCCGGGGAAGGTGCCCAAGCGATGGGCGGGCACGTCGTTCAGTGTCTGCCACCACGTGAAGGGCAACTTGCCCGAGGGGTTGGCACGGCCGGTGAGCACGTCGCAGAGGGCGTGGCCGCTCTCGCTGCCGATGAACCAGCCTTGCACGATGGCACCCACCTTGTCTTTCCAAGGCATGGCCACGGCGTTGCCCGAGATGTTGACGAAAACCACGTGCTTGTTGACGGCGGCCAAGGCCTCCACCAGCTCATCCTGACCATAGGGCAGACCGTACTGCTCGCGGTCGAAACCCTCGCAGTCTTGGTGGTTGCTCTTGTTCAGCCCGCCGAAGATGATCACATAGTCGGCGGCCTTGGCTTTCTCTACTGCCTCGGCACGCAGCACTTCGGCCGAGCGGCTCTCGGCGATGCTCCGACCCACTGTCACATTGTTGTAGCTCTGTACTGTGTCGCCCACATAGCCGCGGGCGTAGTCGCAGGTGGCATGGGCTTGGGCGCAGACTGCCTGGAGCGCGTCGAGGGGGAGTATCTCGTGCTGTACCTTCAGCGACGAACTGCCGCCGCCTACGGTCATCATCTTGATGGCGTTCTCGCCCACCACCAGCACCTTTTTGGTGCCATCCAAGCGCAGGGGCAACAGGCCGTTGTTGTTCTGTAAGAGCACGATGCCCTCGTCGGCGATACGGCGGGCGGCCTCGTAGTGGGCCTCGCTGCAGAGGAACCCATAGCCGCGGTTCCTGTTCATCGTAGTGCGGAAGAAGAGGCGCAGCACGCGGCGAACCTTGTCGTTGAGTTCGCGCTCCGTATATTTGCCTTCTTCTATCAGGCGCTTGTAGGCTAAGGCCAGGTGATAATTGTCGTAGGCGTTGGTGGCGCCCATGGTCAGTCCGTCGGTCCACGTGCCGAACTCCATGTCAAGACCGTTTTGGATGGCCTCGTCGGTATCGTGGCATCCGCCCCAGTCGCTCACCACCACGCCGTCGTACTGCCAGTCGCGCTTGAGTATCTGGTTGAGCAGGATGGCATTGTGGCAGTTGTGCTGGTTCTTGTAGAGGTTGTAGGCTCCCATGATACCCCACGCATGTCCCTCGGTCACGGCTGCACGGAAGGCGGGCAGGTAAATCTCATGCAGGGCGCGGTCGTCGACGATGACGTTCACCTGATGGCGGTAGGTCTCGTCGTTGTTCAGGGCATAGTGCTTCACGCAGGCGGCGATGCCTTTCGACTGCATGCCCTGGATATAGGGCACTACCATGCGGCTGGCCAGGTAGGGGTCTTCACCCATGTATTCGAAATTGCGCCCGCCCAGCGGTGTGCGGTTGATGTTCACGCCGGGTCCCAGTATCATGTCCTTGTCGCGGTAGAGGGCTTCTTCGGCCAGGCTCTCGCCGTAGATGCGTGACATCTGCGGGTTCCAGGTGGCGGCTAAGCAGGTGAGGGCGGGGAAGGCCACACACGAGTCGTTGGTGTGGCCGGCCTGCACCCACTCGTCCCACAGTACGTCGGGACGCACGCCGTGGGGTCCGTCGTCGGTCCAGAAGTCGGGCAATCCGAGGCGTCGCACACCCGGCGAGGAGAACTTACTTTGGGCGTGGATCACGGCTATCTTCTCGTCGAGCGTCATGCGCTGCAGGGCATCGTCGATGCGCTCCTCTATCGGCCGGCTCTCATCGAGGTAAACGGGTAGGGTCTGGGCCTTGGCGGTCATCGTAGCAAATGCCGCCAAGGCTATGATAATACTTTTTCTCATCATATCTGTTTTTTGAAACTACTTGGAGATGGTCTTTCCAAAGGAAAGTGGTCTTAGAGCTTGGGCGGAGGCAAGGGGATGGGTACTTGGGCAATCTCATGCCCCTCGCTCCATGCTCCTTGCCCCTCGCTCCATGCTCCTAAGAATTACTTCTGGAACACTCTCACGTAGTCTACCTCCATGGTGGCGGGCAGCGCACCCTCGTCGATGCCGTAGGTGCCGCCCCAGGAGCCGCCCCATGCGAGGTTGAGAATCACGTAGAACGGGTCGTCGTAGGGCCAGTCGTCGCGTCCCAAGCCACGGTTGTCGTAGCTCAGTTGCACCTGACCGTCGACAAAGGTGGTGATGTTCTCACCGGTCCACTGGATGGCGTAGGTATGGAAATCATCCTCGGCTCCCTCGCAGAACATCTCGTGGGTCACCTGGGTGCCATTGCTGTGTACGTGGGCGTTGGCGTGAAGGCTCGACGACACGTAGTTGGCGCGGCCGCCCACCTCTTCCATGATGTCTATCTCGCCGTCGGCGGGCCACGACTTGAAGTTCACGGGCATCATCCAGAAGGCGGGCCAAGTGCCTTTGCCCTTCGGCAACTTGATGCGGGCTTCGATATAGCCGTAGGTCCATCCTTGTTTCTGCTTGGCGTAGACGCGACCGGAATAGATCTTCCCGTCTTCCTTCAGGCAGTGGATGAGCAGCGAGCCGTTTTTCACCTCGGTCACCAATGCACCGCCGGGCGTGGTGTGGTTCACGTAGTTCTGCAACTCATTGTTCACCCATCCCGAGCCTTGCACCTCGTGGGTCCAGTCGTCGGCGTTCAGCTCAGTGCCTTCCTCGAACTCGTCGTGCCATACCAGCTCATAACCCTCGGGGGCGGGGTAGGGATTGACAGCCTCGGCTTGGGTCAGGGGGATGCTCTTGCGGGCGGTGCCCGACATGATGATCACCTCGCTCCTAAGCACTCGGGCGACGCCGTTCTCGGGCACCGTCACCGTGACGGTGCCTGACGATGAGTTAGTGTTGCTGCTGCTTACCGTCAACCATTTGTCGTTGGTATAGGCGTTCCACTCCTTGCCGGTGGTGCTCACCTGGATGGTGTAGGTGCCTCCCTCTCCGGGCACGTTGATGCTCTGCACATCGGTGGTGATGGTGGCGTTGGGAGCCGCCTTGTCGTGCATGGTATAGGTGTCGCCGTCGCAGTTGGCCATCATGCCGCTGCAGAACAGCAGGAATGAATATATTAACATCTTCTTCATGTTTCTTTTTTTTTGAATTATTAGCGTTGTCTATCGTTCATTCTTAAAAGGCCATGAGGCTTACATCTCCTTGAGGATGATCTTGCTGATCTTCACGTGGGTGCCGCCGGGCGAACCGCCGAAGTCGAAGAACATGCGGATGGCGCTGGCATCCTTGCCTTCCTTCAGGGTCAATCCCTTGCGGGTGAGGGTGAAGGGCTCGCCTCCGGGCACATCGATACGCTCCTCGAAGAAGTAGTTGTTGTCGCCCGAGTCAGTCAGCTTGAAGGTCACCTGCGGCAGGTCGTTGTCGGCTTCCATCACTAATTGGAAGGCATACTGCTTCGAGGCCGAGGCGGTCAGCTTGGTGTCGATGTGGAATTGTGCTTGCCACTGGTTAGTACCGATGTTCTCGGGCAGGTCAATCTCATAGGTGTTGCCGCTGTGTGTGGCCTCGTTGTAGGGGATTGATTGCCAATCGCCACCTGTAGCGAAGTAGTAGCCGAAGGCGTCGAACAGCGACCCATCGTCGACGGCCTTCCACAGGTTGTCGGCATCGTCGTAGTTCATCTCAAATACTTCCTCGAAGTATATCTTGCTGATCTTCACGTGGGTGCCAGCGGGTGAGCCACCGAAGTCAAAGAACATACGGACGGCGGAGGCATCAGTGCCTTCCTTCAGACTCACGCCCTCTTTCTTGAAGACGAAACTGCCGGCGGTCACGTCTTGGCGCTCCTCGAAGAAGTAGTTGTTGTCGCCCGAGTCGGTCAATTTGAAGGTCACCTGTGGCAGGTCGGCGTCGGCTTCCATCACCAAGTAGAAGTTGTATTTCTTGCTGGCCGAGGCGGTCAGGTAGGTGTCGATGTGGAACTGTGCTTGCCACTGGTTGGTACCAATGTTCTCGGGCAGGTCAATCTCATAGGTGTCGCCGCTATGGGTGGCCTCGTTGTAGGGGATTGATTGCCAATCGCTGCCTGTGGCAAAGTAGTAGCCGAACTTTTCGAATTTCGAGCCATCGTCAACGGCTTTCCAGAGGTTGGTCGAAGCGTTGTAGTCCCAGTCCATGGTGGCCTCTGGTGTGTCGCCGCCACCGCCCTCGCCGCCATCATCGGGCAGCACGGTGCCATCGTCGTTGGCATGGTCTTTCAGTACGATGTTGCGCACGTTGACGGTCACGGGTTGTGAGGCGTAGCCGAAGTCGAACACGAGCTTCACCGTGTTGAGGTCCACTCCCTCGAGGTCGCTCTTCCAGAACACGAAGTCCTCGCCGGCCTTCAGGCTGATGTCGGACACATCGATCATGGCTTTTGAGTCGTCCTCGCAGGTCAACTTGAGGGTCACACCGTCTATATCCTTATCGGCATTGAGAATGCAGGAGAAGTCGTAGTGGGTGCTGGCGTTGGTCACTAAGTCGGTGTGGAAGTGCATCTGTGCCTGCCAACGGTCTGCACAAGCGTCGGGCACGGTCACCGTGTAGTCGTTGTCACCACCTACGAAGGTCGACTCCATCTCGGGTGTGCGCACCTCGCCCCAGCCGGGCTGGAAGTGGAACGACATGACGGGGGTGATGCCTTTCCAGAGGTTGAAGTCGCTGTTGGCGTCGAAGCCCTCGAAGGTTTTCGCTGCTTCCTTGCTGGTGAGGATGAAGCGCCAGGCGATGCTGTTGTCGGGAGCTTCGTAGATGAGCACCATCTTCGAGGCGGTGAGTGTCTCGATGCGGAAACGGGGGTGCTGGTACTGGTTGTCGCTGCTGATATAGGGGAACAGCGTGTTGTCGGCGAGCACGAGGTAGTCCACCTCTATCTCCTTACCCTCGGCATCGGTCCAGGTGCCGCGCTGGAAATACCAGCTGCTGGTCTGCTCCTCGGTGGCCACATCGCGGTCGGGTTCAGGTTCGCTACCCCAGATGGTGGTGCCGTAGTTCACGTAGGTCTTGCCGTCGGCTCCGGGATTGTAGGTGTAGGTACCGCCCTTGTTGGTCTCCACGGTGAAGGTGAGGCGGTCGTCGTACACACCGAAGTCTTTCTTTTCGTCGGGGTTGGCACTCCACCAGCCCGTACCGTCGCCACCCACGGGACCACAGGCCATGTGGGCCACCTCGGCGTTGTCGATGCGCCACTGCTTGTCCTTGATGCGGTTGAACATCGCGGTGTAGTTGATCTTCGTCTCATCGAAGGTGAAGTATTTGGTGATGCATCCTTGGCTGATGCCGTTGCGGTTGGCAAGACGCAACTCCACGGGATAGGTGCCGCGTTCCACGTTCGACCATCCCACCTCGTTGAGGGTGGAGTAGGTGGCGCCGTTGATGGTCCATACAGGATAAACACCCTTCATTTCAGGCACCTTGAGTATTACTTGGTTCACCTCTTGGTCGACACTCATGCTGAAGTCGATGCCCTCCATGGTGGGGATGCCGTTCTCATCGGCTCCCTCAAACGAGTCGGGCGAGCAGGCTCCGAAGAATGCCGTCAGGGTGAGCAGGCCGAGCGGCAGTGCCGCCTTGGCCATATTCCTAACCTTTTGATATATGTTTGTTTTCATTGTTCTTATTGTTTTTGGTTATTTTGGCTTATAGGGCTAATAGGGCTTATAGGGCTAATTGGCATTTCTCTCACCCCTCACCTCTCACCCCTCACCTCTTAATACTCATTCTGCACCAGGCTGGGGTCGGCATCGAGTTCCGACTGTGCCAGTGGGATATGCTTCTTGTTGGGTGTCCATGAGTTGGTGCGGTAGCCGTATTTGTCGGGCACCAAGGTGGTGGCGGCACGGCCGGTGCGCACAAGGTCGAAGTAGCGTTTGCCCTCACCCACGAACTCCAGATGGCGCTCGTTGATGATGTCATCCTCGGTGATGCTGCCCAAGGGTTCCAGTCCGGCACGCTGGCGCACCTGGTTCAGGTAGCCTGTGGCCTCGCTGTTGTTGCCGCCAGTAGCCAACAGCAGTTCGGCGGCGTTGAGCAGCGTCTCGGCGTAGCGGTAGATACGTTTGTTGTTATTGTAGTTGAGGTTCTTCGAGGTGGGGCAGTCCTTGTTGTTGTCGGAGAACGGACGGTACTTGGCCAGCCAGATGTGGGTGTCCTGGTAGCGGTTGGTGTACTCCACACCGCGCACATCCCAGCAAGTGGCGTCGCGGCGCTGGTCGTTGGCGGCGAACATGTCGTAGGTCTCCACGCGCATGGGCAGGAAGCCCCAGCCGTCCTCACCTGTGTTCCATCCGTCGCCGCCTGGCCATTTGTTGGGCGAGATGAGGGTGGGCAGCACCGTACCTCCGGCCCAGGTGGAGAAGTTGACACCATCAATCACCCAGTTGCGCTGTGCCTGGTCGTCGTTGTAGTTGATCTCGAAGATGCTCTCCTGGCACCACTCGCCACTCTCTTTCCAGATGGCGGCATAGTCGGGGTTGAGTTGGTATTCAGGCGAGGCGATGAGTTCCTTCATATAGGCCAAGGCCTGCGGATAGCGGGCGGTGTCATTCTGGTACATCACCATCTCAGCGTAGAGCATGTAAGCCATGGCCTGTGACACACGTCCGGCATTGGCGTTGTCCCAGCGCAGGGGAAGCGCCTTCGAGGCAATGATGGCCTCGAGTTCGGTCAGCAGTTGGGCGTAGATCTCGTCAGCCTTCATCTGCGGCGCTGTATAGGGCGTGGTCAGGTTTTCGAGATAGAAGGGTACATTGCCGTAGTAGTGCCAGAGGATGTTGTAGTAGTAAACGCGCAGCAGGCGGGCCTGGGCGTCTATCGACGTGCGCTCCGATTCGGAGCCGTTGCCCCATGAGCAATATTTGATGGCGTCGTTGCAGCGTTTGATGCCGCTGTAGAAGTCGGTCCAAAGGGTGGCGAGGGTGTAGTTGCCGCTTCCCTCGAAGTTGAACAGTTTATGCCAGTGCAGGTTGTCGGTGGCTGTCTCGCCGCCCACCCAGAAGTCGTCGCCGAGGATCTCGGCATCCACGGTCAGGTCGTTGTAGGCGGTGCCGTCCCAGTCTGGCCAGTGCAGCGGGGCATAGGCGGAGTTCAGCGCCTCGTTCAGTCGCTCGTCGGTGGTATAGTATTCCTCCAAAGGCTCGCCGTCGGGCTTCTTCACCTCAAGGAAGTCGTCGCTGCACGAGGCCAGCGTGAAGGCTCCGGCTGCGAACAGTGCTATGATGGAAATATGTTGTTTCATAACTTTTGGTTGATTTATTGATTATTGGGCTAATAGGGCTAATAGGGCTAATAGGGCTAATAGGGCTTATAAGGCTTATAGGGCTAATCTCTTGCCCCTTGCCCCTTGCTCCTTGCCCCTTGCTCCTTATCCTACAAAGAAATGTTGAATCCTATGGTCCAGGTGCGTGCTTGCGGATATACGCCGTAGTCGACGCCCAAAGAGGTGCTGCTTGTACCGATTTCCGGGTCGAAGCCCCAGTATTTGGTCCAGGTGAAGAGGTTCTCGGCGCGGCCGAAGATGCGCAGCCGTTCGATGCGGATCTTGCGTGTGATGTCGCGCGGCAGGGTATAGCCCAGGGTGATGTTCTTCAGGCGCAGGTAGGAACCGTCCTGTACATAGAGGTCGCTGGCCACCCAGTTCTTGCTGTCGCCGATGGCGGGCAGTTTGGTGGAGGTGCCTTCGCCGGTCCAGCGGTCGAGGAGCCACGTGGGGTAGTTGCCCGAGGCCACATCGCGGCGGAAGGTGGCGTCGAACACGTCCACGCCGCTCACGCCTTGGAAGAAGAGGCTCAGGTCGAACCCTTTCCATTCGGCGTTGAGGGTGAGACCGAAGGTCCAGTCGGGTGTGCCGCTGCCGATGTTGGTGCGGTCGTCGTCGGTGATTTGGCCGTCACCGTTTACATCCACGAAGCGCACGTCGCCGGGATGGGCGTTAGGCATGATCAGTCCGCCGGAGGCGTTGGTGTAGGCCTGTACCTCGGCCATGTTCTGGAACACGCCGTCGGTCTTGTAACCATAGAAGAAGGGGAAGGGCTGGCCGTTCTCGGCACGTGTGCTACCGTCGCTGAACTGGCTGATGCCCCAGTTGAGGAATCCTGTGTCGTTGCCTAAGTTCTTCAACTTGTTGTGCAGGTAGGAGGCGTTGCCCTTGATGGCGAAGGTGGCGTCGCTGATGTGCCACTTGTAGCCCAGTTCAAACTCCACGCCGGAGTTCTCCATGTCGCCTACGTTGGCCAACGGACGGGCCTCACCCACGTAACTCGGGATGGGCATGTCGATGATCATGCCGTTGGTCTTTTTGATGAAATAGTCGACGCTGAAGGTGAGTTGGTTATTGAACAGCCCCAGGTCGAGACCGAGGTCGGTCTGCTCGCTCTCCTCCCATTTCAGGTCTTCGTTAGCCAGTCGGTTGGCTTTCGAGCCCACGTTCATCACGCCGGTGGAACCGAAGTAATAGTTGCTGTCGCCACCAGTGGTCGACAGGGTGGTATAGGCGAAGTCGCCGATGTTGTCGTTACCGTTCTTACCCCAGCTCACACGCAGTTTCAGGTTCGACAGCCAGGTGCGTGTCTGCTCCATGAAGGCTTCGTTCATCACGTTCCATCCTACGGAGAAGGAGGGGAAGGTGCCGTATTTGTTGTTCGCGCCGAAGCGGCTCGAACCATCGCGGCGGATGGTGCCCTGGAACATGTAGCGCTCGTCGTAGTTGTAGCTCAGACGGGCGAAGAGCGAGGTCAGACGGTGCTCCACATAAGGGCCGCCGCCGTTGCCGGTGAGGTTCTTCACACCGATGATATTGCCGTCGGCATCCACGGTGGTCTCATAGTCCACCTGAGTGGCGTAGTTCAGGTAGGGCTTGTCGATGTTGATAAGGTTCCAACGGTAGGCGCTCAGGTCGTCGCCCTTGAACTTCATCGCCGACTGTCCGAGCACCACACCGATGGTGTGCTTGCCGAAGGTCTTGTCGTAGGTCAGTGTGTTCTCTATCTGCCATGTGTTGTTGTTGCCTTTGTAGGCGCTGGCCTGGGTGTGGTCGGAGTTGTTGTTACCGGAGAGGTAGAATTTCTGCAGGGTGGCACCTTCGTTGCCCCAGAACGACAGTTCGGCACTCCAGGTGAAGTGGTACTTGATCTCGTCCCAGAGTTGCAGGTCGAGGCTGAACTTGGGCATGAACTTATGCGACCAGTTGCGTGTGGGGTTGCCCTGCATCATGGCCACGGGGTTGTTCATCTCGTTGTAAGATCCCACATAGCCGGGGATGGTATAGGGGTTGCCGTTGGCATCCTTGTAGAGGTCGTATTGCGGATACTGGGCTATCATGGCCTGTGCCACATCGCCACGGAGCGTGACGGGCAGGGTGGGAGCCAGGTAGAGTGCCGAACCCAATGCTGAGCCGAAGGCGGAGTTGGTGCCGATGCCTGTGTTGTGTACGCGCATATAAGAAAGGTTGGCGCCCAGGTCGAGTTTGTTGAGGAATGTGCGTTCCTTCGATTCGTCGAACAGGTTGATCTGGTTGTTCGAGCGGATGGTCAGACGGTCGTAGTTCGACTGGCCGAAGTTGCCACCTACGATACCCTCTTGGGTGAAGTAGCCAAGGGAGAGGTAGTAGTTCACCTTCTCGCTGGCACCGCTCACCGACAGGTCGTGCTGCACGATGGGGGCGTTGTCGTTGAAGATCTCATCCTGCCAGTTGGTGCCGAAGCCGGTGATGGGGTCGCCATTGGCATCCACCAGGTTGTAGGGGTCGGCATAGAGCGGAGCCTGCCCGTTTTGCAGGTTGCGCTCGTTCTGCAGGATGGCGTAGTCGGTGGCACTGGTCACGTCGCGTTTGCGCCATTTGCTCTGCCATCCGTAGGAGAAGGTGTAGTTGATCTGCGCCTTGCCTATCTTTCCTTTCTTCGTGGTCACGAGGATCACGCCGTTGGCGGCACGCGCTCCGTAGATGGCTCCTGAAGCGGCATCTTTCAGCACCTCGATGCTCTCAATGTCGTTGGGGTTCACCGATTCCATACCGTCCTGGTCGGTGGGCATGCCATCGATGATGTACAGGGGGTTGGAATCGTTGATGGTGCCGATACCGCGGATGCGGATCAGCGATTTCGCACCGGGCTGACCCGAGGCGGAGGTCACGTTCACACCGGCGGCCATACCCTTCAGGGCATCCTCGGCGCGCAGACGGGTCTTGCCGTCGAGGTCGTCGCTGCTCACCTTGGCGATGGCGGCGGTCACCACGCTCTTCTTCTGTACGCCATAACCGATGACCACCACGTCGCCTAACAGCTGCGAGTCTTCCTGCAAGGTGACGTTCATGTCGTTGGCTGCCGTCGTCTCCACAGTCTGGTAACCGATGTAGGAGATGACAAGCGTGGCTCCTGGGTTCACCGACACGGTGAAATGGCCGTCGATGTCGGTGATGGCCCCGTTGGAGGTGCCTTTCTCAATCACGGAAGCGCCGATAATCGGCTCTCCGCTGCTGTCGTACACCGTGCCCGAGAAATTCTGCTTCTGGGCGAAGGTGCTTACTGACATCATCAGGAATGTCAATAATGCAAATAGGAAACTTCCTTTTTTCATAAAATTAAGTTTTTAATGTTATTTAGGTAATTATTTGGTTTAGGGTTTAGGGGTGAAGGTTTAGGGTTCAGGGGTGATGGTTTAGGGTTTAGGGGTGATCGTTTAGGGTTTAGGGTTTAGGGTTTGGATGTCGATGGGGAAACCAGTTCTTCCCTACCTCGGAATCCGTTTGCAAATTTATATGAATAAAAGGTCGAAATCAAGCGAATAAAGTAAAAAAGTGGATGATTGTAAAAATGACAATTTTAATAAGCTGCTGAAATACAATAAGTAATATAACGCTTTCATTTTTTAAGAAGTGGATTCCATATAAACGTTTTCGGCCCTTTGCAAGCCCTTTTCCATACCCTTATTGCAGGAATTTAACATTATTTTACATGGCGAGAAATGCCATGTATTAAAATAAGGTGTTTTTGCAACCGAAAAATAAACATTTTCTTACCTAAGCACATTAATCGATAATGAAACATTTTTACTCTTTATGGGTGTGCCTCATGTGTTCGGTCATGACCATGCAGGCTCGGTGTATGCCATCGACGGATCGAGAATCAGATAAGCTCTTTCCCGCACTCTTCTTTCCGGGTGCACTGCTTCTTCAGGGGGCACCCGGCACAGGCGGGATTCCCATCCTTATCACGGAGGGAACGATAAATGCGATAGCCGGCATAACCTATACAGGTGATGACGGCTATCGCTATGATAATATATTGCCAAATCATAGGCGGGTGATGCTGCGGATTACATCCCAGAAGTCTTGAGGCAACGAGATGTTCTCCATGTCCTTGGCTTTCACAAACAGTGGGGCGATGTCGGCGGGATCGTAGCCGGCGGTGCCACAGCCAATGCGGGTGACGAGGAAATGCAACTCGGGATGCTCTTGGGCGAAGGCGAGAAAACGGTTCACATGGATGGCGATGTTGTCCACGCTGCCCACGATGGTGGGAATGGCGTAACTCTGCCCCTGTAAACCCTCGGCATGGCCCTGGATGGCGCCGAATCGCACCTTGGCCAACTTCGACGCACCGCCGTTGTGCATGCCCCATGGGTTGCTGCCGAATACGAATATCTCGTTCGCTCCAAGACGTCTCACCATCTTGGGCGTCACGCGCCGGTGGGTTGACATGGGCTTGCTCATCCGGGACTGGAGCCGGAGGGATTCCACCCTCCTTTCGCGTGCGCAATACGGTTCTTCGCATGCGCATAACGATGCATCGGCGGAAATGGAGTAGCAAACGCTGTCGTCCAGCTCATCATCGAAATCCATATCGATAATACCCATCGTTTCTTCCATGTCTTGCACAAACTGGGCCAGCAATGGGTCGGATGCCATCATCTGCAGCAACCGCCTTTCTTCCTCAGGCGTGGCTTTTCCTTCGACGTAAGCACAGAGCAGTTCCTCAGGCAGGTCGATCTTGGTTTTGTGCGGTTGTTCAAGCATACAGATGTTCTTTTAGATAGGGTAAAACAATATGGTCGCGCATCCTGCGGTAGCGTTGCGACACGGCGGAAGGGGTGATATGTAGGCGTTGCGCCACCTCCTTGCCTTTATAACCTTGTATGAGTATCATGCGCAGGATGGTGCAATCGGGCTCCTGCTCGTTCAGCTCTTCGTGGCAGATGTCCTCGATGGCTTCGTTGAACTGCTGCGTGTTGCTGCCTATGTCCACGGTGTGTGCGGCTTTCTGCTCGAAGAGCTCGCCCCAGTCCACGGAGCGCTTCGTCTCACGTTGATAGTCGCGCATGGCTTCCAGCACCACAAACAGGAATCCTTTCACCATCCAAGTCTTCAGACTCACGCGGTCGCTACGGTCTTCCAGCTGAACCCAGTCATGGAGCACTAAGTCAAGGTAATAACGATGGGCCAGGGTGTGGAAATCCAACCCTGGCTTGTTGCGCAACAGATAGCGACGGTCATGGATGGCGTAGGCTATCTGGCAATAGCCGTAGAAGTAGTCGCGGGTGATGTGGTCGTCGCCCTCGCGAAAACCCCGGAGTATCTCATCGTCGCTCATGGATGGCTGCTTCATGCCTTTATTGATGGTATTGCCGGCTTGGTTGATGATATCAGCGGATAAGACGTGTGGCCACCCAGCCTACCCACTGTCCGTTGGGTGAGAACGACACTCTCGACCAACCATTGCCTTGGTTGCTGTAATACACGATGTCGCCGGCATGGAGTGTGCGCAACAGGGTGTAGTTGGTGCCGGGACCGCTACGCAAGCCCACCCAACCATCGTTGGTGCGCTTGATCACACCATAGCGGCGACCACTGCTTTGGGGTTGGTTGTAGGTCTGGCCGCCGCGTTGTATCAATCGGGTGGCCACATAACCTACCCACTGGCCGTTGGGACTGTATTTCACCCTCGACCAGCCGTTGCCTACACTGCTGTAGTACACGATGTCGCCAGCGTGCAAGGTGCGTATTAGAGAGTAGTTGGTGCCAGGACCGCTGCGTAGTCCTACCCATCCGTCATTGGTACGTTTGATGATGCCGCGTGTCTGGGCATCTACCGACAAAGTGAACAACATCATCGTTGTCAGTAAAATAGTGAATAGTTTCTTGTTCATGGTTTATTTGAGTTAAAAGTTAAGAATTAAGAGTTAAGAATTAAGAGTTAAGAATTAAGAGTTAAGAGTTAAGAAATATACTCCTGCGGCGGACATTTCTCTTGCTCCCTGCTTCTTGCTCCTTATCCCCCTCCTTGGGAGGGGGCAGGGGGGAGGCTCCCTCCCCCTCTTATTTGTCGAAATGCTGGTAGTCCTTGCTGCTGCGCCATGAGCCGCCCCAGCGGAAACCATGTGCGATGAACAGCCGGTGGCATAGGTCGCCCTGCTCTATCTTGTAAGGGAACTTCTTCGTGCGGTCGGCATAAGGGGCACCGGTGGCAGGATCCACCTTGCGCTTGCCCTTGCTCGTATGCACCCAGGGGTTGTACAGCGTGTTGATGTCTACGGCCAGGCCGCGAGCATGCTTCGACAGGTTCTGGGTGCCCATCACCTTGCGGAAACAGAAACACGACGAGTTGTTGTCGCGCATCGAACGGTCGTCGTCGGCATCATACTCGTCGATGAGCACCATGCGCTCGATGGGGTAGCGGTTGTCGTAGAGCGTGCGGAATATCTCTAACAGGTCCTGCGCGATGGCTTTGTTGCACACCATCTCGCCGATCTTGATGTTGCCGTCGATGTCTACGTGCAACACCTTCAGATGGCGAAGGTCGCTCCGTGCTACTGTGCATCCTTTGGGATACGACTTGCCCTGCATCCTGGCGAACAGCGCGTCGCTGATGGGCTCTACCTTGAAGCAGTTGTCGATGCCGAAGGCACGCACGGCATCGGCACTGACCACCGTGCCTGCCTTCCATTGACGCAAAGGCTCAGAGCCGTCGCCGGCGTCCTGTCTTTCTGAAGGGGCTACCGCTTCCTGCGATGCCGTCTCTTCACCACTTGTCTTCACTTGGGCGACAGTCGTCTCGTCGCCGTTAGTCGTTTCTCCTCCTTTGCAGGCACTGCCGCCCACAAGAGGCAGACAGGCGAGGGTCAAACCCACTATGATGATCTTGATTCTTTTCATTTCGCTACAAATATACAAATTATTTCTGTAAAAAACATGGTTTTTCCTGTTTTTTTGATTTCCCGACCATTCCGACGTACTAATTTCTTAATCCAACAGGATAAAGGCTGCCCAATACCTGGGGTCGGGATATTCGGAGCGGATGGTGCGTTGTGCCTCCAAGAATGCTTTCCGCTTGTCGCCGTGACGAAGCCAGTGGCCATAGAACAGGGTCATCATGCGTTGGGTGGCCTCGTCGTCCACCTTCCACAGGCTCATGACGATGCTCCCCACGCCGGCTTTCTTGAAACCGCGCTGCAGGCCGAACACACCATCGGTGTTCAACACGCCCAATCCTGTTTCACAGGCCGAGAGCACCACCAGGTCGGTGCTACTAAGGTCGTAGTCGGCCAGTTCGGCGGCGGTGGCGATGCCGTCGGTACCCGACTTGGCGAAAATCAGGCCGCTCATCTTCAGTGATTGCTCCTCGTCGGTCTCTTGGCCCGTCAGACCCAACGAACCCTTTAGGGTGGTGGGTATCTTGGCGGGGTTGTCGATGAAGAAACCATGCGTGGCGATATGGAGCACCGATGGGGCATGGGCCGACAGTGCCTTCATGTTGGCTTCGCTGCCTTCTGCCGCCTCGCGTAGTTGCACTTGGAACGTGGACCGTAGTGCGGTGGCGATGTCGGCCACCTCCTTGGCGGTATAGGGCAGGGCGGGAACTCCCGTCTTGGCCCCTCGCGTGTAGGTGGTCACACCGCTGCCTGAATAGCCGCTGTAGTCGATGCCGCCAAAGAGCACTGCCGTATGGTTGTCGCCTTGTTCACGGGGGAGGGCGAGCCAACGGGTCGACGACAGGCGATGGAGCTGGTAACGCTCGCTCATCGGCTTGCCTGTCTCGTCGCACATCCATTCTATGGCCACTTGATGTAACAGACCGCTTGGGGCGAAATAGATGGTCTGCACCTCGTGGCCCAAGATGTCCATCAGCGGTTGCCACACCATCCGGGTCTTGGCACTATCGGTGTAAAAGTCTGGACTCATACATCCTTCGAGAGCCCGTTGCTCGAACAGTGGCACCATCCTCGCCTCTTTCCATCCAGGGCATAACACGAGGGCGGCATACATCACGCTGTCCTTGCCCACGCGGTAGTCGAGCAACTCTACGGCGGCTTCTCCTTCTTTCAGGTGGTCGCGCACATCGCTGGCTTTTACTTCGAGGAAGTTCAGGTATTGGTCCATCGACGAGGCCGCCTGTCCCATCTCGCGTTCCTTGCGCGAGGCATCTAAGGTGGCGGCCACGGCATCGGCGGCACTCGTCTGCGGGTTTAAGGCCTTCGCCTTCAGGGCGTGTATCTCGTCGTAGGTGGCGCGTAGCGAGGGCGAAGCGTCGATGGTGCGTTGCAGTGCGCTCTCCGCCGAGAGCAGCAGACCTTTGGATAGCAACTGCTGGTTGTAGAGGGTGGTGACGAAGGGACCGTCGTGCAATCCCAACCTATGGGCGAAGGCGGGCATGACGGCGATGGTGGGGCGGTTGGCATTCCAATAAGCGGCGCGCTCCTCCTTGGTCAAGAAGACGAAGTTGCGCATCACGTTCTCGCGGATCATCTCGAAGCAATGGGCGATGTCGCGCGCTGCCGCCTCGCCATGACCCGCAAATCCGTTGAGGTTGGCGCGCTGGCTGTAGGCATCGAGCGTCGTGGTGTGCGTGGGGCCGTAATGGTGCTCGGCTGTGGCCACGGCCATGGAGGCGCAGCGCACGGCCTCTTCCTTTAGACCTTGTTGGTAGTAGCTGCCACCGAGATATTCCCAGACCGTGGGTAGGTCGCCTTCGCCAGCGGTGCCTGATTCTTCTAACAGGGCGATGCTCCGTTGGAACTGTAACGCCGCCTCCTTGGGAGTTCCCTTCTTCAGCAAGGCTACTCCTGCCAAGGTGTGGAAGTCGGCTTTCTTTTCCTGAGGGAACTCGGGGAGCGCATTGGCACGGGCGATGAGCGACAGGGCGATGCGCAATCCATCATCGGGCTTTCTTTCCTTGTATATCGCCTCCATGCCTTTCTTGTAGTCGGGCATTAGCTCCAGCCACGATACGGGTATGGCGATGTCGTCGTTATCGCGCAGTCCCTCGGCACGACGGGCCATCCAAAATTCGGCCTTATCACTGTCTTGGATTTGGTAGGTATAGATGTTGTTCAGCTTCATCGCCACGCTGGCGCACCGCAGACCATCACCCTCCTGTTCGAAAAGTTGGTAGGCCTCTTCCAAGTGGGCCAGCCCCTGTTGGTATTCCTCATGCTCTACCTGCATGTCGCCAAGGGCAGAGAGCAACTCGGCCCGAGGGCGCAGCAGGGTGGTGTCGCCGGCACAGAGTTGCAGGGCTCCCTCCATGAGGTTTACGGCATCATTGTAACGCCCCGACTTCGTCAGGGTCTGTGCCTGACGTGTATATTCCTTGATGGCGCGGTCGCGGTGGCCGCCGGCTAAGTAATGTTCCTGGGCCAGTTGGCTCAGTTCCAGAATCCGCTCGTATTGGTTGGTGCGGATGTCCATGTCTTGTGCCCACGACGAGTAGGTCCCTCCCAAGCTCGACTCTGCCAGGGCGCATTCCTTTGTGCCCTTGTCGGATACGGCGATAGCTCTTTCAAACTGGTTGATGGCGGCCTCGAATCCTTTTGTCTCCCGCTCCGACTGGCCGTAACTGATGTAGATGAGCGAGAGAGCTCCCCGCAAGTGGTTGTCGGCCACACCTAACTGTCGGGCCTTGTCGATGGCTTTTGTCAGGTAAGTCTCCTGTGCCTGCTCGCCTGCTGTTTCCTTGATCTGGATGCTTTTGGAGTAATGCTGCATCTGCCAGTGCAGTTGCACCAACTCATCGCCCGGGCAGAGCTGGGCGGCTTCTTCGCTGTGGGCGAAGGCGCTGACGCTGTCGTTGGCGGTCCACTCGTCGCTGGACTGCAAGGTCAGGAATTGTGCCAGGATACAGGTATATTGTTCTTTCACCTCGGGAAGGGAAGTCTGCCTAAGTGCCGTCCGCGTATGTTCTACCGCCGTTTTCCAGTCTTTCTCCTGTGCCGCCGCCAATGCCTGGTTGATTTCCTGCATGAATGCTTCTTCCTGTGCATGAAGTCCCCCGGCATATACGCATATTATTATAAGGAATAATATCTTTCTCATTCGTTCAGTTTTTTTTCTTTTTTTGTAAAGAATATTGAATAATGAATATTGAATAAAGAATCAAGGGGAAAAACAGCCAGTGGACTATTCTCTCACCTCTCACCCCTCACCTCTCACCCCTCACCTCTCACCTCTCACCCCTCACCACTTTAAAGATTCAGATACCCCTCAATATCTTCCCAATCGATGGAGAACCACGGGTCGCCATCGTCGAATCGGCAGATGTCGTACACGTTGTATTGGAACCGCAAGCCATCGGCCATCAGGTAGGGGGGATAGGTGGGCATAGGCAACATGTCCGGGGCGATGGTCAGTTTCTGTTTCAGACCTTCCAGGTCACTCACCTCGAAAAAACGCATCAGCCCCTGGAGCATCAGTTCATGCAGGTGGTCGTCGGTATGCGTGAGTATCTCCTTGCCGTAGCGGTGACCATCGCGCTTGCGGAAGGTGGCACCACGAGTGCCGAAGGTGCCGCGTCCACCACCTGTGAAGTAGGAGAAACCACTCACTTCGTAGGTCACCAGTTGGTCGTTCTCCCATGCCTTCAGCACCTTCATGCCTTCTTCTGGGGCCTCGTCGCTGCTCTGCACGCTGATCTTCATGTCTGTCAGTGATTTCTCAAAGGAAGCCAATTTGCGTTGGCACCAAAGTGCTACCAGCGAGTCGGGGTCGTCAGGCAGACTGCTGTAACCTCCCTCGAAGAGCGAGGTGACGATATATTCCCGTAGGGCATCCACCAACTGGCGTCCTCCCGACATAGGCCAATCCACTGTCAGCTCGCAATGGCCGAAGGCGTTTTCCTGTTGCTGGTATAAGCTCTCCGTGCGAAGTGTGTCGGCGGCGACAGCCATCTCGCCCGCTGTCTCTGCCTGCTGCCGTTTCGAGCATCCTGCCATCGTCACGCACAGCACCGCTGCTATTATCATCCATCTCTTGCGATTCATCCTTGCAAACTTACGAAATAAGTGAGAAAAATGCAAGCGAAAAGAGGATTCTTTTCGCTTGGGAATGAAAAGTTGGCTCCGAAAAGTCCTTTTCTTCCTGATTATCCTATTGTCGTGAATGGATTCAGTCTATTTGCAGCTAAAAGCAGATGAAGATGGGACTTGTTTTTCTCGTTCTTTTCATTGGATGAATTGAAAAAATTAATCTTTAAATTTGCAATTATGATTTTTTATCGTTATTTTTGCAAACGAATAAGGATTGTTTGTCGACAAAGCGGAAATCCGGAAACCTTTTAAATCATAAGATGGAAAACAATAAACCTATTTTGACCGTACGGTTCCTTTTCATCAAGGATAGGGATCATTTATGTGGATAAACTTGCCGTGATACCACCGTGAGGTGGCCACTATCTTTTTTTATAAGGAAAACACAATACATCCGACCTTTATCAACGTTAACCTAATTTTTTAACTATGGAATTACCTTTCGCCGAATCTTGGAAAATCAAGATGGTGGAGCCTATTCGGAAAAGTACGCGCGAAGAACGCGAAAAATGGCTCCAAGAGGCTCATTACAATGTTTTTCAACTCAAGAGCGAGCAGGTGTATATCGACCTGCTCACCGACTCAGGCACAGGAGCCATGTCCGACCGACAATGGGCGGCCATGATGCTTGGCGATGAGAGCTATGCCGGAGCCACCTCGTTCTATCGTTTCGAACACATGGTGCAGACCATCTTCGGTATGCCCTATGTCATACCCACACACCAAGGAAGGGCAGCGGAGAATGTGCTCTTCTCGCTCCTCGTCAAAGAGGGTGATGTGGTGCCGGGCAATGCCCATTTCGACACCACCAAGGGACATATCGAGGCGCGCAAGGCCAAAGCCATCGACGTGACCTGCGACGAGGCGCATGACACCCAGCTTGAAGTGCCCTTCAAGGGCAATGTGTCGTTAGAGAAACTCGAGAAGGTACTTGTCGACAATAAGGGCAAGGTGCCGTTCATGGTACTAACCGTCACCAACAACACGGTGGGTGGACAACCCGTAAGTATGGCGAATATCAAGGAGACATGCCAACTCTGCCACCGCTATGGGGTGCCCGTGGTCATGGACTCGGCACGTTTCGCCGAAAACGCTTACTTCATCAAGACACGAGAGGAGGGCTATGCCGACAAGACCATCAAGGAGATCGCTCTGGAGATGTTCGCCGAGGCCGATGCCGCCACCATGTCGGCGAAGAAGGATGCCGTGGTCAATATGGGTGGCTTCATCGCCACGCGCAGGAAGGAGTGGTATGAGGGAGCGAAAGGCTTCTGCATACCTTTCGAAGGATACGTGACCTATGGTGGACTCAACGGACGCGACCTCAACGCCATCGCTCAGGGACTGGACGAGAACACGGAGTTCGACATGCTCGATACGCGCATACAGCAAGTGCGCCACTTAGCGGCTCGCCTCGATGAGTATGGCATTCCCTACCAACGACCAGCCGGTGGACATGCCATCTTCGTCGATGCCGACAAGGTGCTCACCCATGTGCCCAAGGAGGAGTTCCCGGCGCAGACGCTCACCTGTGAGCTCTATCTCGAAGCAGGTGTAAGGGCTTGCGAGATAGGCTATATGCTTGCCGACCGCGATCCCGTGACACGCGAAAACCGCTTCGGCGGTCTCGACCTCTTGCGCTTGGCCATACCGCGTCGTGTGTATACCGACAATCACATGGATGTGATTGCCGCAGCGCTGAAAAATGTGTACGACCGACGCGAACAGGTGACACGTGGTGTCGCCATAGAGTGGGAGGCTCCACTCATGCGCCATTTCACCGTGCAACTGCGCAGGTTGTAAGCAAGGGGCAAGGAGCAGGGAGCAAGGGGCAAGAGATTACCCCACGTGTAGGGGCTGACTTCATGTCTGCCCTATGCAAGGGGTTAGAGATTACCCTCAACCCTCAACGTAATCATATTGGACAGCAAAAAGGAATAGGAGTAGAGAGGTTATGCTGTTCAGAAAATCGGGTGGATGCGTCCACCCGATTCTTTTTTTGCCTGATGGGAGCGGATTGTCGTTTTTTTTGCTTATTTTTGCCACCGATATATGGTGATGATGAAAAAAACGATATTACTCCTTTTTTGCCTGTCGCTCGTTTCCATGGTCTGCGCCCAGACCAACCACCGGAAAATGTCTGCGTGGGTATGGCAAGTGTGTCAGGAACAGACCTCGCATGAAGGTGGGGGCAGGGGAGGGCATCCCGCCCGCATCTCATCCAATGGCCATGTACCCGAGCTTTGTGCCTTCGTACGCATCGAAGGTGATGGTGAACAGGTGCTCGCCTCGCAAGGGGCACGCATGCTCGACAGGCAAGGGGATATCTATATAGCGTCGATACCGCTCAACCGCTTACAGACGCTGGCCGACGAACCTGCCGTCAGCCGCATAGAGGCCAACAGGAGCCACCACCTGCTCATGGACACTACGGCCATCACCGTCAATGCACTGCCCGTGTATGCAGGTCAAGGGCTGCCCCAGGCATATACAGGACAAGGGGTGGTCGTGGGCGTCGAAGATGTGGGCTTCGATCTCGAACATCCCAATTTCTTCAGTGCCGATGGGGCGCAATATCGCATCAGCCGATTCTGGGACATGCTCAGCGCCGACACCTTGGAAAGTGTGCTCTATGTGGGGGCTGACTACCAAGGCGAGGAGGCCATACGCGCATTGGGCCACTCGCGCGACGGCGTGATCATGACCCATGGCACACATACCCTCGGTACTTTGGCGGGAAGCGGTGCCGACACTCCCTATCGGGGCATGGCCTACGAGAGCGATATCTGCATCGTGGCCAATGCCGTGACCGAAGATGCGGAGTTCATCAACCCGGATGATTATTACAAATATACCTATGCCACCGATGCGCTCGGATTCAAGTATATCTTCGACTATGCCGACGAGTGCGGACTGCCCTGCGTGGTGTCGTTCAGCGAGGGCAGCGGACAGGATTTCAGGGGCGACGATATCCTCTATTATTCCTATATCGACCAATTGCTCGGGCCTGGGCATATCATGGTGGCCTCGGCGGGCAACACCGGCCATTTCATGACCTACATCCACAAGGCGAAAGATGAACCGCGGGCGGGAGCCAGGGTCAGGGCGAGCGGCACCACGGCTTCCTTCACGGCGAAAAGCGAACAGCCATTCTCCATGCGCATGACCGTCTACGACGAAGGGGCGGTGGTGGCCGTCAAGGAGTTTTCTCTCGATCAGGTGATGGGGGCGCCCGACCAGCAATGGAACGACACGCTGACAACCGACAAACTGCCGTATTACCTCTCGGTGAGGGCTTATCCCAATTGCTACAACGAGGCGGAAAAGGTGCTCGAAGGGTATATCTCTACAGTGGCGAAGATGCCCGATCCCGAACACCCGGGCGACTCCGTCAAGGTGTATCTGGGCGATGTGGAGAATATCACCATTGAACTGCTGGGAGAGGGTGCCGAAGTGGATTATTACAAAGGGAGCGGCTACCTGCATACATGGTATGATATGACTGGACTGCAAAAAGGCGTCTACAGCATCCATTCGCCGGGTAGCGCACCCAACGTCATCTGCGTGGGAGCCACCACCCAACGGTCATCGTATGTCAACTGGAGAGGGGAGAGCAAGACATATCCGCAGACCACCATAGGTCCGGGCAAGGGAGCACGAGCCGAGTATTCGTCGATAGGGCCTACCTTCGATGGAAGGGTCAAGCCTGATGTGATGGCTCCGGGCTCTTTCGTGATGTCTTCGTATAGCAGCTATTACTATGAGAATAACGATCCTGACGATATCGTGCACTTCACGGAAAGCAACGGGAGACGTTATCCTTGGGGCGCCGACACGGGCACCTCAATGGCCACACCCATCGTGGCGGGGGCTATCGCGCTCTGGTTGCAGGCGCAACCTTGGCTCACTCCCGACGATGTGAAAGGGGTGCTCCAACGCACATCGCGCCATATCGACCCCTCGGCCGACTATCCCAACAACAAGGATGGCTACGGCGAGATAGATGTGTATAAGGGGTTGCTGGATGTGCTTTCGCTCACCGGCATAGAGGAAATCGACTCCTACCAACCACGAGAGGCGCGGTTCGACGTGTCGCACGAGGGACTGCTCACCATCTCCTTCAATTCACCACCTGCCCATCAGGTGCAGGTGGCGTTGTTCGCCACCTCGGGGGTGAAGGTGCTGTCCACCGTCGTCGACAGCGGACAGGAGCGGGCGCAGGTAGACCTGCATTCGTTGCCGAAGGGCGTCTATGCCGTGCAACTGACCACTGAGGATGCCTCCATCAAGGGCTCCACGCTCATCCGTAGGTGACTATCTTCCTCCGATGATGGCGTCGAGCAATCCCTCGATACCGGCTTTCACCTCGTTGCCGATGCTGAAGACGGTGCGCACGGCTGTCATGCCGGCTCCCTTGACCAGATAACCCACACACTCTCCTTCCATACGCCGCACTTCAGTACGCTCGCTGCTGCTGAGGTCGCATTTCTCCAATTTGCCCACCACCTGCTTGAACTCGCCCAAGGCGTTGTTCCAATCGCGAAGCGTATAGTCGTCGCTGTCGTATTTCAGCTCTTTGTTCAGGCTGGTGAGTTGGCGTATGGCCGACTGCTTGGCACTGCAACCGCCCAGCATGAGCAGACAGCAGAATAGGAATGACGCAATGATCAGATGTCTTGAGGCATGCTTCATGATGATATGATTTAATGGGTGATTACTCGTTTACCGTTATGGATTGCAAACATACAAAAAAAATGTGATGCAAGGGGAAAATGGGGTGTTAAAAAACATTTAGGCATTTCTCCAAGAAGAATAGGGTTTCCCCCCTTGACAAATAGAGGGAAAAACGCTATATTTGCATCAGTAAATCAAATCATGCTTGCTATATGAAACAGAAAATTCTTTGCATCCTCTCCTTCTTCGCCTTCTTGGTGCTGGCCGCCACCGATGTCTCGGCACAAAGCATATACAACTCTTCGGGGTCCTATATGGGGAAGATTGAGAGCAGCGGTCGAGTCTACAACTCATCGGGATCCTATTCAGGATGTATCAACAGCGATGGACGTGTCTACAACTCATCGGGTTCCTATATCGGGCGTATCGAGGGCGGTGGACGTGTCTACAACGGCTCGGGCTCCTATATCGGACGTATCGATGGCGGAAGTGTCTACAATGGCTCAGGCTCCTATTTAGGACGTATCGACGGAGGACGGGTCTACAATTCATCCGGTTCCTATATCGGCAACGCGCGTGGCGTCCGCGCCGACTGGGCGGCTGCCTATTTCTTCTTCTTCCGGTTCTACTGATGGATACTTCAAAACAACCTTGAAAGCAGGGAGATGTCATCGAGTGGCATCTCCCTGCCGTTGTCTTCACTCCTCCACTCCTTCACTCCTTCCGCCCGAAAAATGATTTAGGACAATTAATCATCCTTGGCGAAAAAAATCATCACCTCAAATAAAAATAATTGGTGAAAAATACGTAACTTTGCACTCCTATAATGCCTGAATAAGTATAATTTTTTATAAGTGGTTGATAATCAAATGGCTGACATAAAACCAATCAAAAGAGCGCTCGTCTCCGTATTCCATAAGGACGGACTCGAAGAACTGCTCGGCAAACTGAATGAAGAAGGTGTGAAATTCCTTTCCACAGGTGGAACACAACAGTTCATCGAATCGCTTGGCTACGAATGCCAAACAGTGGAGAGCGTTACAACGTATCCCTCCATCCTGGGAGGCAGGGTGAAGACGCTGCACCCCAAAGTGTTCGGAGGTATACTCGGCAGACGCGATGTCGAGGGCGACCGCGAACAGATGGCGCAGTATGATATCCCCGAAATCGACCTGGTCATCGTCGACCTCTATCCTTTCGAAGACACGGTGAAGAGTGGTGCCGGTGAGGCCGACATCATCGAGAAAATAGATATCGGCGGCATTTCCCTCATCCGTGCTGGAGCCAAGAATTTCCGCGATGTGGTCATCGTGCCCAGCAAGGCGGAATATTCCGTGCTCCTCGATATCCTCAACCGCAAAGGAGCCCAGACCGACTTGGCCGACCGACGTATGTTCGCAGAAAGGGCCTTCGGGGTCAGCTCACACTACGACACGGCCATACTCGAATGGTTCTTGGGATAAGGTCCGACCAGTCTTACCAGTCTGACCAGTCCGAGAAAGAATTGTAATACAACATCAACAATAACAAGGAAATGGGCTTTTTTTCATTCATACAAGAGATAGCGATGGACTTGGGTACTGCCAATACCATCATTATCAGCGATGATAAAATCGTGGTCGACGAACCCTCTGTGGTGGCGCTCGACAGAAGAACGGACAAGATGATTGCCGTGGGCGAGAAAGCCAAACTCATGCACGAGAAAACTCATGAGAACATACGTACCATACGTCCGCTGAGGGATGGCGTGATTGCCGACTTCACGGCTTGTGAACAGATGATGCGCGGACTCATCAAGATGGTCCATACGGGAAGCAAACTGTTTTCTCCGTCGCTGCGCATGGTCATCGGCGTGCCCAGCGGCTCGACCGAAGTGGAGTTGCGTGCCGTGCGCGATTCCGCCGAACATGCCGACGGACGTGACGTGTACCTCATCTTCGAACCCATGGCAGCTGCCATAGGTATAGGCATCGACGTGGAGGCACCCGAAGGCAACATGATCGTCGACATAGGTGGTGGTTCAACCGAAATCGCTGTCATCTCGTTGGGAGGTATCGTCTCGAACAACTCCATACGTGTGGCGGGCGACGAACTGACCTCTGATATCCAGGAGTATATGAGCCGGCAGCATAATGTGAAGGTGAGTGAGCGTATGGCCGAACGTATCAAGATACACGTGGGCTCGGCACTCACCGACCTGGGCGACGAGGGACCGGAGGATTATATCGTGCATGGCCCCAACCGCATCACGGCGTTGCCCATGGAGGTGGCTGTGTGCTACCAAGAGATAGCGCATTGTCTCGACAAGACGGTGGCGAAGATCGAGAACGCCGTGCTCTCCGCACTGGAGAAGACACCGCCCGAGCTCTACGCCGACATCGTGCACAACGGTATCTACCTCACCGGTGGTGGCGCCTTGCTTCGTGGACTGGACAAACGTCTGCACGACAAGATCAACATACCCTTCCATATCGCCGAGGATCCGTTGCACAGCGTGGCAAAGGGCGCGGGCATCGCATTGAAAAATGTCGATCGCTTCTCCTTCCTCATGAGATAAGCAAAAATTGGAAAGTTAAGAGTTAAGAATTAAGAAAAATCTCAGCTTGCCTGGACTGCTGCGATGCTATTCGGCAGGTTAATATGGGGCTGTTCGTGCAAATTGTATTTTTCTTAACTTTTAACTCTTAATTCTTAACTCTATAACATGCGCAACCTGATAGCGTTTTTCAAGCAATACAGCCACTGGGTGGTGTTTCTGCTGCTCGAAGTGGTTAGCGCGGTACTGTTGTTCCAGTACAACAGTTATCAGGGGAGTGTGTGGTTCTCGTCGGCCAACGCCGTCACGGGAAAGATACTCGAGGTGGATGCTTGGCTGAGCACGTTCTTCAGTATGGGCAACGCCAACCAAGATCTTACGGCTCGTAACTTGCAGCTCGAACAGGAGGTGGCGGCTCTCAGGGAGCAAATCACCGAGATGGCAAAGCGCGACAGCACCTACCAACCGACCAACCAGGACCAGTTGCTCGCTGCCTTCAAGACTATACCCGCCAAAGTGGTGGGTAACTCGGTGAACCGTCCCGACAACCTCATTACCATCAACAAGGGTACCGCCGATGGCGTGCGCCCAGATATGGGCGTGGCGTGCGGCACAGGTGTGGTGGGCATCGTCTATATGGCGTCGGCACATTATGCCGTGGTGCTCCCCGTGCTCAACGCAAGGTCGAACATCAGTTGTGCCATACGCGGCAGGGGCTATTTCGGCTATTTGCACTGGAACGGAGGGCGAAGCGACGAGGCTTTCGTCGATGATATACCGCGCCATGCTAAGTTCGAGGAGGGAGATACCATCGAAACCAGCGGTTACAGTGATGTGTTCCCCGCCGGCATACTCGTAGGAAAGGTGGTGAAGAGCCACGACTCAAAGGATGCGCTCTCCTATCGCCTTCAGGTGCGCCTGTCTACCGATTACGCACGGTTGCGCGACGTGAGCGTCATCGACAATGCGTCGCTGCAGGAACGTATCGACTTACTCAAACAGGCACAAGACTCCATCAAACCACAACGTAAGTCATGAAGTTCGAGTTCTTGAGACATATCGCCTTGTTCTGTGTGCTCGTCCTGCTACAGGTATTGGTGCTCAACCATATCCATATCGCAGGGGTGGCCACACCTTTGCTGTTTGTCTACTTCATCGAGATCTTCAGGAGAAACTACCCGCGGCAGGGCCTGATATGCTGGGGATTCGCACTCGGACTGTTGGTCGATACCTTCCAGAACACGCCGGGAGCAGCTGCGGCGTCGCTTACGTTGCTCGCCTTTGTACAACCCGAGTTGCTCGACCTCTTCCTCACGCGCGAACAGGCCGACGACATGAGCCCCTCGAAAGCCAACCTGGGCAAGTTGCCGTTTTTCTATTACACCACATTGTGCACCTCCTTGTTCTGCTTCCTTTTCTTCTTGCTCGAATCGTTCTCGTTCTTCAACTGGCTCACCTGGCTGGAACGGTCAGTGGGTAGCATAGCACTGACGGAAATGCTCATCATGGCGGTGGATACGCTGAGAAAGAAAAAGGAAAGGAAGGACTGATGAAGGATTATGAACTGGAAAAACGGCGATATGTAATCGGCGGCGTGGCCATCGCCATTGTCGTGGTGTTCATCATCCGGCTGTTCACACTGCAAATCATGAGCGATGACTATAAACGCAATGCCGACAGCAACGCTTTCCTAAAGAAAGTGGAGTTCCCCTCGCGTGGCAATATCACCGACAGAAACGGAAAACTGCTCGTCTACAACCAACCTTCCTACGATATCATGGTGGTGGTGAACGAGGGCAAGAACCGAATCGATACCGCGGAACTGTGCCGCACGCTCAACATCACCAAGGAATATTTCGTCAAACGTATGCACGACATACAGGATAGGTCGAAAAACCCGGGATATTCCAAGTTCACGCAACAACTGTTCATGTCGCAACTCAGCGACCAGGAGTTCAGCGTATTCCAGGAGAAAGCCTATCGCTTCCCGGGTTTCTACATACAGAAACGTTCCATCCGACAATATGAGTATCCCAATGCGGCACTCATCCTCGGCGATGTGGCGGAGGTCTCTCCCGACGATATCAAGAAAGACGGTTATTACCAGCCTGGCGACTATATTGGCAAGCAGGGCATAGAACGTAGTTATGAGGAGGAACTGCGGGGTACCAAGGGCGTGCAGGTGCTACTGCGCGATGCCCACGGACGCATACAGGGCAATTACCAAAACGGCGAATTCGACACCCAACCCATACCGGGCAAGGACCTCACACTCAGCATCGACATCGAACTCCAGCAGTTGGGCGAACGCCTCATGGAGGGAAAGCTGGGCAGCATCGTAGCCATAGAACCCAAGACGGGCGAGGTGCTCTGTATGGTCAGCTCGCCATCCTACGACCCGCGACTGATGATCGGACGTCAAAGAGGTAAGAACCATGCGGCACTGGCGCGCGACCCGCTCAAGCCGCTGCTCAACCGCGCCATCATGGGTCAGTATCCACCGGGCTCCACCTTCAAGACATCGCAGGCGCTCACCTTCCTCACCGAAGGCATCATCGACCAGGATACCAAGTATCCCTGCCACCGTGGGTTCATATTCTCGGGCATGAAGGTGGGATGCCACGGACATGGCTCGCCGCTCAACCTGGTGCCCGCCATCGGCACCTCGTGCAACGGTTTTTTCTGCTGGGGACTATATTACATGCTCACCAACAAGAAATATGGCTCGCTGCAGAACGCCATGAACACTTGGCGCGACTATATGGTGAGCATGGGATTCGGATATAAGCTGGGCGTCGACTTGCCGGGTGAGAAGAGGGGCATGATACCCAACGGCGATTTCTACGACAATGCCTTCAAGAAGGGATGGAATGCGCTGGGGGTCATCAGTATATCTATCGGACAGGGTGAGGTGACGCTCACACCCTTGCAGATAGCCAATCTGGGGGCTACCATCGCCAATAGGGGATTCTTCTACACTCCCCACGTGGTGAAGGCCATACAGGGCGAGGAGATGGATGCCACCTATACCACCAAACGCTATACCAAAGCGTCGAAAGAGGCGTATGAATTGGTGGTGCAGGGCATGCGGCGGGCAGTGACGGGTGGTACCTGCCGAAGGGCCAACCGTAGCGACTATGAGGTGTGCGGCAAGACGGGTACGGCGCAGAACCGAGGGCGCGACCACAGTGCATTCATGGGCTTCGCACCGATGAATGATCCGCAGATCGCCATCGCCGTGTATGTGGAGAACGGAGGTTTCGGTGCCACCTTCGGTGTGCCTATCGGTGCGCTGATGATGGAACAGTATATCAAGGGTAAACTCTCGGGCAGCTCCGAGGCACAGGCTTCGAGCATACAGAAAAGGCATATCAGCTATGGCAAAACGGACAGATAAACAACCGGGGGTGTTGGGATCGCTCGACTGGTGGACCATCGCCATCTATATCGCACTGCTCACCTTCGGGTGGGTGAGTGTGTGCGGGGCGAGCTATACCTATGGCGACACCGATATCTTCAGCCTCGACACCCGATCGGGCATGCAGATAGTATGGATAGGCACATCCATCGTTTTGGGACTGGTCATACTTCTGCTCGACGACCGATATTACGACACCTTCGCTTATGTCATCTATGGGCTGATGATGCTGTTGCTCTTCGTCACCATCTTCAACCCCCATGAAATCAAGGGCTCCCGGTCATGGCTCGTCTTGGGGCCCGTACGACTGCAACCGGCGGAGTTCGCCAAGTTCGCCACAGCACTCGCGGTGAGCAAATACATGAGTACCTACGGGTTCAGCATGCAACGCATGAAACAGTTCTTCGCAGCCTGCGGACTGGTCTTCCTGCCCATGCTACTCATCGTGGGACAGAAGGAGACGGGGTCGGCATTGGTCTATCTCGCTTTCTTCCTGATGTTCTATCGTGAGGGAATGCCGGGGAGCATACTCTTTACAGGCGTGGCGCTGGTGCTTTATTTCGTCATGGGCATACGCTACGAACAGGTGATGCTCTTAGGAACACCCACCTCGTTGGGTAAGTTCGTGGTGCTGCTGTTGGTACAGCTTTTCTCGGCGGGTATGGTGTATGTCTATTGCGACGACAGGCGCAAGAGCCTCAGCCTGCTGGGCTATATGCTCCTCGTCACGTTGGGATTCCTGCTCTTCTCCGTTTATGTCATTCCTTTCGATATAGTATGGGTGCAGCTGGTGGTTTGCGCCGCTCTCATCGGCTATCTGCTTTATCAGTGGATGAGCACGCGCAAGAGTAATTTCCTGTTCATAGCGCTTTTCGCTGTGGGCTCCATCATTTTCTTCTATAGTGCCTCCTACGTGCTCAATTCGGTGATGGAACCGCACCAGCGTACACGTATCAATGTGCTCCTGGGATTGGATGATGACCTCAGCGGGGCGGGATACAATGTGCACCAGAGCGAGATAGCCATCGGCTCAGGGGGACTGGGAGGCAAGGGCTTCCTCAATGGCACGCAGACCAAACTGAAGTTCGTGCCTGAACAGGACACCGATTTCATCTTCTGCACGGTAGGCGAGGAAGAAGGGTTCCTGGGCAGCGCGGGAGTGCTGCTCCTTTTCCTGGCGCTCATACTACGGCTTATCCATTTGGCGGAGCGACAACCCTTCAAGTTCGGGAGGGTGTATGGCTATTGCGTGCTGAGCATCTTTCTCTTCCACGTCTTCATCAATGTGGGCATGGTGCTCGGACTCACGCCTGTCATAGGCATACCTTTGCCGTTTTTCAGCTATGGGGGATCGTCGCTCTGGGGATTCACCATCCTGCTCTTCATCTTCCTGCGTATCGATGCAGGAAGGAATATAATCAAGACATAATTTTGAATTATGATTTTTGAATGTTGAATGATCGCTAACGCAATTGTTAATTTTGAATGATGAATGATGAGTTCGTCACTCAAAACTCAACATTTTTCATTCGTCATCGCGAAGCGACCATTCAAAATTCAACACTCAACATTCAACATTCTAAATTCTAATCCCTCTTCAGCAGGTGGATACCCACTTCCGACACTCCGGGAAGTAGGCGGCGACGCATGTTGTGGTGGATGCGTATGGTCAGCGAGTCGCCTGATTGCAGGTTGAGGAAACGGAAGGGCAGTTCCTGTCGATAGACGCTCAGCCCCAGGCCCACGGGCGAACCGTCTTCCTCATAGATGGGAAGGTCGAGCGTGTCGACGATGTGCTTTTCGTTTCTTGAAACTTGGTCTTTGGCGGCTGAACCAAGGGAAACCACCTGCTGTTCCACCACCAAGGAGAGATGCAGGAAAGGATAGCTGCTTTCCGTGCGCAATCCTATCTCTTCCACATAAGGACCGCCCTCGTCAAGAGGGGGCACATGGAAGACGAGCACACTGTCTTTCTCCCAGCCCGATACGGCGGTATGATGGTAGTCCACATACCGGGTGTTGGGAAAGCAAGCGGTCAACAGGCAGGCGGTGAAAAGGCCTACGAGCACCTTTTTCATGATTCTTTCTCTTTCGACTTGTTGCGGCGTGGTTTGTTGCCCTCGCGTGGTTCTTTCGGCTGGGTCTGTTTGGGCTGCCCATGTCCCTCGCCACGCACCTGTCCCTCGCCATGAGCCTGTGCTTTGCGCTTGGGGGCATCCTGGGCGGGACGCTCACCACGTCGACGGTCGTCTTTCTTCTTGCGCTTGCGTTTGTTCTTGTCGAATCGGGTGATGCTCTCGCTTTCCAGCAAGTCCAGCGGACGGTCTTCCTGTTGGGCCTGGTCGTCGTCGAGCAGCGAGAGAGGCTTCTCGCCCTTTTTGTTCATCTCTATCACCTCCAAGGCTCTTTGGGCGCTGATGGTGCATAGGTTGGCGGCCATGCGCTTGTCGGTGGAGTAGGTGACCATGCCCGCCAAGATATCGTTCTTGAACAGGTAATAGTCGCTGTCGGCGGTCTGCAGCACCACATCGCGGTTGGGCATCTTCTTACCGGCTTCGATGTAGTTGTCCACTTCGTAGTTGAGGCAGCACTTGAGCTTGGCGCACATGCCGGCCAGTTTCTGGGGATTGAGCGAGATGTCCTGGAATCGGGCCGCGGCAGTGCTCACCGACACGAAATTCTTCATCCATGTGGCACAGCACAACTCACGACCGCAGGGACCTGTGCCGCCGATGCGACCGGCTTCCTGGCGGGCACCGATCTGCTTCATCTCGATACGCACGTGGAAGGTCTCGGCGAGCACCTTGATGAGCTGGCGGAAGTCGACGCGCTCATCGGCGATGTAATAGAAGATGGCCTTGTTGCCGTCACCCTGGTATTCCACATCGCCGATCTTCATCTGCAGGCCCAAATCCTTGGCTATCTGGCGGCTCTGGATCATGGTGCCGTGTTCGCGGCTTTTGGCTTCTTCATATTTGTCCATATCCACGGGCTTGGCGATACGGTAGATGCGGCGGATATCCTCTTCCGACTTCAGGTTGGCTTTCTTCACCTGAAGGCGGACCAACTGGCCGGTGAGCGTCACCACGCCGATGTCGTGACCGGGATTGGCTTCCACCGCCACGATGTCGCCTTTCTTCAGGTCTAAGTGGTTCACATTGTGGTAATAACCCTTGCGGGTGTTCTTGAACTGCACCTCCACCAGGTCGGTACTCGTGTCGTTGCCCGGGATGTCGGCCAGCCAGTCGTAGGTGTTGAGCTGCTTGTCTTGTCTACCGCAAGCTCGGCGGCAAAGACCACGGTCGCTGCCGTTCACCATCTTGAAGGTCATATTCTTGTAGTCCATGATGCTTTATTTAGTAGTTCAAGAGCTCAGTAGTTCAGTAGTGCAGTAGTTCAAGAGTTCAGTAGTTCAGGAGTGCAGACAAATGTCCTTCCTTCCCTTCCTTCTCTTCCTTCCTTCCTTCTCTTATCTACTCTTCCTGCATTTTTTCTTAACTCTTAACTCTTAACTCTTAATTCTTAACTCTTAACTCTTAACTCTTAATTCCTAATCACCACCGTGACCTGCAACGCCAGGTCGTAGAACACGATTTTCGCATTGGCGTTTTGCGAGATGTCGCGGATGGCTAACTGTATCTTGTCGGTAATGTCAAAGATGTTGCGCTCGTTGACAAAGGGTGCGAAATTCTTGGCAAAGCTCTCTTCCTCCGTGGTCATGTAGTTCAGCGAGGGCTGTTGGAAGTTATACATGAAATTCTCACGTATCAGGTGAAGGAAATAGGAGAGCATGCGCTTCTGTTTCTCACGACCCTGATCGCTGGCCGTTTCAGCCCATTTCTTCATCGCACGCACGTCGCGCTGATAGGCGATGCGCATGAACTGTTTGAACAACTCGAGAAAACCACGGTTCTCGTTGTCGGCATCCAGCTCGTTGAGGGCCAAGAGCCAGTTGCCGCGAACTACGCGCGCGATACGTTGTGCCGCTGCTTCCTCGATGCCGCGGCTGTTCACCAAAGCCGCAGCCACCTCATGGTCGGCCAATCGGTGCAGCGTGATGGGTTGCGTCCTACTGCGGATGGTTTCCAATAGTTGCTCGGGCTGCTCGCTCACCAGCATGAAGATGGTTTGCTGGGGTGGCTCTTCCAACAACTTGAGTATCTTGTTGGCGGCGGCGATATTCATACGTTCTGGCAACCAGATGATGGATATCTTATAACCGCCCTGCGACGACATGAGCGACAGCTTGCGCTGCAGCTCTTCGCTTTCCCTGGCGGTGATGATGCTCTGCTGGTTTTGTACGCCGATGGCGTCGAGCCATTGGTTCAGCGTGAAATAGGGTCCTTGGCGAACCATGTGGTACCATTCGCGCATGAAGTCGTCGCTCACGGGCTTATAGTCGCCGGGACTGCCTTTAGGCTTGATGGTGGGAAAGGAGAAATGCAGGTCGGGATGTTCCCACTTCGACAGCATGGCACACTGGGGACAGTGGCCGCAAGCTTCTTCGCCAGGAGCGTGGTTCCGGCAGAGTAGGGTGGAGGCGAAGGCCATAGCCAAGGCCATCTTGCCAGAGCCCGGAGGACCCTGGAACAGTATGGCATGGGGCACACGCCCATTGGCTGCCATGGCCAGCAGGTGACGCTTCGTATCCTCTTGTCCTATTACTTCCGAAAAACGCATGGTTTTTTCTTTTTTGTCTGACTGGTCCGACTGGTCCGACTGGTCCGACTGGTCTGACAGCCCCTTCTTACATCAGCCTGTTCACCACTTCCTTCACGCTTTCCACCGCCGAAACGGTATAGAAATGGATATTCTTCACACCATGGGCATAGAGATCGCGGCACTGGGCTGTTGCCCATTCGATGCCTAACTCGCGGGCTGACTGGTCGTCTTTGCACTTCAATGCCTCAAGGGCGAGGTCTTGTGGTATGTCGCAATGGAAGGTCTTGGGCACGGTGGTTATCTGGCTCAGTTTGGCGAAGGGTTTGATGCCGGGGATAATGGGTATGGTGATACCCATGTCGCGGGCTTTCGCCACGAATTGGTAATATTTCTCGTTGTCGTAAAACAACTGTGTGACGGCATATTGCGCACCCAGGTCTTGTTTCATCTTCAGGTAGTGCATGTCTTGCTCTAAGTTGGGAGCTTCCTCGTGCTTCTCGGGGTAGCAGGCTACACCGAAGCTGAATGGTTTGCCGGGATGTTTCATCTGGCTGCCGTCGGCGAAGTATCCCTCATTGAAACGCATCACCTGACGGATAAGGTCGGTGGTATGGCTGTGTCCGCCCGGGGTGGGGGTGAACATCTTGTCGTCTTGTGCCTTGTCGCCACGCAGGAGCAGCAGGTTGCTCACGCCGAGGAACTGCAAGTCGAGCAGCTCATATTCGATGTTCTCGATGGTAGTGCCGCTGCAGATGACATGGGGTATGACGGGTATATCGAACCGCTGTTGGATGGCGGCGGCGATGGCGATGGTGCCAGGGCGCCGACGGATACGCTGGCGTTCGAGCAGGCCGCCCTCCACCTCGCGGTAGACGAATTCGCTGTGATGGGTGGTGATATTGATATAGAGAGGATCCAGTTCTTTCAGTATGGCGATGGTGCGGAACAGGCTTTCCGTGCCTGCGCCTTTCAGTGGAGGAAGCACCTCGAAAGAGAAGTGTCGCCCCGCGAGTCGCTGGTCTAATAAATCAAGTAGCATCATTGCTTTACGGTTTATCGTGCAAAGTTACGAAAAATCGAGGGCAGAACAAAATGAATTTATTCATTTTTTATGTCGAGATGGAGTAACTTATTCAAAGTTACGAAAAATCGAGGGCAGAACAAAATGAACAGGGTTCTTTTTTAAAAAACTATATTGTCTATAGCTTCTATAGCTTCTATAGCTTCTATAGCTTCTATAGTTTTCTATAGTCTCTATAGTCACTATAGTTTCTATAGCTTCTATAGTCTCTATAGTTTCTATAGTTTCTATAGTCTCTATAGCTTCTATAGTTTTCTATAGTTTCTATAGTATCCCTCCCTTCGGGAGGAATGGGGTGGGTTTTAAAAAGAGCGGGCTTTAAAGCCCGCTCTGATAATTATCCGATGATATCATTGGGTGTTTATTTCTCTTTCTTCCACAGACGGCTCATATCTTCGAGCGTCTTGCCCTTTGTTTCGGGCACTAAGCGCCAGACGAACAGTGCGGCAATCACGCAGATGATACCGTAGAGGCCGTAGGTGAACCAGTGGCCGAAGTCGTCGCCCTCGCTCAGGTGCATGTTGAACATCGGCACGAAGGTGGAGCTGACGATGAAGTTGAAAATCCACTGGAAAGCCACGGCGATGGCCACGGCGGCTCCACGGATGGTGTTGGGGAAGATCTCGGCGATGAGCACCCAGGTGATTGGACCCCATGAGAACATGAACGAGGCACTGTAGACGAGCAGCGAGGCGGCTGTCACCATCTCCATGCCGGCATGGCCGAAGGTCAAGGCCACACCGAAGGCACCGAGAGCCATACCTAATGAACCGCAGATGAGCAGGGGTTTACGGCCCAGTTTCTCGACCGTGAAGATGGCCACTAAGGTGAAGAGGATATTGATGACACCCATGAATACGGTGATGACCATCGGGTTCTCCATACCCATATCGCCGAAGATACGCGGGGCGTAGTACAACACGGCGTTGATGCCTACAGCCTGCTGGAACACGCTGAGCATGATGCCCACGAAGATACACAAGGCTCCATAGGTCATCAGCTTCTCCGTCTTTACGGTCATCGTGTTCTTGATGTCGTGAAGTATCTGTTTGGCCTTGGCTGAACCGTTGATGCGTGAGAGGATGCTTTCAGCCTTCTCGTCCTGACCGATGGAAACAAGGTAACGTGGCGTTTCCGGCACAAAGCAGATGAGTAGGGCGAACAGACCGGCGGGAATCGCTTCGCTACCGAACATATAGCGCCAGCCGGTGGTCACCGTCCACTGGGCCGCGGGGTTGATGGCTGCCAACCCTTTTCCCATCTCCTCCACAAGCGGCTGGATATGGTCGCCGAGGATGAAGAAGTTGACGAAATACACTACCAACTGTCCGAAGATGATGGCGAACTGGTTCCACGATACCAGCATGCCGCGGATGTTCGAGGGAGCCACCTCGCCGATATACATCGGGCAGATGGCGCTGGCCAGGCCCACACCGATACCGCCAATCACGCGGTAGATGTTGAACATGATGAGCAACGAATAGGTGGGCGTGCCATGCTCGAAGAACAGGAATTCGGGCTCCATCGAGCCGAGGGCGGAGATGAAGAACAGCAGACCGGCGATGATCAGCGATTTCTTACGGCCAAGGTTCGTGGCCAACAAACCGGAGAGGGCTGAACCGATGATGCAGCCGATGAGAGCGGAGGCGGAGGTGAATCCATGCCAGCCGTCGGTGTAGGTGAAGTCCTTGGCTTCCATGAAGAAAGCCTGCAGACCTTTCTCGGCTCCGGAGATGACGGCGGTGTCGTAGCCGAAGAGCAGACCGCCCAAGACGGCCACCAGCACGATACCGAAAAGATAGGCTTTACTGCCTTGTTGGTTTTGGTTCATAGTGATAAGTGCTTTTATTTGTTTGATGGATATAAAATGTTCTTGAAACAGGATGATAACGGGATAAGCATATTATCAATGTGCAAAAGTAATCATATTTTTCCGCTCTGCCAAAATGAAAGTGTCAAAAAAAAACTATAAGCACGACAATTATATCGTCATGCGACAAAAGAGGCGAAAGCGGTGAAAACTTGACGCTTACTCGTGCTTGATCAACAAAAAAATGCCGCGGTCGGAAACAATCCGACCGCGGCGAAGAGAAGCCTATGTTGAAATAGGAGTGAGAGGTTACTTCTTGATTACCTTCTTGCCATTCTGGATCACGATGCCCTTATAGCTGTCGTTCACCTGCTGGCCATTGAGGTTGTAAATCTTGCCCTTGCCGTTGTTGTCGATTTTCACCACAGGGGCGTCGATGCCGGTGGACCAAGCTGCGAGTTCCTTAGCCTCCTCGATGCTCAGGTCGCCCTGAACCACGATGATGGGCTCGGATTTCACTTCGAAGCCTTCCACATAGAGGACGGCGTAACGGGCGTTGCGGATCTCATCGGCGGAACCGGTGCTCACCACCACCTCGGCATCAGCCGGCAGCGCATCGGCCTCCAAGACGATGTCGTACATCAGGTCGCTTTCCTCAATATTGTATTGGGCATCCACTATCTGCTGAACAGCACCGTCCTGCAGCCAAAGCCATTCGGGCAGGTCGATGAAGAAATTCTCGGTGCCGTCTTCGCTGTACCATTCGAAGGGGAGCTGGATGGTCGTGGTCATGCTGCCCGTAGCGTCATCCAATACGGTGCCGCCCTCTACGGGAGCACGCAACTCCTTGGTCTCTAAAGGTTCGCCGGTTTCTGTATCCGCCCAGATGTCGGTGTTGTAGTTGACGAACATGCCATGGAATCCGCACTTTACGGCGATGGGGGCGGAGGTATATTTGATATATTGCTCCTCGCCGTCGTTCCATACGCCGAACTCGAGACCGGGATAAGCCACCTCTTCATCCTCGGGGGCGATATCCAGACCATTGGCACCGAAATCGATGCCCTCCTGGCCAAAGCCGTCGAAAGCGAGCACAAACTCCTCGTTCACCACAAAGGGAGCGGTTACCTCTAAGCCATAGCGGTTGGTGGTCTTCTTGGTGAAGATGAGGTAGCCGGGCTTGGCAAAGTCATTAGGATCTGTTGAACCTCTTTTACCTTTGAACTGCTCGGCTGTGCCGAAATTGATGGTGTCTTTCGAGGTGCAGGTCAGCGTCTCGATGATATTGTCAAGGTCGGCCACCTTTTGTCCCCTTTCGTTGAGTTTGGGACGGCAGACATAACATGTGAGTGAGCCTCCTTCTTTGATGGGCTGCGTGTAGCTATAGCCATCAATGAAGACGGTGTCGATATACAGGGCTGCTTCGGGCTTGCCGCAGGGCTGCTCGATACGCTCACCCGTAAAGGTATAGTTGGTACCATCCTCGTCTGTTTCCTGCAATGTTCCAGCACCAAACATCCAGCCAAAGACACCCCAGGTCTCCGTGTTGTTGTAGATTTTTTCGTTGTCGGTTGTCCAGTAGTGGTCGCTCACGGGACTCATCATCCTCATGCCGTAAGAGGTGGCACGCGTCGTGTACGAGCTTCCGCCTTCGGGATGCACATAGTAAAGACTGTTGTCGGAGAGCGACCAACTGTCGGGCTCTTTTCCGTTGTACTCCAGGGTGGGGACGGCGTAGAAGTAAGCACCACCCAATGAGGTACGGTAGTCGCCATTCTCATCCACCAAGCTGCTGGCATCCTGGCCGTTGATGGTCCAGGTGACAAACTCCTCATCGACAGACGACCTGTTCTGATACCTCAAATCCACGTAAGGAGGACCCACCAAGAGGTCGATGCCGTAGCCACGGCCATCATAGCCCCAGGTCACGAAGAATGTGCCTTCGGGGCGGGTGTAATACAATCCGGTCTGGGCCGAACGGGCAGGTGCCTGGCTCTTCACGCCTTTCTGCACGAGCGCTTTCTGTTGCACACCGATGTTCGTGGGCAGGGGGTTGCTGATCTTCTGCCCGGGTTTCTGCACGGTCTGGGCGATACTCGACATCGCCATCAGGCATGCTGCTGAAAACAGTAAAACTTTTTTCATATTACTTCAGTTAAAAATGTTAGAAAATTCTTTGTCTCAAGGTTGCCCTTCCGCAGGGGTTACCCACGGAAGAGCATACCCTTTAAGCCGTATGTATTAATAAAATCTTGTTACGAACCATGCCTCGGGGTCGTTCTGGAAAGCCACCTTCAGGTAACGCTGGTTGAAGCCGGTGGTGGCGGGCGAAATCACGAGGTTCTGTCCCAGCAGGTTGAGGAAATTAACCAATTCGGGAAGGTCGGCAAGCAACATCTTCACTCGCTCCTCATCCGTAGGACCGACATATTGCAGGGAGACCACACCATCGTTGAGGGCGATGTTGTATTTGAAGTCGATCTCTGCATTTCCCTTTTCGGGACGGTAGGACACACGCAAGACGAAGTTGCCGTCGGACAACTGGCGGAGCACCATGTTGTTTAGCCTATAGCCGATGGAGGTGAAGTTGTTGACCACATTGGTGTAATAGGTCTTGAACTTGTCCGACATCTCCGAACGGGCATCCCACTGCCAGCGGTGCGAAGTGCTCACAGCCTGGTTGTAGAAGAACTCGGCGGGATCCTCGCCGGTGATATACACTTCGCTGTTCTCCACGCTCACGAAACGGTCGAGCTCGCGGTCGTAGCGGAAATCCTGCACCTCGGGTTCATCCTCGCCGACGGAGATCTTCTCGCGGAACCGCAGGTAGTAGTCGTCGTAACGCTTGGTGATGAGGAAATGGTAATGCTCGCCCGTAGAAATGGGGTCACTCCCATCGGGATAGATCAAGGGGATGGTGGTGTGGGCCTCGTCGAAACCATAGGCCTTGTCCTTGTTCTTCAGGAAAAGGCGGTTGGGAGCGTCGGTGGGGAACCAAGTGGAGGTAAAGGTGGCCACATCGGCCAGATAAGTCTCGAAGTCGGTGCCTTCCTCCAAGGGGGTGAGCAGGTTGTAAGTGCCGCGCTTCTTGCCCTTGAGCATCATATAAGAGGCATCCTCGGGGGCGTCGACCACCACAAACTCGTAGTCGCCGCCGATACCCGTACCCGTCTCATCGTCTTCCTGGGTGACGGCCACATCCTCCGGTGAGGAGAAGATATGGAAGAGCGAGTTGTAGCTGTTGAAGGAGAGCACGGGACCATTGTCGGTGATGATCTCCCATACCGAGGTCTCTTCCTTATAGGTGTTGCCGGTGAAGGAGTTGCGCATGCCTATCTTCACCGAATGGTCGGCGTTGAAGTCGCAAAGGATGAGATAACCATTGCCGAAGGGCACCTCGGCCTGGTCGGTGGGGTAGTACTGCATGGCCCAACCAGCAGGCTGCGCCTCCAGACGTGAGGAGTAGAGGCTCTTCATCTCGTTGAGTCGCTCTGCTGCGGTCTTGTCGAAGAGGTCCTCTTCCTCCTTCACACAGGAGGTGGACAACAGGCCGGCGGCCAGCAGCAGCGACATTGTCAATATCTTGTTCATCATAGCGGTTCGTTTATTTGGTCTGTAATGCTTTGTATTGATTCACTTCGTCGAGCAGCACCTCGATGACCGTACGCGAGGGGTCGGAGGCACTGGGCTGGGTCAGCGCGTTGATGTAACGTCCCATCGAGTCGAACTTGAACGAGCCATCCTCGTTGGTGGCGTACTGGCGGCGCTGTATAACGTCGCGCATGGCGTCGATGTCGATATTGAAGGCGCTCTTCATCCACTCACGCACCATCTGCAACTTGTCGAGAATCATCTGGCGGCCGTTGATCTTGTCGATACCACCCTCTGACAGGCTCTCGAAGATGACCTTGCCGTCGGCGTTCACCATAGCCGAACCATCGCCGTTGCGCGAGATCAACTTGCGCACCACGTGGAAGTCGCCATTGCGCTGTGGCGAGGGATAGCCGATGCTGTCAAGATCGACACCGGCCTTGTTGGCGAAACGGGAATAGAAAATGTCGGCATCAAACTCATAGTAGAGGTCGTGGCCGAAGAACGAACCACCATTGGCCCTGATCTTGTTGAGCGTGGCGGCATCGGTGATCACGTTGCCATCGCTGTCGAGGAACTTGCCGTTCTGGGGCGTGCCGAGGAACCATTTCACGTCGGCGGGGGTGAAGTAGAACGCCACATCCTTGATGTCTAAGTCTTCCCAGTCGTAATAGGCGGAGGCGAGCAGCTGGTCCCATTTCTTATAGTCGGCGGTCAGGTAGGTCGACAGGGTCTCCACCCAGTCTTCACGTGCCTGCTCGGAGGCATAGGGTGTGACGAAACCCCAAGAGGCGGTCAGCGAGTCGTGCTTGTTGCCCCAGTCCAACGGGTCGTAATGGCCGTTCGACAGAAGGTCGAAGGTCAACGGACGCTGGCTCGTCTGGTCGAGGATATGGCCGAACTCATGGTGCATCACATGGAAGAAATACTCGTTCATCAGGTCGATGTTGTTCACGTCGAGGTTGTTCACCTTGTACAGCGTGATCTTCAGACCGCCCTCGGCGGTACCTAAGGTCTCAGTGCCCGAGGTGGGGTTGTACGAGGCGGAGCCGATGACGTGGATGATACGCGGGCTGTTCTCCTTGAGGAACTCCTCGCCGCCGAACTGCTTGTAGATGTCATACCACAGGTATTTGCTGAGCACGGCCAACTGCACGCTCTTGTCGTAGCTGGCGGGGATGAGGTTCTTCTGCTTGTCGGAACCGATGTCCTCCATCTTGTAGATGAACTTCAGGTTGTAAGGCTCCAAGAAATTTTTCTTGATGAAGGTGTCGAGCGGGAAGGTGTAGGCCGACCTGTCGAGCGGATAATCATTGGTATCGAAGATGGTGGGACCGAAATCGTCGTCGCTGCACGAGGCGAAGACTCCCGTGAACGCGATGGCGGCACCCATCAACCATGTATTCAGTTTGCGTTTCATATCGTAGTTCCTCCTTGGTTATTTGATGTAGATGAATTTGGATTGGGGCTCGATGGTGGCGCGCTGCGACTCGTCGCTGCTGCTCGTGCTCGTCGGGCGTGAGGGTTCAAGACCGGCGGCCAGGGCATCCTGCGGCACCTCCACGGCACGGCGCGGGTCGTTCCATGAGAGGAAGATTTCCTCATTGCTGGCTCCTATGAAGTGTGAATACTCCATGCCCCAACGCTTCAGGTCGAAGAAACGCAGACCGTCCCAGTTGGTCTCGAAACGGCGGAAGTCGTTCAGGCAGTTCATGTATTTCACGCCTTCCACGGGCAGCACGCACGAGGGATCCATCTTGCTCAGGCACTCCCAGTCGCCGAAGCAGTTGGGGTTGCTCGTCTGCGTGTAGTAGCTGTCGATGATGGACTGCGAGAGTTCGGCCATACCGCCGTTGGCTCCCCACGAGATGAGCTGCTCGTTGGAGAACTGCTGGTTCGACCTCTCATAATTGATGAGGTCTTCCAAGGCACTGCTGTAGTCGCCCTTCATGATCTTGGCCTCGGCACGCTCCAAAAGCAGCTCGTTGCAGGTGAACTCACGCTTGATGGTGTGCACATAACCGATGCCGGCTATCTTGTCGGTGTACTCGAACTCTTCGTACACCTTGCTCGAGCAGTAACCGTAGTCCTCACCCGTCCAGAAGGTCATACCTGCCACATAGGCAGTGGGATTGACCACCCAGCGGTTCCACATCGGCGAGTTGTGGTAGAACAGGTCTTTCACCACCGAGCCGTTCTGGGCGTAGCGGTTGCCTAATCCGCGGCGGAACATCAGCGAGTGGGTGTCGATGAGCATGATGTTGTTGTAGGAAGCGGGATCCTGCCACACCTTGGCATAGTCGCTGCCGTAGGTGCATTCGTCGAACTTGGAATAGTCCATCAGACGGGGAAGGATGTTCTCCGGGTCGGTGCCCAACACGAAGTCGGCATGCTCGATCACCTTGTCCCACTGACGTTTGTAGAGATAGAAGCGGGCGGCGAAAGCATGGGCGGCATTTACGTTGAAACGCCACTTGGGCAATTTGTAGTTGCGCTCGGAGATATTGGCCAGACCCTCTTCCAGATCGGCCTGGATCTTGGCGTAGGTGTCGGTCACGGTGCCGCGGTTGTACTCCACGATCACTTTCTCCTCGGGCTCGGTCATATAGGGGATGCCGATGTCGTTGCGGCTCAGTTCGTCGGTCTTATAGGCTTGGCTGAACACGTTCACCAACACGAAGTGGCAATAGGCGCGGATGAGCAAAGCCTCGGCGCGCGAAGCGGTGAGCGACGGGGTCATGTTCCTACCGTTGTCGGATATCTCGTCGATGGCTTGCAGCGCATGGTTCACGCTGGCGATGGCGCCGTACATGGTCTCCCACAGGAAGCCCGGAGTGTCCTGGTTGGTCGACGACTTGGCTGGCTCGAACCTGAACATCTCGTCGTCGACACGGTCGTAGGGCGACAGGTTGTAATGGGTGAGCACCTGCTCCACTTTGGGGCTGGCGGGGTAGTGAGGCGCGTTGTTGTCCATGATGTTGTCGCTCGAGATCTCACCTATCCAGGCATAGCTGCCGGTGGGATAGCAGGTGATGAGCAACTGCGCCACTTTCTCTTCATTGTCAATCTCGATACGCTCGTCGGGCAACCTGTCGAGGAAACTCTCGCTGCACGAGGTCAGGACAAGGGCCAGGGCGGCTATCGACATTGTGATATATCTCATTGTTTTCATATCTTAATAATAATGTTTTCTTATATTATCGAGGATAGTCTGTCAGGATAAAGTGTTCTCGGAATGTCTCGGTAGAACGCTAAACGCTCAACACTAAACGCTCAACACTCAACGCTCAACACTCAACACTAAACACTAAACACTCAACCCTAAACCTTAAATTCCCAGTCTTACCGTCAGGGTGAACTGCTTCGACAGCGGCGAGGCCACACCACCGGAGTTCACGAACTCGGGATCCTGGCCGTTGAGCTTGCTGTCGGCGTAAATCAAGAAGAGGTTGGTGGCATCGAACTTCAGCGAGGCGGTGCTCAGGCCGATGTGCTGCAACAGCTCGGGCTTGAAGTCATAGGTCAGCGAGATGTCCTTCATGCGGATGAAACCACCATCGGCCACACGGGCGGAGGAGTAGTTATAGGCGTTGTAGGCATAACCCAACTGCGTGTCGTTGTAGTACTGACGCACGGAAGCGATGGCGGGGATGTCGGTGATCTTCTCGTCGGTGGGCATCACCCAACGGTTCTTGAACTCCTTGGGCATGGCGGTCTGGTCGGAGTAACCGGCGGAGAACACCGGGTCGAGACGCAGCTTGTTGCCGAAGGAGTAGGTGATGAACACGTTCAGACGCCAGTTCTTCCAGCGCAGCATGTTGTTCAGACCACCCGTGATGGTGGGTTCCACACTGCCTTCATACTTCAGGAAGTCGAGCTTCTCATACTCCTGGAAGTTGATGTCGGTAGTGGTGATTTCACCGTATTCGTTCATGATGGTGGGGATACCCTCGTCGTTCAGGCCCATGAAGGGGATGGAGAAGAGGGCGCGGTGGGGATAGCCTACGCGGGTGTAACCGCTGGGCTGCACCAGGTCGATCACGCGGGCCTGCGAGAGCAGGTCGGTGATGGTGGTCTTGTTGTAGGAGAAGGTCAAGTCGGTGGTCCAGTGCCAGTCGTTGCTCACAATGTTCTGCGAGGTGATGGTGGCTTCGATACCATGTGAACGCATGGAGGCCACGTTAGCGTATTTCTGACCGAGCAGCTGGGTATGGACATAACCCATCAAGTCGTAGTTGTCGCGCCAGTAGAAGTCGGAAACAAGGTTGATGCGGTTGCCAAGGAAACCGAGGTCCACACCGACGTTGAACTCATACTTCTTCTCATAGGTCAACTCTTTGTTGGCGTATTGGGCCTGCTCGATACCTGTCTCCTGCTGGTCGGCAGTGGGACGCCACAGGTTGGTGGCACGGAACACGGCACGCGCATTCGAGGCGGCACTCTGCTCACCTGTCAGCGAGTACGACAGACGGAGGGTGGCGTGTGACATGGCACCATGGGTCTTCTCCATCCATTTCTGGAAGAAGGGCTCCTCGTGGGCGTTCCATGCGGCAGACACGTTCCAAGTGGGAAGCCAGCGTGAACTACGGGCCTTGCCTAAGCGGTTCGAACCATCGTAACGGCCGGTGAAGTTGAACACGTAGCGGCCCTTATACGAATAGTTGGCGTTGGCCACGTAAGCCAGACGGCGGTTCCACGACTTCGAGAACCAGATGAGTTCGGCACCCTCTTCCTTAGCCTGCTTGTAGAAGTAATAGTTGTTGATCCACAGACGGGCGGAATTGAAGTCCACACCGTAGTCGTTGTGCTCCGAGGCATCGTAGTCGGCACGGTTGGCCTCCATACCACCGAAGAGGTTGAGGATATGGGTGTCGTTCCAGATATGGTTGTAAGTGATGGTGCCACGGAAGTCGAGCTGCTTCACACTGTTGCGGTTGAGTGTGTAGATACCACCGGCTTCCATCACCGACATCGGCAGCGAGTTGGGCACGTCGGGGTCGGTGTAAAGGTATTTGTTGTTGTACATGATGTTGGGGTTGTTCACACCGGCACGGTAGGCCTCGGCCTGGTTCGAGGCGTTCAGCACGAAGTGCTCACGGTCGGAACGGTTGATACGGTAGGCTCCCAACAGGTTGATTTCAAGACCGAGGAACGGTTTCCACTGCAACTCGCCCTGGAATTTCATGTCCATCACGTTCACGTCGATGTAGTTGTTGTCCAACTCGTCGAAGATATTGAAGGGGGCGTAGTTACGGGTGTACACATCTTTGGGGTCGAGGGTACGTGAGGTGTTCAGCGCGAAGCTGAAGGGGTTGATGTCGAAGTTACGACTCACGTTTCCGCTCACCACGTCGACGCTCTGGTTCAGCGTACCTGGAGCTTTCTGGTCGCGGTACGACATGTTGGTGCGCAGCGTCAGGGTCACATGCTTCGACAGGTTGTAAGAGGCGTTCAGGTTGCCGGTGTAACGCTCCACCTTGCTGTCTTTAGACCATCCCGGGTCGTACATCGCCGACACGGAAGCGTACAGTGAGGAACGCTCGGTACCGGTCGACACGCTCACCGAGTGGTCCATCATGATGTTGTTGTTGAACAACAGGTCGAACCAGTCGGTGTTGCGGAACTCAGCCTGCTGCAAGTAGGCGTTCATGGCTGCCTCGGTGTAGGGCAGGCCGAAGGTGCCGTTGGTGGCGTTGTAACGGTCCATCAGCGAGTACATGCGGCCGTAGAGACCGGCGGAGGCGCTGTTGGCCACTTGTGAGAACTCCAGCCAACCCTTGGCGGCCATCTCCTTGTAGATACCCATCTGCTCCTGCGAGTTGCTGATGTTGTACTCGCCGTAGCTGGGCTTCATGCGGTAGGTGAACTCACCGGTGTAGTTGATGCTGCTGTGTCCGGCACGGCCTCGTTTTGTGGTGATGACCACCACACCGGCCATCGCGCGCGCACCATATATAGAGGTGGCGGAGCCGTCCTTGAGCACCTGGAAACTCTCGATATCGTCGGCGTTCAGACCTGCGATGGCATTGGAGATAAGGGTCTCGGCATCACCCGACGACAGGTCGTCGGCCGACACGTTGACGGCATCTTCCATAATCACGCCGTCGACCACCCACAGGGGCGACGAACTGCCGTAGATGGAGGTGGCACCACGCACGCGGATCTTCGGAGCTGTACCGAAGGTGCTCGACACGTTCTGCACACTCACACCTGCCACATGGCCCTCCAACGAACGGGTGACGTCGGCCACACCGCTCAGACGGGTCTTGTCGGCGTCGACCTTGGCGGTGGCACCGGTGAACATACGCTTGTCGAGCTTCTGCATACCTGTCACCACAACCTCGCCGTCGATGGTCTGTGATTCTGATTCCAACTTGATGGTCATGTTGGGACCACCACGTAACACCTGCTTCTTGAAACCAATGTAGGTGACCTCGATCTGGGGGTTGGCCTGCCCGTAGTTGAGCGAGAACTTTCCATCGATATCGGTCACTGTTGCCACTTTCGTACCACGGACGGTGATAGTGGCACCAATGGCGGGGTCGCCATTGTCTTCAAGAACGGTTCCTGAAATAGAATGCTGTGCCCATGCCATTCCTATGGATAGAAATAGGCATGACAGCATCAAGAATAGTCTTCTCTTCATATAAAACCTCTCGTTATTAATTATTAATTCATAATTTTGCTTTGTATCAGTCTGCAAATTTAATTTTTTTTTGCCCAACCACCAAGTATTTAACAAAAAAAGTGTTTTTTTTAGCGGCAAATGCGTTAAACAATACCATCAACGGAGTGAATTTTTACAAATTTGTTGAAAAACAAACCTCCACTTGATATAAATCAATTTGCATAAATATCCGCCAGGTAAATGCCTGGCGGATATTTATGCAAATTCTTCGGGATGGCAAAAGAGTCCTAAGCTATTCTCTCACCTCTCACCTCTCACTTCTCACCTCTCACCTCTTACTTCACCAAGATCACCAAGTATTTGCTGGTGCTCCAGAACTGCTGGGGATTGGTGATGCGCAGCACGTATTGGCCGTTGGCATCGGTGTTGAGTGTATAGGAACCCGCTGGATGTGAGGTCATCATCGTGGCTTTCTTGGAGTAGAGCTTTATCTCCTTGTCGACACGGATATCGATTTTCGTGAAGTAGTTCTTGTTGAAGTGGCTCTTCAGCACCTCGCCCTTCGAAAGGATGCCTTGCTCCTTCAGCTCACTCTTCGTGCCGAACACATAAAAGGCGGTGTTCAACTCGCGGTCTTGCTCCGTGATGGTCTGGCTCTTCTGGCTGCTCTCGGTTTTCAATTCAGCCACGTCTTCGTTCAGCGTGGTGATGGTCTGGTCAAGCTCGCTGATATGGATGTCCTTGGCCTCCAACTGCTCACGTAACTGTTGCAGTTGCTTGTCTTTCTCCTCCAGCTGAAGCACCAGACCGTCAAGGGTTTTCTTCAACTCATCGCCTTTGACGGTGCTCTCGCGTAACTGCTGGCGCAGCTTGTCGATGAGTTCGCGGTTCTGTTTCATCTTCGTCTGGATGAACTGCAGGTTCTCGCGTATCTGTTGGGGCTTGTTCGATCCTTCGCCGTCCTTGGCCAACGTCACACGGTCCTCGGCCTCGTTGATCAGGCGGAAACCCTCCTGTATCTCGTTGAGTGTGGCCATCATGTCGTTGATCTCATTGTCGCGCTGTTCGAGAATCTTCTGCAGCGAGTCGTTCTGGAGTTGCACCTGCGGACTGACCACAGGTTCTTTCTTCTCTTCCTTGCAGCCTACCATGGCCAGCAAGCAAAGACTGATAATAAGTAATTTTTTCATTGCTGATATGTTGTTGTCTTTTTATTAGAGCTTTTTAACTCCCTCCCTCCGGGAGGGCCGGGGTGGGTGTCAGTGTGGGTGTTACCTCCTACCACCACCACGATCTCGCCACGGGGTGGGGTGGCGGTGAAATGGGTTTCCAACTCACCTAAGGTGCCCCTGACGGTCTCTTCGTGTACCTTGGAGATCTCGCGTGACACCGAGGCCCTGCGCTCTCGACCGAACGCCTCGCCTAATTGTGTGAGCAATTTCACCAGGCGATAAGGCGACTCATAGAACACCATGGTGCGTGTCTCATCGGCGAGGGCCTGCAAGCGGCTCATGCGACCTTTCTTCTGTGGAAGGAAACCTTCGAAGCAGAACCGGTCGCAAGGGAGCCCCGAGGCGACAAGGGCCGGGACGAAAGCGGTGCTGCCGGGCAGGCATTGCACCTCAATGCCCGCCTCCACAGCCTCGCGCACCAGGAAAAAACCCGGGTCGCTGATGCCGGGGGTGCCCGCATCGCTGATCAGGGCCACATCCATGCCTCCCTTCAGGCGCTCGATGACCGAGGCACTGGTGCCGTGCTCATTGTACTTGTGGTGCGACTGCAGGTGGTTGCTGATGTCGAAATGTTTCAGCAGGACCGCCGATGTGCGGGTGTCCTCAGCCAACACCAATCCCACCTCTTTCAATAGGCGGATGGCACGGAAGGTCATGTCTTCGAGATTGCCCACAGGGGTGGGTATGATATACAGTGTGCCCATAAACGGCGCAAATATAGTTGAAATAATCTTTACCAACAAAAAATAAGGGCATTTCTTTGCAATTTTTAAAACGTCTTTGTATTTTTGCATCCAAAAGAACAAGATATGACGGGTGAATCAAGACGACAAGGGCGCATAGAAGTGGTATGCGGCTCCATGTTCTCGGGAAAGACCGAGGAACTGATACGGCGGCTCAAAAGGGCGAAATTCGCCAAGCAGAGAGTGGAGATTTTTAAACCGGCCATCGACACGCGCTATTCAGAGGAAGAAGTGGTCAGCCACGACCAACATTCCATCATGAGCACACCGGTGGACAGCAGTTCGTCGATACTGCTGCTCTCCTCGGATATCGACGTGGTGGGCATCGACGAGGCGCAGTTCCTCGACATGGGACTCATCGATGTGTGCAACACCTTGGCCAATAGGGGTGTCAGGGTGATTGTCGCGGGACTCGACATGGATTTCAAGGGTGTGCCCTTCGGACCGATGCCGGGCTTGTGCGCCATTGCCGACGATGTGACCAAGGTGCACGCCATCTGCGTGAAGTGCGGCAACCTGGCGTATGTGAGCCACCGTATCGTCAGCGACGACAAGCTCGTCCTGCTCGGCGAGGTGGGTGAATATGAGCCTCTCTGCCGCGAATGTTACCAAAAGGCGATAGCGGATGAGTGACGAGTGACGAGTGACGAGTGCCGAGTGCCGAAATAACGTAATAACGTAATAACGAATCCCGTAATCCCCCACAAACTATTGCCTGAACTCCTGAACTCCTGAACTCCCGAACTCCTAAAATAAAATAAATGATTGAACAAAAAATAACCTTCGACCGCTTCATACGATGGGCGCTCACCGCACTCGTCGTTTTGGCGGTGTTGTTCCTGCTGAACAGACTGAGCGGGGTGCTACTGCCCTTCTTCGTGGCATGGCTCCTGGCCTACCTGCTCTATCCCCTTGTCAAGTTCGTGCAATACAAGCTGCACGTGCCCACACGTTTCCTCTCCATCATCGTCACGCTCATCTTCGTCACGGCGGTGGTGGGTGGGGTCATCTATCTCATCATACCGCCCATGGTGGAGCAGTTTGAGAAACTGGGCAAGATCATCATCAATTATATTCATCAGGCGGCACACATCAATGATTTTCCCGACATGGTGCGCAACTGGATGCTCGAAAACAATGCCATTATCGAACGGTTCTTCACCAGTGGCGACATGGGGGAGGCGCTGAAGACGGCCATGCCACAACTGTTCTCCGTCCTCGGCAAGACGGCCAACGTCATCATCAGCATCATCGCCTCGGGTATCACCTTATTATATATGTTCTTCATACTGCTCGACTATGAATACCTCTCCGCCAACTGGATCAAGATATTCCCTAAGAAGAACAGGCCGTTCTGGTCGGAGTTGATGCAGGATGTGGAACGTGAGCTCAACAACTATATCCGCGGACAGGGTATGGTGGCGCTCTGTATGGGCATCATGTTCTGTATTGGGTTCACCATCATCGATTTCCCCATGGCCATCGGTCTGGGCATACTCATCGGCATCATGGATATGGTGCCTTATCTCCACACCCTGGCGCTCATCCCCACGGCCATCCTCGCTCTGCTCAAGGCGGCGGACACGGGGGGCAACTTCTGGATGATCTTCGGAACGGCGGTTTTGGTGTTCGCCATCGTGCAGCTCATCACCGATCTCATCGTCACGCCTAAGATCATGGGTAAGGCCATGCGACTCAATCCTGCCGTGCTCCTGCTCTCCATCTCGGTCTGGGGTTCGCTGCTCGGCTTCATCGGACTGATCATAGCGTTGCCGCTCACCACCTTGCTCATCGCCTACTACCAACGTTATGTGACGCGCGAGACGGAGGAAGAAACCGTAGGTGAGACTCCGCCTGCGATACCGAAGAAAGGGAAAAAGTGAGATAAAAACACTTCAAAAGTATTGATTTGTGTAGGGGCGGTGCCACCGTGCCCGCCCGCAAGTGGTTTGTGTGGGTTTGTCTTCACTCCTCCACTACTTACAGCTGGAGCCTGCGGAAGTTGGATATTTAACTCTTAAGCAATATAAAAATCCCTGATACTCCGATGAGTGTCAGGGATTTTATCATAGTGTGTTTTTATAGAAGTGATCCGTTTGGGGCTCGAACCCAAGACCCCAACATTAAAAGTGTTGTGCTCTACCAACTGAGCTAACGGATCTCCATTTTGCTAAAAGCGAGTGCAAAAGTACTGCTTTTTCCCGAAACCACCAAATGATTTGGCTTTTTTTTGTGTTTTTTCCGTTTTTATCCCTTTTTTATCCATTATTCCATGTGCCAACGTCTTTTCCCCTTGTGGCAAAGATAAAAACTGGCAAAAAGTTGCCAGCCTCATAATATTTACGTATTTTTGCAGAAAATAAAGGGTATCCCTTCGTTTCGGAACACCCTTCCAGAGACGCATTTCCTTATTTCTTAACTCTTAACTTTAACTCAACATGTCTATCATTCGTTGGATACTGGCTATACCCCTGGCCGCCGCCATAGGGGTCGGTGTGTTGTTCTTGGTGTTTTACGTGTTGTCGCAACTTGCCATCTACGGACCTTCGTTGTGGTATGCTGTTTTCTTCGGCGGAGGGTTCCTCGGTGGACTGGTCTATATGCACGTAGGCTGTAGTGTGGCACCCTCGCACAAGGTGCTGATGGGGTGGGTGCTCACCGCTCTCATGACCTGCACCTTGGCTTATTTCATACTTGATGCAATGCCCCAAGACCTTGATACCTTGCTCACCGGAGGCGTATGCGCCTCATCGGCGGCTTTGGTGGCTTGTCTGCTCACCATGCTCTTCAAGAGTATTAAAAGCAAAGAGGACCAACGCTCTTCGTCGGTCCTCTAAGGATTTTTTCACGAGTATTATTGTTGCAGGGTGGCGTTGATCACCTTCTGCCAGTTGTCGGGCAGCGACTTGAGGTTGTTGGTGCTCGCCTTCACCCGTCCGTTGGCATCCTTGATGACGATGGCATGGCTCTTGCGGCTGCCGGGGAAATTGCGGTTGTAGTCCTTGAGGTCTCTCACGTATTCCAACTCTTCCACCACCACCAGGCGTTTGCCGCGCCACACATACTTGGTGAAACCAAATTCCCAGGCACTATTCGACCCGCCCATGTAGACCGCCTTCTCATTAGGGCTGAACAGGGGGTTCTGCCAGCCAGGCTCACCCAATGACCCCATGCGTTCATAGCGATTGTTGGAAGGGCTCCACAGCAACAGGGAACTGTAGGTGCGCGACTCACCCGGACCGATGAAGATGTCGAGATAGCCGTCGAAGTTGGCATCGAGGAAATGCACCAGCTCCTGCTCGCTTTGGTTGTACCAGTCGGTGCACAGGCCATCCTCGTCGGTGATGCTTTGTTGCAGCTCGCCATGGGCCATGATGCGAGCCTCCACTGCCAATATGCCATCCTGTGTCAGCGCCACCTCCAAGCCTTGGGCTTTGTGGGGCGTGTCGGCCAGTTTCACCAATTGGACTTTCTGGGCGTTCATACCAGAAACCACCAAGGAAAACAGGGCCATAGTGAGAAATAGTTTTTTCATGTCGCTCTTTTTCGTTTATAGTAATGATGAATTATTGTCGTTGCAAATATACGAAGAATAAAGGAGAAACGACGAAAATGGGTCGTGTTATTTTATAAAAGAGGCCTTATAGTCCACCAAATAATGCACTTTCTGGATGATATGTGTAAAGGCGATGCCCAAGTGGACATCGCCTTTTGATAGGAAAACTGAAAAGAATGCATTGATTGTTATATGATAAATGAAGGTTAGTCGTCGATTCCTATGAAGGCTCCACTTCGGCTGAACTTCAGCTCCATGCCGTTAGACAGTTTCACATCGAAGCCGTGGCGTTCCTTGTCGAACTTGGTGATCACCTGACCCTTGTAATGGCTTTTCACATACTTTGCGATGGCCGTGCCCGCCCGTGCGGCCCTTAGGTCGCTAAAATGTTGAGTGTTGAATGTTTAGTGTTTAGTGTTTAGTGTTGAGTGTTTAGTGTTGAATGTTTAGTGTTGAGCGTTTAGTGTTGAATGTTTAGTGTTGAGCGTCTTGTCCAATTCGCCAAAATCAATTTGTGTAATTAGAGTAATTGGTAGTTATGAAAGAAATATGAATAATGTGAATAATTTCTCAGGAAAAGGATTGTAATAATCTATTCGTCCAATTTGTGTAATTAGTGCAATTCGTAGTTATGAAAAAAAGTTATTCGTGTCGATTCGTCTGATTCGTGTTCGTTTGGTTCGTTTTCGTCACTCATTCTATGTCTCGTCGATGGTGCACATGTCGCGGAACTGCCTTGGTGTCATGCCTACGACCTCTTGAATCTTGCGGTTGAGGGTACGGACGGAGACGAAGCCTGCTTCTTTGGCAATCGCCTCAACATTATAATTCGGATGTGTTTTCAGCAGACGCAATGCCTTCAGCAACCGCAAGTAGTCCAAATAGTTGCCGAGGGTGCCATAGATGGTCAAGGACTTGAATGCCTCAACGATGCGCGACTGCGTGCAATGAGCCAGTTCGGCCACCTCTTTCAGCCCGAACTCCGGAGGCAGGTTGATGTCGCCCGTTTCCAACTTGCCCTCAATGACGATGAGCAGTTCCTCATCGGTGCGTGCATCATATTTGTCAAGCAGTTCTTTCCTCTTGTTGATGTAGTACCTCAGATACTCCACTCCCCTGCGTATCTCATAGTGGATGTCCATCTTTTTCGCCAGCACCAGGTTACAGCTAACCAACTGTTGGCAAGTTTCGGACAGTTGTCTATTCTGCTCGGACAGCCGTTCCACCTCGGCTTTCATGAAGTCGAATTGCTCCTGTTCTTGTTGAGTCATATATTACCTCCTCTTGGTTATTGTTTGCAAAGATAATAAAAAATGAGCGAAGAAAAAAGACTTCGCTCATTTTCCGTTTTATCTCAAACACTGGCAAGCAAGTGCGGAGTGTCTGAGTCACTCTGAGTCACTGATTATTGTAAAGAGATGGTCAGTTCGTAGTCGTTGTGGGTGCCGTCCATGCAGTACCAGCGGATGACGTAATTACTGCATCCGAGGTCAAGAGCGTACTCGCGCATGGTACGTCCACCATTCTTGTCGTTGATCAGCTGCTTGGCATACTCCACGACCTTCTGGATGGCGTTCTCGCTGTCAATGGTGCGGTCGGCTACGACGGTGAGCGTCTGGAATGCCTCGGGGAACTGCGTCATCAGTGCCTCTGCCAGCTTCTGCTTGTCGCCGTTATGTCCTTCCTGCCCTAATGTCGAGGGCGTGACATCGAAGTGCCAGGTCTGCTCGGCGCGGTTAGGCTCAAGAAGGGTATAATTATCTGTATCCTCAAGCCAGGATGTATGGTTCGTCCATCTTTTGCCATCGTCCTTGGTTTTTGTCAAGAATGCCATAGTACGTAAGTTAAATTCATTTATTGTATAGCGTCCGCTTGGGTTCTTTACCGACCAACATACCTGGTTCTCTACGTCCACATCGTTGGTTACTGCATCGGGAACGATGCTATGGCATATCTTGCCGCTCTTGGAGTAGAGTTTTGGTTTCTGGCTATTCTGGTACGACCAGGTCACCTTGGTACCATCTGTATTCTTCACCACCTTCAGTTCTTTAGCCGTAGTAGTGGTCGTCATGGTGAACGATGAACCTTCTGCCCATCCGCCGGTGAGCGAAGCGCCAGGGCTGGCGGAGAATGTGCCTCCGATGCTTAACGATGCACTCTGACTGGTGCCAATGGCGATAGACTGACTGCCGCTGTTGTTGTCGGTGCCTGGTAGTGCATATTCCACTACGATGTTGCCGGCACCTGCCAGATCCATATAAGTCTTATATTCGTCGAGCCACGACCCGTAATACAAGTTGTCGCCATTTTCAAAGTTTGAGGCTTGGAAGTACCACCTCGGCTCGTATTTACCCCAGTAGAAGGTGTCGTAGTAAGTCATGCCACCACTATATCTTTGGCCACCTATGCGCAACGTGGAATTCTGCTTCACGTAGTAGTAGTCCGTATTGGCATTGTTGCTATGATCGTTGACACCCCAGATCCGATATGTCGTGGTAAAGGTTCCCTGACGCATCACGCTGCTATTCTCCCAGTCATGGGTATAGAGAGCACCTTCCACCGTGAATTGGTCGCTGCAGTTCATCAACTCGTTGATGCCTGCCACCCCAGAACTGTTGGACTTGACGCGACGCATTTTGATCAAGGGTCTTTCCGCATTGTCAGATAGCCACATGGCTGCACCGTCTGCTTTCAGACCGCTCGTATAAGACGTGGGCTGCTGGCTTTCTTTGACGGACATATTCTTGACGTTGCCATCCTGGTCGGTGCTGGTGGTGCCTTCGTTGTCGTTGGCAGAGTACATGTAGTAGCCATCAGGACCGAAGATGACGAGTTCGGCTACTTTGCCATTCTCCGTGTCGTTCACTCCTGAACCTTCAGAGGCAAGGGCCTTGACATTCTGCACGCGCACTTTCAGCAAATCTCCCTCATAAGTATTGCCGTGGTGGTATTGGCCATGTGACTTGATGGCGATGTCGCCGTCAGCAGTCAGCTGGGCTGTCTTGGCGGCTGCCAGTTGCCTCTCCATGGCGTTTGCCAAGGTTTCCAGTTGTTTGCCGGTAGGATTTTCAATGGCTATGCTACCGCCACTCAGATAGGTTGTCGCCCACTTCTTCATGTTGCCGGAATGGGTGGCGATATCACTGCCCTTGACTAAGATGAGGCGGGTATCACTGCTTACCGAGGTGGAAGTGGATGGCATTCTGCGTGCCAGGGCCGCTCCCATGGAATTTTCGTCAAAGTTGCTAAGTACGGCGGTCGGAACGTCGGCCTTTACGCTTACGCTCATTACGTCACTGGTGGGATCGGCTGGTTTGTCGCCCTTGAAGAATTGGTTATCAGACATCTCAGCGTTATTGACGTTCTCATCAATTGTCAGATCATCGCTGCATGCTGTTACGCCCACTGTCATGACCGCTGCGGTAAGGATGCTCATGAGCACCTGCTGTACCAAAGATTTCTTCGTCTTCATAATCGTTAAATTTTGAAGGGTTAATACTCTGTTCTTCACTCATAGACAGTTGTCCTGTCCTTTCGTCGTTGTAAAGATATGGCCATTTTCAACCATGTTCCAAGCATTTTCCTTCTTTTCTTTCTTAGTTGTTCGGACGAAATGCCGATAATCGGACAAAACGAAGAAAACGGCCTGCACACTTGTCCGAAACGCGGGCGGTAAGACTGGTAATACAACAAAACAGCACCCTCAATCAATAGTAGGGTGCTGTTTTCATATTTAGGATAATCCTTTTACTGTTTCACCGGTATCTTGTCGATGCGGCGTTGGTGACGACCGCCTTCGAAGTCGGTGGCGAAATACTCGTCCATGATCTTGCGAGCCATGTCCTCGTCGATGAAACGGCCAGGCATGACAAGCACATTGGCGTTGTTGTGCTGGCGGATGAGATGGGCTATCTCGGGTATCCAGCACAATCCGGCGCGGATATCCTGGTGCTTGTTGAGTGTCATGTTGATGCCCTCGCCGCTGCCGCAGATGGCAATGCCGGGATACACCTCGCCCTTCTCGATGCCCTCAGCCAGGGCATGGCCGAAGTCGCTGTAGTCGCACGACTCTTCGGTATAGGTGCCATAGTCCTTATAGGCATAGCCCTTCTCCTCCAAGTAGCGCTTCACAAACTGTTTCAAAGCATAGCCAGCATGGTCGCTGGCTATGCCGATGGTCTTGATATCCATATTATGCCAAGAGTTTCTTCACTTGCTCATATACGTTCTGACCGGTGTAGCCCAGCTTCTCGTCGAGCACTTTGTAAGGAGCGGAGAAACCGAAGCTCTGCAAGCCCCAAACCACACCGTCGGCACCTACCAGACCTTCGAGGGTGACAGGCAGACCGGCGGTCATGCCGAACTTCTTCTTGCCGGCGGGAAGGACACTCTCCTGATACTCCTTCGGCTGGTTGCGGAACAGTCCCTCGGAGGGAACGCTCACCACACGCACCTTCACACCGTCGGCACGCAACAGGGCGGCACCGGCCTCAAGGGTGGACACCTCGGAACCTGAGGCGAGCAGGATGACATCGTAGTCGTCGTCGCTGCCAGCCACCACGTAGGCGCCCTTCGTGGCCTGCGAGTAGTCGTTGCCCTCGGGCAACATGTCGATGTTCTGACGCGAGAAGATGAGCGCCGTCGGGGTCTCGGTGTTCTCCATGGCCATACGCCAGCAGACGGTGGTCTCTTCGGCATCGGCGGGACGGACCACGAGCACGGAGTTCTTGCCGTGGTGGTTCTTCAGCTTCTCCATCAGGCGAATCTGGGCTTCCTGCTCCACAGGCTCATGTGTAGGACCATCCTCACCTACACGGAAGGCGTCGTGGGTCCAGATGAACTTCACGGGCAGCTCCATCAGGGCAGCCATACGCACGGCGGGTTTCATATAGTCGGAGAACACGAAGAAGGTGCCGCAGGCGGGGATGACACCACCGTGGAGCGCCATACCGATACAGCAGCAAGCCATGGTGAGCTCGGCCACACCAGCCTGGAAGAACGCACCGGAGAAGTCGCCGCGCACGATGTTGTGGGTCTTCTTGAGGAAGCCGTCGGTCTTGTCGGAGTTGGAGAGGTCGGCGGAGGCGCAAATCATGTTGGGCACCTCTTCGGCCAGCACGCTCAGTACAGTGGCGGAAGCACCACGCGTGGCGGCACCTGCCTTCTGCTGAACCTTGGCCCAGTCAATCTTCGGAGCCTTGCCACTGAACCACTCCTCTAAGAGCTTGGCCTGCTCGGGATGACCCTTGGCCCACTCTGCCTTGGCGGCATAGCGCTCGGCGCAAATCTTCTTCAGTTCCTCGGCGCGCTTGGCGTACAACTCTTTCACCTCGGGGAAGATGACGAAGGGATTCTCGGGATCGGCACCCAGGTTCTTCATCGTCTGCACGAAGTTGTCGCCACCGAGAGGAGCACCATGGGTGGCGCAGTTGCTCTCGTAGCTCGAACCGTCGGCCTTGCGGGCACCCTTGCCCATCACGCAGTGGCCGATGATGAGCGACGGACGTTCCTTCTCAGCCTGGGCTTTCTTGATCGCCTCGCGGATCTGGTCCACATCGTTGCCGTCGATTTTCTGCACATACCAGCCCCAAGCCTCGTATTTCTTGGCGGTATCTTCGCAGGTCACCACCTCGGTCTTGGTCGACAGCTGGATATCATTGGCGTCGTAGAACATGATGAGGTTGTCGAGACCGAGGTTGCCGGCGATACGGCCTGCACCCTGCGAGATCTCCTCCTGCACGCCACCATCGGAGATGTAGGCGTAGATGGTTTGGTTCATCACGTCGCCCAGACGAGCCTTGAGGAATTTGGCGGCGATGGCGGCACCCACAGCGAAAGTATGGCCCTGACCCAGAGGACCCGAGGTGTTCTCGATGCCGCGGGCTATCTCACGCTCGGGGTGACCCGGGGTGACCGAACCCCACTGACGGAGGTTCTTCAGGTCTTCCAACTCGTACTTGCCGATGAGGGCCAGTTGCGAGTAGAGCATGGGAGCCATGTGGCCGGGGTCGAGGAAGAAACGGTCGCGACCTTCCCATCCGGGATTCTCGGGATCGTAAACCAGGAATTCACTGTAGAGGGTGTTGATGAAGTCGGCACCACCCATGGCACCGCCAGGATGACCTGACTTAGCTTTCTCAACCATGGCGGCGGCAAGGATACGGATGTTGTCCGCCGCCTTGTTCATAACTTTGTTGTCGTTCATAATAAGAAGTTTTGAATGAATATGTGTTTTTTGTTTTGGATATATCTGATGTCGTTATTTCAACTCCAGTACGATGATGGATTTGGCAGGCAACTTGACCGAAAGCGTGCCTTTCTTCAGCTTGGCATCCTTGAACGGGCGCGGCGCCACACGCTCGGGGTGATCGAAGTCGTTGTAATCGGCCACCGACGGCGCGGTGAGTATCTTGCCGCCCACGCTCGATGCCTTGAACCCTTCGATATTGACGGACAACTCCTGCTCCTTGTCGAGACTGACGTTGGTCAGAGAGAGCACGAGGGTGCCTTCCTTGGTCTTCGCCGCTGAGGCTGACAGCAGGGGCAGTGTGCGATAGCCGTCGGCCTTCGTCTCATCCATGGCGGTGAAATACTCATGGCGCACCTTGATGGTTTCGCTCTTGAGGTCCACAGGCAGGTAGGTGGCCTCCATGAACGGGGTGTACATCTGGAACACATGATAAGTGGGGGTGAGCACCATGTGGCCCGTGCCTACTTGGTCGGTGAGAATCATCGACTGCAGCACATTGACCACCTGGGCGATGTTCGCCATGACGATACGGTCGGTGTGGCGGTGGAACACATTGAGGGAGAGCGCCGCTACGAAAGCGTCGCGCAACGCGTTCTGCTGGTAGAGATGGCCGGAGATGGTGCCAGGCTCCTCGTCCCACCACGTGCCCCATTCGTCGACCAACAGACCAATCTGCCGCTTGGGGTCTTTCTCGTCCATGATGGCCTTGTGCTTCTTGATGACATCCTCTATCTCAAGACATTTGCCCAAGGTCCAGTAGTATTGGTCGTTGTCGAACTGGATGGCAGAACCCTTTGAGCCGTTCCATCCCGAGCAGGTATAGTAGTGGAGGCTCACGCCGCTCATGCGATTGCCGATGCGGTCCATCAGCACGCGGGTCCAGTCGTAGTCATAGTCGGAGGCTCCACTGGCGATGCGGTAGAGTTGGTTGTTGTTGTAGTCGCGCAGGTAGGTGTTGTATTTGCGGAACTCGTCGCTATAGTATTCGGGTGTCATGTTGCCACCGCAGCCCCAGGCTTCGTTGCCGATGCCGAAGAACTTCACGTGCCAGGCCTTGTCGCGACCGTTTTGTCGGCGCAGACGAGCCATCGGCGTGTCGCCGTCGCTGGTCATGTATTCCACCCACTGGGCCATCTCCTTCACTGTGCCACTGCCCACGTTGCCGCTGATGTAAGGCTCACAGCCGAGCATCTCGCAGAGATTGAGGAACTCGTGGGTACCGAAGGAGTTGTCCTCGATGGTGCCACCCCAGTTGTTGTTGCGCAGCGACGGACGTTGGCTGCGCGGACCGATGCCGTCCATCCAGTGATAGTCGTCGGCGAAACAGCCGCCCGGCCAGCGCAGAACAGGCACTTTGAGGGCCTTCAGCGCCTCGAACACATCCTTGCGGTAGCCATTGATGTTGGGTATGGGGGAATTCTCGCCCACCCATAGGCCGCCATAGATGCAGGACCCGAGGTGTTCGGCGAACTGTCCGTAAATTTCTTTATGTATCTTCGCACCGCCTTGATCGGCATGTACGGTAATGGTGGCAGACCCCTGCGCCGAAGCTCCTGCCACGGCGAAAAAGGCGAAGGCCACAGATGTGATAAATATTCTCATAGAAAGGGTATTTTTTTGTTGAATCGAAATATTATAACCTAATTCCTATTGAAGCGTTGACCGACCACTCGGAGTTTCTCAATTTATTGTCGTCGAGATGGTGGCGGTAATGGCTCAGCTGGCCATAGATGTTGAGAAAGTAATTTCCCAGTTGGTAGGTGACGGAGGCACGGGCGTCGAAATTGATGGACACGTTGCCGTGCTTCGTCTTCGTATCAGTTTTGTAGATCGTGATATCGTCCATCCATGAATAATCGTATTCGTCCTCGGGAAAAGGCTTTTTGCCATCGGGCGACGGTGTGCCAGGCTCGAGGAAGACATCATAGTTGGATTCGTAGAGATGTGTCTTGGCTTGGTTGAAAAAAGTGATCATCGGCAAGGCGGTGACATTGACGAGCAGGTTCTTCACAGGTACCCAGTTGTAGGCATAGCCCACGGTGAGACTGCCCTCATAGACCTGTATCCGCCCAATGTTGTCGACATATTGGATGAGCATGGCATTGAGATTGGATACATAGTCGAGCGATTGGTAGAACCATGCGGCTCCTAACACCAACGAGCCGGCGGAGCGACGTTGTATGACCGATTGGTCGTAGGCCGCGGCATGAGAGAAACGTTTGCTGTTGAGCATATAGAAGCCGTTGACCATCGTGGTGTGGATGGTCAACGGGTCGAAACTCTCACCGTCGAACGTCTCATCCACCGTTCCGCCTTCATCGTACCCCCAGACATGGACACCCATCTCGCTGGTCTTGAACCGGCGTAGGTGGATGCTGACGCTATAGTTCGAGCCTGTGGCACTGAAAGCGAAGTTTTGACCTTGTTGCTTGTTGAAGGAGTAGCTGTAACCCAAACCGTAACCACGATAGCCTATCCATGCTCCCACGGAGGTGGTGGCCATGGGCTTGATGGTGGTCTCCCAGTTGAGCTCGCCTTCTAAACCTCTGGCAGCGAGTTGCTCCTGGTCTATCTTGGTACGCGATGTCATGTGCATGTCGTTGGTGTTGTAGCGAAGTATCAGTTGCCACGGCTTTTGGGGCACCTCAATATAGGAGGGGTCGATACCCCTGACGGTCATCGTGTCGATGAAGGCACCCAACTTGCCCAGGTTACGCAGCACCCAATTCTTTTTCTCTTGGGCGAGGACGAGGTTGCAGAACGGAAATATGAGTAGATATACGACCCATTTTTTCATGCTGCAAATATACTCAAATTTTTTTATTCGCCGATGGTTGTATTCACTATTTTCAACAATATATCCCCAAATCGCATTTTTTGCGATTTGGGGATGAAAGGGTGGCCTTAGCGCTTGTTGTCCACAGCGCACTGCTCGATGGCCAGTCCGCGCTTGTAGTTCTCGATGTAGCGTTCGAAACCTTCCACGTCTTTCGGGTCGGGATCTACCTCCACACCGGTATTGCCGGCGAACACCACCTCTTCGAGGTAGTCGGCGAGACTGAGCTTGTCGGGGTTGTTCACAAGGTAGGACGCCAAGAGCGCGATGCCCCAGGCTCCACCTTCGCCTGCCGTCTCCATCACTGAGATGGGACTGTTGATGGCGGCTGCCAACACACGTTGTCCCACACCCTTGGTCTTGAACAGACCACCATGGCCGGTGATGCGGTCGACACGGATTTTCTCTTCCTTCAACAAGATGTCGTTGCCTATTTTCAGCACACCGACCGAAGCATATAGGTGGGCACGCATGAAATTGGCCAAGGTGAACTTGTCGTTGGCGGAGCGCACAAACAGCGGACGTCCTTCGGACAAACCGGTGACAGGCTCGCCACTGATATAGTTATACGACACCAGGCCGCCGCAGTCGGCATCGCCATTGAGGGCGTTGTTGTAGAGCTTGCCGAACACCTCGTTCATGTCGACGGGCACACCCAGCAGCTGCTGGTACTCCTTGAACAAGTTGACCCAGGCGTTGAGGTCGCTGGTGCAGTTGTTGCAGTGGACCATGGCCACGAGCGAGCCGTCGGGTGTGGTCACCATGTCAATCACCTCGTAGGGGCGGGAGAGCTCTTTCTCCAGCACAATCATCGAGAACGAAGAGGTGCCGGCACTCACATTGCCCGTGCGCTGCTTGACGGCGTTGGTGGCCACCATGCCGGTGCCAGCGTCGCCCTCGGGAGGACAGACGGGGACGCCTGGTTTGAGATGGCCGCTCACATCGAGGCGCTTGGCTCCCTCGGGAGTGAGGAAACCGGCGTTGGCTCCTGCGTTGAGCGATTTGGGCAGGATGTCGAGCAACTTCCAGTCATAGCCTTTGGGAGCCACCAATTCGTCGAACTTACGAACCATCTCGGCATCGTAGGTCTTGGTGGCGGGATCGACGGGTATCATGCCGGAGGCATCGCCCACGCCCAGCACGAACTGTCCGGTGACCTGCCAATGGACGTATCCTGCGAGGGTGGTGAGGTACTTGATGTCTGCCACATGCTCTTCGTTGTCGAGGATGCATTGGTAGAGATGCGAAATGCTCCAACGCAAGGGGATGTTATAGTTGAACAGCTTGCTCAGTGCGGCGGCGGCTGTAGCGGTGTTGGTGTTGCGCCAGGTGCGGAAGGGCACCAGGATCTGCTGTTGCTCGTTGAACGCCATATAGCCGTGCATCATGGCGCTGAAGCCGATGGCGGCAAGGCTCTCAATCTCGCAGTCGTATTGCTTGAGCACGTCTTTGCGCAGCTCGGCATAGCAGTCTTGCAGTCCATACCAGATGGCTTCGATGCTGTAGGTCCACAGACCGTCAACAAGCTGGTTTTCCCACTCGTGGGAACCTTGTGCGATAGGTTTGCTTTCCTCGTCGATGAGGACTGCCTTGATGCGGGTGGAACCAAACTCAATACCGAGGATGGCCTTGCCCTTTTCTATGGTTTGTTTGGGTGTCATCATTTCAGGGCCTTGTTAAGCATGTAATACATTTCGTTGTTCTGCAACTGCTGTTTGAACTCGTAGGTCTTGGTGTCCTTGTTGATCTTGACATACTCGATGCCAAGGATTTCGGCGAAGTCTTCCCAATACTCCTCGGTGATATCGTAGGAGAAGGCACTGTGGTGTGTGCCACCAGCCAGGATCCATGCGCCGGCACCGATCTCGAAGGTAGGCTGCGGTACCCAGAGGGCCGAGGCCACGGGGAGGTTGGGCATGGGTTTGGGTTCGATGCACTCCACCTCTTGTGAGATGAGGCGGAAGCGGTTGCCTAAGTCGACGACGGTGGCCTTGATGCCACGACCTACCTTTGAGGTGAACACCAGGCGGGCGGTCTGCTGCTTGCGGATACCGATGCCTAAGAAGTGGACCTCGAGCTTGGGCTTGTCGACGGCGATGAGCGGGCACACCTCGAGCATGTGGCTCTGGAGGCACGAACTGCGGTCGCCGGCGAAGTTGAGCGTATAGTCCTCGAGGAAGGAGCAACCAGTGGGCATGCCCTGCTGGATGACCCAGAGGGAGCGGTAGAGACAGGCGGTCTTCCAGTCGCCCTCGGCACCGAAGCCATAGCCCTCGGCCATGAGACGTTGCGAAGCGAGACCGGGAATCTGGTCGAAGCCCACGAAGTTGGGATCGTCGATGTCGGCATCGCCAAGGTCGTCGAAGTTGGTGGTGAAGGCGGTGGCACCCTCATCCTTGAGCACACGGCGCAGGGCGATCTCCGCCTTGGCGGAATTTCTCACCTTCTGCCAGTACACTTCCTCGCCGCTCTCGTCGATCTTGATGGTGTAGAGTTTCTTGTATTCCTCCACCAACTCGTCTACCTCCTTGTCGGTCACCTTCTTGAAGTATTCCATCAGCGAGCTCACGGGATAATAGTCGACATGATAGCCGAGGCGCTGTTCGAACTCCACGCGGTCGCCATCGGTCACTGCCACATTGTTCATGTTCATGCCGAACATCAGGCAGCGCACGTTCCTGGCGTCAGCTACACCGGCGGCCACACGGGCCCACACGGCGATTTTCTGCTGTGCCTCCTCGTTCTTCCAATAGCCGCAGACCACCTTGCGGGCCACACGCATACGGGTGCAGATATGACCGAACTCGATGTCGCCGTGGGCACTCTGGTTCAGGTTCATGAAGTCCATGTCCATGGTGTCCCAAGGTATCTCGGCGTTGTATTGGGTGTGGAAGTGGAGCAACGGCTTTTGCAGGGCCTGCAAACCCTTGATCCACATCTTGGCGGGCGAGAAGGTGTGCATCCAGGTGATGATGCCAACACACTTGTCGTCGTTGTTGGCGGCTTTCATCACGTCTTCCACCTCTTTTGAACTGTTGGCTGTGCCTTTGTATACCACCTTGATGGGAATGATGCCGCTGTTGTTCAGACCTTCCACCATTTCTTTAGAGTGGCCGTCGACTGCTACTACTGCATCGCCACCATAGAGCAACTGTGCGCCAGTCACCCACCAAATTTCATAATTGTCAAATGCTTTAATCATAGTTATTGAGGTTTTAAGTGATTCTGTTGTTTTTTTACTAATTATATTTCGTTATTACGTTATTTCGTCATTACGTTATTACGTTATTTCGTCATAACGATATTTCTTATTGGCTATCAATGCTTTTGTCCTTTCTGGCCATAGTAAGCATTGGGACCGTGCTTGCGGCTGAAATGCTTCTCGATGAGCAGGGGGTTCATCGTACAGGCGGGATTGACGGTCAGGCTGACGAATGCCATCTTGGCCACCTGTTCCATCACTACGGCGTTGTAGACAGCATTGTCGGCATCTTTGCCCCAAGAGAAGGGACCGTGGTTCTTGACCAGCACTCCAGGGGTATGAACGGGGTTGATACCGCCCTGCTGGATGCGACGGACAATCACATTGCCTGTCTCCAATTCGTAGTCGCCTTTCACCTCGGCCTCGGTCATGTCGTCGGTGCAGGGGATGTTGTCGTGGAAATAGTCGGCATGGGTGGTTCCCAAGCTCGGAATGTCCTTGCCTGCCTGTGCCCAGGCCGTGGCATAGGTGGAGTGGGTGTGCACCACACCGCCGATTTCAGGGAAAGCACGGTAGAGCACGAGGTGGGTAGGGGTGTCGGACGAGGGATTGAGGTCGCCTTCCACTACCTTGCCTGTTTGCAGGTCGACAACGACCATGTCGGATGCTTTCATCGTATCATAACTCACACCGGAGGGCTTGATGACCACCAGCCCCTTTTCTCTGTCGATGGCTGATACGTTGCCCCAGGTGAAGATGACCAGATTGTGCTTCACCAAATCGAGATTGGCGCGGAATACTTTTTCTTTAAGTTCTTCTAACATGTGTTTTTTTCTTGTTAAGGTTGATTGTTGGAGTTGTTGATGCCTCCCTCTGACCCTCCCGGTAGGGGAGAGAACCAGAGGTGGCCTGTAGGAGGACTGTTAAACCTCGGCTTTTTTCTTGAACCGATAGAGGGCGGCGCCGCGTTTGCTGCTCTGCTTGTCTACCAACTCGGTCTTTTCGATGAAGTCGAGCGATTTCATCCTCTTGCGGAAATTACGCTTGTCGTTAGGTTCATCGAGGATTGCCTCGTATACCTGCTGCAACTGCGTGAGGGTGAATAAGCTGGGTAATAGGTTGAAACTCAACGGCTCGGTGCCCAGTCGCTTGCGCAACATGTTGATGGCTTTCTGCACCATCTTGTTGTGGTCGCTGTAAAGGGGAGGCAATTCGTTGATGGCCACCCATTCCACACCGTGTTTCTCTTGCAAGTGGCGGTTGTAGTCCTTGACGTTGATTAGGGCGCAATAAGCCACGCTGATGACACGCTCGCCAGGGTCGCGGTCGATGGCGCCGAAAGCGCCCACCTGCTTGAGATACATCTTCTTCAGACCGGTGAGTTCCTGGAGGGTGCGGTGGGCCGCATCCTCCAGACTCTCCTCTTCGCGAACGAACCCGCCATACAGCGACCATTCACCCCTTCCGGGATCCATCTGTCTCCGGCCGATGAGGAGTTTGAGTTTCCCCTCATCGAAACCGAAGACAATACAGTCCACCGAAACGAAATATCTTGAATGTTCGCTATAAAAATTAGTCATTGATTACCAGAAGTAAATGTAGAATGCGACGGTGAGGCCGATAATGATGATGGTGTGCACCACGTCCCACTTGTTCCATGAGGCACGTGTGGCGGCAATCTGTTCTGGCGTGGAGGTACCGAACACCAAGCCCTGGATTTTCTTCTCGTCGGGTGCTTCGGTCATCAAACTCACGACGATGACAACCAAGCAGCAGAACACGAGCATGACACCGCAGAAATACAACCAGTTGAAGTCGTAGAACACGGCCTTGAACCAACTGTCGGCGGCATCTGGTGTGTTGCTGTAGTATACCTTGGCACCTAAGCGGGTGATACCGATGATGATACCGGAGAGCAGTCCCCACATACCACCTTTGGCCGAAGCACGTTTCCAGCAGATACCGAGCAGGAAGGCAGCGGCGATACCCGGAGCCAACACACTCTGCACATCCTGCAGGTAGTTGTAGAGCACATTACCCACGCTTCGCATGATGGGGATCCAGAGGATACCGAGAATCACGATAACCACAGTGGCGATCTGGCCGATGCGCACGAGTTGTTTCTCAGAAGTCTCGGGCTTCAGGCGTTTCCAGAAGTCGATGGTGAATAGCATGGCAGATGAGTTGAACAGAGAAGCCAACGAACTCATCAGGGCGGCGAGAATACCGCAGACCACCAGACCCTTCACGCCGGCAGGCAGCAGTTTAGCCACGAGGGTGGGGAAGGCGGCATCGGGAGTGCTTAGAACGAAAGACTCACCGTTGACGCTCACACCGTTCTTGCTCATGGCGAAAGCAATCATGCCGGGGATAAGGAACAGGAACACGGGCAACAACTTCAGGTAAGCCCCAAAGATGGTACCGCGGCGAGCCTCACGCTCATTCTTGCCGGAGAGCACACGTTGTACGATGTACTGGTCGGTACACCAATACCAGAAACCAATGACGGCACTACCTACCAGAGCACCCAACCAAGGATACTGCGGGTCGCGGAGGTCGCGGATCAGACTGGTCATATGGTCGCCATAATCATTTGTGGTCACTGCGCTACAAGTAGCCATCATTTCATCCCAACCACCGAGAGCCCTCAGACCGAGCACTAGGATGATCAAGGAACCAAGCAGGAGGATAGGCGTTTGTAGCACAGAGGTATAGAGCACACTCTTCATACCGCCGAAGATGGTGTAGAGAGCGGTGATGACCACCAGACCGATAGCAGCGATCCAGAAGAAGTCGATGCCCCAGAGTTCCTTGATGCCGAACACCTGTTGGAACACCAAACCGCCGGCGTAAACCGTCACGGCCACCTTGGTCAACACGTAACTGATAAGCGAGATGACCGAGAGAATGGTACGGCTCTGCTTGTTGTAACGTTTCTCGAGGAACTCAGGCATGGTGTAGACCATCGAACGTGTGTAGAAGGGCACGAATACCCAACCCAAAATCAAAATCATCCAGCCCTGAATCTCCCAGTGAGCCATGGCCATACCAGAAGAAGCTCCGGCACCGGCCAAGCCGATGAGGTGTTCACTACCAATGTTAGATGCGAAGATTGACGCACCGATAGCGATCCATGTGGCATCCTTGCCACCCAAGAAATAGTCTGCCGAGTTGTTGTTTTTTTGGCTTACGACCCAAACGACGATTCCAATCAGTGCGCAGACAAATACACCGATGACAAGCCAGTCTAATAGTTGCATAATGATATAATATTGCTTGTTATTACTTTTCTACCTTGAACTTATACACCAAGTGGCTGTAGTATTTCTCGCCCGGTTTGACATAGGGGGAAACCCACTCTTTGACATTGGGCGAGTTGGGATATTTCTGGCTTTCCAGACACACGCTCACGTGCTTGGGATATTTGATGCCATGCTTACAGCTCACACCGGTGCCCTGGAAGTTGCCAGTGTAAACCTGCATACCGGGTTCGTTGGTGTAGACCTCAAGCAGGATGCCCGTCTTCGGCGAATAGAGGCTGACGGCCACTTGGCTGTCGTCGCCCTTGCCGTCCTTATAGGTGTTCAGACACCAGTTGTGGTCGTAGCCCGTGGCGTTCTTGATCTGGGTGAAGGTGGTGTCGGTGATGGTCTCGCCGATGGCGTGAGCCTGACGGAAGTCCATGGGAGTGCCTTCAACGGGTTTCACCTCACCTGTGGGGATATAGAGCGCATCCGACGGGGTGTAGTTGTCGGCGTTGACATACATCACCATGTCCATTCCTTCGTTGGCGGGGTCGCCGTTGAGGTTGAAGTAGCTGTGGTTGGTCATGTTGATGACGGTCTCCTTGTCGGTGGTAGCCTCGTATTTGCAGTCGAGGGCATTGTCGGCGGTGAGTGAATAGGTGGCTGTCACTTTCACCTCGCCGGGGAAGCCATTGTCACCGTCGGGAGAGGTGAGCGTGAGCACCAGGGTGGAGTCGTTGGTCTGCTGTGCATCGTACACCTTATGCATCCATCCTGTATTGCCGCCACCATGCAGGCAGTTGGGACCGTCGTTCTGGCGCAGTTGGTATTCCTTACCGTCAACGGTAATCTTTCCGTCCTTGATGCGGTTGGCATAGCGTCCTACGGTGGAACCGAAGTCGCTGGGACTGTTCACCGTGTCGGCATACTGACGCAGGTTGTCATAGCCGAGCACCACGTCGGTGAGTTTGCCTTGTTTGTCAGGAACCATAAGTGATACCACGCGACCACCGTAGTTGGTGATACACACCTCCATGCCGTTGGCGTTCTTCAACGTGTAGAGCTTAACTTCCTTGCCGTTGATGACGGAATCGAAAGCCAAAGGGTCAAGACCCGATTGGGTCAACGTCTTGCCATTGTCTTGGCAGCTGCATAACAGGGCCAAACAGGCACCTGAAAGCATGAGAAAATTTCTGGTTTTGATTTTCATGATAAGGTAAATAATAGATTTGTCTGATTTTGGGTGTAAAATTACACTAATTATTTTGATTTATATCAATTTTTCCGATATTTTTTTGGGAATAAGTGTATTTTTAACACTTTTTCGTCATATACCCGAATTTTCAGTACTTTATGACCCCAAAAACGACAAAAAAAGGTTGCGCCGAAAGGCGCAACCAATATTCAGGAATTTCTATATACTCTTAGGTGTTCTATGTGCTTCTAAGATTCCTTAGGATAGCCTATGAATTCCTAAGAATTTCAGCATATCTTGCGGGAACCGTCGCCGATCACCACGTCGATGACCTTCGGCTCCTTGCCGTATTTCTCGCAGTAGCGTTTCTTGGCATCGGCGATGAACGAATCATAGAGTTCGTCCTTCACCAGGTTGATGGTGCATCCGCCGAAACCGCCACCCATGATACGGCTGCCAGTGACGCCATTGTCGCGGGCTATGTCGTTGAGGAAGTCGAGCTCTTCGCAGCTCACCTCATATTCCTTCGACAGGCCATAGTGCGTCTCATACATCTTCTTGCCCACGGTCTCGTAGTCGCCTGCCACCAGGGCATCACATACGGCCAGCACGCGGTCTTTCTCGCCCAGCACGAAGTGTGCGCGCTTGTAATCTTCTTCGCCTACCTCGCTACGCACCTCTTCCAATTGCTCCCAAGTGCAGTCTCTCAGTGTTTCGAACTTGCCTTCGGGATGTTTGGCGGCGATGTGTTTCACCACGTTCTCGCAGGAATTGCGGCGGTCGTTGTAGGGCGAACCTGCCAATTCGTGTTTCACGCATGAGTTGAGCAACACGAGTTTATAGCCTTTGGGGTCGAAGGGGAAGTACTCGAACTCGCGGCTACGGCAGTCCAGACGCATCAGCTTGCCTGCCTGTCCGAAGACGCTTGCAAACTGGTCCATGATACCGCAGTTCACACCGCAGTAATTATGTTCGGTGGCTTGACCAGCGAGCACCATGTCCCATTTCGACACCTTGTTGTCGCCGAACAGGTCGTTCAGCGCGAAGGCGAAACAGCTCTCCAAGGCGGCGGAAGAGGACATGCCGGCTCCCAGGGGCACATCGCCCGAGAAAGCGGTGTTGAAACCCTTCACATCGACGCCACGCTTGCGCATCTCCTGCACGATACCGTAGATATATCGGGCCCAGGATGCACGAGGGCCTACAGGGTCGTCAACCTTGAATTCCACCTTGTCCTTCAGGTCAATGGCATAACAGATGACGGTGTTCAGACCATTGGGGCGGACTTCCGCCATGATACCGCAATCCACGGCACCGGGGAACACGAACCCTCCGTTATAATCGGTGTGCTCACCTATAAGGTTAATACGTCCCGGCGAATGATAGATGTTGCCGGTCTTGCCATCAAAATGCTTGATGAATCGACTTCTTACGTGTTCTATATCCATGATGTATGATAATAGTATTTTAATATTAATAAACAGTCACGATTTTTCAACGTTCAACCTTCAATGTTCAACGTACTTTAGTCCACCTTGATGTCCTTGTTGACGTTACGCGAACCGATAAGGGCATAGAAAAGGATGTAAGCCAGCATGCCGATGACCAGCCAATAGCTCGGGATGATGCCGGCGCTCTTGGCTATCGACTCCTGAATGAGCGGCATGATGCCACCACCCACCACCATGGTCATGAACAGACCGGAGGCGGCTTCGGTGTATTTGCCAAGACCCTCGACGCTGAGGTTGAAGATGCCTCCCCACATGATGGAAGTGCAAAGACCACAGAGGGCGATGAGCACACTCTTCGTAGGCACGGGGTTGTCGCTGATGAGCGAAATGGTCATCGTCGACGTCTCAGGCATGAAGATGGCGATGAGCAACAGCAGGATGGCCACCGATGATACTACCGCCAACTGCACGCGGGTGGATACCTTGCCGGAAATGAAGCTCGAACAGAAGCGACCCACCATCATCAGGAACCAATAGGCGGCGGCGTAGGCACCACCCACAATAGCTGCACCCTCGAAACCGAGGTTGGTGAGATAGAAGTTGAGCTGCATCGGGATGCCGATTTCTATACCTACATAGAAGAAAATGGCGATGATGCCCAGCAGACAGTGGCGGAAAGCCAACGGGCTGCGCTCGTATTTGGGCTGTTCCTTGCCCAGGGTGGGCTCGGGGATGCTCACGCGGCTGATGATGACGAACGAGATGGCGAAGACGGCCATGCCGATGAAGAGCAAGGGGGCTACGTCGCCCATCTTAGTGTTGGCGGTCACCGTGCCGACGAGGATACCAGCGAGCAAGGGGGTGAGGGTGCCGGTCAGGGAGTTCAACGTACCACCAATCTGGATGAGCTGGTTGCCCTTGTTGCCGCCGCCGCCGAGCATGTTGAGCATCGGGTTGACCACGGTATTGAGCATGCAGACGCAGAAACCGCAAATGAAAGCACCAAGAAGATAGATAATCAGGTTGAGGGCCACGGGGATGCCGTCGTAGGTGAATACCTTGGTGCCGGCCCCGAAGATGCTCGACAGGTATTGCAGGGCCAGACCCACGATACCTACTGCCAAGGCTATCAACGCGGTCTTCTTATAACCGTATTTGATAAGCATCTTGCCTGCCGGGATACCCATGAACAGGTAGGCGGCGAAGTTCATCAAATTACCCCATGCCTTGGCAAAAGGATATTCAAAACCCCAAATGTTCCCGAACGGGGCGCCCATGTTGGTTACGAAGCTGATCATCGCGAAGATGAAGCACATGGTGATAATGGCAATCAACTTGCCATTGCTTTTGTTGTTTTCCATAACAGTTATAAAAATGTTTGTTTCCTATTCGTTTTGCTTGTCGCTTCACGCGGGATTATTTCCTCACACCAAACTTATAGATGGTCTTCTGCTTGTATTGCTGGCCGGGTTTCAATACCACGGAGGGGAAATACGGGCGGTTGGGGCTGTCGGGGAAATGCTGGGCTTCGAAACATACGGAACTGCGACGGGGGAAGGTGGCACCATACTGGCCTTTATAGCCGTTGCCGAAGTTGTCGGTATAGAGTTGCATACCAGGCTCTGTGGTGAACACATCCATGGTGCGGCCGCTCTTAGGCTCGTAGATACGTGCGGCGAAGCTCAATTCGCCCTCTTCGTGCTTGTTGAGCACATAGCAGTGGTCGAATCCCGAGCCGTTCTTGATCTGCTCGTTGTCGGCATCGATGTCCTGTCCGAAGGTCTTGGGGGTACGGAAATCGAAAGGTGTGCCTTCCACGAAACGAATCTCGCCGGTGGGGATGCTCGTCTCGTCGATGGGCAGGTAGAAATCGGCGTTGATCTCACACTCCACGTCGTCAATGGTCGGGGTGGGGTTGGCAATGCCTGCCAGGGCGAAGAAACCGTGGTGGGTCAGGTTGATGATGGTCTTCTTGTTGGTGGTGGCCATGTACTCTATCATCAGCTCGTTTTCATCGGTGAAAGTGTAAACAACGGTCACTTTCAACTCTCCGGTGTAGCCTTCTTCACCGTAGGCGGAAACGAGGTTGAGCACCAATGTGTGGTCGTTCATCTGCAGGGCATCCCATACACGTGCATGGAATCCTTTCGGCCCGCCGTGCAGGGCGTTGGGGCCATCGTTGATGGCCAATTGGTATTCCTTGCCTTTGAGCTGGAACTTACCCCGGCAGATACGGTTGCCGAAACGGCCGATGAGTGTGCTCAGGTAAGGCTCTGCAGTCATGGCTTCCTGGATGTTGGCATGACCCTGTATCACATTGGCGTAATTGCCGTCGCGGTCGGGCACCATGATGGCAACGATTCCGCCGCCGTAGTTGGTAATGGCCACTTCATTGCCTGCACTGTTTCTCAAAAAATATAAGTCTGTTTGCTTACCGTTGATAGTGGTCTGGAAGTCTTCTCTTTTCAGACCACACAAGTTTTCTGTTTCTGTCATGTCTACTCGGTTTTTAGTTACTGAATATGTAGTTTGCAAAATAACTCAAAAAAATCGACATTGACGAACGAAAAGGGAAAAAATGCAACTGTCTAAAAGTTAAAAACTTTTAAAATACAACATTCTCAAGAAGGTCTGCCACCACATAGCTGCTACCTCCCACGAAGATGAAGTCGTCGGGCGCAGCGTCGCCGAGGGCTGCCTCATAGGCGGAAGGTACGGTGCTATAGGTCTGCCCGTGCAATCCATGTCCCGAAGCCTTGTCGGCTACCGTCTTCACGGGTATGGCGCGGTGGGTGGTGGCTTGGGTGAAGTAGTAGACGGCATCGGAGGGTAACAGACCCAGCACGGTGTCGATGTCTTTGTCGTCGACCATGCCGAAAACGATGCGCAGGGTGTGGCATTCTTGGCGACGCAGTTGCTGGCTGAGGTATTCCCATCCGCCCACGTTGTGGCCTGTGTCGCACACCACGGTGGGATGCTGCCGCAGCAGTTCCCAGCGTCCGCGCAAACCTGTCCACTCGCACACATGGGCGAAACCATCGCGGATATTGGACAACTCGTCGATCCATCCCTTTTCTCTCAACAGCTCACATGCCCAAAGAATGGTGTTGGCGTTTTTCATCTGGTGGTCGCCACGCAGCACATAAGCCAACCGGTTTTCACCGAATCGTTTGCCTCGGTCCACGCGCAAGTTGACCACATAGGCTGGGGAATCACTGTCCTTGCCGAGGTTGCCCACCACAATGGGGTCGTCTTCGGCAAAAATGAGAGGTGCCCCTTTGGCGAAAGCCGTGCGTGCGAAAACCGGACGGGTGTGGTTGTTGCTCTCGCCGATAACTACGGGTACACCCGCTTTGATGATGCCTGCTTTCTCCGAGGCTATCTCTTCCAGCGTGTTGCCCAGGAACTGGGTATGGTCGAAAGAGATGTTGGTGATGATGGAGAGTAGGGGAGTGATGATGTTGGTGCTGTCGAGCCGGCCGCCAAGACCGACCTCGACCACGGCAATGTCGACGTCTTGTTTCTTGAAGAACCAAAAGGCCATGGCTGTGGTCAGTTCGAAGAAAGAAGGGTGCAGGGGCTCGAAAAAGGACCTGTGGCGAGCCACGAAATCCACCACCTCTTGCTCGCTTATCATCTCGCCGTTCACCCGTATGCGCTCGCGGAAGTCGACGAGGTGGGGCGAGGTGAACAAACCTACGCGATGGCCTGCCGCCTGGAGTATGGCTGCCAGGGTGTGCGACACACTACCCTTGCCGTTGGTGCCAGCTACATGGATGGTCTTGAACGAGCGATGGGGATGGCCGAAATGCTCGTCAAGAGCCATGGTCGTTCCCAGCCCGGGCTTATATGCAGCAGCCCCGATTTTCTCGAAAACCGGGGCGCTCTTGAACAGGTAATCTATCGTTTCCTCGTAGGTCATACAAAATTTCTCACCTCTTACCTCTCACCCCTCACTACTTTTTAATTGAAATAGTTCTTGAATTTCTGGAAGATGGTCTTCTTCGTTTGCGTATCACCTTGGAAATTGTCGCTTTCCTTCAGGTGCTCCAACGTCTCTTTCTCGCTGCGGCTCAATGTCTTAGGCACGTAAACACTCACGTTGACCACTAAATCGCCCCAACCCGATCCATAACCCTGGACGGCAGGCAGTCCCTTGCCCCGCAAGCGCAATGTCTTGCCAGGTTGGGTGCCGGGTTCAATCTTGATCTTCAGCTTGGTCCCTTCGATGGTGGGGATGCGCACCTCGCCACCCAGTGCGGCGGTGGGGAAGTCGAGCAATAGGTTGTAGATCAGGTCTTGGCCGTCGCGGACGAACGTATCGTTGTCTTCTTCCTCGATATACACTTGTATGTCGCCGGGGATGCCGTTGTGGCGGCCGGCATTGCCTTTGCCACTCACTGTGAACACCATGCCGTCGCCCACACCCTTGGGTATATTGATGTCTATCACTTCTTCACCCTTGACAATACCGGTGCCACCGCACTGTGTACAGGGGTTCTTGATGACCGTGCCCTCGCCGCCGCAGTTGCGGCAAGGTGCCTGTGTCTGCATCATGCCGAACATGGTTTGCTTGGTGCGCACCTCGACGCCGGAGCCATGGCAGGTGGGACAGGTCTCCGACCCGCTGCCGCTCTCGGCACCGCTGCCTTGGCAGTGCGGGCAGGTGATGTCTTTGCGTACCTTGAATTTCTTGGTGCAACCGGCTGATACCTCTTGGAGCGACAGCTTCACCTTCAGGCGCAGGTCGCTGCCCTGATGGCGCGCCGCTTGGCGACCACCGCCGCCGAAACCGCCGAAACCGCCGCCGAAGCCACCTCCGAACACGCTGCCGAACATCGAGAAGATGTCGTCCATGGAGAAACCGCCTCCGCCGCCAAAGCCACCCATGCCCTGCAGACCCTCAAAACCGAATTGGTCGTATTGCTGTCGCTTCTTGGGGTCGTGGAGCACATCATAGGCCTCGGCCGCTTCCTTGAATTTCTCCTCGGCGTCCTTGTCGCCGGGATTGCGGTCGGGGTGGTATTTGATGGCTATCTTGCGATAGGCTTTCTTTATCTCTTCTTCCGAGGCGTTCTTCTCTACACCGAGTACCTCGTAATAATCTCGTTTTGCCACTTCTTTTTTAATGTTGAGTGTTGAGTGTTGAGCGTTCTTTCGGCTTAACCGATAATCACACTTTTCGTTTGCCTTTTTACCTTTTTACCTTTCATTGTCCGACTGCCACTTTGGCATGACGTATCACCTTGTCGTTGAGCATATAACCCGTTTCGGTGCAGTCAATCACCTTTCCTTTCTTGTCATCGCCCATACCGGGAACCAAGGCAATGGCATCGTGATAGTCTACATTGAAGTCCTGGTCGGTGGTGTCGATGGGTTTCACCCCCAGACCTTCGAGTATTTTTAGGAATTTCTTGTGAATCAGGTCCATACCCTCTTTCAAAGCATCGGCATCTGCCGTCTTGTCGGCATTGGCCAAGGCCCGTTCCATATCATCCAATACAGGCAGGATGGCGACAACCGCCTTTTCCGAGCCATTGAGAATGAGTTCCGCTTTCTCCTTGATGGTGCGCTTGCGGTAGTTGTCGAATTCAGCCACCGAGCGGAGATACTTGTCTTTCCAGTTCTCTATCTCGGCAAGAGCCACATCTAATGGATCTGGCTCCTGTTGCTCTTCCGTGGTCTCTTCTTCTGCCGCCACTTCAGGGGCTTCCTCAGTGGCTTTCTCCGATTCGACATTCTCGTTTCCGATGTTTTCCTCTTTCTCGCTTGCTGATTCTACCGGTTGCTCTTCGCGAACCTCTTCTTCCTCTTTCTTGTCTTTATTATCGTCCATGATAGTGTTGTTTTATATTTCTTTTACCTCCATACAGCAAAAACCTTGCCAAACCTCTTGCCCCTCTTTAGTCACCCCCTCCTTGGGAGGGGGATGGGGGAGCCTCCCCCTTGCTCCTTAATCAAGATACATCTTGGCTTTCTGCTCCTTGATTTGCTCATCATAGATATAGTCATCGTATTGCATCAGTTTGTCGATAGTGCCATTCGGCGTCAACTCGATGATACGATCGGCCACGGTCTGGATGAACTCATGGTCGTGGCTGGAAAAGAGGATGTTGCCCTTGAAGGATATCAGGTTGTTGTTGAACGCCTGGATGCTCTCCAGGTCGAGGTGGTTGGTCGGAGTGTCGAGGATGAGGCAGTTGGCGTTTTTCAGTTGCATGCGGGCGATCATACACCGCATCTTCTCGCCTCCGGAAAGCACGTTCACTTTCTTCTCCACCTCTTCTTGCTTGAACAGCATGCGGCCCAGGTAGCCCTTCATGGCCACCTCGTTGCCCGGCCCATACTGACTCAGCCAATCGACGAGGTTGAGTTCGCTGCGGAAGAACTCGGTGTTGTCCAAAGGCAGATAAGCGGTGGTGATGGTGATGCCCCATTTGTAGGTGCCGCCGTCGGCCTCGCGGTTGCCGTTGATAATCTCGAACAGGGCGGTCATGGCTTTGGGGTTATGGCTGAGGAACACCGTCTTCTGCCCTTTCTCGATGTTGAAGCTCACATGGTCGAAGAGCACCGACCCGTCGGTGTCGAGCGCTTTCAGGTTCTCCACCTCGAGTATCTGGTTGCCGGGCTCACGCTCCATGGTGAAGATGATGCCTGGATATTTGCGGCTCGACGGACGTATCTCCTCCACGTTGAGTTTTTCGAGCATCTTCTTGCGCGAGGTGGTCTGCTTGCTCTTGGCCACATTGGCAGAGAAGCGGCGGATGAACTCCTCCAACTGCTTACGCTTCTCTTCTGCCTTCAGACGCTGGTTCTGAGCTTGACGGAGCGCCAGCTGCGAACTCTCATACCAGAAGGAGTAGTTGCCGCTGAATACGGTCACCTTGCCGAAGTCGATATCCACCGTCTGCGTGCTCACGGCATCGAGGAAGTGACGGTCGTGGCTCACCACCAACACAGTCTGCTCCAGGTTGCTCAGATATTCTTCCAACCACTGCACGGTGTCGAGGTCGAGGTCGTTGGTGGGCTCGTCGAGTAGCAGGTTGTCGGGGTGGCCGAAGAGAGCCTTGGCCAACATCACGCGCACCTTCTCGTTGTTCGACAACTCACTCATCTGCTTGTAGTGCAGCTCCTCTTTCACACCGAGGTGCTGCAGCAGCTGTGCGGCGTCGCTCTCCGCTTCCCATCCGTTCATCTCGGCGAACTTCAATTCGAGGTCGGCGGCAATGTTGCCATCCTCCTCCGTCATCTCGGGCTTGCTGTAGAGCGCCTCACGCTCCTTCATGTTCTTCCAGAGTGGTTGGTGCCCCATGAATACGGTGTCCATCACGCAGAACTCATCGAAACGGAAATGGTCCTGGTCGAGCACCGACAGACGTTCGCCGGGTGCCATCTCCACGCTTCCCTTGTTGGGTTCCAATTCTCCACTGATGGCCTTGAGCAGGGTCGATTTGCCTGCCCCGTTGGCACCGATGATGCCATAGATGTTGCCGGGTGTGAATTTGATGTTCACATCCTTGTAAAGCACACGCTTGCCGAACTGTATGGCAAGGTTGGTTACTGTTATCATTTCTTATACATTATTTAAATTTGGGTGCAAAGATAATGCAAATCGATTGGAGAACAAAACGAACTTGTTCATTTTTTATCCTGAGATGTAGCTTATCTTATGAAAAGGTACACAAAAAATAAAAAATAGCATTATCTTTGCACCCAAAATAAATTATCCGACATGAACTATGTAAACCATAAGGGCGAATACGACCATTACGAAGTGACCAACGACAGCACCCTGCTGGCTTGGTTGCTTGAAAACGTCAAGTCGATGAGCAAGAACAAGGTGAAAGCCACCCTGCAGGGCCGAGGCATCAAGGTCGACGGCAAAGTGGTCACCCAATTCGACTATCCCGTGACTCGTGGCACCAAGATAGCGGTGAGCAAGACCAAGCGCAACGATATCTTTAAGAGTAGGTATGTGAAAATCGTATACGAGGACCGCTATTTAGTGGTGGTGGAGAAGAATGTGGGCATCCTGTCGATGGCCGCCGGCCACTCTTCGCTCAATGTCAAATCGGTGCTCGACGACTATTTCAAGAAGTCACGACAGAAATGCACGGCACATGTGGTGCATCGCCTCGACCGCGACACCTCGGGGCTGATGATATATGCCAAGGACATGAATACCGAGCAGATATTGGAGCACGAGTGGCATGACCTGGTCTACGACCGTAGATATGTGGCGGTGGTCTCGGGCGAGATGGAGGAAGACGGCGGCACCATAGCCAACTGGCTCAAGGACAACAAGGCCTACGTCACCTATTCCTCGCCGGTGGACAACGGCGGCAAATATGCCGTCACGCATTTCCATACCTTGCAGCGCACCACCGACCACTCCCTGGTGGAGTTCAGCCTGGAGACGGGCCGCAAGAACCAAATCAGGGTGCATACCGCCGATATGGGACATCCTGTCTGCGGCGACCATAAATATGGCAATGGCGACGATCCCCTGCATCGATTGTGCCTGCATGCCTATATCCTCTGTTTCACCCATCCCGTGACGCATGAGCGGATGGAATTCCAGACGCTCATCCCCGCCTCGTTCCGCTCGTTGTTCAAATGATATAAATGGAAATGTCCATTTTAACTTCATATTTAATTCCCATGAGCGTAGCAATTTACTTCCCTTTTAACTTCAAAAAATAAACAAAATGGACGAAAACCTCACTTATATCGTTGCGTGCATCGTAGTGCTCGTGTTGGCGTTCTTCATGATCAAGAAAATAGCCAGTTGCCTCATCAAGTCGGTCATCATGATATTGTTGGCGGCGGCCATGGCCTTCGTTTACTTCAACTGGATCAAGGTATACAGCGACGACGAGGAGAAACCGCAGATTATCCAGAAGATGGACCAGAAGATGCACGACCAACTGGATAAGATAAAACAGCACAAGAAGTGATTACGATGGTGTTTCGCTTTCGAATAGCAGGTCGAAACGTTGGCGCATCTCCTTGGGATTGTCGATGAGGTGGCGTAACGCCTTGAGGTGGCGTTCGTTCTGAGAACCGGGAATCCACAGCCGGATATATCCGTGTGAGGAGTATTTGTTGTTCATGTGTTCCATGAAGCGCGTCCAATGCTCCTCCTTGCTGTACTCGGGATGCTGGGCGCAGCCGAACTCGATGGTGCGCCGTATCACCATGTCGGGCTCCAGGTCGCGGTCGGCCTCGGCCACAATCATGCCATAGATGCTGCGCGGCGCCTTGGCGGCAGAGGCACGGTGATCCTCCACCGCCTCTTTCATGATGTTGAGTTGGGTGGGTGAGAACCATTTCCTCAGTTTGATGTCGGCCATGAGAATCTTGCCGCTGGTCAGGTGGTGGATGGCCCGTGGCCCCTCCAGCCCGAGGTCGTGGTAGGCGGCGATGGCATACGACATATCCATATCGGTGCCCAGTTGGCGCGACAGTTCCAACGACCGTCGTATCACGCGTGTCACGTGGGTCATGTCGTGTGCTTTGTCGAAGGCGGCGTATCGGGGCAAGATCTGTTGCTCCACATATTCCATCAAATCTAAACTGACGTGGTTTTGTGGCATGGTATTTCCGTTTTTGTGTGTAAAAATACAAAAAAATCGGGAAACGAGCCAATGTTTGCCGTTTTTTTTGTCAAATCAATAATAAATGAGAACATTAAGCCGTTAAAAAGACATGAACTCTACTCCTAATACCAATAGCTTTGAGTCTTGGTTGCTTGCCGCCCGCCCCAAGACGCTTACGGGGGCGGCTGTGCCCGTGATGATGGCCTTGGCCCTGGCTTTCGCCGATGGCGGTTGTTTGCGTTTCCAGGTTCTACCTGCCATACTCTGTCTGCTTTTCGCCTTTGTGATGCAGATAGACGCCAACTTCGTGAACGATTATTTCGATTATAAGAAAGGTGTCGACGACGAGCATCGGCTGGGGCCGCGTCGTGCGTGTGCGCAGGGGTGGGTAACACCTGGTGCCATGTTGCGTGCCATCGCCCTCACCACGGTGGTGGCGGCCCTCGTCGGTCTGCCCTTGGTGTACTGGGGAGGTTGGCCGATGGTAGCGGTGGGAGCCTGTTGCATCGTCTTCTGCTTTCTTTATACCACCCACCTCTCGCGTTGGGGCTTGGGCGATGTGCTCGTCTTGGTGTTTTTCGGCTTGGTGCCCGTATGCGCCACCTATTATATACAGTTGCATACGCTTACCAAAGAGGTGATTCTCTCGTCGTTGGCATGTGGCATGGTGGTCGACACCTTGTTGGTGGTGAACAATTACCGCGATAGGGATGGCGACAAACGCGCGGGCAAGCGTACCTTGGTGGTGCTTATCGGTGCGAAGACTTCGGAACTGTTCTACTTCGCGCTGGCTCTCATGGCTTGCCACATGGGATTGACCTTTTTCTTCACCGGACGGTATTTCACCTTCTTCCTGCCCTTCGTCTATCTCTCGCTCCACGCCCACACATATAGGAAGATGAAGAAAATCAAACAGGGAAAGGCCCTCAACCAGATATTGGGCCAGACAGCACGCAACATCTTCATCTATGGTGTCTTGTTCGCCATAGGAGTGCTGCTGGATGTGGCTTTTGGATTGTGGGTGAAGTGAGAACCTACCGCTGTTAGTTGAAGAAATTCCACGAGATGCCGAAACGCAGTATCCGCTGGTTGAGTGGGTAGTGCGGTGTGAGGAAATAGTTGCCCGCAGTGGAATTGATGTGACTCATCATCACGAAGAAACGCGCCTGCTTGAGGTGGAAATTGGCATAGACATTGATGATGGGATAGTTGCCTATTTCCACCCGGCTATCGGCGTTCTCCTGTACCGCATACTGTGCGATACCCGGCACGAAATCGGGCGCCTTGTATTTGGTGAACCATCTCACATCTCCTCCGAGATGGCATTTCAGCACCTTGGCAATGCTGAAATTGAGATAAAGGTTGGCGTAAACATTGAGTGCGGGCAGCGGTATGATATCCTCTTTGGTACTATGTTGGTAGGTTACTACGGCATCCAGGTTCACCGGTCCCCAGTGGAAGCGTTGGTCAAGCTGCATGGTCAGGATGTTGACATTATCCTGTCTGACAGCTACGTCGTTCTGCGTGCGTAGGTACGAGTCGCCCACATGATAGGTGGTGGCGTAATAGGTATAGTTGGAGATGTTGTCCATCGCCACACGCAACTTCGTTTGTGTGCGTTTCAGGCTGAATAGGCCCTGTATGCGGCTGTGTGTCACCAAACTCAGGTCGTCATCGTCCCACCAGAAGTGTCGGCTCTGGTAGTGGTAGTAGTAGAATGCAGGGTGGTAATGGTGGAAGAATCCACTGGCTGCCAACTGTACGGTGTCGCCCAGCAACCGGAAATTCACGTCGGCGCTGGCGTCGATGTTCACGTCGCCTAATCTGTCGCCCAAGAGCCCGAACTCACCGAGCACATTGTAATGCAGTGTCTCGCCCTGTGTCTTGCTGATCTGTCCGCCCACAGCCAGTCCGTTCTCATTCCATTTGGTGGTGCCCCCCTCGGTGTTGGGTAATTCAAACACACGCAGGTTGTGGTTGATGAATGCCTTCAGTCCCATCTTCACCCATTTATTGAATCCCTCGAGCATGGCCACGGCGAAGGTGTTCTTCAGTTCATAGTGGCGTGTGCGGTCTCGCAGCGAGTCGCCGGTGAAGGTGAGGGGCTCGTAATAATCATGGGCGTAATAGTCGTTGGGGGTGTCGTAAGCCTGGTAGATGCGTTTGTAGTTGTCGAACTGGGCGGTATGGATGAAACTGGTCACCGGCACGTATTCGCGCTTTGTCCAGGTGGTGTCGGTGGGGGCGGTAGCCACGCTGTCGGGCCTTCCCAAGGCCTTCTGCTCCTGCAACTGACGCTCGTATTCCTCCTCATCGAACTCCATCCCGTCTTTCACGGCCTGCTTGCGCGCTTTCTCCTTGGCCTCGGCGGCTGCTTTTTCCGCTTGCGAAGCCATGGCGAAGCGCTTGGCCTCAATCTCCTCCTCGGTCATGGGCACCTCGCGGTGGAACCCTAAGCTATAGCGATGGGAAAGGAAGACATGCTGGTTGTCGTTCCTGTTCCAGTTGCTGCTCAGCATCGTGGGCATCTCATTCTCATTAAAGTTCTCCCCGAAACTTTCGGGGTGGGTGATATAATTGTCGTTGGTGATACCGCCGTTTTCAGCCTGTTTCTGGTGGTTGAGGCTCATCAATAGGTGGGCTTGGTAGCGGTCGCCCAAGTAGGAGCCGAACATGGTATAGTTGAAGAGCGCACTGCTGTTGTTGGAGTAGTAACCGCGTCCGTAGAGGTAGTCGAACTTGAAACCCACGCCCAGTTCCTTTCCTGCGTTCACGGCGAAGAGCGCCTTCAGGTGGTCTTCGCCATTGGTGCGGTTGCCGCACGTGTTGAAGGTCAGGTTGGTGATGGGCGTATAAGTATTGGTGAAATGGAATTGGTCTATGGGTTGGATGAAATAGTCGTAGGGCTGGGTGAACACGAACTGCCCTTTTGTCTTTCTGTCGATGAAGATACGGTTTTGTCGTGCCGCTCCCAGGTTGCCCGTGGTGTTGAACTCGCCCCGCAGTCCTGTGGTGAAGATACTGTTCATGAACAGGTACTGCATGGTGTCGGGCTCGGCGGGTGTGCGGTCGCCGAACATCTCGTCGATGGTCCATACCTTCAGCCCGCGGTGTATCTCCTTGCTTTTTCCTTGCAAACTATCCCTGCGTTGTGCGGCGGTGGTGATGGTACCGTCTTCGGTTATCTGGTTATACTCCTGCGCATTCATACACAGGCATACCGTTAGGACCAAGATGATTCCAAGGATTCTTCTCATGCGATTAATGGATAAAGCGGAGGGCGCACTCCACGATTTTCATGGCCATAGCGGCCAACACCACCACGGTGCCGGGAGTCTTGTTGTCATTGGTGCAATAGATAATCACACCCACCACTGCCGTTATCATGAACAGCAGGTTGAGCGCATTACGTATGGCGAAGAAACGGTCTTTCTCCGGGCGGCGGTGTTTCTTGCGGAACCCTTCGTCGAATTGCCTCTCCACCTCCTTGTCGGCGACCTGTTGCTCTGCGTTGTCGTTCTTTTCTTTCACGTGATTGTCTTTATAAGCTAAGGTAATCTCTCACCTCTCACCCCTCACCTCTCATTTCACCGCTTTCACTCGGAGCTCGAAATTCTTCATCAGTTCCTCCATCCTGTCGACCGTCTTCCTGCGGAACTTACCGGAATGGGGCAACAGGCGAGTCTTTTTCTTATTGAGCGCATACTTGTCGGTAATCCATTCCTCAGCGGTATAACGAGTCTCCTTATTATGCTGCTCGCCATAGAGGTAATGCAACCGGAAGGCCTTCACTTTCACCGCACCGTCGGTGCAGGTCGCCGTCAGGGTATAGATGAACCGTGTGCGGTCCAAAGAAATAAACGAAGAGGAGAACAACAGCCATTCCTCCATCCTGCATGCTATGGTATGTTCAGCCTTGTTCACCAATGCCACCATGCTTTGTTCGGTCTGGTGCTCATCGTGCGTCAGCTCGTTCATGTATGCAAGCATAGCGGCATAGTTGGCTTCGGCACTTGCCTCGTTGGTAAACGTGCGTTCCCATACCACTTCGCCATCAACCACGGGTACCACATCGCCTAAATAGGCGGCCCATTTATACTCCTTTTCAGGACGGGCCGAAGGGGTGGAGGTTTGCTGCTGCGTAACCTGCGAAGGTTGCTGTTGTGTGCTATCAGTTGGTCTTTCCCATTGTGCGAGTGCCGCCATGGGCAGGCACACCGCGAAAAGTGTCAATATCCTTTTCATAATCAGTGAATGTCAATTAGTGAATGCCGCCTATCCTTATCGGCGGCGGAAACTACGATGCAAAAATACACAATTCCTTACAATAAACCCCAAGGCTAAAGATTGTTTAACATAAAAAACACAATGTAGAAAAGAAGGCAACACCGAGAAAACACCCTCTTGCAATGAAACTTTATAGTTTTTTGTCATTTAAAAGAGAAGAAATATCAAAAAAAAGCAGTACCTTTGCACCGCATTTCAGAGATATGGTGAAACTGCGAGCGAAACGGTTTTCGTTAAATACTTGAATCCGTCAACGCTCCGACGCGGTCAGTCACTCTTTCGCCTGGGAGCATTTTCTTCATCTCTATCTTCCCGTTTTGCTGTTCAAGACGGAAAGAAGAGGGTTGTGTCCCCATGCGAAACGAGTGTTTGATGGGTGTTGAGTGTTGAGTGTCCTAATTGAATTCGTGTAATTCGTTCAATTCGTTGTCTCGCTCGTTGTTGGGCATGCTTGTCTTGCCCTCACTTCGTGAATTCGTGTAATTCGTTCAATTCGTTGTCTCGCTCGTTGTTGGGGCATGCTTGTCTCGCCCGCACTTCGTGAATTCGTTATTGATATTAAGGTTTAGGGTAGAGGGTTTAGTGTACTGAAAGAACTGATGATAAAATATCCCATTGGCATACAGAATTTTGAGA
>ONDS01000041.1 GCA_900316685.1 uncultured Prevotellaceae bacterium | reverse complement strand
GATCTTGATACCACGCTCAGCAGTTAGGCTGAGTCCATCGATACTCACTGTTTGACCATTGGGCTGAATCCAGATGCCATAGACGGAACCCGTATCCGTGATTGTCACATTTTTCAGTGTGGCACCGTTCTTGAAAGCCAGCGCATGGTCGGAGATGACATTATTGAGCGTCACATCGCAATTGAAGTTGAGGTCATGACGGTTCCATGGACCATTATCATAACCACTGCCAGTGATGGTCAAATCGTTGAGGATCAGCTTGGTGACAGCATCGTTCATCGTGGCAATATTATCCCAGTCGCTGTTCTTCTTGTTGAAGGTCAGCGTGTGGTTGTTACCATTGATGGTGATGGACTGTGTGTTAACGGTACCGATAGACAATGCATTCTTAGCACCATCCCATGCCGTTATGTCGAGTGTGGCATCACCCAGCAAGGTGATGACGATGTTAGGATCATCAGCAGCCTCAGCAGCGTCAAGAGCCTCTTGGAGAGTCGGGTATTTGGTCTCGCCGTACTGGGCGACGGGGAGCGGGTCTCCTACCGTATAAAATCCTTCCTTGTCAGTGGCAGGAATACACACCTTACCTTGGGCGACAAGGTCTGCGGCGATATAATCCTGCGGAATCTCTTCAGAGAAATATCCGCCAGAGATGGCGAGGACACCCTCTTTGCCATTCAGGACCTTGACACCACCGGAATAAGTGCCACTCAGCACATTGATATGAGCCGTTCCTACGGCCCCACCCCTATTGACGATGGCGCCTTCATCAGACGCAGAGGATGTGCTGACAAAAGTGTTTCCTTCGAGTGTGATAGTGCCGTTGTAACCGTCGGTATAATCCCGGAACGCATACTTGGCTGTTGTGATCTGACAATCTTTGATGAGAACGGAACCGGTGTAGCCTCCTGAGTCGCTAGTCTTGATATTGAAACCACATGTTATATTGTTGGTGGCTACAATGTTTTCAAAGACCACTTCCGAAGAAAGATTACCTTGTATCAGGCGAGTAGACTCAACGGTCACGTTTTTTATGGTCAATCCATACATCGTTGCCCCACTTGAAGCATCCGTCACATTCAAGAACCAATTATTGGAACTTGCAGACGAACCCGTATACGTACAATCCTGAATGGTCAGGTGATGCGAATAGTTAGTGGCTGTGATGAGATTTTTGGCCGCTTCATTTTGGAAAGCAATGTTCTGGAGAATGACGGAAGCGCCGTTTGAAACAGAGCCACCCTTTCCACGCAATCCATCCACGGTGATTTGCCCATTATACGTGTGGTTTTGGCCGTCGATAGTGAGTTGGAAATTCGCCACCTCATTTATGGTGACCACCTCGTCATCCACATTGCCAATCAGAGTGATGGTTTGTGCCCCACCAGATGCTTGGGCGGCATCGACAGCCGCCTGGAGCGTCGCATACTCAGTGCTGCCGATCTTGGCCACGTTCTGCGCCGACGCTGTACCTACCACTATGGAAAGTAGCGATAGGCATAAAAGTCGTATCCAATGTTTCATGATCAATGATATTTAAGTTTTTATATTATTGTGATTTGTCAAATCAATTTTGCATAAGACTTTTTAATGGCATAAACGCTTTTTTCAGTACGCGACATGCTCCCTGTTGGCTGGGAGAGATGCCGCGACTGTTTCACATCCCGTAAGTCTTAGGTCATCACCGAGCATGAGAACAAGTCCCCATGACGGACAATTATCCTTGCAAAAATACATACAGAAATGTGCCCTGACAAATAAAAAAAAGGATAATTCCCCGATTGTGGAAACATTGGACACACAGGGGGGCAAATTGTGGAATTTGTTTCCACAAACGCTTGATTTTGAGGGCATGAAGATGATTTTGCGGGGCGTTCCTGACTGGAAAAGGTGGTGTTCCTATTCTACGCGAATTGCCATGAATCGGACACGAATTTCTCAAGAATTATTCTCTTGTTCACATATTACAAAAACGAGGAATTCATTGTTTGGAAAGTAAAATAATTGGAATAATTATTTAAGGAATTAGGTATTTATTCATGAGCCCACTTTAAGAAGTGCCCTCTTGTTGGGGCTGACTTTATGTCTGCCCAATTCGTAGGAAATGTTGCCTTTCTCGTCGATGATTTAGGGCATAGATAAACTAAGCCCCTACACGTTGCAGAGGAGGGCTGACTTTTTCCAGTGCTTTCATTCGTGAAATAAGAGGAAAACGCTGTTAGATAAGAAATTCGTGTCGATTCGTGGGATTCGTGATCGGAAAGAAAAAAATTCGTGGGATTCGTGATTGAGAAGGAAATATAGAATGAGGGAAAAAGCGAATAAAGGAGGGGATTCACACTAAAAAGAGGAAAATTTCGTTATAGGTTAAAGAGGGGTTGGTTACTACGACGATGAGAAGAGTAGAAACCTGTAGGAGGAGATGAAAACAACGACTATGAAAAAGAACAAACGAATCATCGAGTTGCAGAAGATTGAGGATCCCCGCGGGAACTTGACGGTGACGGAGGGTCTGAAGGACGTGCCCTTCGAGATACGACGCGTATATTGGGTATATGATGTGCCCAGCGGACAATATCGTGGAGGTCATGCGCATAAGAAATGCCTTGAGATGCTGGTGGCGATGAGTGGCAGTTTCCATGTGACCCTCGACGATGGCCATACTCGTGAGACCATCCTACTGAACCACCCCTACCAGGGGTTGCTCATCGAGACGGGCATCTGGCGCACACTCGACGATTTCTCGTCGGGAGCCGTGTGTATGGTCCTTGCCTCGGAGCCTTTCGAGGAGGAGGATTATATCCGCGAGTATGACGATTTCCTGGAATACGTGGAAGATTAAATTATTAAAAAGCGGTTGTGACAGTTTTTTACAAACCACCCCTACCCCTCCTTTGAAAAAGGAGGGGATGAAGATAGCTTGCTTTGAAAAAGGAGGGGATGAAGATAGCTTGCTTTGAAAAAGGATAGGAAGATGATTCATTTTTTGGACATACAGGGCATTACGCGGCGGTATGCGGAAGAGATACATTCCGCAGTGAGCCGTGTGGTGGATTCCGGTTGGTATCTCTTAGGAGAAGAGGTGAAAAACTTCGAACAGGAGTATGCCAGGTATATCGGCACAAGGGAGTGCGTGGGTGTGGGCAACGGCTTAGACGCGCTGACGCTCATCTACCGCGCCTACATCGAGATGGGCAAGATGCAGCCCGGCGACGAGGTGATCGTGCCTGCCAACACCTATATAGCCAGCATTCTCGCCATCACGGAGAACGGTCTGGTGCCCGTGTTCGTCGAGCCCCGCAAAGACACGCTGGAAATAGACGACAGCCAGATAGAAGAACACATCAGCGAGCGCACACGTTCGCTGATGATCGTGCACCTGTACGGCCGATGCGCGTACAGCGAGCGTATCGGCGACATCTGCAAGCGTCATGGACTGCTGTTGGTGGAAGACAACGCCCAGGCCCATGGCTGCACGTATGCAGGACAGAAGACGGGCAGCATAGGCGATGCCGCCGGCCACAGTTTTTACCCCGGCAAGAACTTAGGAGCACTGGGCGACGGAGGAGCCGTAACCACCGACGACATCGAGTTGGCCGAGGTGGTGAGAGCCCTCGCCAACTATGGTTCACGCGAGAAGTACGTATTTCCCTACCAAGGCAGGAACAGCCGGTTAGATGAGCTGCAAGCCGCCGTGCTGAGCGTAAAGCTCCGACACCTCGACGACGACAACGCCCACCGCCAGGCCATCGCCGATTATTACTACGACCATATCGACGACACCCATCTGCGACTGCCTCGACGGCTGCCCCACCCCAACAACGTGTACCACCTGTTTCCCATCTTCAGCGAGCGACGCGACCATCTGCAACGATTCCTGCGGGAGCATGGCGTGCAGACACTCATCCACTACCCCATCCCGCCCCACCGCCAGGACTGCTACGCCGCCTACAACCATCTCGCGCTGCCCATCACCGAGGAGCTACACCGCGAGGAGCTCAGCCTGCCTATCAGCCAGGTGCAGACACTGGAACAGACGATGACCATCGTTGACCTATTGAACGAATACGGGAGGAAAGAATATGTTTGACATCGTAAGATACGACGCCACCCATGCCGACGAGTGGAACGAGTTCGTAAGCACTTCTAAGAACGGCACCTTCCTGCTCGACCGCCGCTATATGGATTACCACAGCGACTGTTTTGCCGACCACTCCCTGCTGTTCTACCTCGACGGCAGGTTGGCGGCCCTGCTGCCAGCCAACGAACGAGAGGGGACCCTCTATTCGCACCAAGGGCTGACCTATGGCGGGCTGGTAATGGACGAGAAGATAACGACACGGCAGGTGATGACGCTCTTTGAGGAGATGAATGCCTACTTGTCCAGCCAGGGCATCCACCATATTATATATAAGGCGATACCACATATCTACCACCGTGTGCCCTCCGAGGAAGACCTCTACGCCCTGCATGCCGTGTGCCAGGCCAGGATCATACAACGAGATATCTCCTCCGCCATCCGACAGGAGGCTCCCTTGAGATGGCGGCACGACCGACACTATGGGGCCAACAAGGCACATACCAACGGTATCAGCGTGGAGCAGAGCGACGACTTCGCCGCCTTCTGGCCCATCTTGGAAGACAACCTACAGCGCACCTACGGCGCACGCCCGGTGCACACGCTGGCCGAGATGGAGCTGTTGCACTCGCGCTTTCCCAAAGAGATAGTGCTCTACCTCGCCCGCAAGGCCGACGGCACGCCAGTGGCAGGCACCGTGCTCTACGTGACACCCCAGGTGGTGCATGCGCAGTATATCTCCGCATCGCCCGAAGGCAAGCGGCTCCATGCCGTGGATGCCCTCTACCGGCGTATCCTTTTAGAGGATTACGGTGACCATCACTTCTTCGACTTCGGCAAGTCGACCGAGGGTGACGGCACGGTGCTGAACGAGTCGCTGATCTACCAGAAAGAGGGATTCGGGGCTCGTGGGGTGTGCTATGATTGGTATGAGTGGAAGGTGAATGTTGAGTTTTGAGTTTTGAATGTTGAATGTTAACGGGTTGTTGAGACGTATGTCGAAAAATTGTCACATACGGCGATTGAAGAATGTTGTAATTTTGAATATTTCGGAAAGAAATAGGGAGAATTAGTTGTTAGGAAAGAAATTGGAATAATTAGAATAATTAGCCAGAAATTAGGTTTTTATTCGCAACTTATAGTCAGAGCCAAGCGAATTAACATTTTTAACACTAAGCGGCCTTTATATTTTTTGTAAATTTATATTCACAGTCAAATTTTCTCCT
>ONDS01000042.1 GCA_900316685.1 uncultured Prevotellaceae bacterium | reverse complement strand
TATGATGGTGAATCCCTTCACGGCAGAAACGCGTAAGATGCCGGTGGATTTCCCACGTGTCAGCAGCGAACGCTTCGTCATCAACATTTCCTTGCCCGAAGGATATGTGATGGAGGGTGAACCCAGAAACACCACCGTCACTACTGCCGACAAGGGCCTTGAAGGACGCATCCTTACTTCTTCCAGCGAAGGCCGCGTACAGATGTCATGGCAGTTTAATGTCAACAAAATTTCTCACCCCGAGAAAGACTATGCCGACCTGCGCCAGATTTTCGACATGCTCTCCAAATACACGAGCGAACAAATCATTATCAAGAAGAAGTAACTCAACTCTAATTGCAAAAACTCATCAGCAATCAGTCAAAAGTAAGTAAAGATTAGACCAAACGGTCGTGAAACAGGAAAAGCGAGGATGTTGTCGGTATCGGCATCATCCTCGCTTCTTTTTTTGCGGAAGTGCAGTATATATGTTATTTTAACTCAGCCTCTGTAAGCAACTTCTCCACCACCTTGGGGAAATGCTGCATCTCCAGTTCATGCTCCTTGGCGGCGATGTCGTCCACGGTGTCGTCGGGCGAAAGGGGTACGGCAAACTGGGCGATAATCTCACCACCGTCGCATACCTCGCTCACATAGTGCACCGTCATGCCCGTCTCTTTCTCGCCGGCTGCTTTCACCGCCTCGTGCACGTGATGGCCCCACATGCCCTTGCCGCCAAACTTGGGCAACAGAGCGGGGTGAAGGTTCACGATGCGGCGAGGAAAACGCTCGATGAGATAGGAGGGGATGAGCGGCAGGAAGCCGGCCAACACGATGAAATGGATGTCGTATTCGCTGAGCAGGGGGAGCAGGTAGTCGGGGTCGTTGAGTTGCGCCTTCTTCACGACCACAGAGGGCACGCCCAGCCGCTCGGCACGCACCAAGGCGTAGGCATCTTCGCGGTTGCTCACTACGAGAGCGGTGACCACTTGTGGGGAATCGGAGAAATGACGGATGAGGTTCTCGCACTGCATGCCGTTGGAATTGAAATAATTGGCGGTATTGTCCGCTCTGAATAATATGGTGGCACTTGCTCGGCGGGCCACAAACGCTCCGCAAAAATAATATAAAAATAACATAAATCAAATATTCGGGAAAAAAAATAAAATTTTGAGGTAAATATGTTACGAAGAACCCTTTTTTTCGTACCTTTGCAGACTCTATAAAACTAGATTAATAAAATGGCAGAAAACAAACAGATAAAGACCGCACTGATTTCGGTCTTCCACAAAGACGGCCTTGAGGAGTTGCTCGCTCAACTCAACAGCCAGGGTGTGAAATTCCTCTCTACAGGTGGAACGCAGCAGTTCATCGAGTCGCTCGGATATGAGTGCCAGACAGTAGAAAGCGTCACTACCTATCCCTCCATCCTCGGAGGAAGGGTGAAGACGCTGCACCCCAAGGTGTTCGGAGGCATCCTCGGACGCCGCGACAACGAGGGCGACAGAGAGCAGATGAAGCAGTATGAGATACCGGAAATCGACCTCGTCATCGTCGACCTCTATCCCTTCGAGGATACGGTGGCAAGTGGGGCTGCCGAGCAGGATATCATCGAGAAGATAGATATCGGGGGCATCTCGCTCATCCGTGCTGCAGCAAAGAATTTCAACGATGTGGTCATCGTACCCAGCAAGGCCGAATATGCCATGCTGCTCAATATCCTTCGCGAGAAGGGAGCGGTCACCTCACTGGCCGAAAGAAAGGCGTTCGCCGAGAAGGCATTCGGCGTGAGCAGCCACTACGACACCGCCATCCATTCATGGTTCATGGCTCAGTAAAATCATTCAGAACGATAAGGACATTTATTTTACGACAAACTTAAAATGGGATTCTTTTCTTTTACTCGCGAAATAGCGATGGACCTGGGGACGGCCAATACCATCATCATCAGTGATGACAAGATAGTGGTCGACGAACCCTCGGTCGTGGCTCTCGACAAACGCACCGACAAGATGCTGGCCGTTGGAGAGAAAGCCAAACTGATGTATGAGAAGACACACGACAACATACGCACCGTGAGACCCCTCCGCGACGGAGTCATCGCCGACTTCTCGGCTTGCGAGCAGATGATGAGGGGATTGATCAAGATGGTGCATACCGGAAGCCGATTCTTCTCACCATCACTCAGAATGGTCATCGGCGTGCCTTCTGGCTCTACAGAGGTGGAACTGCGTGCCGTACGCGACTCCGCGGAGCATGCCGACGGACGCGACGTATACCTCATCTTCGAACCCATGGCGGCAGCCATCGGTATCGGCATCGATGTCGAGGCGCCCGAGGGCAATATGATTGTCGACATCGGCGGCGGTAGCACCGAAATCGCTGTCATCTCGCTGGGAGGTATCGTCTCCAACAAC
>ONDS01000021.1 GCA_900316685.1 uncultured Prevotellaceae bacterium | reverse complement strand
GTGAAGATCCATACCAATAAAGATGCCGTGTCGTGTCTGATTTTGGCAAATGGCTATACTTCGAATGGAATAATGAATGGCAACCATATTGAATTGGCCATTGAGGGCGGTTTCAAAACCGGCGACCAGGTGATCATTGCAGGTGTCATCAATAGCGGTGATGCTTCAAAACGAGCTACGGCCGTTCTGTTTACTACAGAGGATGGAGAAAACGCTACCAAACTTTATCAGTTTGAGGATTTCATCGATTCCAAGGTGGTGGCCGACGATCCGGTGGAACAAGTTTATACGCTTGAGTCCGACTACGATGTGCTTTACATCGGTCGCGACGGAGGAACCAAGGCCAACATCACCCTGCTGCAGGTGGTACGTCCCGCCGACGCCTCAAAGGAAGACGTCACCATGTCGTTCCCCGAGGAGAGTTACAGCGTGATGGAGGGCACAGAGTTCGAATCACCCGTGTTGACGGTAGATCCTGCCGTTTCGCCCATCCTTTATGACAGCAGCGATGAGAGCGTGGCTACGGTAGATGAGAATGGTGCAGTGACCATCCTGGGACAGGGACAAACCGTTATTACCGCTTCTTTTGTCGGTGATGATACCTATAATGCGGCAACGGCGCGTTATACGCTTACTGTCACTGAATTTATCAATGGAGCATTGTTGATCGACTATCCCACCTCGATGGATGGTATCTCCACATCGGGTACCTCAACAGCAGGTACTGTGAAAATCCATACCAATACTGATGCCGTGTCGTGCCTTATCTTGGCTAATGGCTATACTACGGATGGAGTCATGAATGGCAACCATATCGAATTGAACATAGAAGGTGGCTTCAAAGCCGGCGACCAGGTGATCATTGCAGGTGTCATCAATAGCGGTGATGCTTCAAAACGAGCTACGGCCGTTCTGTTTACGAGTGAGGACGGATCAAGCGTCGAAAAACTGTATCAGTTCGAGGATTTCATCGATTCCAAGGTGGTGGCCGACGATCCAGAGAGACAAGTTTACACCCTTGAGTCCGACTACGATGTTCTTTATCTCGGCCGCGACGGAGGAACCAAGGCCAACTTTATACTGATTAGGGTCATCCGACCAACAGAAGAGGAGACGGTCGAGGTGGAATACACCTTCAACGAATACGGCATCGGCACGCTCTATTACAGCAACCTGCGCTTCGACGAACTGCCCGAAGGTGTGACGGCATCGATCATCAGCGGCATCGACGGCAAGACACTGCAGGAGGAGACCCTCTATAACAACAACCAAACCAGTTTCATACCAAGCGGCAACGGTGTCATCCTGCGTGGCGAGCCCAACAGCACGGTGACTCTCCTTGGCGAGGAATGTGAGGCTGAAGGCATTTACGGCGGCAACATGCTCCTCGGTACTGATGAGGCCGAGACCGTCGACATCGCTACCGCTCAGTTCTATTACTATGTTCTCTCCGCCAAGAATGGCGAGGTGGGCTTCTACTGGGCTGCCGAGGATGGTGGCTCGTTCGAGAACGGTGCCCATAAGGCTTATCTGGCACTCACACCTGAACAGGCTGCTTCGGCTCCCGCCTTCTTCTTCGAGGGTGCAACCACCGGTATCGCTGCCGTAGAGGGCGACAACACGCTCGATGCTAACGCTCCGATGTACAACATCGCCGGTCAGCGCGTGAACGGCTCTTACAAGGGCATCGTCATCCAGAATGGTGTGAAGAGAGTGAAATAAGAAACAAAGACCTAAGGCCTCCCCCTTTTCCCCTCACAAGGAGGGGGGAGGCTTCCCAAATGAAAATCTATGAAAAAGTATATCCAACCAACAGTAAGGATGATGTCGATCGACTCTGAGGACATCATGGACCTGCCCATCAGCAATACCATGGGCGATGAAGGACAGTTCATCAACGAGGGCTTGTTCGATGAACTCGACGACGACCTCTACGATGACGTGAAATTGAGTGAAACGGAATCGCAGCGCCAGAATTATTCCAGTTTCCACGTGTGGGAAAAATAAGGCACGGCAAAGATTTGGTGAGGGCTTACTTCGATGTAGGCCCTCACTTTTTTTGTTGCATGTGATGGTCAGTTTCAGGCGCGGTGTAGATAATTATCCTTTCTAAATGTTAAAAAACAATAAATCATAATACCGACTGGGAAATATGAATGAAACTTATTAGGTAGGTTCGGGAATTATTTGTACCTTTGCAGCCCAAAATGGTGTGTTGTGCGTTGAGCCAACGCCCATCTTTTTGTGTGACAATAAAATACACTAAAATATATAAACAAAAAATCAAAACAAAATGCCTACAATCTCACAATTGGTAAGAAAAGGCAGGAAGGTGCTCGTAGACAAGAGCAAGTCGCCCGCGCTGGACTCATGTCCGCAGCGTCGTGGTGTGTGCGTGCGCGTCTACACCACAACACCTAAAAAGCCTAATTCGGCAATGCGTAAAGTTGCCCGTGTTCGTTTGACCAACCAGAAAGAGGTCAACAGTTACATCCCCGGAGAGGGACACAACCTGCAGGAGCACAGCATCGTGCTGGTGCGCGGCGGTCGTGTGAAAGACCTTCCCGGTGTGCGTTATCACATCGTGCGTGGTACATTGGATACCGCCGGTGTGGCCAGCCGCACTCAGCGCCGCTCCAAGTATGGCGCCAAGAGGCCCAAGGCTAAGAAATAAACCCTTTAGGTGAGTTTTTCCAACCGCAGGGTCATAGGTTGGTAAGCATGTGGTGACACATAACTTCGGAACAATAGCCCTTCGGTTGGAAACACAAACCTAACCCATCAGGAATGATGGAGAATGCATCTCCTGATGATTCCCAAAAAAGAAAACCCGTTTTGCTGGAGATTTGTTAAGACAAGGTTGAGTAAATGCCCAGGTGTGGGCGTTGAAGAACAAAGACGAACAGCCCCTGCATGACATAAATTTTTTAAAACATAAAATGAGAAAAGCAAAACCCAAGAAGAGGGTCATCCTCCCGGATCCCGTCTTCAACGACCAGAAAGTGTCGAAATTCGTCAATCACTTGATGTATGATGGAAAGAAGACCATCTCTTATGAAATCTTCTACAACGCCCTCGAAGTGGTCAAGACAAAAATGGCCAAAGAGGAAAAATCACCACTTGAGATCTGGAAACAAGCTCTCGACAACATCACTCCCCTCGTGGAGGTGAAGTCGAAGCGTATCGGCGGCGCCACCTTCCAGGTGCCTACTGAAATACGTCCCGACCGTAAGGAAAGCGTGTCGATGAAGAACATGATCAACTTCGCCCGCAAACGCGGTGGAAAGAGCATGGCCGAGAAACTGGCCGCTGAAATCATCGACGCTTACAACAATCAAGGTGGCGCATTCAAGCGCAAGGAGGACATGCACCGCATGGCCGAGGCTAACCGTGCATTCGCTCATTTCAGGTTCTAAGATCGCTGGATAAGTTATAATTAGTGTAATATTAAAAAGGTAAAAAGGTAAAAGGGTAAAAGAAATGGCAAAGCAAGATCTTCACCTGACACGAAATATCGGTATCATGGCGCATATCGACGCCGGAAAAACCACTACCTCGGAGCGCATCCTCTTCTATACGGGTAAAACCCATAAGATAGGCGAGGTGCACGACGGTGCCGCCACCATGGACTGGATGGCACAGGAACAGGAGAGGGGTATCACCATCACATCGGCTGCCACCACCTGCTACTGGGAGTGGAACAAGAACAAGTACAAAATCAACCTCATCGATACTCCGGGACACGTCGACTTCACCGCCGAGGTGGAGCGCTCACTGCGCGTGCTCGACGGAGCCATCGCCACTTATTCCGCAGCCGACGGCGTACAGCCCCAGTCGGAGACGGTATGGCGTCAGGCCGACAAATACAATGTGCCCCGTATCGGCTACGTCAACAAGATGGACCGCTCGGGTGCCGACTTCTTCGAGACCGTGCAGCAGATGCGCGACATCCTGGGAGCCAACCCCTGCCCGGTGCAGATTCCCATCGGTGCCGAAGAGCACTTCAAGGGTGTGGTCGACCTCATCAAGATGAAGGCCATCCTGTGGCACGATGAGACTATGGGCGCTGAATACGACGTGGAGGATATCCCCGCCGAACTCGCCGACGAGGCTGAAGAGTGGAGAGGAAAGATGCTGGAGTGCGCCGCCGACTTCGACGACGACCTCATGGAGAAATTCCTCGATGGACAGGAAATCAGCGAAGAGCAGATCATCGCCGCCATCCGCAAGGGTACCGTGGCCATGGAGATCACTCCCATGCTCTGCGGCTCATCCTATAAGAACAAGGGTGTGCAGTCGCTGCTCGACTATACCTGCGCCTTCCTGCCCTCACCTCTCGACACCCCCGCCATCGTGGGTACCAACCCCGAGACGGACGAAGAAGAGAGCCGCAAACCGTCGGAGGATGCTCCCACGTCAGCCCTTGCGTTCAAGATTGCTACCGATCCGTATATGGGTCGACTGGTGTTCTTCCGCGTCTACTCGGGCAAGGTGGTGGCTGGCAGCTATGTCTACAACCCCCGCTCGGGAAAGAAAGAGCGCATCAGCCGCCTCTTCCAGATGAACTCCAACAAGGAGATACCCATGGAATCCATCGACGCAGGCGATATCGGTGCCGGCGTGGGCTTCAAGGATATCCATACAGGCGACACACTCTGCGATGAACAAAACCCCATCGTGCTTGAGTCGATGACCTTCCCCGATCCGGTGATCGGCATCGCCGTGGAGCCCAAATCGCAGGCCGACGTCGACAAACTGGGCATCGGACTGGCCAAGTTGGCTGAGGAAGACCCTACGTTCACCGTGCGCACCGACGAGCAGAGCGGCCAGACCATCATCTCCGGTATGGGCGAGCTCCATCTCGATATCATCATCGACCGTCTGAAGCGTGAGTTCAAGGTGGAATGCAACCAAGGCAAGCCTCAGGTGAACTACAAGGAGGCCATCACCAAGACCGTCAACCTGCGCGAGGTGTACAAGAAGCAGAGCGGTGGTCGCGGTAAGTTCGCCGATATCATCTGCAATGTGGGTCCTGTCGACGAAGACTTCAAGGAGGGCGGACTGCAGTTCGTCAACGAGGTCAAGGGCGGCAACATCCCCAAGGAGTTCATCCCCTCGGTGCAGAAAGGTTTCGAACAGGCCATGAAGAACGGTGTGCTGGGCGGCTATCCTATGGACTCGCTCAAGGTGACACTGCTCGATGGCTCGTTCCACCCCGTCGACTCCGACCAGCTGTCGTTCGAGATCGCTGCCATGCAGGCCTATAAGAACGCTTGCGTGAAGGCTGCCCCCGTGCTCATGGAGCCCATTATGAAACTCGAGGTGGTGACACCGGAAGAGAGCATGGGCGACGTGATCGGCGACCTCAACAAACGCCGCGGTCAGGTGCAGGGTATGGACGAGGCCCGCTCGGGCGGACGTATCGTCAAGGCCATGGTGCCGCTGTCGGAAACATTCGGATATGTGACCGCCCTGCGTACCATCACCTCGGGTCGTGCCACCAGCTCGATGGAATACGACCATCACGCTCCCCTCTCCAGCTCCATCGCCAAGGCTGTGCTTGAAGAGGTGAAAGGAAGAGCCGACCTGGTGTAAATCACGTCATCAATAAAAAAAGAGGCTCCGGCTTAGTGAATGACTCTTAAGCCGACCTCTTTAAGATAATAAACAATAACCATCAAACAACAAAACAATGAGTCAGAAAATCAGAATCAAACTCAAGTCGTACGACCACAAACTCGTGGACAAGTCGGCTGAGAAAATCGTGAAAGCCGTAAAGGCTACAGGTGCCATCGTCAGCGGACCGATTCCCCTGCCCACACACAAGAGAATCTTCACCGTGAATCGTTCGACCTTCGTCAACAAGAAGGCCCGCGAGCAGTTCCAGCTGAGCGATTACAAACGCCTCATCGATATCTATAAGTCTACCGCCAACACCGTCGAGGCCCTCATGAAACTGGAACTCCCCAGCGGCGTGGAAGTGGAAATCAAAGTGTAATAGGTAGAGTGTTTAGTGTAGAGTGTTTAGTGTAGAGTGTTTTGTGTTTTATAAGCATTTGTCTTCACTCCTTCGCTCCTTCACTCCTTTTAAAGAAAATATTTACAAACTTTTATAAATCATATTTGAAATGCCAGGATTAATTGGAAAGAAAATCGGAATGACATCCGTTTTCAGTGCCGACGGCAAAAACGTGCCGTGCACTGTTATCGAAGCTGGTCCTTGTGTTGTCACCCAGGTGAAAACCCTTGAGAAAGATGGGTATGCCGCTCTTCAGCTCGCCTTCGGCGAGGCTAAGGAGAAGAACACCACCAAAGCCATGATGGGTTGCTTCAAGAAAGCCGGGACAACACCGAAAAAGCACTTGGCCGAGTTCAAATTCGACGAGGAGCACAACCTCGGCGACGTCATCACAGTGGAAATCTTCAACGACGCCAACTTCGTCGACGTCGTAGGTACCTCCAAGGGTAAGGGATTCCAGGGTGTTGTGAAAAGACACGGATTCGGCGGTGTAGGACAACGTACTCACGGACAGGACGACCGCGCCCGCAAACCGGGTTCAATCGGTGCCTGCTCCTATCCCGCTAAAGTGTTCAAGGGTATGCGCATGGGCGGACACATGGGTTGCGACCGCGTCACCACGCAAAACCTGAAAGTCTTGAAAGTTATTCCGGAACATAACCTCATCCTCGTGAAAGGTTCCGTGGCCGGATTTAATGGTTCAACCGTGTTAATTAAGAAATAATGGAAATCAACGTACTAAATATCAACGGACAGGAAACCGGTAGAAAGGTTGTCCTCAACGACGAGATCTACGGCATCGAACCAAACGACCACGTGCTCTATCTCGCCGTCAAACAGTACCTCGGCAACCAACGTCAGGGTACAGCCAAGGCCAAGGAAAGAAGCGAGCATAAGGGTAGTACCCGCAAACTCGGACGCCAAAAGGGCGGAGGCGGCGCACGTCATGGTGATATCAACTCGCCGCTGCTCAAAGGTGGTGGTAGGGTCTTCGGTCCCAAACCCCGCGACTATCGCACTAAGCTCAACCAAAAAGTGAAGGTGCTCGCTCGTAAGAGCGCTCTCTCATACAAAGCCCAGGAAAACGCCATCATCGTGGTGGAAGACTTCAACTTCGATATGCCTAAGACTAAAGAATTTATAAATATTGTTAAAAATCTGAAAGTCGACGGCAAGAAGCAGCTCTTCCTTTTGCCAGGTGCAAATAAAAATGTATATTTGTCGGCTCGAAATCTCAAGGGCACTGAAGTCATGATCGCATCGACACTCAATTCTTACAAAGTATTGAATGCTGATGTGCTTGTCGTGACTGAAAATTCGTTGAAATCCATCGAAGAGGTCTTAATTAAATAATCAAGGAGATTCAAAACATGGCATTTATCATCAAACCACTGGTCACTGAGAAGATGACCAAGACTACGGACAAACGGCCCAACCGATTTGGTTTCATCGTGAAGCCCGAGGCCAACAAACTCCAGATTAAGAAAGAGATAGAAGAGACCTACAATGTGACGGTCGAACAGGTGAACACGGCCAACTTCTCGGGAAAACGCTCGCAGCGCTATACCAAGGCCGGTCTCATCAGAGGGCAAAAGGCAGCCTTCAAAAAAGCTATCGTAACCCTCAAGGAGGGAGAAACAATCGATTTTTACAGCAATATCTAAATAAAAAATGGCAGTACGTAAACTAAAACCGGTAACACCGGGACAAAGACACAAGATTATTGGTACGTTCGAGGATATTACTGCATCCGTACCAGAGAAATCCCTCGTTTTCGGGAAAAAATCCACCGGTGGGCGAAACAACACCGGTAAGATGACCGTTAGGTACAGAGGAGGCGGACACAAGAGAAAATATCGCCTCATCGACTTCAAACGAGAGAAAGATGGTGTACCCGCTGTCGTGAAGACAATCGAATACGACCCGAACCGCTCGGCTCGCATCGCTCTGCTCTTCTATGCCGACGGCGAAAAACGTTACATTATTGCTCCTAATGGACTGCAGGTGGGTACTGAACTCATGTCGGGACCTGAGGCCGCACCGGAAATCGGAAACGCTCTTCCGCTGGCCAACATCCCCGTGGGTACCGTCATCCACAACATCGAACTGCGCCCGGGACAGGGCGCCCTGCTCGTTCGCTCCGCTGGCAACTTCGCTCAGTTGACTTCGCGCGAAGGCTCTTACTGCGTGATCAAGCTCCCCTCGGGAGAAACACGCAAGGTTCTCTCTGCTTGTAAAGCTACCGTGGGATCCGTCGGCAACTCCGACCACGCGCTCGAACAGTCGGGCAAGGCCGGACGCTCAAGATGGCTCGGACGCCGCCCCCACAACCGCGGTGTCGTCATGAACCCGCACGATCACCCGATGGGTGGTGGCGAGGGACGCCAATCCGGTGGACATCCGCGCTCACGCACAGGTTTGTATGCTAAGGGCCTCAAGACAAGGGCTCCGAAGAAACACTCCAACAAGTATATCATCGAAAGAGCTAAAAAGTAATCAAGTTAACTAACGAATAACATGAGTCGTTCACTTAAAAAAGGACCATACATCAATGTGTCGCTCGAGAAGAAAATCCTCGCCATGAACGAAAGCGGCAAGAAGAACGTGGTTAAAACATGGGCCAGGGCTTCCGTCATCTCCCCCGACTTCGTGGGACATACGGTGGCAGTCCACAATGGTAACAAATTCATTCCGGTTTACATCACCGAAAACATGGTCGGACACAAACTGGGGGAGTTCTCTCCCACAAGAAGGTTCGGCGGACATGCTGGCAATAAGAAGTAAACCCAACAAACAGTGAAAAAACAAAAACAATAATGGGAGCAAGAAAGAAAATTGCGGCTGACAAAAGAAAAGAAGCAAAGAAAAGCCTCTATTTCGCCAAACTCAACGATGTGCCCTCATCTCCCCGTAAAATGAGGTATGTCGTCGACATGATCAGGGGCGTGGAGGTCAACCGCGCATTAGGCATACTCCGTTTCTCGAAGAAACAGGCTGCCAAAAACGTAGAGAAACTCCTCCGCTCGGCCATCGCCAACTGGGAGGCTAAAAACGATAGGAAAGCTGAAGACGGCGAACTCATCGTCTCAAAGGTGTTCGTCGACGAAGGCGTAACCATGAAGAGAATGAGACCCGCACCCCAAGGACGTGGATACAGGATTCGCAAACGCAGCAATCATGTGACACTCTTTGTCGACTCAATTAATAATGACGAAAAATAATTTAAGATGGGACAGAAAGTTAATCCAATAAGCAACCGTCTCGGAATTATCAGAGGTTGGGACTCCAATTGGTTCGGTGGCAAAAACTTCGGCGACAACATCGTGGAAGACCAGAAAATCAGAACCTATCTCAACAAGAGACTCGAAAACGCATATATCTCGAAAATCGTTATCGAGAGAACACTCAAACTCGTCACTATTACCATCTGCACCGCACGACCCGGACTCGTCATCGGTAAAGGTGGACAGGATGTCGACAAGCTCAAGGAAGAGCTCAAGAAACTCTATGGCAAGGAGATACAGATCAATATCTTCGAGGTGAAGAAACCTGAACTCGACGCCACTCTCGTGGGCAACAACATCGCTCGCCAGGTGGAAGGCAAGATCGCCTACAGAAGGGCTATCAAGATGGCCATCCAGAATACCATGAGGGCTGGAGCCGAGGGCATCAAGATTCAGATCACCGGACGTCTCAACGGTGCCGAAATGGCCCGCAAGGAGATGTATAAGGAAGGACGTACCCCCCTGCACACCTTCAGGGCTGATGTGGACTACTGCCAGACCGAAGCACTCACCAAGGTGGGACTGCTCGGCATCAAGGTGTGGATCTGCAGAGGCGAAATCTTTGGTAAGGTTGACCTCGCTCCTAACTTCGCCCAGGAGAAATCCATGGGACGCGGAGGACAAGGCGGACGCCGCGAGAGAGGCAACAGGAAAAGAAACAATAACCGATAAAAGAAGAAGCTATCATGTTACAGCCAAAACGAGTAAAATATAGAAGACCTCAGGACGGGCGCGGCAATAAAGGCGATGCCCACAGAGGAACGCAACTGGCCTTCGGCTCCTTCGGCATCAAGACCCTTGAGGCCAAATGGATCGACGCACGACAGATCGAGGCTGCCCGTGTGGCGGTGAACAGAAGGATGAACCGCGAAGGACAGGTCTGGATCCGAATCTTCCCCGACAAACCCATCACCCGCAAGCCTGCTGATGTGCGTATGGGTAAAGGTAAGGGTGACCCCGCAGGATGGGTGGCCCCCGTAACCCCGGGTAGGGTGCTGTTCGAAGTCGAGGGCGTGAGCTTCGACATCGCCAAGGAGGCACTTCGCCTCGCTGCGCAGAAACTGCCAGTGAAGACTAAGTTCATCGTCAGAAGAGATTACGATAAAAACGCATAAGTCATGAAAATCAACGAAATAAGAGAACTCGATACGAAAGACCTCAATGAGCGTCTTGAGTCGGAGGTGGCTCGCTTGCAGCAGCTCAAACTCAACCATGCCATCACTCCCCTTGAGAACCCCATGCTCATCCGACAGGCCAAGAAGGATATCGCTCGAATGAAAACAGAGCTCCGTCAACGCGAACTCAACAAATGACAATGGGACACATGGAAACAAGAAACTTAAGAAAAACAAGACAGGGTGTCGTTATCAGCAACAAAATGGATAAAACCATTGTTATTGCAGCTAAGTTCAAGGAGAAACACCCAATCTACGGTAAATTCGTCCAGAAAACGAAGAAATACCATGCCCATGACGAGAAAAACGAGGCCAACATCGGCGATACCGTGCTCGTGATGGAAACAAGACCTCTGAGCAAGACCAAGAGGTGGAGATTAGTTCAAATCATAGAAAAAGCTAAGTAATTATGATACAGGCAGAAACAAGACTCACAGTGTGCGACAACAGCGGAGCCAAAGAGGCTCTCTGCATTCGCGTGCTCGGTGGTACTGGCAGAAGGTATGCCAGCGTGGGCGATGTCATCGTCGTCGCCGTAAAGAACGTCATCCCTTCCAGCGACATGAAAAAAGGTACCGTCTCCAAAGCACTCATCGTCCGTACCAAGAAAGAGGTGAGAAGAGCCGACGGATCATACATCAGGTTCGACGACAATGCATGCGTGCTGCTCAACAACGCAGGTGAACTCCGCGGCAGCCGTATCTTCGGACCCGTGGCTCGCGAACTCCGAGCCGTCAACATGAAGGTCGTTTCGCTCGCACCCGAGGTCCTTTAATCAAAAAACATTTATAACAATGGCTAAGTTACATATCAAGAAAAACGATACAGTGATGGTCATCGCCGGCGAGGACAAAGGGAAGACCGGCAAGGTGCTCAAGGTGCTCGTCGACAAGAACCGCGCCATCGTGGAAGGCGTCAACATCATGACCAAAAGCGCTAAACCGTCGGCCAAGAACCCGCAAGGTGGTATCATCAAGGTGGAAGCGCCGATTCATATCTCTAACCTCAACCTCATCGACCCGAAGAGCGGCAAGGCCACTCGCATCGGCATGAAGTTCAACGAGGACGGAAAGAAAGTTCGCATCGCTAAAAAATCGGGAGAGGAGATCAAATAATGAATACCGCGCAATTAAAGAAAGTATATGTCGAGGAAATCGCCCCGGCATTGAAAAAACAATTCAACTACAGCTCGAGCATGCAGGTGCCGGTGCTCAAGAAAATCGTCGTCAACCAGGGACTCGGAGACGCCACTCAGGATAAGAAAATCATCGACGTGGCCATCAACGAGGTGACTGCCATCACCGGACAGAAGGCCGTGGCCACTTTCTCAAAGAAAGATATCGCCAACTTCAAGCTCAGGAAGAAAATGCCCATCGGCGTGATGGTTACACTGCGCCGTGAGAGAATGTATGAATTCCTTGAGAAACTCGTCAGGGTGGCTCTCCCCCGTATCCGCGACTTCAAGGGCATCGAGTCCAAGTTCGACGGACGTGGAAACTACACCCTCGGTATCGAGGAGCAGATCATCTTCCCGGAAATCAATATCGACAACATCGAACGCATCCAAGGTATGAACATCACCTTCGTCACCACGGCTAAGACCGACGAAGAGGGCTACGCTCTGCTCAAGGCTTTCGGACTCCCGTTCAAAAACGCAAAAAAAGATTAAGTCATGGCTAAAGAATCAATGAAAGCGCGTGAGGTAAAACGCGCCAGGATGGTGGCTAAATACGCTGAGAAAAGAGCGGCGCTGAAGAAAATCATCGCCACGACCGACGATCCCGCCGAAGCTTACGAGGCTGCTCGCAAGCTCCAGGACATACCGCGCAACGCCAACCCCATACGCCTGCACAACCGCTGCAAAATCACCGGACGTCCCAAAGGATACATCCGCCAGTTCGGAATCTCTCGTATCCAGTTCCGCGAGATGGCATCGGCAGGACTCATACCGGGCGTCAAGAAAGCTAGCTGGTAATTCTATTTTTTTTAATATTGTCGGGGCAGTCCCGATTAATTAAACATTCAAATCAAATGACAGATCCTATTGCAGATTTTCTGACCAGGCTCAGAAACGCAATCATGGCGCATCACCGCGTCGTGGAAATTCCAGCCTCCAACTTGAAGAAGGAAATCACCAAAATCCTCTTCGAGAAAGGCTACATCCTCAATTACAAGTTCATTGAGGACGGTCCGCAGGGCACCATCAAGGTCGCCCTCAAGTACAACCCCGTTACCCGGGTCAACGCCATCAAGAAATTGCAGCGCGTATCCAAGCCGGGTCTTCGTAAGTACACGGGCTACAAAGACATGCCGAGAGTTATCAACGGACTGGGTATCGCTATCCTGTCCACGTCTAAAGGTGTTATGACCGACAAAGAGGCTGCCGAACTCAAAATCGGTGGCGAGGTGCTTTGCTACGTCTATTAATTGATGGAGGATATACTATGTCAAGAATAGGTAAATTGCCAATAGCTATACCCGCCGGGGTCAGCATCGAACAGAAAGACGGCATCGTCAAGGTCAAAGGACCTAAAGGGGAACTTTCTCAGAAAATCGATTCTTCCATCATCATGAAGATGGAAGATGGTCACATCACCTTCGAAATCGACGAGAACAGCCCCGTCAACATCAAACAGAAACAAGCGTTCCATGGACTCTACCGCTCGCTCGTCAACAATATGGTGGTCGGCGTGAGCCAGGGCTTCAAGAAGGAAATGGAACTCGTGGGCGTGGGTTACCGCGTGTCCAACCAGGGCAACCTCATCGAGTTCGCACTGGGATACACCCACCCGATATTCATCCAGCTCCCCCCAGAGGTGAAGGTGGAGACGAAGTCGGAGCGTAACCAGAACCCCCAACTTATTCTCGAATCGTGCGATAAACAACTGCTCGGACTCATCTGCGCAAAAATCCGCTCCTTCCGTATGCCGGAACCCTACAAGGGCAAGGGTATTCTCTTCAAGGGCGAGGTTATCAGAAGGAAGTCTGGTAAGTCGGCTGCAGCCAAGTAACTTTAATTCCTTAGTATTATGACACTGAAAAAAGTAGAAAGACGAATCAAGATAAAATACAGAATTCGTAAGAGAGTGAACGGCACGGCAGAAAGACCTCGTATGACGGTCTTCCGCAGCAACAAGCAGATTTACGTGCAGATTATCAACGACCTCACGGGCAACACGCTGGCTGCCGCCTCATCGCTCGGCATGGAGAGCATGCCTAAGAAGGAGCAGGCACAGAAAGTGGGCGAACTCGTGGCCAAGAAGGCTTTGGAGAAGGGTATCCAGGCCGTGGTCTTCGACCGCAACGGATATCTTTATCATGGTAGAGTGAAGGAACTGGCTGACGCCGCTCGTAAAGGTGGACTTAATTTCTAATCGATTATGGCAATGAACAAAGTAAAGATAAACAGTGAGAGTGAGTTGAAAGACAAACTCGTGGCTATTAACCGTGTGACCAAGGTCACAAAGGGTGGACGCACATTCACGTTCGCTGCCATCGTGGTCGTCGGCGACGGCAAGGGTGTCATCGGTTGGGGTCTCGGCAAGGCTGGTGAAGTAACAGCAGCCATACAGAAAGGCACCGAGGCCGCTAAGAAAAACCTTGTCAAGGTGCCTGTCATCAATGGCACCATTCCTCATGAGATCGAGGTGTCCTACGGCGGCGCCAAGGTGTTCCTCAAACCCGCCGCTCCCGGTACGGGAATGGTGGCCGGTGGCGCTATGCGCGCCGTGCTCGAGAGCGCTGGCGTCAACGATGTGCTCGCTAAGTCGAAAGGCTCTTCCAACCCCCACAACCTCGTCAAGGCTACCATCAAGGCGCTCAGCGAAGTGAGGGATGCTTATACCGTGGCCGGTGAGCGTGGAATCAGTATGAACAAAGTATTTAGAGGTTAAGGAGGACGTATCATGGCAACGATAAAAATCAAACAGATAAAAAGTAAAATCGGCTATCCCGTCGACCAGAAAGCTACGCTCAAACTGCTCGGACTGCATAAGATCGGACAGGTGGTGGAAGTGCAGGACACTCCGTCAATGAGGGGCATGGTCAGGAAGGTACGCCACCTCATCACCATCATCGAGGACTAATGTTTGTTAAACCGTAAAAACAGCAACTACAATGAAATTGCATGAATTAAAACCCGCCATGGGTTCCACACATAGCCGTAGAAGAATCGGACGCGGAACAGGTTCCGGACTCGGTGGCACTTCAACCCGTGGACACAAGGGTGCCAAAGCCCGCTCAGGCTATAAGAGAAAGATCGGCTTCGAGGGTGGCCAGATGCCACTGCAGAGACGTGTGCCCAAGGCCGGCTTCAAGAATATCAACCACAAGGAGTACTTCGCCGTCAACATCTCCACGCTGCAGAAACTTGCCGAGAGCAAGAAGTGGGAGAAAATCGGTATCCAGGAACTGGTCGAGGCTCGTCTTACCAACGGCAAGGAACTGGTCAAGGTGCTGGGCAACGGCGAGTTGACAGCCAAGCTCACAGTCGAGGCCCACGCTTTCTCGAAGAAGGCTGAAGAGGCTATCAAAGCAGCAGGTGGTAACATAACAATTATCTAAGGTAAATGAAAAAGTTTATTGAGACACTGAAGAACATATGGAAGGTGGAGGATTTGCGCCAGCGAATCCTCATCACCATCCTCTTCACGGCGATATATCGTTTCGGATCCTTCGTCGTACTGCCGGGCATCGACCCGACACAGTTGGAAAACTTGCAGTCACAGACCGAAGGGGGACTTATGTCGCTGCTCGATATGTTCTCCGGTGGCGCCTTCTCTAACGCTTCCATCTTCGCATTGGGTATCATGCCCTACATCTCGGCGTCGATCGTCATGCAGTTGCTGGCAGTGGCAGTGCCTTACTTCCAGAAAATGCAGCGCGAGGGCGAGAGCGGACGGAAAAAGATCAATTGGTATACGCGTATCCTTACCGTGGCCATCCTTCTCTTCCAGGCTCCCTCTTACCTCATCAACCTGAAGATGCAGTCGGGCGGTGCCCTCGCCTCGGGCATATCCTGGTCGGTGTTCATGATTCCGGCCACCATCATCCTGGCAGCTGGCTCGATGTTCATCCTCTGGCTCGGTGAGCGTATCACCGACAAGGGCGTAGGCAATGGTATATCGCTCATCATCATGATCGGTATCATCGCTCGTCTGCCCCAGGCTTTCTTCCAGGAGGTGACCTCGCGCTTCACGGCCATCACCGGTGGCGGTCTCGTCATGTTCATCATCGAGATACTCATACTCTTCGCCGTCGTTTGCGCAGCCATCGTGCTCGTGCAGGGCGTGCGCAAGGTGCCCGTGCAGTATGCAAGGAGAGTGCAAGGCAATAAGACCTACGGAGGTGCAAGGCAGTATATCCCGCTCAAGCTGTTCGCAGCCAACGTGATGCCTATCATCTTCGCACAGGCCCTGATGTTCATACCGCTGGCCATCGTGCAGTATTCTTCCGACAGCACCAGTTATGTGATGCGGTCGCTCATGGATCACACGAGCCTGCTCTACAACATCATCTTTGCCGTGCTCATCATCGCGTTCACTTATTTCTATACGGCCATAACGCTCAATCCCACGCAGATGGCTGAGGACATGAAGCGCAACAACGGCTTCATCCCGGGTGTCAAACCTGGCAAGCCGACAGCTGAGTATATCGACACCGTCATGTCGAGAATCACCCTGCCGGGTTCGCTCTTCATCGCCTTCATCGCTATCATGCCGGCTTTGGCGGGACTGCTCAATGTGCAGCAGGGCTTCGCTCAGTTCTTCGGTGGTACGTCGCTCCTCATCCTCGTGGGTGTGGTCATCGACACCTTGCAGCAGATACAGAGCTACCTCATGATGCGTCATTATGAGGGACTGCTCACACCGGGACATACACGCAACGCTGACGTCAAGAAATAATTTCGCAACGCGGAATGAAGATATTCCTCAAGACGGAAGACGAAATTGAGCTGATGAGGCAAGCGAACCGACTCGTCGGTCTCACGCTTGCCGAATTGGCGAAACATATCCAGCCCGGGGTCTCCACCAAGCAACTCGACAGGATTGCCGATGAGTTTATCAGGGACCACGGGGCTGTGCCTACTTTCCTCAACTTCCCCAATCCCTATGGGGCTCCCTTTCCCGCCAGCATCTGCACCTCGGTCAACGATGTGGTGGTGCATGGCATACCCGACGAGAAGACGGTGCTCAAAGAGGGCGACATCATTTCCGTCGACTGCGGCACGTTGCTCAACGGCTACAACGGCGACTCAGCCTATACCTTCACGGTGGGCGAGGTGACACCCGAGGTGGCTCAACTGCTTCAGCGCACCAAGGAGGCGCTCTACACCGGCATCGACAACGCCAAGGCCGGACGCCACGTAGGCGATATCGGTTCGGCGGTGCAGGACTACTGCGAGTCGGCAGGCTATGGGGTGGTCAGGGAACTCACCGGTCATGGCATCGGCCGGAAGATGCACGAAGACCCTCAGGTGCCCAACTACGGGCGTCGGGGCAACGGACCGCTGCTCAAGGCGGGCATGTGCATCGCCATCGAACCGATGATTACCATGGGCGACAGGCAAGTGGTGCTCGACGAAGACCGGTGGACCATCCGCACACGCGACGGCAAACCGGCGGCACACTTCGAACACACCATAGCGGTGAGAAAAGGCGAGGCTGAAATCCTCTCTTCCTTTGAGTATATCGAAAACGACAAAAAATAAAGCACAAGCACTATGGCAAAACAATCTGCTATCGAGCAGGATGGAACGATTCTCGAGGCGCTCTCCAACGCCATGTTCAGGGTGGAACTTGAAAACGGTGTGAAAATCACCGCCCATATATCGGGCAAGATGCGCATGCACTACATCAAGATACTGCCGGGCGACAAGGTGAAGGTGGAGATGAGTCCCTACGATCTCACCAAGGGACGAATCGTGTTCAGATACAAATAATCCTTTATCAGATATGAAGACAAGAGCATCATTAAAGAAACGGACACCCGATTGCAAAATCGTAAGAAGAAAAGGTAGGCTGTTCGTCATCAACAAGAAAAATCCCAAGTACAAATTACGTCAGGGTTGATCTAAGTATTTAATTTTTTTATTTATCAAAACAAAATGGCAATAAGAATTGTTGGAGTAGATTTGCCCCAGAACAAGCGTGGCGAAATCGCATTGACTTATATCTACGGTATAGGTCGAAGTAGTTCAGCAAAGATATTGGATAAGGCGGGCGTTGACCGTGCACTCAAGGTAAATGAGTGGACTGACGACCAGGCAGCCAAGATCCGTGAAATCATCGGCGCTGAATTTAAGGTGGAAGGCGACCTCAGGTCGGAAATCCAGATGAACATCAAGCGCCTCATGGACATCGGCTGCTATCGTGGCGTAAGGCATCGTAACGGTCTTCCCGTACGTGGACAGAGCACCAAGAACAACGCTCGTACCAGGAAAGGTAAGAAGAAGACTGTGGCTAACAAGAAAAAGGCAACTAAGTAAACAGTAGAAAGGAAACTATCATTATGGCAAAGAAAACAGTCGCTTCTAAGAAAAGAAACGTTAAGGTTGATGCCATGGGACAGCTCCATGTGCACAGCTCTTTCAATAATATCATCGTTTCCCTGGCCAACAGCGAGGGCCAAGTCATCTCTTGGTCGTCTGCTGGCAAGATGGGATTCCGTGGCTCGAAAAAGAACACTCCCTACGCCGCACAGATGGCTGCCGAGGATTGCGCCAAAGTGGCTTACGACCTCGGCCTGAGAAAGGTCAAGGCTTATGTGAAGGGACCGGGCAACGGTCGTGAATCGGCCATCCGCGCCATCCATGGCGCAGGTATCGACGTCATCGAGATCATCGATGTCACGCCGCTGCCGCACAATGGCTGCCGTCCTCCCAAACGCCGCCGCGTGTAATAACCATTCCCTTACATTAAAAATATTATTTATACTATGGCAAGATATATAGGACCGAAATCAAAAATTGCGCGTCGTTTTGGTGAGCCCATCTTCGGCGCCGACAAAGTTTTGTCCCGGAGGAACTTCCCTCCCGGACAGCATGGTAACAACCGTCGCCGCAAACAGTCGGAATACGCTATCATGTTGGCAGAGAAGCAAAAGGCTAAGTATACCTATGGTGTGCTCGAGCGCCAATTCAGGAATATGTTTGAGGCTGCAGCCAAGGCTGAAGGCATCACCGGCGAGGTGCTGCTCCAGAACCTTGAGAGCCGACTCGACAACGTGGTCTTCCGCCTCGGTATCGCTCCCACGAGGGCAGCTGCTCGTCAGCTCGTCTCCCACAAGCATATCGTCGTCGACGGCAACGTGGTTAACATTCCTTCTTATTCCGTCAAACCTGGACAAGTGGTCGGCGTGAGAGAAAAGGCAAAATCGCTCGAAGTCATTGAGGCCGCACTCGCTGGATTCAACCACAGCAAGTATCCCTGGATCGAATGGGACGAAAACTCAAAGAGCGGGAAGTACTTACACAAACCCGACAGAGCAGACATTCCAGAGAATATTAAGGAACAGTTAATCGTTGAGTTGTACTCTAAATAATCATTAAGTTAATGGCGATATTAGCATTTCAAAAACCTGACAAAGTTGTAATGTTGGAGGCTGACGAGAAATTCGGCAAGTTCGAATTCCGTCCCTTGGAACCGGGTTTCGGTGTCACCATCGGCAACTCGCTCCGTCGCATTCTGCTTTCGTCGCTTGAGGGGTTCGCCATCAATACCGTCAAGATCAGCGGTGTTGAACATGAGTTCTCTTCAGTGCCTGGCGTCAAGGAGGATGTCACCAATATTATTTTGAATCTCAAGCAAGTGAGGTTCAAACAAGTAGTAGAAGAATTCGAGTACGATAAAGTGAGTATCACAGTCGAGAATTCCACGGAGTTCAAGGCAGGAGATATTGGAAAGTATCTGACTGGATTTGAAGTGTTAAACCCTGATTTGGTGATTTGTCATTTAGAGCCCAAGGCATTGATGCAAATAGACATCACTATCAACAAGGGTCGTGGCTATGTGCCCGCCGACGAGAATAGGGCGTTCTGCACCGATGTCAACGTCATTCCAATCGATTCTATCTACACCCCTATCCGCAACGTGAAATATTCGGTCGAGCCTTATCGTGTCGAGCAGAAAACCGACTACGACAAGCTCGTGCTCGAAGTCACTACGGATGGTTCCATTCACCCGAAGGACGCGCTCAAGGAAGCCGCCAAGATTCTCATCTATCATTTCATGCTCTTCAGCGATGAGAAGATAACACTCGAAAACCCGGAAGTCGATGGCAACCAGGAATTCGACGAGGAGGTGCTCCACATGCGTCAGCTGCTCAAGCAGCGTCTTGTCGACATGAACCTCTCGGTACGTGCCCTTAACTGCCTCAAGGCGGCTGATGTGGAAACACTCGGCGACCTCGTGCAGTACAACAAGACCGACCTGCTCAAGTTCCGCAACTTCGGCAAGAAATCGCTTTCTGAGCTTGATGATTTGCTCGAGAGTCTGAATCTGTCGTTTGGAACCGATATCAGCAAATATAAATTAAATCAAGAGTAATAGAAGTAATGAGACATAATAAGAAATTCAACCATCTGAGCCGTACTGCTGACCACAGACACGCCATGCTCGCGAATATGGCTATCTCCCTGATCGAGCACAAAAGAATCACTACGACTCTCGCAAAGGCCAAGGCGCTCAAGAAATATGTCGAGCCCCTGATCACCCGTTGCAAGGAAGACACCACCAGCTCGCGACGCGTGGTCTTCCGCTATCTCCAGAACAAGTATGCCGTAACCGAGCTCTTCTCCAACATCGCCGAGAAGGTGGGCGACCGTCCAGGTGGCTATACACGTATCATCAAACTCGGTTTCCGTCAGGGTGATGCCGCACAGATGTGCTTCATTGAGCTCGTCGACTTCGATGAGAACATGGCCAAGACTGCCAAGGCTGCCAAGAAAACCCGTCGTAGCCGCCGTTCCGGCGCCAAGACCGAGGCTCCCGCAGCTGAGGCTCCCGTGGCCGAGGCTCCCGCTACCGAGGAGAAAGCCGAAGAGGCAAAGGCTGAATAATACCGCTCATGCTTGTCATATAGAAGGGATGCACACAATGGTGCATCCCTTCTTTTTTCTTCTCACCTCTCATCACGAAACACCCCTCAACCCTCAACCCTCCACCCTCCACCATCATCACTCAACACTAAACACTAAACACTCAACATTCTATAGGGTTTCCCCTATCTCCTTTTCGGGTTTTTCCCGATATTATTTGTCGTTTTCTTCATAATTTTGCAGTGATGAAATGCGGCCTTCACCTTCGTTATGTTACAAAATACGATGATTATGGCCTCTCTTTCTTGCTCTTTTCACTAAAATAAATTATATTTGCAACGAATAAAAACATAGCACGTATGAAAAAAATCTTCGTTTTGACAGTCTGTGGCGCCCTCTTGCTTGCAGGGTGTGGCACATACACTGGAGCGGGAGCCTACACGGGTTCCACGCTCGGATCTATCCTCGGCTCGGCCATCGGTGGCATCTCCGGTGGGCATCGAGGCAGCGACATAGGTACCATCATCGGTATGGCGGGTGGTGCCATCGTGGGTGGAGCCATTGGGTCGGCAGCCGACCAAAAGCGCGAGCAGCGTATTGAGGAGCGTTATGAACAGCGCCGTCAGGACCGTATGGAGCGCCGCGAACATCGCCAACAGCAGCAGCGCGACGATTCGCGTTACGGCGGCGGCTACGACAACAGCGGGTATGACAGCAACGGCCAATACGACGACCGTATTTACGATTTCGGCAGCACCGATTACACTGGCGACTATTCCGCTTCGCCGGCACGTACCATGATTCCCGCCTCCTCGAGCTACGACATGGGCGATTATTCCTACAATCCGCAGATTGAGATACGCAATCCGCGCTTCGTCGACGACAACTACGACAATGTACTTCGGTCGAACGAATTGTCGAAGGTGATTTTCGAGGTGGTCAACACGTCTAACCAGACGCTCTACGACCTCCAGCCCACCGTGGTCGAGGCCTCGGGCAATAAGCGCATCTACATCTCACCCTCCGTCCATGTGGAGAGCCTCGCACCGGGCGCCGCCATCCGCTATACGGCCATGGTCAAAGCAGGCAAGCTGAAGGATGGCAACGCCACCTTCTGTCTCTCCGTGCTCCAGGGCGGACAGGCCATGTCGGGAGTCACCGAGTTCTCCATCACCACACGGCGCAAGTAACCCCTTGCCGTGGATTCTTTACCCCGAGAGGATGACAGATGACCTGCCTTCCTTTCGGGTTTTCTATTATCCTGATTCGTCTATAAAAGCCGCTGACAAGGAAAACGTTCGATGTTACTTTCATGCCGGAACAGGTGGGTAAGGAGTATGAATGTGAGGTCATCGTTTCTTCTGATGCAGAGAATGGAAATCAAACTTTTATTCTCAAGGGAAAAGGTAAAGAATATGAAGACTATGTGCATGGAGTGTGTAGCGGCCTAACAAAAAATACTATTGGCATGTGAGCTACTATGATTATGATAAATCAGAATTCGTAAATTGCTCACCCATATTGACATTCACGACAAAACTATGAACTTATCGATGATGCGTAAGACGGTTCCCTCACCACCCGGGGCTGCATCGACGACCTCGTGATGGAGGGCAACCGGCAACACCTAAAAACGGGATGCACCAAGCGGTGCATCCCGAACCATTTTTAACAAAACATGCTGAAAAACGGGGCGATGGGTCTATACGATGCCCTGGGACATCATGGCGTTGGCCACCTTCATGAAACCGGCAATGTTGGCACCCTTTACATAGTCGATGTAGCCATCGGCCTGCTTGCCGTACTTCACACATGCCTCGTGGATGGAATGCATGATATAGTGCAGCTTCTCGTCCACTTCCTGCTCGCTCCAGCTCAGACGCATGGAGTTCTGCGTCATCTCCAGACCAGAAGTGGCCACACCACCGGCATTCACGGCCTTGCCGGGAGCGAACAGCATCTTGGCGGCTACGAACTTCTCAGCTGCCTCGGCGGTGCAACCCATGTTCGACACTTCGGCCACACACAGTGGCTTGTTGGCGAGCAGCATGTCGGCATCGTCGCCGTTGAGCTCGTTCTGAGTGGCGCACGGCAGGGCGATGTCCACCTTCACCTCCCAAGGCTTCTTGCCGGGGATGAACTTGGCTCCGGGGAACTCGTCGGCATAAGGCTGGCAGATGTCGTTGCCAGAGGCACGCAGTTCAAGCATGTAGTCGATCTTCTCGCCACAGATGCCATCGGGATCGTAGATATAGCCGTCGGGACCGCTGATGGTCACTACCTTGGCACCCAGCTGGGTGGCCTTGGTGGCGGCGCCCCAAGCCACATTGCCGAAACCGCTGATGGCTACCGTCTTGCCCTTGATGTCGATGTCGCGCGTCTGCAACATCTGGTTCACAAAGTACAGGGCTCCGAAACCGGTGGCCTCGGGACGGATGCGGCTGCCGCCCCATTCCAGACCCTTGCCGGTGAGCACACCGTTCCACTGATGGGTCAGTTTCTTGTACATGCCGAAGAGATAGCCTATCTCACGACCTCCCACACCGATGTCGCCGGCGGGAACATCCATGTCGGGACCAATCACCTTCACCAATTCGGTCATGAAGGCTTGGCAGAAACGCATGACCTCGGCATCGCTGCGACCGCGGATGGAGAAGTCGCTACCGCCCTTGCCACCGCCCATAGGCAATGTGGTGAGCGCGTTCTTGAAGGTTTGCTCGAATCCCAGGAATTTCAGGATGGACAGGTTGACAGAGGGGTGGAAGCGCAAACCGCCTTTGTACGGACCAATGGCACTGTTGAACTGGACTCGATAGCCCAAATTCACATGCACCTCGCCCTTGTCGTCGGTCCAAGGCACACGGAAGGTGATGATGCGCTCGGGCTCCACCATGCGCTCAATCAGTTTGGCTTTCTCAAATTCAGGGTGCTGGTTGTACACGTCTTTCACGGAATGCAATACTTCGCGTACTGCCTGCAAGTACTCGGCTTCGCCTGGATGCTTCTGCTCCAGCGAATGCATGATTTTCTCAACGTCCATAGTATTTATATTAAGTTAATAAAGGTTTGACAATATGTCATAAATCCATTGCAAATATAGGGTTTTATTCCGCTCCTTCCAAATATTTTCAAGGTTTTTTTCTTCATCGCACTTTCTTTTTGCTGTTTTCACGAAAATCACGGGCCGACGATGACCGCTTTTCCGTCTTTTTTATGTAATTTTGTGGCCATGAACGAACCAATACCCGAACCGTGGACGAAATTCCTGCTCAAGGATGTGTCTTTCGTCAACCTCATGACCAAACGTATCTTCAATGTGCTCATCATCGCCAATCCATACGATGCCTTTATGATGGAGGACGATGGTAGGGTGGATGAGAAGATATTCAACGAGTATGTGGAGCTTGGACTGCGTTACCCACCCACCTTCACCCAAGTGAGTACTACGGAAGAGGCGGCGGTGGCACTGGCAGAGACCGATATCGACCTGGTGATATGTATGCCCGGCAATGCCGACAACGACGCTTTCACCGTGGCACGCGATGTGAAAGCCCATGCCCCGCAGATTCCCTGCGTGGTGCTCACCCCCTTCTCGCATGGCATCACACGGCGTATGGAGCATGAAGACCTGTCGATATTCGACTATGTGTTCTGCTGGCTGGGCGACACCAACATCATCCTTTCCATCATCAAACTGTTGGAAGACCGCATGAACATTGACCACGACATACAGGAGGCGGGCGTTCAGGTCATCCTCCTCGTGGAAGACAATATCCGTTTCTATTCGGGCATATTGCCCAATCTCTATAGCTATATCCTCCAGCAGAGCCAGCGATTCTCTACCGAGGCACTCAATCCCCATGCGGCGGCACAGCGTAAGCGCGGACGGCCAAAAGTGGTGCTCGCGCGTAACTACGAGGAGGCCATCGATATGTACAACCGCTATGAGAACAATATGCTCGGCGTGATTTCCGATGCCCGTTTCCCGCGCGAGGGGGTGAAAGATCCCGAGGCGGGACTGCGCCTGCTGCGCACCATACGGCAGAGGAACGAGTATGTGCCGCTCATCTTGCAGAGCGCCGAGTCGGAGAACCGCCAGAAGGCATTGGACGAGGGCTTCAAGTACGTGGACAAGAACTCGAAGAAGCGCAACATAGACATGCGCAATCTCTTGGCGGAGCACATGGGCTTCGGCGACTTCATCTTCCGCGACCCTGCCACCCATGAGGAGATCATGAGGGTGAGGAGCCTGAAGGAGCTGCAGGACAATATCTTCCGCATTCCCGACGACTCGATGCTCTACCACGTGTCGCGCAACCACATGAGCCGATGGCTGAGTGCCAGGGCCATCTTCCCGGTGTCCAACTTCCTCAAGCATGTCACATGGCACAAGCTGAAGGATGTGGGAGCGCACAGGCAGATCATCTTCGATGCCATCGTGCAATACCGACACATGAAGAATATTGGTGTGGTGGCTGTATTCGATAGGGGCAAGTTCGACAAATACGCTCACTTCGCACGCATCGGCGAAGGGTCGCTCGGAGGAAAGGGTAGGGGACTGGCTTTCCTCGACAATGTGATCAAACGAAATCCCGAACTCAACCAGTTCGACAATGCCGTGGTCACCATACCGAAGACGGTGGTGCTATGCACCGATATCTTCGACCAGTTCATGGACAACAACAACCTATATCAGATAGCCCTGAGCGACGCTCCCGACGAGGTGATACTCGATCATTTCCTCAAGGCGCAGTTGCCTGATACGCTCATCGCCGACTTCTTCACCTTCTTCGAGGCTACGAGAAGCCCCATCGCCGTGCGCTCGTCGTCGCTTCTCGAAGATGCGCATTACCAACCCTTCGCTGGCATTTACTCCACATATATGGTGCCTTATCTTGAGGATAAGTACGACATGCTGCGCATGTTGGCTTGTGCCATCAAGGGCGTCTATGCCTCGGTCTATTATCGCGATTCGAAGGCTTATATGGCGGCCACAAGCAATGTGATCGACCAGGAGAAGATGGCGGTCATCCTGCAAGAGGTGGTCGGGCATGAGCATGGCAACAGGTACTATCCTACCATGAGCGGCGTGATACGATCGCTCAACTATTATCCCATCGGCGACGAGAAGGCCGAGGATGGCATCGCCAGCCTGGCTCTCGGACTGGGCAAATATATCGTGGATGGGGGACAGACGCTCAGGGTGAGTCCATACCATCCCAACCAGGTGCTGCAGACAAGTGAGCTCGATACGGCGCTCCGTGAGACACAGACGCGTTTCTATGCCCTCGACCTGACCAATACGGGGAGGGAGTTCAAGGTCGATGATGGCTTCAATATCCTCAACCTGAGGGTGAAGGAGGCTGCCGCCGACAACACGCTCACTTATATCGCTTCGACTTTCGACCCTTACGACCAGGTGATACGCGATGGTATCTACGAAGGGGGGCGCAAGGTCATCACTTTCTGCGGAGTGCTCCAGCACGGCATATTCCCGCTGCCGGAGATTATGCAGATGGCGATGAAATATGGGGCGGAGAGCATGAGGCGCCCCGTGGAGATAGAGTTCGCATGCAATGTCAACGACGACAGGACGGGCGAGTTCTACCTCCTGCAGATTCGTCCTATCGTCGATGCCAAGCAGATGCTGGATGAAGACCTGTCGGTGATTCCCGATGAGCGTTGTCTGTTGCGTTCCAACATGTCGCTGGGCCATGGCATCAGCGAGGATGTGACGGATGTGGTGTATGTGAAGACCGACGATGACTTCACCGCCATGAACAACCCCACCATCGCCGAGGAGATAGAACGGCTCAACCGCAAGTTCCTCGACGAAGGGCGCAACTATGTGCTCGTGGGGCCGGGACGATGGGGCTCGAGCGACCCATGGTTGGGCATACCGGTCAAATGGCCGCACATCAGCGCGGCGAGGGTCATCGTGGAGACGGCTCTCAAGAATTATAGGGTCGATCCATCGCAGGGCACTCACTTCTTCCAGAACCTCACCAGTTTCGGCGTGGGCTATTTCAATGTCAACCAAGCCACGGGCGACGGTTTGTTCCGTCAGGATGTGCTCGATGCCATGCCTGCCGTCGAAGAGACCACTCATGTGCGCCAAGTGCGTTTCGACCAGCCTCTGAAAATCATGATGGATGGCAAGAAACAGCAGGGCGTGGTGTTGCTATCTTGATTTATATCAAATAATTAGGGGCTTTCGGACGATTCGCCGGACAAAGCGAAGGAAATCGGCTGAAAACCCCTAACTTTGCACCATGTTTTTCATAGTATTAGATTTTAAGGTTAACAAAGGTTGGAGTACGGCGGTACTCCTTTTTTTATGACCTTATTATAATATGACACTTTTCATATCATCATAAAAGAAACCGCCCGGCTCTCATGCCGGGCGGTTTTTCGATATGTTTATGTTGTTCGTTCAGCTCATTCGCTCTTCATCGTGAGGAGGTTGCCTTCTTCGTCGATATCCAAAGGCATCACCTTCAGGCTGCGAAGCCAGGTGGTGTCGTTCGAAGGTACACAGTCGTGGTGGAACAGGTACCACTTGCCCTTGAACTCCACGATGCTGTGGTGGGTGGTCCAGCCGACCACGGGCTCGAGTATCACTCCCTGATAGGTGAACGGGCCGTAGGGGTTGTCGCCTGTGGCGTAACAGAGGAAGTGGCTGTCGCCGGTGGAGTAGGAGAAATAGTACTTGCCGTTCATCTTGTGCATCCACGAGGCCTCGAAGAAACGGTGTGGGTCGGAGGCCTTCAGCGGTTGACCGTCTTTGTCGATGATGACTACGGGGCGCGGTGCCTCGACGAACTGCTTCACGTCGTCGCTCATGCGTGCCACGAAACTGGGCAAGGCAGGGGCGTCGGCAGGGGCGTAGAGCTCGGTCTTCCTGTCGGGGGCGTGACCGATGTCGACCATGCCCTCGGGAGCCTTGGCCTCACCGCACACTCCCGTGGGGGCATAGGGTGCCGCCAACGGGGCATGCCATTGCAGCTGGCCACCCCACAGACCGCCGTAGTAGCAGTAAATCTGTCCGTCATCGTCCTTGAATGCGCAGGGGTCGATGCTCATGGCACCGCGGATGGGCTGAGGCTCGGCCTTGAAGGGGCCTTCAGGACGGTCGGCCACCGCCACACCGAGGTGGAAACAGCCGTTGTAGTCCTTGGCGGAGAAGATGAGGTAGTACTTGCCGTCTTTCTCCACCACATCGCTGTCCCACAGCTGTTTCTCCGCCCAGGGCACATCCTTCACGTCGAGAATCACACCATGGTCGGTGGCTTCGCCTTGCTCGATGTCGTCGAAGGAGAGTACATGGTAGTCCTTCATCTGGAAATGGCCACCGTCGTCGTCGAAACATTCGCCGCTGTCCCAGTCGTGAGAGGGATAAACGTACAGGCGGCCGTTGAACACCTTGGCAGCGGGGTCTGCCATATAATCACTTGGAAATAGATAACGTGCTTTTTTCATTGTTCTTATGGGTTATTTGGTTTTCTTTTTAGGTTTGGCGGATGATGGTTGGGGAGCTACCAGCTCGATGAGCTTGCCTACCACGGGCTTGGCCTTGCTGTCGCGGGTGAACAGGGTGGCGTAGTCGGTCCGTCCCTTGATGGGGAAGTCGTTGCGCCAGGAGTTGGCATCGTTCAGACACCAGAAGTTCACGCGCGAAATCACGTCCTTGTGGCGGATGAGCATGCGGAAGAAGTTCACCCAAAAGGCTTCCATCTTTGCTTCTTGGCTCTTGGCCAGTCCGTCTTTGTAGGGATCCATCTCAGGACGGTAAGCGAAGCGGTCGCTCACGTTGGCGCCGGAGAAACCATAGGGGTTGGGCAGCACCGAAAGGTCGAGTTCGCTGAAGAACGTCTTCACACCGAGGGCCGCGATGGTCTCTATGGAATGGTCGTACTCCTTGATCACACTGTCGTCGACATTGTCTTCAAGTATCATGTGCCCTTGCATGCCGATGGCGGTCACGGGCAGCCCTTGGTTGATGAGCGGGCGGAAGAAAGCCGCCACTCCCTCCACCTTCGTCGACTTGTTCATGGAGAAGTCGTTGTAATACAACTCCGCATTGGGATCGGCCTCATGGGCATAGCGGAAAGCCAACGGGATATAGTCGGTGCCCAAAATCTGGTAGAACAGGCTCTTGCGGGGGGTGCCGTCGTCTTCGAAAGCCTCGTTCACCACATCCCAGGCGTCTACGCGTCCCTTGAAGTGGCTCACGATGGTCTGGATGTGTTCCTTCATACGTTTCTTCAGCACCTCGGGCGATACGGGCTTGCCGTCCTTGTCGAAGTGGAACCACGGCGCGCACTGGGAGTGCCAGATAAGGCAGTGACCCAACACCTTCATGCCCGCCGCCTTGGCCTTGTCGACGAATTGGTCGGCAAGTGTGAAGTCGTAGACACCTTCTTTGGGGTGAATCACCTCGCACTTCATGCAGTTCTCTGCCACCACCCAGTTGAAGTTGCCCGTAATCACGGGCCAGTCGGCGGTCTGGTCGTTGCTCACCTGTCCCGTCACATCGTGGGCGTTGTTGCCTGAGGGGTCGGCGGCCACCTGCCATTGGTTCACGCTTACTCCTGTGTACCAATAGTCGCGGTAGGCCTCGGCCAACGACTGCGCACCGGCGTGACTGAAGGGTATGAGAGCCATGCCGAATAACAAAGCCGATGCTTTCATCCCCTTATGGAATATCATATCATTTTTTTTCATTGGCTTTGTTTCTTGCCTCGATCTCACGGTTGATCTCATCGATACGCTCGTCGGTCAGTTCATATTTGGAGATGATAAACATGGCCAGCACAAGCAACACGGCGGGAATGATGCACACCAACCAGCGGATGCCCTCCTGTGCCAACGGGGTCTGAAGTTCCAGGTCGTTCATGAAGTAGGCACCAGCGGCATTGCCCACCGACATCATGGCGAAAGCGGTGATGAAGAACAGGGCGATGATGCGCAAGGGACGGTTGCGCATGAACTCGGTCCACAGGTCGCTCACCTTCACATTCTTCGTCTCCTTCTCGTCCATCACCACACGCTCCTTGGTCTGCGTGAAACAGAAGATCAGCAGGGCCAGGCCCACCAAGGCGAAGATGAGCATGGTGAGGAACCAGGCATTGGAATCCTTGGGCATGGTGTTGGCCTCTGCGGCGGCGTGATAGTTGGTCCAGGCGAGTACCAAGCCGGGGACGACTCCTCCCAGCGCCATACCGGCCTTGAAGAAGATACCGGTCAGGGCGTTGACGATGCCGGCGATGCGACGACCGGTGGTGTACTCGGCGAAGGAGATGACTTCGGGAATCAATGCCCACATGTAACCTGTGGCTACGATGACACCTGTCGACTTGATGAACTGGGCGATGTAAACCAGGGTGATGTTGTCTTTCACGGTACCCATCTTACTGATGATGTACAACAGGATCATACCTATGATGGCCACGGTGAGGAAGATGTAGAACATGTTCTTCTTGCCTACCTTTTTCTTGATGGCGGGCACCAAGGGCATGAAGATGAACGAGGGCAACGAGCCCAAGCCCATGAAAAGGGCCATCTTGGTGGTATCGCTCGGTACCATGCCCAAGGCGAAGATGGCTACGAGGATGGGCACACCAGCCGATACGCACAGTCCGCCGACATTGGCCATGAACATACGCACGGAGGTGAGGATGGTGATCTCGTCGGTGTCGCGGGTGAGCGAGGAGTTCAGGGCTCCGTAAGGCACGTTGATGAGTGTGTACAGCATCGACATGCCCACATAGGTGACGTAGGCGTAAATCAGTTTGATGGTATAGTCCTTGTCGGAGAAACCATCCCAAAAGCAGAGAATGGCCAACACGGTCAGCGGGATACCGGCAAGCACCAGATAGCTGCGGTACTTACCCCAGCGGGGATTGTGCTTGTCGACGTAGGTACCAACGAGGGGGTCCCACAAAACGTCTACCAACCTCACCACGAGGAACATGGTGGCGGCATGGCCGGGCTGTAGACCGAAGATGTCGGTGTAGAAGAACAGCAGGTACATGCAGATGGTCTGGTAGATGAGGTTCTGGGCAAGGTCGCCGCTACCGAAACCGATGCGCTGCAACCAGGATAGTTTGTAGAATCCTTTGGATTCCTGTGCTTGTGAATTGTTTTGCATTGTTATTGTTTTTTATGGTTGTTGTTTTTTATTGGGCTTATTGGGGTTATTGGGCTTATTGGGGTTATTGGGCTTATTGGGCCTATTGGGCTTATTGGAAGAAGCGGGCGGCTGTCTCACCCATTACGCGGTAGCCGGCAGGGTTGAGGTGCAACCAGTCGTCCTGAAGGTCGCTGCGCAGGGCGGCAGGGTCTTGTGGGTCGCGTGTGGCGGCATCGAAATCTATGCAGCCATCGAAATGCAACTGCCCATCGGTGGCGGTGGCCGCCGTGGTGCGTATCCACTGGTTCACGCGCTGGCGCATGGCTTCACGGTTCTTGCCTTCGTAGAAGGAGCCTTTCACCGGGGTGATGGTGGCTCCGTAAACCTTCAGGCCTCTCTCATGACCCTTGCGGATGAATTCCTGGTAGGCGGCGATGAGACGGTCGGCCACGCCGGGGTCGTTCTCGCCGAAACTGCCAATGTCGTTGGTGCCCTCAAATACGATGATGGCGGAGAGACCCTCTTGCCCGAGCACATCGCGGTCGAAACGCACCAATGCGGGTTCGCTCAGTCCGCCTTTCACCACACAGTTGCCGCCGATACCGAGGTTGAGCACGCCAAGATGCGCCGTGGCGGGATTCTTCGACAACGCCTCGGCGAAGAAGTCGGTCCAGCGGTCTTGGGCATCGGTAGTGCTGCCGCGACCGTCGGTGATGGAGTTGCCGATGACGGCGATGGCTGTCTGGTTGTTGCTCTCCACCTCCATCGAGGCGATATTGTACCAATGCACGGCTTGCTCACCTCTCGTGAAGTCGGCATCAGGGGTGCTTTCACCGGGGATGATATATGACGTGGTACGTGACCCGCGGTGGCACGAGGCCTCATCGGGTGTCCTGTCGCCATAGTTGATGGTGATGGCTAAGCGCTGCTGCGGGCGCAGGCGGTAGGCCGTGGCATCGCTCACCGTCTCCTCGCCGGCGGCAAGGGTCACGCTGCGCTCACCGCCGAACGTAAGGTAGATGGCGGTGCTCGGGTTGATATGGCTCATGTAGGTGGCATCTGCGATATAGACGCTCTTGATGTCAACGGGTGAGGTGCTCTGTACGTTCGACAGGTGCAGACGCAACTTGTCGCCGCCGATGCTCACATGGATAATCTGACGGGCCGAACGGTTCGACAGCGACGACTGGGGCATGTCGCCCTGGCCGGGCTTTTCCACTGCGGTGGCCCAGGTGCCTATCCAGCGCGGCGATGAAGTGGCCGTCGTGGGTGCTTTCTGTGCGCAGGCCATCATGGCCGACGACAAAAACACATAAAAAAACAACCTGAATTTTTTCATAGGAGAGATTGTTGTCATCAAGGTAAAAATTTATCGGTTCTTAGATAGTGCAAAGATAAGGAATAGTTTCCGATTATACAACTGTTTTTCGCATCAACAATCTTTCAAAATGTATCATCTTTCCGTGAGTTGAAACAAATATTTCATTTTTTCTTGTCTGATTTCGTTTTTTGTGCTAAATTTGTAGGGTCTTTTTACTTTGCCATGAAACAAATGCGAAGATACATTCATTTCCTTCCCTTGCTGTTGCTCACTTTGATGGCAATGGCCGATAGGGGCGTGCTTTATTCGTCGGGGAGGTTGACAAGCAATCAGGTGAATTGTGTGGGACAGGATGCCTACGGATATATATGGGTGGGTACGGACTATGGTCTCAACCGCTTCGATGGATATCATTTCACCCATTACCTGCATGACGGCAACGATTCCACAACCTTGATCGATAATATAGTGACCCAGTTCCTGGTCGACGAGAAAGGCAATTTATGGATAGGACAGAGCAAGGGGTTGGTGCGTTATGACTACCACAACGACAGGTTCGTGAATTATCCTTTCCCCGACGGGCGCACGCCGCGAGTCTACTCCCTGGTGCTCAACAAGGATGGCGACATCCTTATAGGTACGGCGGGATACGGGCTCTATAGCATACGAAACGGTGAGGTTGTGATCCGCGCCGAGATGGAGTTCTCACGCCGCCCCGTGGAGCAGTACTATTCCACGATGTTCGAGGATGGGAAAGGTAGGCTGTGGCGCAGCAGCCATGAGGACCTGTTCACTTGTTATGAGGTGAAGGACCGCAAGCCGGTGGCCATACGCGATTTTGAATCACCCTGCGGGTCGCCCGTCTCCTTCATCGAGGAGTCGGACACCACGATGCTCGTCGTCTGCATGGATGGCATATTGCGCTACAACGACCGCAGGGGCGACATCGTAGATGCAGGCATAGACAAAGGAGGGCTGGAGACCGACATCATCATCCGCACCGCCTTGGTCGACAAGGAGGGCAACCTGTATGTGGGAACAGCCAATCATGGCTTGCTGTCCATGGCTGTAGGAACCACGCGCTTGACACCGGTGGACCATTCCGCCACCGACTTCCATCTGCCCACGGCCTGCGTGACCGATGTGATGGAAGACAAGGACGGCAACTTATGGGTGGGCTGCAGCAACAGGGGCGTCTTCCTCGTCAACCAGCAGCAGCCTCGTTTCAAGAACTGGAACCTCTCGGCCCAGCAGGTGACCACGGGCGGAGCCGTCACATCGATAGCCCCCTCGGAGGATGGCGGTCTGTTCTGCGTGGTGCAGAACAGCGGCGTGTTCCGTTTCGACGGACAAGGCACCATCGTGGGCCACCCTGCCTCGCCCGCCGGCACCCATTACATCTACCGCGACACCAAGGGCAACTATTGGCTGGGCACCGACAATACGCTCTATGCCTATCAGCCCCATGTGGGCGCTTTCTCCGAAAGGTTGCGGTTGGAGGGCGAACAACTGCTCACCATGGTCGACGATGGCCAACGGCTGTTTATCTCCGACTACAGCCGTGGACTGATCATCTACGATCCCTCGACGGGCGAACGCCGCCATTTCGACATGAACCAACGCGGGGGTAAAGGTTATCTCTGCAACAACTGGATACGCGACATGATGATCGACTCGCGCGGTTACTTGTGGATGTGCACGGCCTCGGGCGTGAGTTGCATGGACACCCGGACATGCGATTTCCAGCCTTTCGGGTGGAACAGCCTGCTCACCGAGGATCAGTGCAATGCCGTGTGCGAAGATGCCGACGGCAATATCGTACTGGCCTCGGAAAACGGTGTTTACCTCTTCCGTGTGGGAGAGAAGAAACTGGACCGCCTGACCAAGTCGGAGGTGCTCAACGACAAGCAGGTGAGCAGCATCGTGTGCGATGGGAAGGGCGACCTGTGGTTCGCCACCACCATGGGCATCTGGCAAAGTCGTCGGAATGACGGCGGTCAGTTTGTGGGGCATCTCAATGGCGACGGTCTCAAGGTGCGTGAATACACGTTGGGTGCCAAGGGGGTGCTGACCAACGGCCTGGTGGCTTTTGGTTCGGGCACTGGCATCACCGCCTTCCTGCCTGGCGAGGTGAGTGGGGCGCGAAGGCAGATAGGCCAGGTGCATCTTACCCGGTTCGTGGTCGATGGACAGTCGCGCGATATGTTCGAGCGGCAGGATGGGCAAGACGATGCCGCTCCCCTGGTGGCCAAACAGCGTTTCCGACTGCCTTATTCCGATAATACGTTCTCCATGGAGTTTTCCTTGCTCAATTTCCAAGACGATGACCGCATACACCTGGCTTATCGCGTCAATGGAGGTGAGGAGCAATATACCGACGAGGGGGTGAACGTGATTCCTTTCAACAAACTGGAGCCTGGCGACTACGAGATAGAGGTGTGGGCCGTTGACAACGGAGTGCGTGCCCAACAACCCACCACGATATGGGTGAGGGTGAACAATCCGTGGTATGCCTCCACATGGGCTTACCTCGCTTATATCCTTATGGCACTCGGGCTGCTGGCGGCGGCGCTGCTTTATTACCGGCGTAAGAGCCAACGCGACCTCGACGAGGCGAAGATGCGTTTCCTCATCGATGCCACACACGACATACGCTCGCCCTTGACCCTGATTCTCGGGCCTCTCAATAAACTGAAAACGAAGGTGTCTGATGAGGAGTCGAAGACCGACATCGAGACCATTGACAGAAATGCGCAGCGATTGTTGCTGTTGGTCAACCAGATTCTCGACGAGCGCAAAATCGACAAGAACCAGATGCAGCTCAAGTGCGAGCCTACCGACCTGGTGCCTTATATTTCCGGCATCTGCTCGCTCTATCAGTACCACGCTCGGTCGCGCAACATAACGTTTTCTTTCGAACACGACAACCAAGTGGTGGCCGACATCGATAGGTCGCAGTTCGACAAGGTGGTGAACAACCTGTTGTCCAATGCTTTCAAGTATACACCCGACGGGGGAGAGATCATTATCGACCTCAGGCAGGAGAAACGACAGGTCAAGATGGTGGTGAGCGATACGGGCATCGGCTTCAACGAAGATGATGCTTCCAAACTCTTTGAACGGTTCTACCAGGGGAAAAACACCTCGGGATTCCATATCGAGGGAACGGGCATAGGACTGAACCTGACACGCTCGCTGGTACTCCTCCATGGGGGGACCATCAAGGCGAACAACCGCGACGATGGACGAAAAGGGACCATCATGACCGTTTCCCTGCCGGCCTCCGACAGACCGGTCACTCTCCCGTTGGTAACGGCATCGGCTGACAAGCAGGGAGGGCAAACCAACTCCTGGAGCATGGAGAAAGGTAAGCAGAAGGTGGCTAAGGTGACCATCCTCGTGGCCGACGACGACCAGGAACTGGCGCAGTTCATCCGTCGCGAACTCTCCGACTGGTACAGGGTGGACACCTGCCCCAATGGACGCATGGCGCTCGACGCCTTGCTCAAAGGCAACTACGACCTGGTGGTGAGCGATGTGATCATGCCGGAAATGGATGGCATATCGCTGCTCAAGCAAATCAAGTCGAACAGCCGTATCAGTCATATACCTGTGGTGCTGCTCACCTCGAAAGCCGAAATCGGCGACAGGCTGGAGGGCATCAAACACGGGGCTGACGCTTTCCTGGCCAAGCCCTTCAGCATTGAGGAGCTGCACCTGCGCATCGAAAACCTCATCGCCAATGTGCGACGGCTCAAAGGCAAGTTCACAGGAGCCCAGCAGCAGGAGGAAAAGATGGAAAAGGTGGAGATGGAGAATCCCAACGATGTGCTCATGCGGCGCATCATGAAATGTCTGAACGAGCATCTTTCCGATTCCGACTTCAATGTGGAAGACCTCACACGCGAAGTGGGTATCAGCCGGGCGCAGCTACACCGTAAGATGAAGGAGATGACCGGCATATCCACCGGCGAGTTCATACGCAACCTGCGACTCGAACAGGCGGCTCGTATCATACGCGAACAGAAGGTGAACATCACACAGGTGGCCTATGCCGTGGGCTTCAACAACGCCAACCATTTCTCCACCATCTTCAAACGCCATTACGGCATGACACCCAGTGAATATGCCGAGAAAAACAAGACGTGACACGGCGCACGCTCATTAGCTCATCAATCACAAAAAAATACTTATGAAAAGAATCGTAGTGTGTCTCATTTGGCTCGCGCTGGCCATGAATATGTCGGCGCAGAAAGGCAGTGACCTATGGCTGCAAGACATGGGGTCAACCCAAGTCGGCAAACCTGAACTGGCGATCGGCCAGAGGGTGATGACTCCGACACTGGCACTGGCTTTGGAGGAACTCAAGAATATCGCCGGGGTGGAAACGATGCGATGCGTGATCGATCCCACCATGGACAAGGAGGAATACGATGTGAGCGAAGAACAACTCACGGCGGGCAGCGACCTCGCCCTGCTCTACGCGGCTTTTGATGTGCGTCGCACGCTCTCACAGGGTAAAAAGATACGCCACCACCACGAAAAACCGTTCTACTCACTACGGTTGCTCAACCATTGGGACAACCTCGATGGGTCGGTGGAACGTGGCTATGCAGGCAAGAGTATATGGAAGTGGGAGGAAATCGACGGCGATGGCAAGACGATGAGCCGCGGCATGGAAGACAGGGTGAAAATGTACGCCCGCGCCAATGCGTCGATAGGCATCAATGGCTCGGTGCTCAACAATGTGAACGCCTCGCCCAAGATGCTCTCCACCGAATACCTGAAGAAAGTGGCGGTGCTGGCAGACAGGTTGCGCCCCTACGGCATCAAGACGTTCCTGAGCATCAACTTCGCTTCGCCCATGGCTTTGGGATATACCGATACAGCCGACCCGCTCAACGCCGATGTGCAGAAATGGTGGGTGCAGAAGGTGGATGAGATATACCGTCTCATACCTGACTTCGGGGGATTCCTGGTCAAGGCCAACTCTGAAGGACAACCCGGTCCGGGCGACTACCACCGTACCCATGCCGATGGGGCCAACATGCTGGCCAAGGCTTTAAAACCGCATCAAGGCATCGTCATGTGGCGCTCCTTCGTCTATGGTGCCAACCACAAGGGTGAGGACCGTGTGATGCAGGCGGTGAGCGAGTTCAAACCCATGGACGGGCTCTTCGACGACAATGTGATCCTGCAATCCAAGAACGGACCGCTCGACTTCCAACCGCGTGAGCCCTATGCCCCTATCTTCGACAATATCACGAAAACTCCGCAGATGGTGGAACTGCAAATCACCCAAGAGTATCTGGGGCAGAGCCTGCACTTGGTTTATCTCGGCACGATGTGGAAGGAGTTCTTCTCCTTTGTCGAGCCATCACGCATGATGGGCATTGCAGGCGTGGCCAATATCGGTGATACCGAGGGATGGTGCGGGCATCCTTTCTCCCAAGCCAACTGGTATGCCTTCGGACGATTGGCATGGAATCCTTACCTCTCCGAGGAGGAGATAGCACGCGAATGGGTGTTGCAGACCTTCCCCACACTGCTCAAGGATCAGACGATGGCTGATGTGGAGAAGATCGTAGAGATGATGATGGACAGTCGCGAGGCGTGTGTCGACTACATGATGCCGCTCGGACTGCACCATATCTTCAAGTTCGACCACCATTATGGTCCCGAACCTGATGGTTTCAAGGCCGACTATCCCATCGAGTGGTGTCCGGTCTATTACCATAAGGCGGATAAAAACGGGGTGGGCTTCGACCGTAGTTCGGCAGGCACAGGTGCCGTCAACCAATATAGGGCACCGTACAGCAAGAGGTATGACGACTTGGCGACTTGTCCGGAAGAGTACCTGTTGTGGTTCCATCATGTGGCATGGGACTATAAGATGCATAACGGCAAGACGCTATGGGACAACCTCAAGGCGCACTATGAAAAGGGAGTGGCCGAGGTGGACCGCTTCCGCCAGGTATGGCAACAGGTCAGGGGACATATCGATGCCGCCCGTGCCGCCGAGGTGGCTCATCTGCTCGATGTGCAGTACGACAATGCCGTGGAGTGGCGCGACACGTGTCTTGGCTACTTCGGAAAGTTCATAGAGTAGGGGAGGCTCCCCCCAGAGGGGCCTCCCCCCAGCCCCCTCCCAAGGAGGGGGTGAATGAGTGGTTATCGTTGCGCTCGCTCCTCGGACGGTAGTGAAGCCTATTGTGTCTCAAAAATATGTTCTTATGTTCCTATGTCTAAATAATATGTCCTTGTGTCTGAAAAAAGTTCTTTTGTCGAGCATGATTGTCTTGCTCGCTGTATCTGCCTCGGCGCAGTCGCAACTGCGTCGGCAGGGCACCGCCACGCAGCTGGTGGTTGATGGTTCGCCGATGGTAATCCTTGGCGGGGAACTCAGCAATTCGGCAGCCACCAGTGTGGCTGACATCGATAGCGTCATACCTCGTATGGCAAGACTCGGTCTCAACACGGTGCTGGTGCCTGCACAGTGGGACCTTACCGAACCCGTCGAGGGACAATTCGACTTCACCCTCATTGACCGTACCATCCTGCGGGCAAGGGAGAACCGTCTGAAAGTGGTGTTCCTTTGGTTCGGGGCATGGAAAAACTCCATGAGCTGCTATGCGTCGCTATGGTTCAAACGCGACACCCGACGGTTCCCGAGGGCGATGACTCGTTCGGGAAAGCCCTTGGAGATAGCCAGTTGTTTCTCGGAGAATGTGTTCCAGGCCGACCATAAGGCTTTCCAACGGCTGATGGAGCATATCGCCGAGGTGGACGGTAGGGAGCATACGGTCATCATGATGCAGGTGGAAAACGAGATTGGCATGTTGGAGGATGCGCGCGACCATTCGCCCGAGGCCGACAGGCTGTTTCGTGGCGAGGTGCCCAAGACATTGGTCGACTTCCTGAAAAAACACAAGAACGAGTTGCATCCGCAGATGAACGCTAAGTTCACCGGCAAGTACGGGTCGTGGACCGAAGTGTTCGGCGACGACCTCTTCACCGACGAGATATTCATGGCTTATCACTATGCCCGTTATGTGGAACGGCTGGCACAGACGGCCCGTCGTGTGTGTGATATGCCCCTCTATGTCAATGCCGCCATGAACAGCCGTGGCCGTCAGCCCGGCGAGTATCCTTCGGCGGGTCCGTTGGCGCACCTGAAGGATGTTTGGCACTGCGGGGCTCCGAGCATCGACCTCTTGGCCCCCGACATTTACGATACGGGTTTCAAGGGGTGGGCGGCCCAGTATGCGCTGCCCGACAATCCGCTGTTCATTCCCGAGTCGCGGTGTTGCGTAAACAGCGGTGTGAGGGCACTCTATGTGGTGGGCGAGCATGAGGCTTTGGGATTCAGTCCTTTCGCCATCGACCAGGCTCCGGAGAGTGAGACAGCACATGTCACCGCCAGCTATGGCCTCCTCCGTCAGCTGATGCCCATCATCGCCATGCAACAAGGACGGGGTACCATGCACGGGGTGCTCTTCGACGAGCATGACAAGGAGAGGGTCATCGAAGAGGGTGACCTGACACTCACCTGCCGTCATAATTTCACCCTTCCCTGGGATCCGAGGGCCACCGATGGCAGCACATGGCCCGAAGGGGGTGCTCTCATCATCCGGTTGGCTGCCGACGAGTATATCGTGGCGGGCAGCGGCGTGGTGGTCGTCTTTCAGACCCCGTCGGAGAAACGGCAGACAGAACAGAAGACACTGGGTGAGGATGGCTTCGCCGATGCCGGGAGTGGAGGCAAGACTGTGCAACAGCCGCGATTCACTGGTCAGCGCGTCGGCATCGGTTATGTCGACGAGGTGACCGTCGACACTCAGGGACAACTCCAATACTTACGGCGCGAAAATGGCGACCAAGATCACCAAGGTCGCCATGCACGCATCTCCGTAGGAGATTATAAGATTCTGCACGTCAAGTTGTATCGTTATTGATGGTCATGGTTGCCATCTTGCATCCCCATCTTTTGCCGCTTGGAGGATTTTCATTATTTTTGCTATTTCGACCGTCACGGCCCCAACTACGACCGTGTCCATTCCCATTACCTCCTGGGCAGCGCCCTGCGCGACCTGAGGGAGGCACCCGCCGCCCTCGACGCCTTCCAGCAAGCCGCCGAACTGGCCGACACCACCGCCGGGGGCGACTCCATCTATGCCTTGCTGGCGAAGATACATGGGCAGATGGGATCTTTATTCAACAAGCAATATCTATCCCTACAAGCCAAAGAAGCTTATCAGACGGCAGCAAGAAATGCCATGGCAGCCAAGGATACCCTCCTCGCCCTGAATTTCCTGCGTCTTGTGGTTTCCTCGTTCTACCAACAGCATCAATTCGACAGCATCGACCGTTTTTCCGAACGCATCGCATACGAGTTGCGGCGCAGAGGAGATACGGTAAATGCTGCAAGGACATTCGGAGTGGCCATCTCCGCAAACATTGAGAGAGACAGCCTTGAAAAGGCCAAGGCCTATATGGACATATATGAGCAAGAAGGAGAGATCTACGATGGGAACGGAAATGTACTGCCTTACTTATCCATTTACAATTACTACCGTGGCCTCTACTTCCTGAAAAAAGGAGAGCCCACGGAAGCGGAACGCTTATTCAGGGATGTAGTACTCCATGCCGACGACATAGAACAGCTCAAGGGAGGATATGATGGATTAAGACGTACTTACACCATATTGGGGCGGCGTGACTCGGCCCTGAAATACACCACACTCTATGCAGACGCCAACGATACCTGCTATTTCCACCAAACAAGGGAAGAGACTCTCAATATGCAGTCGCTCTATGATTATGGCAGGATTCGCAACCTCGCCGACCAGAAATCATTGCAGTTGGAAAAGACGAAATCACATACCGTTGTTTTAGGTGCCTTTTCCCTCATCGTCATCTTTGGCCTTATCACGGTCCTTTACCTTTATAGGAAGAAGAAAGTCAGGGAAATCATCCAAAAGCAGCTCAGCTATCTGATTGCCCAGGATGAGATAAAGGAACTGGAACTTCGGATTAAGGAGGAAAAAGAGCAGGTTGCGCAGTCCACTATGAAGAGACAAGAACAGCAACAGGCAATTCATGACCTCACGCAAGAGGTCGGCCAATTGAAATACAAGCTTCTCACTTTGAGACCGAAAGGCAAACTGCACGACACCCTGAAAAACCTGGCAAGAACGGGTATCGGTTTATGCCCTTCTGACTGGAATGAAATCATGGACTTCATGGAAGAGAACGACCCCTTGTTCTTGCCGAAATTAAATAAGGCCTGTCCTACATTGACCATTATGGAGACAAGGCTGTGCATTCTCACACGAATGGGCTATTCCGTTGGAGATATAGCCGTGCTTATGGACAAGTCGGTGCAATCCATCAGCAAGGGCAGGAACCATCTGATGAAGAAGATATTCAATGATTCCAATGGTGCAAAGCCTTTCGACACGAAAATCCAACAACTTTAAGGGGTGGTTAAAAAGGTTAACTATTTTCTTAATGAACTGACAAGCAGTAAGTTACATTAAAATACAGCTATTTTTCTTGTCTTTTTTTCTTGGAGGTTGTTTTTCTTTTTGATAATTTTGGGGAGTTTTAAAAATCCATTATCATGAAAAAGTTATTCTCCATTTTCCTGTTATTGTGTGCATTTGCCAATAGCATTTCGGCCCAGGTGCCACAAATCCCCGTTGTTCCCACCATACCCAATACCATTCCCATCAGAATGCATTTCAGTTATGTCGACCCCACGGGTACCTTAGGTCACGGGCCGAGGACACCAGGTAGCGACTATTGCATATACCAGAATGGGAACACGCTCTATTTTGACGGTTCCCACCCCATTTTCACACTAACCCTGCTGAGCGGCGACACCGTAGTTTTCCGGACAATTGTGGATGCCACGGACACAAGCGTGCAACTGCCTTCCGAGCTCTCCGGCGACTATGAACTTCAACTCGCCTCTTCCGAAGACTTCTATTACTACGCCGACATCACGCTGTAGCCAGTATGCATCACCTCCTGACCCCTCCCTTTGGGAGGGACGGGGTGGGTTCCCATTATATGGACTGATTTTACTGCCGCCCAACCCGCCTCGGGAGGTGCATCTCCCCTGCGGGCGAAGGCGGGTTAAAAGAATAGAAACAACCTTCAAACTTTATCGTCATGAAACGCTTTTACTTATTGACATCCATTTTTCTTTGCATGGTGCCGCTTGTTGATGTCTCGGCCCAAAGCACATATTCTGCCAATTCGTATAAAGTTCTGTTGAAATATCACTTTTTCCGTATTTATTTTGATTTTTCCGATCAATTTGATACTTTTGCAAAAAAATATGGAATATAATTATTATTTAAACTGAAGATTATGAAATTACGTCTTTTACTTATTGCTACGCTGGCCATGGCCGGCATGTTGGAAATCCATTCGCAGGAGACCGCACTCCCGTTCGTCAAGGAGGGCAAGGTGTGGAACTGCCAAACGGATGAGATTGCTCCCCACTCCTATTCCTATGTCATCGAGGGCGACACCGTTTATGCCAGGACAGGCGAATGGTACAAGAAGGTGTGGGTCGAGGATGAGCAAGTATACGGCGACAGGCAGCACCATTACTTCGGAGCCGTCCGTCAGGAGGGCGACTATGTCTACCTGCTGCCAAGGGAGGCCGCCAGGGAACAGATCCTTTACGACTTCGGCGTCAGGCAGGGCGGAATCCTGTCGTACCCCTACAGCGAGGACGTCTTCTACCTGTCGTTCCAGTCAGCGAGCGAGGAAACGGTCAATGGCACGGTTAGGCGCATCGTCTCGTTCAACCCTTATTTCGACAGCTGGGATGACACGAGGGTGTTCGAGGTGGTGAAATGCTATGAAGGCATCGGCTTCGAGAAAGACCCCTTCGACGTGGCCGGAGGATACGGCAAAGGCTCCCATCAACTCGTCTCCTGCATAGAGGACGGAGTCTGCATCTATGGGGAAGACATACCGACCGTTATCACCGAGTTCTACCCGCAGGGCACCACCTGGGAGGAATCCAGTTATTACCACTATTCCCAGACGGACATGCTCTATATCTATATGCGCTACACCGTATCGGGCGACACCATCGTCGATGGCACTCCATATAAGAGAGTGGCCGCGGAATCCAAGATCCTGGATTCTTATGCGAAAAAGACGGAATTTGGCGGTTATTACCTGTCAGAAACCGATGATTTCACCTGGGACAATGAGGGGCCGTATCACTGGGAAGATGCCCCATCGTATAATTTCTGTCTCAGGGAGGAGAACGGGAATGTATATGTCAGGAAAGCATCTTTCGGCGACGAGGAGAGGAAGATGTACGATTTCAACTGGGAAGAAGGAAAGCAGGTGGAGGAATGGCATCCCACGGTGGGAAACGTCACCCATACGTTGGAGGGCATACAGCAGACGGCACTGCTCGACGGCACGACTGAGCTGGCGTTGCCCAACAGCCCCTACCAGTTTGAGACCATCGGGACAATCAGGGGCATAGGCTACCTCAAGGGACTGTTCGGTGATTTCGGAGCGGCAGACATGTGGGGAGGTCCTGGTGCTTTTGACTTGCCCCTGAGGCAGTTCGACCATGTGGTGAAGTTCACCCGGGGCGGAATCCTGCTCTACGAATGGAACCCTATGGATGTGTCGGGCATACAACAGATAAGGCAGGATACCGCCAACACCGATGCCGACGGCGCCAAATACTCCGTTTCCGGCATACGCATAGGGGACAACACACCGTTGCCGAGAGGCATCTACATACAGGCGGGAAAGAAAAGGGTGGCCGGGAGGTAACTCTCTATCCTCTAAGGTTATTATATATAAAAGGGTTGAGGGCTTAGTGCTTGGTGTTGTAACACTAAACCCTCAACCCTCAACCTTTGTCAGCAATCCGAGCTGTAGAACACATCGCTGTTCCTCTCAGGACGTTCCTTCAGGGGGACGATAATCTCCTGCATCCATGAGGGACGACCCAACTCGGGTTCCGCGGGCAGCATCTCTTGCCATTCCTCGTCGGTGAGGCGAGGATCGGCGATAGGACGCTTGAACTCACGATAGCTGAACACCGCTCCTCGGGTGAGGTACAACATTCCATCCATCTCGACAATGACGTAAATCTCGTCGGCAGGTCCCACGGCCTCGTAGAGGATGGATTTCTTGGGGTTGTTGTCGGCATTGGCGGTGTAGACGTCGGCCACTATGGCTACACTCTTGTCGGCTCCCGTCACATTGTACCAACCCATCAGCTCTTCATCCTCGTTGGCGATCAAGCCCAAAGTGATATGCTCGTATTGGGCACCGATGACGCGCATGGTCTCATACTCTTGGTCGGTCACAGCCTTGCCTTCCAACTCCTTCTTCGAAATATTGAGCAGGAACTTGGCCTCTCCCTTCACTTCGTCGGCCAACTCGCGTGTCTCGTCGTTGAGCAACTGGTAGCGGTCGAGTGTGCCGATGAGTGCGTCGATCAGCTCCACAGCTTTGGTCCAGAAGGCGATGTTGGGTTCCACGTATGACTTGGTGACAGGGGGTGGCAACTCGTCGCCGCCGCCGCACTCAGCCCCGAAAGGTTGTTTGGCATAGAGGATGGCGTCGTGCTTGAGCTCCGCCCATGAGGCTAAGGCGGCATTCAGGTTCTTCTTGTCCCACTGACTGGTGGTCATGAAATAGGGATAGCGACTGTCCTTGGCCACACAGAGTTCGCGTAGGGCGGCCTCCCAACGATTGTAAATGGTCTTGCTCCAGTCAATCTCGCCCATGCGTGTGGTCATCTCCGACATCTTCGTCGACAGACCAGCCCAACGGTTCAACTCGCCCAACTCACCATAGAGGATGTCCTTGGCGGGGGTGATTCCGATGGCGGCCATGAAGTCGAGGCCCATGGGCACATCGCGCAGGGTGGTCTCGTTTTCATAATCCACGGTCTTGAGCAGCACCTCGGCATCGGGGGTGTAGCGCTGGGGCATCACATTGATCTTGATGTGGCTGGTGCGCTCAAAGAAGGGGCGGATGCGTATCTGCTGTTCGCCGATGATGTCGGCTTGTTCGCGCACCTGTACGAAGAGCTTGTTGTCGGTGGCCATCTTCTTGGCGTCGGCACCATAGCGCTGCATGATGTCGGCCAACTGATAGATGGTCAGGTTGTCGGGCTCGCCCATGAGGAAACGGATGGGTGCATCGACGCGGTCGTACAAACGACGGGCTTCCCTATCGGTGTTCATGGTCTCAGCGATGATGGCGGCGCTCAACAGCTGGTTGACTTTATCCGTACCGAAGGGCACGGTTTGCAGCCACATCATGCCCCGGAAATAGCGCTGGGCAGCCTCGCTGCGGGTATAGTGGCCGCGCGGGCGGAACAGGCTGTAGTTGAACTTCACCTGCGTATAATCCAGGAAGACGGAAAAATCGTCTATTTCATCGTATACACGTCGCAATTCGGAGTTGGCGGCCACGTTGGCGGTCTGTTCCGTGGATTGTGGCGACTGTCCGGTGAAGAGGCTTTGGGCGATGTCGAAGTAAATCTGGTTCCATTCAGCGGCATCTTTCAATTGCTTATCCGAGGTGCTGGCGGCATACCTGCCCATAGCCTGGTACATGTGGCGGCTGTAGTCGGCCATGGCCTCGAGCAACGTGCTCTCCTCCACCTTGCGCAGCGTGGTGTCGAAATACATGTGGAAGAGTTGCAGGTAGAGGTCGGTGGTGATGAACGAGGGGAATTGGCCGTACATGTTGTCCTCGTAAATCTGGAACAATTGTTCCTCATCGGTGGGTACGATGGCGAAGCCGTGCTGGCGGAGGGCGCTCTTGAGTGCCGGGTCAAAAGTCTTCAGGTGTGTCGGGTTGATGATGTTGTCGGGGTTGACGATTCCTCCTTGCGAGGGAGCGTAGTTCGTCTTCGACAACTCGGCCTCGCGTGCCTTGATACGGTTGATGAAAGCGGTCTCGGCTGCGCTGTACTTGATGGCGGGCAACTTGCCAGCCTGTCGTTTCACGGCTTTTTCGTAATACCAACTGGTGGAGAGGAAGATGCTGCGCAACTCTGAACCCTTGAACACATAACCTTGGCGGGCAGCGAAGGCGTTGCGCAACACACGCAGTTCGCTCAGGCTCAGGCGCGAGATGTCCATGTTCAAATCAATCTTGCCGTTGAGCTTTTCCACATTGATGTGTCCTTCGCCCGGCAAGATCATGCCTTGGCCCTGGCCCTGCATCTGGAGGGTCGTCAGCATGACAAACAGTGAAATGATTAGCTTTTTCATAATCGTATGGTTTAGTGTTGATGGTTTAGTGTTGAGTGTTTAGTGTTGATGGTTTAGTGTTGATGGTTTAGTGTTGAGTGTTTAGTGTTTAGTGTTGAGTGATCTATGGTATTTTTCTTCACTCTTAACTTTTAACTCTTAACTCTTCACTCTTCACTTTTCCAAGAATACTTTCAATGCTGTTTCCTTGTCCACCCCTTGGATGAGTATCTGGTCGGCTCCCAAACCGAACTTACGCCATTTGTGGGTCATCACCACATACCGACCGTCGGTGGTCGATTGCAGGCTCATCACCTGTCCGTCGACGAAGCGGAAGTCTTCCAATATACCTCCCAACTGCGACCCTAACCACAAGGGGCGCACATGGCCGTTCACTTGTTGGAAGGTAAACAGGCGGGGCAGCAGGCGCTTATCGTAGCGGGTGCGCTTGACCACCATCACCAAGGCGTCTTCACGTCCGTCGCCGTTCACATCGCCAGTACACCAGCGGAGGGTGGGATAGGGCAGTAGGTAGCGGTCTACTTGCCCTTCGGTGGTCAGTGTCAGATAAGAGAGCGAATCGTTTACCTGCTCCAAGGAGAAGGTCTGCGCACTGCCGTCCAACGAGAACAGGACGGCGACGGCTGTCAGCAGTTTCTTTATTCCTGGCATACTGATCTCTCTTTTTCTTTCGAAATCCTAATTCGCGCAATATGTACAATCAGTCCAGTCGTGTCTGTCTGAGCAATTCGTTTAATTCGTTGTCTCTATCCATTAGGTTACAGATACCTGGCGATGTCGCTGTCATGTACAATCAGTCCAGTCGTGTCTGTCTGAGCAATTCGTTTAATTCGTTGTCTCTATCCATTAGGTTACAGATACCTGGCGATGTCGCTGTCCAGGTCTTTGATTTGGGTCGGACCCATCACAATCTCGTTCTGGCGGTTGATGATGAAGCTGCACGGCACACCGGGAGCGGCAGTTAAGTAGGCACTGCTTCGTGCTCCCGACTCATCGTACACGCTGATCCAAGGCAGGGCCGCGGTCTGTGTCTTCCAGAAGTGTTCGTCTTCGTCTAATGACACTTGGTATATCTCCAGTCCGCGGTCGTGGTATTTGTTGTACAACTCGCGCAGGGCCATGATACGTGCCGGCGAACCGTCGGCGGAGAAGACATGGAAGTCGAGCAGCACCACTTTGCCCGTCAGGTCGGTCAGATGACGAACGGTACCTTTGTTGTCGGCCAGGGGCAGGTCGATGAGGGTGGCTTCGCTCACCTTGCTGGCGTCAATCTCCAGACTGGCACCTTGGCCACGTAGGATGCTTTGGGTCTTCAGACCTTCCATGGCGATGTTGTGCAGGTTCTGCGAGCGCACGGAGTTGGGATAGAACTGGTCCCACGAGGTGGCCACGGCCTGGAATGGGCGCAGGTCTCCTTGTCTGTTCTGCGGGTCGAAGATCATCAGGTAGGCTTGGTTGACGGCGATGCCTTGGAACAGGGCGAAGTAGGCGTAAGCGCTTTTCGGCTCTTGGTAGATATAGTTCATGGTCACTTCCTTGCGATAGCTCTCCATCATGCGGTAGATGCTGTCGGCAGGGGCATCACCTGTAAGCTGCGGATCCTTGGCCACGGCTTGGGCGCGGGCTTGCAGGTCCATCTGGCGCAGCGCCAGCTCCTTGATTTTCTGGCAGTCGTCGTTGCCCTCGATGGAGTAGCCCGTGGCCATGGTGGGATAGTTGGCTTTCACGGTGATGTTTTCCGTGGAGTCGACGGCGATGTTGATGATCTGGTTGCCGATGCGCAGGCGGTAGAATTCGGGTGAGCCTTCGGGGGCTGGTGCCTTGAAGGCGAACTCGCCGTCGGCATCCAATCGCAGACTGTCGATGATTGTCGGTCCGGCAAGGGCCATGTTCTCGAAGATGAGCAACGAGTCGGCGGCTTGGCCTATGGCGCCGCTGACTTGTATCTTTGGGGTGTTGTCGCACGAGGCGATCAGTAGGGCGGCGGCGGTCATGACCGCTCCGCGCATCCAGCGTTGTATGTTCTTTCTCATAATAGCTAATTGATATGCAAAAATACAACGTTTTTTCCAAATCCCATCTTTACCTTGCCAAAAAAGTAGGAAAGCAACCCTTTTTCGTATGAAAACCACCTGTTGCATGACCTGATTGTTTCATGAATCGCGTCAGAAAAACATCTGTTTCATCCCAAATGGGGTCTTTCTACGTAACCGGCCTCAAGCAGAACTTCGACGAGGGGCGCATCTATGTGGCGGGCGAAAGACATGGACTGGTATCGGTGAGCGTGACGCGCAAACGGGATGTAACCGCCGGCAAACCCGACAAAAACACGCCAAAAGGAAAATAATCAGACAATTATTCGTCTATTCGGTTTTTAATGACTAACTTTGCACAAATTTTGGAAGAAAGGCGAATGGCGCCTTTCTGAAGATGTTAGTTAAAACAATAAGTATTTTTATTTTTTAGATGAACGTTATTACAAAAACAGTTTCATTGCCTGATGGAAGAACCATCAGCATTGAAACCGGCAAAGTGGCAAAGCAGACCGACGGCTCCGTTGTGCTCCGTATGGGCAACACCGTGCTTCTGGCCACTGTTTGTGCCGCGAAAGATGCAGTCCCCGGAACAGATTTCATGCCTTTGCAGGTGGATTACAGAGAACAGTACGCCGCTGCCGGACGGTTCCCGGGCGGATTCACCAAGCGCGAAGGAAAGCCCAGCGACAATGAGATTCTCACATCTCGACTCGTCGACCGTGTGCTTCGTCCGCTCTTCCCCTCCAACTACCATGCCGAGGTATTCGTCAATGTGATGCTCCTCTCTGCCGATGGAGTAGACCAGCCCGATGCTCTGGCAGGCTTCGCCGCCTCAGCTGCCTTGGCTTGCTCCGACATCCCCTTCGAGTGCCCTATCTCCGAGGTGCGCGTGGCTCGTGTCAACGGCGAATATGTGGTCGATCCGACCTTCGAACAGATGAAAGAGGCCGACATCGACGTGATGGTGGGTGCCTCCGCCGACAACATCATGATGGTGGAAGGTGAGATGAAAGAGGTGAGCGAGCAGGATTTGCTCGGTGCACTCAAGGTGGCTATGGATGCCATCAAACCCATGTGCGAACTGCAAACCGAACTGTCGAAAGAACTCGGCAAGGATGTCAAACGCGAGTACGACCATGAGGTGAACGACGAGGAACTGCGCGAGCAGATGAACAAGGAACTCTACCAACCGGCCTACGACGTCACCAAGCAGGCACTGGAAAAACACGCTCGTGCCGAGGCTTTCGATAAGATCTTGGCTGATTTCAAAGAGGCGTATGCCGCTGCACACACCGACCTCGACGAGGATGGCTTGCAGGAGAAATACGACATGATGGACCGCTACTACCACGATGTGATGCGTGATGCCATGCGTCGCTGCATCCTCGACGAGGGTATCCGTCTCGACGGTCGTAAGACCAACGAGATCCGCCCCATCTGGTGCGAGGTGAGCCCGCTGCCCATGCCTCACGGAAGCAGCATCTTCACACGTGGCGAGACTCAGTCGCTGACCACTGTCACACTGGGTACCAAACTGGACGAGAAACTGGTCGACGACGTGCTCGAACGTTCCTATCAGCGATTCCTGTTACATTATAACTTCCCGCCGTTCTGCACGGGCGAGGCCAAGGCGCAGCGTAGCGTGGGCCGCCGTGAGATCGGTCACGGACACCTGGCATGGCGCGGACTGAAGGGCCAGATTCCCGAAGACTTCCCCTACACCGTGCGTGTGGTGAGCCAGATTCTCGAGTCCAACGGCTCGTCGTCGATGGCTACCGTATGTGCCGGTACGCTGGCGTTGATGGATGCTGGTGTGCCCCTGAAGAAACCCGTGAGCGGCATCGCCATGGGTCTCATCAAGAACCCGGGAGAAGACAAGTATGCCGTGCTTTCCGATATCCTCGGCGACGAGGACCACTTGGGCGACATGGACTTCAAGACCACGGGAACCAAGGACGGCCTGACTGCCACACAGATGGATATCAAGTGCGACGGTCTGTCGTTCGATATCCTTGAGAAGGCACTCATGCAGGCCAAGGAAGGTCGTGAGCACATCCTCGGATGCATCACCGACACCATCGCCGAACCGCGTGCCGAACTCAAACCGCATGTGCCGCGCATCGTGGCCTTCGACATACCGAAGGAGTTCATCGGTGCCGTCATCGGCCCGGGCGGAAAGATCATCCAGCAGATGCAGGAGGATACGGGTTCTACCATCACCATCGACGAGACGGATGGCGTAGGCAAGGTACAGGTGAGCGCTCCCGACAAGGCGAGCATCGAGGCTGCCGTGGCCAAGATCAAGGCCATCGTCGCCGTGCCCGAAGTGGGAGAGGTCTACGAGGGCACTGTGCGCAGTATTATGCCTTACGGTTGCTTCGTAGAGATCCTGCCGGGCAAGGATGGTCTGCTCCATATCTCGGAGATTGACTGGAAACTTAAGTTGCTCGAGATCGACCCGAAGACCGGTAAGTATAAACTGTCGCACCGCGTGCTCATTCCCAAACCCGAGGGTTATCAGGAGCGTGAGCGCCGCCCGCGTGGCGAACGTCCCGAGCGTGGTGAGCGTCGTCCGCGTCCCGAACGTGGGGGCGAACGTCGTCCGCGTCCCGAGCGTGGAGGCAACCACCGCAACGACTATCACGACCCGCTGGCCGACCATGAACCCCGCGATTTCAACGACTCGCTCGACCACGGTACCGACATCGACTGATCATTAGTCTGCCGATAACCAATACAAAACTCCCCAAACCCACCTGGAAAAGTGCGGTTTGGGGATTTTTTCGTGCGTGTAAATAAAAAAATGTAGGAAAGCTGTGCAATTCAATATTTTTTTCTTACCTTTGCATATAGCATTATTACCTGTTAAGAACCAAAAACTACAACCTTTTGACAATGACATTGAGAAAATTACTTCCACTATTGCTCGTGTGTTGCTCTTTTGTGACGGCTTACGCACAAAAAGAAACCCAATACATCTATCTGTTCGATTGCACCACATCGATGAAGGGCTATAACGGGGCTCCCGATATCATCGGCGATGCCAAGAAATGCCTGAAAGAGGACATTGAACAGAAAACGGATCATTGTGACATACTTTTCATCCCCTTCCAAGGTAACCAACCTCTGCAGACACTCGCTTTCAGACGCAACCAATTCAAGTGGGACGAGGTGGAGGCTCGCATCGACGAGGTAATCGACAATCCTACCAATACGGATATCGTGAGCGCATGGGACAGGGCGGTGAAGGCTTTTAATCCTCATGCCCAAAACGTGCTCTATCTCTATACCGACGGCATCGACAACGTGCATGGGGCGGCCGCCGTGGCTGACATGATAAGGAAATGGTGTGTTTCGGCTCCCGACAACGTACAAGCGGTGTACTACATGCTCACCAAGGCTTCTCAAAATCCTGAAATAGAGGCGGCCATCAAGGAGTGCACTCATATCAGGGTGGCGAAGGGACTGAACGACAACCCCGTCGTCACCACGCCGGGCATCGTGTGGCGGTTTGATACGGGCATGGACACCGTAAGGGCAGAACTCGACTTCACCTATCGCCATTCTTTTGCGGCCAAGGCTCAGGAGAACAGTCCATATTATGATGTATCTGTTGTAGGTGGTAAGGTGGAGCAGGGTGTGGCGCATCTCATGGCGGTAAAGAGGGTCTCCGACAGCGAGCTGGAAAAATTACCCGGACGACTTGATTTCGAGATCACCATCGTGCCGGCAAGCGAGAGCCACGTCGACATCATCAACCCCACATTCCCTGCCGAGGTGACGAACAGACCGGTACCGGCGATGCAGATGCTCGACAATGACAATAGCAGGGATCTGGGTGATGCCGACTATCATCCTGCCTTCCTCTTCTGGAGCGAGAGCGAACCGGCTGAGGTGGTGTGCGACCTGAAGGCGCGTTTCAACCGACATGCCTTGACGAAACATGGGAGCGTGACATACCTGGTCACCTCGGATAAGGGCAACGACGATTTCGAGGTGTTCTACAACGGCCAACCTTGTCGCAACCGATCGTTCTCGGTATCCGCCGACGACAAGGAGTCGGTGCTTCGGTTGGTCTTCCATGATGATGCCAATACAGACAAACGGCATTTCTTCGTGCAACCGAAGGGGGCATCCAACATGGAACTGGTGAACGGCTTGCCTGTGAATGAATATAGAATGACGCTGGCGGCCGACTACGATGTCAACTGGCATCCCATGGCCCACGTCTTCCTATGGCTGGGCATCATCCTGTTGGCTGTCACTGTGCTCTGGTTCGCCGTGCTGCGCCGCGTCTTCTTCCCGCAGTTCCGGAGGGTACGGCAGATAAAGGTCACTGAACCCATCTTTGCGGTGAAAAAGCTCAAAGGGGTGCGCAAGGTCATCATGGCTGACAAAGCTCCACAGAAACGCCAGTCGGCATTAGGGCAACTCCTCACCGGAAGGGTGGAATACTTCGTCAACCCTGCTTTCTTCACTACACAGATAGTGGCTGAACCCGACGGAAAGACTGTAAGGTTACGCACCGCGCATACCATACTGTGCATGCCGCTCAATAAGTTGGCGGCTGGACAGGAAACGGAATTGGAAGATACGGAATCCAACAAGAAACTGAAAATACAAATCTTATAAAATCATCACTACTATGCCAACGAATATCAGAAGATGTCTGTATATCGGACTGGGCGGCACGGGAATGAACGCGCTGCTGCACACCAAGAAAATGTTTGTGGATACTTATGGCGAGGTTCCTCCCATGGTGGCGTTCCTCGGTATCGATACCGACGGCGGGGCATACAACAAGTCGCTGCCGTCAAAATATGGTACTGTCAGACTTGAACCCAATGAGCAACTGCCCATACAGGTGGAACAGCCAAGACCGGTATACGATAGCAATGTGGAACACTTGGAATGGTTCCCTAAAGAATGTCTCTATGCCTTGCAAAGGATGACGGATGGCGCAGGACAGATACGCTCCAACGGGCGATTCGCACTTTGGTTCAACGCGTCCAAGGTGAAGAACAAAATGCTCCAGAGTTGGGGAGATGTGCATGATGCGGATATCGTGGAAAACCCGAAATATAAACTGTTGCCGGGTAAGACGGAGATTCACATGGTGTTTTCGCTCTGTGGAGGAACGGGCTGCGGAACCTTCATCAACATGGCTTACCTTATACGCAAACACCTCATACCCACGGGAAATGCCAAACTCATAGGATACGGTGTATTGCCCGACGTGTTCGAGGCGATGAACCCGTCGGCCATGCCCAATGTGAAACCCAATGCGTATGGAGCCATTGAAGACCTCGACTGGTTGATGCAACTGGATATGAACGCCAAGCCCATCCATGTAGATAATCTCAACGATCCCTATGATACCAACGTGCCGCCTTTCGACGCATTCATGCTGGTCGACAACAAAAACGCCAATGGTGATACGCTCAACGATATTGATCAAGTGTGCGAGATGATTTCTCTTTCCTTAGTCACTGCATCCGGTGAGTTGGCATCGGCGCAGGCATCCACCGTCGACAATGTGGCAAAGGAAATCATGGCGGGCGATATGGATGTGCTCGACAAACGGGCATGGGCGTCGGGGCTCGGCGTGGCGGAAATCAAGTTCGATGGCGATAGGCTCCACTCGCTCTACTCGCTCAAGGCGGCACAGGCTTTGGCCCGGAAGCTCCTTACTTCGCAAAAGGATGTCAACAACCTGGTCAATACGTGGATAGACACGCCGGATGTGAACATACGCGAGAACAATGGACAGGACAATGTCATCGACTTCATCCTCTCCAAGTCGGTACGTTATCCGCTCGCGAGTATCGAGGACCTTGAGAACCCGTCGCTTGAATCACGCGAATGGATTAGGGCCGTGGCCGAGGAAGCCAGCGATGTGAAACGCTATGTGGATAGGGTGAGGGAACTGTCCGACAGGGTGCAGGCTCAGGTCGACGCTCTTGTGGCGCAATATATCAATGAAGATGGTGGTGTGCAGCTCACCAAGGATATCCTCGAGACGGTGAACGGCCAGATAGAGGTGTTCCTCTCCGAGATGACCACGGAGCAGACAACCATCAACGACCGCATGAAACCGCTCGAAGCACAACTCGCAGGAGCTGAGAATGCGCTTAGGACCTATAAGAAGCCGTTCTTCGGTAAGAACCTGACGGAGGATAAGGTGAGTGATGTCATTGCCGCGGCAACGGCTCTCGCGGTCAATAAGAGGGAGGCGGTGCGGCGTACCGCTGCCATATCCTTCTATAACGGACTGACGGGTTATGTGAATAAGTATCTCCAACGAATCAACAACCTCATACAGTCGCTGCAAGGACTGACACGTGCCTTGGGTGTCGAGGTGGCGAAGTTGGAGAACAGCATGACGGGCAATGCGCTCACCTTCCAGATCGATCTTACCGGCGAGTATGTGTCGCAAGTGGTGGTCAACATCGACAACCTATTAGTGAAGGATTTCGCACAGTCCGTGGATGTGATGGGAAGAAAAGGCAGTATTCTCGACCTCGATGAATGCAACCTCAACGAACTGAGGAATATTTTCGTGAGGTTCACGTCCAACAACGGCGATGCAAAGCAGTGGGGGCAGATGACCATCGAGGACGTGCTCACACAGATGTATGAAAACAAACCGGAAGAGGTGGAGCGTATCGTAAGAATGGCTATCGAAAAGTCTTCTCCTTTGCTCGATTATTCTTATCAGACGCATGGCTACATCCCACGCAAAGAAGCACAACAATTCTTCTATATCGGGGTGCCCGACAAGGCGAACAGCCTGCTCTTCAACAAGGGACTGGTGGCGAACCAGCTCTCCACTCTGGTGAAACCGGAATTTATATCCATCGGGTCGCCCAACACCATCGTGTTCTATAGGCAGGTGGGTGTCATTCCTCCTTTCGTCATCACACCTATGGCATCGTATAAGGATAAATACAATGACCCGCGCCGACGTGTGAATTGCCATTACGATAGCGTGGTCGAGGCACGTATGCGTCAGGAGAATTTCTCGATCTATCCGAAACAGAAAGATGATGACACCATGGAACTGTGGGTGAAATCGCTCATCCTCGGGTACGTGCGAAACAACAATGGCACATACCAGTATATCGACGAGGAGAATGGCGACCCGCTCAACGACTATTGGGTGCCGCTGGCCAGTGGCGAGGATAGGGCACAGGCCTTTAAGGAGTTCAGGAAGGTGGCTCGTACCGAGGTGCATGACATGCTGGCGCAACGAATCAACGACAAGCGCAACCAGATGGGCGACGATAGCTTCAAACAACTCATCAAGGAGGTGAAGGAGAACTATCTCACGAAATTCGTGCTCAATGCCAACATCACACGCGAAACTCTCAAGTCAAGAGGTTATGAGGAACATCGCAAACTGATGGAAGACGAAATCGCGTACGTAAGAAAGGAACTCTAACACTCTCTAACTACCTTGTTGCTTTTGGACTGATGTCCTCTAACTCTTCCTAACTTCTCCTAACTCCCCCTATATGTTTACATCTTATTTCTTTATCGGTGATGGGCTGCGAAAATTGGCAAGTGATACTTGCCGGTATGTCCGGAAAAATGCCGGTTCAAAGGCTGACCATTCTTTTTGTGGCTTCTCTTGGATAGAAGACGAACACGGAGACCTCGATGTGGTTAGAATGGCTTCGGCAACCAGTAAGACGCTGGCTTTTGCGCCTGACCTGAGTGGCGAATATGAGGTGACACCCATAGATGTGGATATGAAACAACTGGGGGCGGATGCTTGGGGAAGCTTCTTCAAGAACCTTTACCAACAGCATGTCAACATCGCAGGGCTGCATGATAAGATGTATGTGTGTTTCATCTTGGCTGGCCATGATGCAAGGGGGGTGGACACGGTACGGCAATTGACCTCGTGTGTTAATCGGATAAAGAATGCCAACTTCATCGCCGATGTGATGGTGCTGGCTCCGGAATTGGCTCGGCTCACGGAGGAGAAATGGCGAGAGACCATCGATGGCGACTTGGAGAAGGCCAATCAGTTGACTATGGATGTGCTAAGGGCCTTGTCTAAGTTGCGAAGGTCGTCCAATGTGTTAGGTAAGGTGATGATGATACAGGATACCAACACCGACCGGCGGGCACTAAGAATGGATGAGGAAACGTTGGCGGAACTGTTGGCGTGGAAAGCTGTGGCTATGGCGGAGAGTATGCCGAGAGCTCAAGCCATCGACTTGCAAGAGGAGGATAGAATAGCTTCCTTCGGGTTGTCATGCGTGTCCTTCGATAGGTATTATTATTTGCATTTCTTGCTTCATCATGCTTACCTGTCGGTCATGGAGCGTGAAGGGGTGCAGAACACTCATGTGGAAGTGAACAAGGTGGCCAATGTGGCACAGCGTTGTATGGCCGGACGTGAACAGGTGCTCACAGAGTTCTGGAACACACATGTGGCTCCTCGTCTCAATGCAGGGGAAAAACGTGATGTGGTAATACCTGCCATCAGAGAGAACATGGAACGCTTCATTGCCGAATTGGAGGAGAAACTCACCTCTTTCCTTCCCGACGAACAGTTGTCGTTGCCGGAGAAAAGGGCTGTCATGGCACAGATCCTGCTCAGCGATGACGATATCCTGGCGGGATCGCTCTTCGACACCAAACAACTCACGTTCCTTGATATGCTCAAGGAACCCTTGGCGTTCTTCGTCGATTACAATAACCTCGCCACTACCTTCTACACCGATGAGGCGGGGCATATCCTGAGGGATACCGACACAAATGAGGCTCAAGTGAATTATTCGGCACTCTGCCGACCGCGACGGGAGGATGGTCTTATCCACTTGCCTGTCGATGATATCAAGGCCTTGCGCATCAAAATCAGGGAGGCCTCGGAGTACATCCGTCGCATGGATGAGGAGATAGAGGGTGTGCAACGCCAACAGAATGCAGCCATTGTGGCACAACAGGTGGTCGTGGGTGGCGGGTTCCAGTTCGACAGTACTCGTTTCAAGGCTGTACAGAACATGGCAGAAGAACCGCTCAAGGATAATTACCTGGTGGAGAACGTGACGACGGAGAGTAATGTGGATCTATCCGCCGATTTCCCTGTGGTGAAGAACCAGGCGGAGATAGGGGCGTGTGCCGCTTTTGCCGTGACGGCGGTGATGGAGTATATCCTGAAGAAGAACAAAAGCCTTTCTTCCAACCTCAGCGAACGTTTCGTCTATTACAATGTGCGTGAACAATATGGCCGTCTGGGTGAACAGGGTGCGGCGGTTAGCGAGGTCATCAACAGCATGGGAAAAAGGGGGGTATGCGCAGAGTCGTTGTGCCCCTATTCGAAAGAGCATGTCGACGACCGGCCCTCTGAAGAGGCTTACACCGAGGCACTAAGGCATCGTATTGTAGAGGCGAAAAACATGCCGCTCTCCATGGATATCCAGCATAATCTTGAACTACTCAAGACGGCGATAGCTGAGGGATACCCGGTCATCGCCTCTTTCAAGGTCTTCAATGAGATGGAACTGGGATTGCCGTTCGTGCCTATGCCTACGCAGGATCCCGAGGAGGGTGAGAACCATGCCATGGTGATATGTGGCTTCGATGATGAGACGGGATTCTTCAAGGTGCGTAACTCCTGGGGGACGGCGTTTGGCGAGAAGGGGTATTGCTATATGCCCTATGCTTATGTGGGACAGAAAAAGTTCGTCAATGCCGCCTATGTCATTACGCAGATAGCCAGCTCCGACCATGTGAAGGGGGTGGCTACCAAACATCGTATATCCTTTGACAGCACCGACACTGCCATAAAAATGGCCATCCTAAGTTCTTTGCGCGACTTGAACAAGGTGCAACAGGAGCAATGGCTGGAAACGTACAGGGGGATGTATGCCGACTTGGTACACCTGAATGGCAACCTGAAGAACAAGGCGAAGCGCGACGAGATCGTAGATGCCGCCAAGGCGGTGTTGGAGGATAGGAGGAATGAACAAAACGGGACTTTGGTGGACTCGGAGATGCGGATGGGCAAGAGTATCGAAGACTTCAGAACCTCCACGCGGTGGACGGCCATCGTCATGGCGGGTGCGGCGGTTGTCTTTGCTTTGGTGGCCTATATTCTCACCTGGGTAACCAGGTCGTGGGGGATCGCCCATACCTTTGTGTCCATCTTGGCGGGTCTCGATGTGCTGGCTCTCTTCGGTTATCTCGCACAGAGAAGGCACGACCTGGCGGCACTGAAAAACCGATGGCGTGTGCTACTCGATGAACAGGGCTCGCTGGTCGGCATGACAGAGAAGGAGATGAAGATGCTTGACATGAGGGCTTTCGTGGCGGGTATGTTGATTGATAACCTCACGGGACTGCACGATAACCTGAGCCGGCTCAATGTGTCGATGAAATCGTATGTCAACAACCTCAGTGTATGGTACGAGGAAGAAAAACGGTGTGTGAAGGTAATGTCGCCTGAGAAACGCCCGCCGTTCATCGCCTTGCTCAACAACGAGGTGCTCTTTGCTTTCTTCAAGGAGAGAGAGCTGGATCTGATAGCTGAGATACGGCTATGGGAACTGATGAAAAGGGGCGATTACGATATCGGCGAGGAAAGTGTGGCGCGTTTCAAGGGACAACTGAAAAATACCATCCTTGAAAAACTGGATAGGGAACTGGGCGATTTCTCCGTTTATGATTTCATGATGTGCCAACAGTCCTATTCCTTTCTTCGTTATGACAAGCAGCAATTCAACCAGATGCTCTCTTCATGCCTTCACTCGTATTCACGGGTGCTCATGCCCCAGGCTAACGACGACGGCAATGCGGGAATACTTATTCTGCTGAATCATCCTACCGACCAAACAGCTAACCTGTGCCGGATGTTCCGACCTTATTGCCATACCAATCCGCAATGCGCTACCATGGCACTGAACGATGCTTTGCTCGCCGTGCAGACCCAAGAGGTCGCCATCGACAACATCTCTCTGTAAAAAGGGCTATGTCGGTTTTTGCTTTTCCCCAACAAGAAATCACCCGAAGAAATTCGGGTGATTTCTTGTTGGGATTCCAAATCCCTCCAATTCTTACCTTTTACCTTTAATTGATGGGATACTCATTGCCATCCCACGCCACTGTGGAGGAATAAGTCACCTCGCCCTTGTATGGTTCAAAGGTACCTTTCTTGCAGGTGGCCACTCGATAGTTGACCGAAGGGCTGTAGGTGGTGGCTTTTATTGTTCCCCATCTTAGGTCCACTCCGCCGGAGGGCTTGATGTTGTAGGTGGAGTTGGTGTAAACGGCGCCCAACATGTTGATGGCCCCGCAGCCCTCATTGCCGGCGTCGCAGATGGCGGTGAAGGTGCAGCGGAGGATGAAGAGGCTGCCACCAGCCATGTTCCCTACCATGTCGTTGCTGGTCGACCATACGTTGTCGCCCATATACTGCCACATCTCATGGAACAGATGACGACCGGAATAGCGGTGCCCGAAGTGGGAGAGGTCTACGAGGGCACTGTACGCAGTATTATGCCTTACGGTTGCTTCGTAGATTAAGTTGCTCGAGATCGACCCGAAGACCGGTAAGTATAAACTGTCGCACCGCGTGCTCATTCCCAAACCCGAGGGTTATCAGGAGCGTGAGCGCCGCCAGCGCCCTGAGCGTCCGGAGCGTGGCGAGCGTCGCGGCGGCGAACGCCGTGACCGTGGCGACCGTGGTGACCGTCCCGAGCGTCGCGACCGTGGTGAGCGCCGTAACAACCGCAACGACTATCACGACCCGCTGGCCGACCATGAGCCCCGCGACTTCAACGACTCGCTCGACCACGGCTCTGACATCGATTGATTATCTAATCGATTGATCATCGATTAGCGAATAGCAAACTCCCCGAATCGCATTTTTTTATCGCGATTCGGGGATTCTTTTTTTAGGATGTCAAGGCGTGGGGGCAGCAACACACCTCCTTGCCTCATACCTCATGCTCTCTGCACCTTGCCCCCTTACTCGTTGATGGGGTGGGCGTTGCCGTCGCCCTTGTTCGATGAGTACACCACCTTGCCCTTATAGGGTGTGAAGGGCGGCGTGGTACCTGTCCTGCATACCGAGGCAGCATTTATCGACTTCGTATATTTCGTGGCAGCTATCGTACCGTAGTTGAATGCTGCGGCATCGCCGGGCTCCAGGTTGTAAAGCGAGTTGGTTCTGATCATCGACAACAAGTGGATGGCACCGCAGCCCTCGTCGCTAGTGTCGCAGATGGCAGTGAAGGTACAACGCAGCATGGTGAAATAGCCGCCCATGTAGGTGAAGTAAGTGTCTGCCTTGTTCCCCCAGGGGTCAGTACCATCCGAGAGCCAGTATTCGTGCATGCTGTGAAGACCGGTGTAGCGGTGCCAGTGAGCGGGGCCCACACCGTACTGCTGGCCCTTGGCCGTCACGTTGCAGTTCTGCACCCATACCTCGGCAAAGTCGCTGATGCCGATGCCGGCGCTGCGCTTCTGCGTGCCCCTGGCGGTGCTTTCAAAGGTGGTGTTGCTCGACGAGCTGCCCATGATGCGGCATCTACGTGTGTTGTCGGCATCATCGAGGTAGTTCAGCTTGAACGAGGCGCGGACGCCTAAGGCATAGCTGTGGTTCGTGGTCACCTTGTTCGTGCCATATAGGTAAATGGTGACATCGTCGCGGTTAACGAGGATGCCCTCCACCGAGTCGGTCAGGTTGATGGTGCACCCGTCAAGTTCCAGCTCGTTTTTCGTGGGGTCGTAGGAGATGTTGCCCGACACGCCGGGGAACGAGCTGATGCTTTTGTAGTTGTAGTCGGTCAGCTCATAGCCGGCCACATATACGCCATAGCGCTTCGTGCCCTTGGGTTCCACACGTACCATGCAGCGCGCCCACTGTTTATAGTCGGTATAGGCGTAGATGTTCACCGTGCCCGTCTTCTTGGGCGTCACTACGCCCTTGCTGTCGACCGTGGCGATGCTTTCGTCAGACGATTTCCACTTCACGTTGGTCACTACGGTGCCGTCGTCGGCAGCATCGATGTTGTTACGGTTGTCGGTGAGCTGTTTGGTCTCATCGATGAAGCGCTTGGCACGCAGGTTGAACGGCTCGCCCACTATGGCGGTATAGCGATAGAGATACAGACCGATGCCGTTGCTGTAGCCTGTCTGCTTCGTGGGGTCGAACGTGGTGGAGCTGCCGCCGCCGCTGTCACCGCCTCCGGGGTTCACGATGTCGTCTTCTTCGTTGTTACACGAGCCGGCGCACAGTCCTAACGCCATAAAGGCGAACAGGAATTGATACAGATACTTTTTCATAATTAATGGTTTTTTAGTTATTTGGTCGTTTGGCTTTTTGGGTCGTTTGGTCGTTTGGTCGTTTGGGACTCCCCTCCCTTCGGGAGGGGTCGGGGGTGGGTTTCGCTCATCGCTCTTCTATCCCCTTGCAGTATTTCTTCAGCATCGAGCCCGTGGTGTTGATGAAGCGCTGGCGCAGGCTGCGCTCGGCGGCGTTCAGTTCATCGATGGGGTGGGAGAGGGGGAAGATGCGGAAGTTCTTCTTGCCCGAGGTAGCGGGGCGTGACACCCAGAAGAGGGAGTAGTCGCACGAGGTCATCTCTGTCTTTCCATCTTTCTTGGTCAGCGTCATGCGCACCATGGCACCGCCATCGGTGTTAGGCTTCGTCATGTTCGACACGTAGTTACCCAGAGAATACACCACCAAGTGCTTGCCGTCACTACGCTGTTCCACCTCGAAGGGCTGCACCACATGAGGGTGGCCGCCTATCACATGGTCCACACCATGGCTCAGCAACCAGGCCACGAGGGCACGTTGTTGCTTGTTGGGCTGCTGCACGTATTCGATGCCCCAATGGGGGAAGGCGATGATCACGTCGGGTTTCAACGTCTTGGCCTTGGCCAGGTCGCGGGCTATCTCCACCGTGTCTTCCATGTTCACCACGAAGGGCTTGGGCACGGGAATGCCGTTGGTGCCATAGGTGAAGTTGAGCAGACAGATGCGTATGCCGTCGTGTTCGATGATGAAGGGATATTGCTTGTCGCGTTCGGCGGCATTCTTATAAGTGCCGAGGTGATGCACCTTCAGCGAGTCCATCATGTCGATGGTACGCCTCAGACCCCGCTCACGCGTGTCCACGCAGTGGTTGTTGGCGGTGAGTAGCACATCAAAGCCGGCGTCGATGCTGGCCAGCAAATATTCGTCGGGGGCGCAGAACTGGGGATAGCCCCTGTAGGGAGGGCCGCCCAGCGTCACCTCGAAGTTGGCGATGGCCAGGTCGGCCTCGCTCACCTCGTCTTTCACCCTGGCGAACACATCGTCGTAATTATAGGTGCCGTCGGCCATGCGGGCGGCCTTGATCTGACCGTCGTGCTGCATCAGGTCGCCGGCGAAGAGCAGGGTCACCTGATGTGCCACAGTATCGGTGTTCAGACTGTCGCTGTTGCCTCCTTGTCCATTGTTCTGGGCATTGCCCTGGCAACCGATGGCCATGAACAAGGGCAGGAGCAGCAGTGGCTTGAATTTCTTGTTCTTTTTCATGAATGATTCTTAGTTGTTATTGGTAACTGGTACATCGGGGTCACCCTCTTTCCATGTCTTTTGTCGAGTGCGGAGTGGTCAACGGTCTATTCTCTTGCCTCTTGCCCCTTGCTCCTTGCTCCTTTACTTAGCTTCTTCAACTCCACTTGCGGGGCCAGTGCATTGCTGGTCTTCTCCACCATACCTTCCACACGCAGGGTGGCGGTACCACGGATGTCGGCGGCGGAGGCACCAATCTTGAAGGTGTAGGTGCCGCTGTCGACCACCCATGCACTTTGTCCCTCGTCGAACGAGGCCAGGTCGCGGCGCTGCATGGTCATGCGCAGGGTCTCGCTCTGTCCAGGCTTCAGTTCCTTGGTCTTGCCGAAAGCCTTCAGCTCTTTGGCGGGCTTCTCCATGGTGCCGTCGGGGGCACTCACATATACCTGCACGGCTTCCTTGCCTGCCACGCTGCCTGTGTTCTTCACACTCACGCTCACCTCGATGGTCTCACCCTTGATGCTCACGGAGGGCTTGCCATATTCGAAGGTGGTGTACGACAGTCCGTAGCCGAAGGGATAGCTCACCTCCTTGTCGAAGGTGTCGAAATAACGATAGCCTACGTAGATGTCTTCCTCGTGGTTGGTGTAGTGGTAACCGGGCACCTGACGACCGTTGCCTGTGGCTTCGGTGAAGGTGTAGAGGTCAACCGACCCGTTGGGGAAATTCTGGGTCGAGGGATGGTCGGTGGCTGCCACGGGCCAGGTCATGGTCAGCTTGCCCGAGGGGTTGGCCTTGCCGGTGAGGATGTCGGCCATGCTGTTGCCACCCTCCTCGCCGGGTTGCCATGTCACGACGATGGCATCGGCGTAGTTCTTCCATGAGGCGGTCTCCACCACTGAACCGGAGTTGAGAATCACCACCACGGGTTTGCCTTCCTGATGGAAATAGTTGCTCACGTTCATGATCATCTGACGTTCTTGCTCGGTCAGGTTGAACTCGCCTTCGATATCACGGTCGATTCCTTCACCAGCTTGTCTGCCGATGGTGATGATGGCGGCATCGGCGTTCTTAGCTTCTTTCTGGGTGCAGAGGGCGCTGATTTCCACTTCGGGATATTTCTGCTGTCCGAACATCGCCATCTGGAACCATTTGGCGGGATGGCGGTCGGCCTCGAACTTCAGTTTCGCGAATTCGATATACTTGCGGTAGAGCTCGGTCAGCTCTTTGGTCGTCTGGATGCCTGCATTGCCCAGACCGGTCACCATGTCGACCACATAGGGAGTGTGTACGCAACCCGATCCGGTGCCACCGGAGAGGAAATCGTAGGAGTTGACACCGTAGAGCGACACGGTCTTGATGCTCTTGGCCAGGGGAAGGGTGCCATGGTCGTTCTTCAACAGCACGATACCCTCATTGGCCACACGGCGGGTAATCCCAGCATGACCTTTAAGGTCGGGCGTATTGGTGGCTTTGTACTTCCTGAAACTGGGAGTCTTCACGATATACTCCAACATACGGCGCACGTTGCGGTCCACATCGGCGATGTCTAACTGTCCGTTCTTCACACCGTCTACTATCTCTTGTGCCTGTTGGGGCTGACCAGGTTCCATCAGGTCGTTGCCGGCATGCACCTCGTCGATGGTGCGCAGCCCGTCGCGGATGCCTATCCAGTCGGTCATCACGATGCCTTTGTATCCCCAGTCGTCGCGTAATATCTTGGTCAGGAGGTCATGGTTGCCCTGGGCGTAGGTGCCGTTGATAATGTTATACGAGGCCATGACGGTCCAGGGCTCGCTTTCCCTGACGGCTATCTCGAAACCGCGGAGGTAGAGCTCACGGGCGGCACGTTGCGACACGCGCTCATCAACGCTCGTGCGGCGTGTCTCCTGCGAATTCACGGCGAAATGCTTGATGCTCGTGCCGGCTCCCTCGGCTTGTACTCCACGCACATAGGCGGCGGCTATCTTGCCGGTCACCACGGGGTCTTCAGAATAGTACTCGAAGTTGCGGCCGCAAAGGGGGTTGCGGTGCAAGTTCATACCAGGACCCAATATCACGTCGCAACGATATTCTTTTGTCTCATTGCCGATGGCGCGACCTACTTCTTCGGCCAAGGTGGTGTTCCATGTCGAGGCCAGGCAGGTACCGATGGGGAATCCGGTGGCATAGTAAGTCTTGCTCTCACCTTGGCGCGTGGGGTTGATGCGCACTCCGGCAGGACCATCGGTCAGGATGGTTTCGGGAATGCCCAGACGTGGTATGGCGGCGGTGGTGCCGGCAGCACCGGCCACGGTCTCGGCCGAACCGCCTACCACGGCTCCGCCACTGAAGAAATTGTTGGCTCCGCCCACGAGCAACTGGGCTTTCTCTTCAAGGGTCATGGCGGCAATCACCTCGTCGATGTTGTCGGCCCGCAGCTGGGGCGCATTCTGTGCTGTCATACTGATGGGAAAAAGGTTAAGATGATGGATCTGATAATCTTTTTCATGTGTATTATTTTTCTGGCTACTCTGATTGTTCTGAATACTCCGAATACTCTGATTGTTCTTATTTAAACAATTTCTGGGCAAACACATTCAGGTATTTGCGCCAGTTGGCCCAGATATGGCCGCCGTCGGTCTCCCAATATTCGTAGGGATAGCCCTTGCTGTCGAGCATCTGGCGGAATTTGGTGTTGTCTTGAATGAGAAAGTCGGCATTACCGATGGCGATATAATACAGACGTGGCTTTTGGGCGAACAGCTTGGCCATCTTGCCCTCTAAATTCTCATATACCCATGCGTTCTCGCCTTGACCTTGGCGGCTGACAGCGGCGGAAAACAGCCCGATGTAGTCGAACTGCTCGGGGTTGTTGGCTGAAATCCACAATGAGTGGAAACCACCCATCGACAGACCGGCGATGGCGCGGTGACGCTTGTCGGCGTAGGTGCGGTAATGGCTGTCGATGAATCCCACCACATCACTCACGAAGGCGGCCTCGATACTACCTTCCATGCAGCGGGGGTTCATGAACATTGGCTTGTACATCGAATTGGGGTATTCGCCGGGCATAGCCTCCTGGGCTCCGTTGCCGTTGGGCATCACCACAATCATCGGCTCGGCCTTGCCCTGGGCTATTAGGTTGTCGAGTATCTGGGCGGCGCGGCCCAACTCGCTCCAGGCGTTCTCGTCACCACCGGCACCATGCAACAGGTAGAGCACGGGATAGCGCTTGCTTCCCTCCTCATAACCTGCTGGGGTGTAGACGGTCATCCTGCGGCGTTCCATGCCTAATTTGGGTGAGGGATACCACACCTTGCTCACCGTACCATGGGGCACCTCACGTACGAAGTAGTTTTCCGACAAAGCCCCGTCGATGAGGAAATAATTGGTGTAGGTGGCTATGTCGCGCAGCATATACACATTGCTGGGGTCGTTGATGCGCATGCCATCCACGTAAAAACAGTAGGTATGCATCTCGGGTGCCATGGGGGCGCTCTCATAAGTCCATAAACCCTTGTCGTCGCGTGTCATGGCGGCACGGCCCGTCTGTTCCATTTCGCCCATGGGCGTCTGCACTTTGGTCTTGGGCAGGAAGTCGCCTTCTACAGACACTTCTTTCGCCTGGGGAGCGAAAAGACGGAAAACGACGCTTTGATCGTTGCGTATCTCGGGCGAGGTGATGTCGCCGGTGTTCACACCGATGGTCTCCTGGGCCGTGGCGGTTAGTGTCATAACCCCGGTCATGATCAAATAGAGTAGTTTTCTCATAATGTTATTAGGTTTATTGTGCAAAAATAAACAAAATAATCGATATAATCTCTATTTCCTTACAAAAAAGATGTATTTTTGCACGCGATATGAAACAACAGATTCTTCTCGTCAATGATATAGCCGGCTATGGCAAAGTGGCCACGGCGGCCATGCTGCCCATTCTCTCGTATTTCGGCTATCCCGTCTACAACCTGCCCACCTGCTTGGTGTCGAACACACTCGACTATGGTAAGTTCAATCTGCTCGACACTACCGACTACATACAGGGGGTCTTTCCCGTATGGCGTGAGCTGGGTTTCTCCTTCGATGCCATAGCCACAGGGTTCATCGCCTCGGAGCGACAGGCGAAAATCATCTCTACTTATTGCATGGAAGAGGAGGCGAAAGGAACCGCCATCTTCGTAGACCCCATCATGGGTGATGAGGGGAAACTGTATAATGGTGTCACCGAGAGTGCCATTCGAAGCATGCGCGAGATGGTGGCGGTGGCACATCTCACCTATCCCAACTACACCGAGGCGTGCTATTTGGCCGACCATCCCTACCGTGAAGAGGGCGTCGATGCCAACGAGGCACGTATGCTGGTCGATAAGCTACGGGGGATAGGTGCACGATCGGTGCTTATCACCAGCATACGGGTCGACGGACAAAATATGGTGGTGGGTTATAACCACATCAAGGATGAGTATTTCTCGCTCGACTACACGGAGATTCCCGTGCATTTCCCAGGCACAGGCGATATGTTCTCAGCCATCCTCATCGGCCATCTGCTTCAGGGTGAGCCGCTACTGGCAAGCACACGCAAGGCGATGGATGCCGTGGCCATGCTTATCGACCTCAACCGCGACAACGAAGACAAGAACCGAGGAATTCCCGTCGAGAACTACCTTCACCTGTTGTAATCTTCGTTTATTTCACTACCACCTTTTGCGACGTATGGTCGTCGTAGGTGACAATCTGCACACCCGTCGACGATGGGCTTGTGGTGCGCCCCGACACATCGTAGCGCCCGGTCTCGGTGCGTGGCAGAGGGGCCTCAGGTATGCCTGCGGCTGAGGTGGCGTCGTTTTCTATCACCACGAAATTCTCTATCGAACTGTCGTTGAAGGCGGTATCGGCAATGGCCATGCTGATGAAATTGCCGAAACTGACGGTACTATGTATCTTCAACGTCTTTAGGAATTGGGTGCCTTGGAAGGCGTTGTGGCAGATACGCCGCACTGTCGAGGGCACCTCAAACTCCTCGCGCTCGTTCATGGCTGGGTATCTCACCAGCACCACGGGCACATTGTCGTATATCATGTAGAGTACGCCGTCGATGGTCTTCATGGTGTTCGTAGACGTGTAATACGAGGTGTTCACGTAACCCGTAGGGTAGTTGGTGAACGACTCCAGGGTCTGGGCGTTGGCGGTCAGGGCGATGCCCAACATAGCCAGGAAGAGTATTTTTCTCATGGTCCTTTGGGGTTAAGGGTTGGAGTGTAGTGGAATGTTTACGCCTTCACTTCGTTTGCAAGTTCCTTGCCGTCGAAGCAATCCTTGATGTTCTGTAGCGTGGTCAGGCCGATGTTGTGAAGGGCTTCGCGCGTGAAGAAGGCTTGATGAGAGGTGACGATCACGTTGGGCATCATCAGCAGCAGGGCCAACTTGTCGTCGTCGATCATCTTGTCGGAGCGGTCCTCGTAGAAATAGTTCTGCTCTTCCTCGTACACGTCGAGGGCGGCGCCGCCAAGCTGGTGGGTGCGCAGTCCGTCAATCAGGTCCTCGGTCTTGATGAGCTTGCCGCGACCGGTGTTGATGATGATGGCTCCGTACTTCATCTTCGTGATGCTCTCATTGTTGATGATGAACTTCGTCTCTTCGGTCAGCGGACAATGTAATGAGATGATGTCGCTCTCCTCATATAACTCATCGAGGGTGACAATCTTCACTTGGTGTTCCTCTGCAAATGCATGGTCGGGATAAAGGTCGTAGGCTACCACATTCATGCCGAAGCCGCGGCAAATCTTGATCAGCTCCTTGGCGATGCGGCCCATGCCTATCAGACCGACGGTCTTGCCGTACATGTCGAAACCCAGCAGACCGTTGAGCTTGAAGTTGCCTTCGCGTGTGCGGTAAACGGAGCGGTACACCTTGCGGTTGAGGGTGAGCATCAGCGTCATGGCGTATTCTGCCACGGCATGGGGTGAGTAGGCGGGTACGCGCACCACACGGATGCGGTCCTTGGCGGCTTGTAGGTCGACGTTGTTGAAACCGGCGCAGCGCAGGGCGATGAGTTTCACTCCGTTGGCCACCAATTCGTCGATGACGCGGTGGTCGCACTCGGCGTTGACGAAGATACACACCACATCCTTGCCCTTGGCCAGCGCCACGGTGTTCATGCTCAGACGCTCCTTGTAGTAATGAATATCGAAACCGAAATCCTTGTTCAGCTTCTCAAACGACTCACGGTCGTAACTCTTTGTGTCGAAAAACGCAATTTTTATAGCCATGGTTATAATTGTTTAGGGTTTTAGTCATTTCATCGCTTGGTGTCTTCCGTCGCATGCGGATTGCTTTCGCAAAGTTAATCATTATTCTTGTTATTTTATCAAATTGTGCGTTTTTTCTTTCCGAAACAATCCATATTATCCTCATGATTATCATTTAGGAATATCTTAAAATTAACAAAAGATGGATTTACAAGTATGATTTTAAAAGAATGTTCGTAGGTTGTCAATCGTTTTGAGTATCTTTGCGTTTAAATTAAAGAGATTCGCAAATGAAAGGTATGAATCGTATCAAAGTTGTATTAGTTGAAAAGAAACGAACGACTAAGTGGTTCGCAGAAGAATTGGGTAAGAACCCTGCTGCTGTGAGTAAATGGAGAACCAATGTGTCTAATCAGACTTATATACATTGGATAAGATAGCAAAACTACTTGGCATTGACAAACAGGAACTTATTACATGAAAGGGTTAGACATATGACTGACATTATCAAACACTCGGCATACCAGTTTTCAGAAAACTTTGAGTCATTAGTTACTCAGATTAAGAGTATAGGCGAGGCATTGCAACAAGATGCCCGTGTTGTCATCAACCGCAACATTACAACGAAAGCATGGCTGACAGGCTACTATATAGTGGAATATGAGCAGCACGGAAATGACAAGGCCAAATATGGAGATAATCTTCTCCAGAATATCTCAAAGAGATTAGGTGGTAAAAGTTATAGTGCTACGAACTTACGCAGCTACCGCCTGTTTTATTCGCTTTATCCAGAATTGCGTCCTGTTATAGCCAACTATCTCTTTGAGCGTCTTGGCAAGGATAAGGTGAAGTCTGCTTCTATACCATTTCTTTCCTCACAGATTCAGCAGTCACTGATTGCTGAATTGAAAGACGAAGGAAAACAGCAGTCAGTGACTGCTAAATCTGCAAAAATGCAAGATTCCTTGATGGTTACAGGGATTTCTTCCGATGGTTTTGCCATGAGTTTGTCTGATGGGAGTGTAAAAACTGTTCCCCAGGCTTTGTTCGACCGACTCTCTTTTACACATATTGTTCAGCTCCTCCATGTTGAAGACTCCATGCAGCGAGTATTCTACGCAATTGAGGCAATGCGTGGCCCTTGGAGCGTAAGAGAGTTACAACGCCAGATTGACACCAATTATTATGCCCGAAGTGGTTGGAGTAAGAAACCGGAATTGCTCAGCAAAGAAATAAACGGGATAGCCGAGCGGCCAACTTTTGAACAGGAAGTCAAATCTCCTTATTTTTTTGAATTTCTTGGTCTTTCTTCCAAAGATGTCATTGATGAAAATGATTTGGAGGCAGCAATCGTAAGCCACTTAAAAGATTTCATCATGGAATTGGGCATGGGTTTCTGCCTTGAAGAAGAACAGAAGAGATTATTGATAGATGATCGTTACTACAAGGCAGATTTGGTGTTCTATCATCGTATTTTGAAATGCCACTGCATCATGGAACTCAAAGCCCATCGGCTGGACTATGCTGATGTTGCACAACTCAATATGTATATTGAGTATTATCGCAAGCATTATATGCAGCCCGATGACAATCCACCTGTAGGACTGCTCCTATGTACGGAGTATGGGCAGGAGATGGTGGAATATCTTACCCCCTTCACAGATCCCCAATTGTTTGTTGCCCGGTATGAGTTACAGTTGCCAAGCAAAGAAAAGATTCGGAAATTCTTGATGCAGGAGAATGGTAACACAAAGGCATGAACGATATAGCGGTTATTTGTGTAAAAATGTAGTGTTCAAAATAACGAGGACTGTTCCTGTATGTCCAAAAGACCTTAGAATGCCCTTATCGCACACAGAAACAGCCCACGCTGTTAAGATTGGTGGTTTTGTCAATTGTCAATCACCAAACAGGTCGAACTTTTTCTTGAAGATGATCTCCTCCTCTTCTTCCCACACACTGACCTCGTTGGCATCAGGGTCTTTCTCGCCGGTCTCATCCACGCCACCCCAATCCGTGCCGTTGTCGCCCGTCACACCTGTGCCATCCAAGATAGATTCCGTGTCGTAAAAGCAGTTCTTCATCTGCGGTTGTATATATGCTGTTCTTTTCATGATTCATTTAGGACCCACCCCGTCCCTCCCCAAGGGAGGGTGCCCAAGGCTATCGGGGGCGGAATTGGTTAAATTGTCAATAATTTCAAGAAAACTCTCTTTCCCAACACTCTCACCCCTTCCTTTGGGAGGGGCAAGGGGTGGGTATTACTTAATAACTTGTTTCTTACCATTCACTATATAGATGCCACGTGGCAGTTTTTTCAGGTCGATGTCCTTGCCTAAGTACTGGCCCTGAAGGGTGTAGACCGCGCCTTCAGCCTGGGATTTCTCCCTAATTTCGCGTATGCCCGTCGTCCCATCGAATGTGAAGTCGATGTTCGCGCCTGCGGCTTCCACATCAGCCAGCACATCCTCGAACTCGAACCAGCCGCGGAAGGCCTTCATCTTCGTCTTGCCCGTGGAGTACCAGAACTTGTTGTCGCTGATGAACAGGCCGTTCTCGGGCACCGTTGTCTGCGCGTGGTATGTACCGTAGAACGTGCCGTACACATGGCGGTTCTTGCCCGTCCTGCCATTATCATACTCTGAATAGCAGTCATCCTCCAACGGATTGATGATCGCCGTGACGGTGAATTCGGAGATATCCTCCGAAACCTTAATCACATAGGGATAGTTGCCGTAGAAGCCGTCGCTCAGGTCGGCATCCGTGAAATGGACGAGGATGCCCGTCACATTATCGTCGATGTCGTATTCTGCATCGTAACTGTCGAACTCCTGCAACTGCACATTGTTGCCGAAGGCGGCATACACCTGCTCCTCCGTCATGTCGAACGGCAGGCAGATGGTGCTCCACTGGTCTTTCTTCAGCGTACGCTTCACTACCACCTTCACGGGGCCGTCGGTTGCTGCGATTTCCTCGGTGGAGTTTTCATCCAGCACGATGCTGTTGTCGCCGATGGTCAATTCAGTGGTCACCGTCCGGCCCACTTCCTTCAGGTTGTTGTCGGCATCGGAGAAGGCCGCGTCAAGAATGCTCACCTCGTACACGCCCTCAGCATAGTCCTCGGGGATGTTAACCGTTATTTGCGCCACCTCGCCCTCATTGCCGCTGAACACATAAGTCTTGCCCGTGCTCGGATCAGCTGTAGATGTACCGCAGAGCACTTGCAGCGTGCCGTCGTCTTGTAGGGAAGAGTTGAAGTAGTCGGTCTTGCGACTCGTGGTGCGCTCCGTGCTCAATTCGGCCATGAGGAATCCCTCATCGTCGGTGGCCACTGTGATGCCTTCAGGCAGCTGCAGGCGGAACTCGAAGCCAGCCACGGGGCTGCTGTTCTTCATCTGGATGGACAGCGTCTGTTGCGTGCCGGGAGCCGCGGTCACCGGCTCGACGTAGATGGCGTCGGTGAGTGCGTCGATGTCCGTGGCTGCTTTCTTCGGAGCAGTCGCCAGGGCTTTCTTCGGAGCGGCTGCCGGAGCGTTGCTGCTGGTCGAACTGTTCAGGATGATGTTGGCGATGCCGATGAAGTCGGACACTTCGATGTTGTTATTGTTGTTCAGGTCGCCCGCCTTGAAGATGAACACCTGCGGCGGGTTGCCGAGGATGTAGTTGGCGGTGGCGATGAAGTCGGACACCTCCACCTTCTTGTTGCCGTTCACGTCGCCGAGCATGAAGTTGATGATGGTGAGCGTCGACTTCAGGTAGCCGGTGGTGTAGAGCGTGGAGTTCTTGTCGGTCAGGTTCACCTCCTTCAGGATGATGGGATAGTCGCCCTCCTCCATGTCTTCGCCGATGTTGAGCGTTATGGTTGCCACCTCGCCGTCGGTGCCTTCGAAGGTGTATCCCTTCGACGAACCGCAGAGCACGCGGATGCTTCTGTCGGGCTGAACGGTGGCGTTGAAATAGTCGGTCTTGCGGGCTGTGGTGCGCTCTGTGCTCAACTCTATCAGACTGAACCCATCCTCGTCGGTGGCTACGGTCACGCCCTCAGGCAGGTAGAGGTCGAATTGGTAGCCCTGCACATCTACTGTGTTCTTCATCTTGATGGAGAGCGTAACTTGTTGTCCCGTGATGCCTTCGGTTCGTTCTATGTAGAGCGTATTGTCGATCAGGCTGTAGTCGCTGTCTTCTTCAGCGGCCTCTGTCACCGTCACCTGACAGGAGGCACTCACTCCGGAACCGTCGTTTGCTGTGACGGTGATGATTGCGGTGCCGATGCCTATGGCGGTAATCACCCCGTTCTCCACGGTTGCCACGTTGGTGTCGGAAGAGGTCCAGACCAATTCTTGGTTGGTGGCATCCTCGGGTGTGATGGTCACGGTAAGAGTGGTGGCTTCACCCACAGATAGATTCAAGGCTGTTTTACCTAAAACGATTTGTTCAATCAAGGATACAGTTCCCATCTCGATGATTTCCTTGAATTCTTTCCAGTAATCGGCATCTTCATACAGAGATTTACATCCCGCCGGTACATACAGCGTGGCATTGGCACGGTTGGAAAAGGTATTGGCTGTAATACTTAACGGGGTATCCATATCGCAGGAAACCGTCCCCAAAGAGGAACAGTTGAAAAATGCATAATCACCGATGCTCGTCACGCTCGATGGGATGGTCACGCTCTTCAAACTGGAACAGCCTCGGAAGGCTCGGGCGTTGATGACTGTCACTCCTTCTGGTATGACCAATTCGGTGATTTCCGTTTCTTCATCGCTGTAGAGGTGGTGGGAATAATTTAGAGGGTTGGCATTTCCATCACCGAAAGTAACACCACACCAAGCCGCGAGGTCAGAAACAATCACCTTCTTCAGCCCCGAGCAGTAGGAAAATGCATATTTGGCTAAGGTCTCCAAGGTGGAGGGGATGGTGATGCTTTTCAGTGCCGTGCATTGTTTGAATGCGTTTTCTCCTATGGTTCTTAAACCTTCAGACAAGACGATGTTTGTTAGGGATGAACAATTAGCAAATGCTGATGTTCCGATGTTGGTTACGCTGCCTGGAATGATTATACTTGTCAGATTTGTGCAGCCATTAAATGCTGTTTTGTATATGTTTGTCACGCCTTCAGGAATCGTTACACTTATCAGCCCTGTACACCCAGAGAATGCCGCTTCACCAATCGCTGTTACATGATATTCGTTTCCATTCTTGGTTACGACATTCGGGATGTCAAGGTCACCTTCAGGTTGGCTACAGCCTGTGATGGTGGCATTGGAGCCATTGGTCGTGAATGTCCAGATGTTTTCTTCCGGCACCATCTCTATAATCTCCTTGAACTCTTTCCAATAGTCAGCCACCTCGTATGCCGCCTTACATCCGTAAGGTACGTAGAGCGTGGCATTGGTCCTGTTAGAAAAAGTAGATGAACTTATACTTGGTGGCGTTTCCATATATGTATATACGCTCGTTAGGCCGCGGCAGCCAGAGAACGCTCCAGAGCCGATGCTCGTCACGCTCGAGGGGATGGTTATGCTCGTCAGGCCAGAGCAGCCATCGAACGCAGCACCGCCGATGCTCGTCACGCCCTCAGGAATAGTCACACTCGTTAGGCCGGAGCAGCCAGAGAACGCATAAGATCCGATGCTCGTAACGCCCTCGGGGATGATGAATTCCCTAATCTGATTACCTTCGGCATCAATTAGTTGAGGATGAATTCCAAAATAATACGCTCCCTCTCCATCATAATATTCACCATATGGATCAAATGGATGTTCATAATTATTATCCCATTCTCCTCCATCAATGAATTCATATTCCACGAGAGCTCCGCTAGTTGCTCCTTCACCATCAAAAATACTCATTAACATATTATTGCAGAAAGCAGCCATATCGGTGACGAGAACTTTAATGGTCGTTAAAGGACTACCAGTGAACGTATAAGAACTAATTCCAGTTACACCCTGATGCATGGTCACAGTCGTCAGTTTGGAGCAGTTCGCAAAAGCATCATCTCCGATGCTCGTTACGCCCTCAGGGATGGTTACACTTGTTAAACGATCGCATTCCCAGAAAGCCGCAGAACCAATACTTTTTACACCTTCTGATATGGTCAAACTAGCCAAAACAGAGCAACCAGAGAAAGATGAACTGCCGATAGTCGTCACGCTCGAGGGGATGATCACACTCGTCAAACTGGAGCATTTTTGGAACGCGTTAGAGCCAATGGTCATTAATCCTTCCTCAATGTTCACTTTCTTTAGGAAGTAACAGTTTCTGAAAGCATATTCACCGATACTTTTCACGCTTGAAGGAATGGATACATTTGTAAGAGCAGAGCAACCTAAGAACACACGTGCATTTATAGCCGTTACACCGGAAGGAATGACCAACTTCGTTATCTCCGTACTCTCATTGCTGTATAGATGGTGTGCAAGGAATAAAGGGTTGGCATTAAAATCGCTAAAATTGATGTTGCACCAAGCGGCTAAGTCCGGTACAATCACTTTTGTCAGACCAGAACAATTTTTGAAAGCAGATGTCCCAATGGTTGTAACGCTCGAGGGGATGGTCACGCTCGTAATATCTGAGCAATTTTGAAAAGCCATATTGCCGATAGCAGTGACTTCGTATATATTTTGGTCATCATTCAACTGCGATGGTATTACGAGATTCCCTTCAGGTTGGCTACAGCCTGTGATGGTGGCATTGGAGCCATTGGTTGTGAAAGTCCAGATGTTTTCTGCCGGTTCAGTTGAACCCATTTCTTTGATTTCTGAGAATTCCCACCATCCTTGTGTATTTATATATGCTTGCACACAACCTGCAGGAACATAGAGCGTAGCAGGTGTGAAACCTTCTCCTTCTCCTTCACAAGAATTGAAAACGTTGCTTTCAATAGCAAATGGTTCTTTAATATACGAAATAACCTCGGTTAAATTATTATTACAAGAGAAAGCCCATTCACTTATCGTTGTAACTCCTTCCGGAATGGTTATGCTCGTTATGTTAAAACAATTTTCAAAAGCGTATTCTCCAATACTCGTTACACCGGATGGAATAATAACACTTGTCAAACTGGTACATCCTAAAAAAGCGAAATCATTAATTCTTGTAACACCTTCCGGGATGGTCAAATCTGTAATTTCCGTATTCGCATCGCTAAAAAGACGGGCACCATTCAGAGGATTGGTAAACCAATCATTGGAGAAATCCATGCTACACCATGCTGCTAAATCAGGTATGATTACTTTTGGTACAGAACTTTCTCCAAAAGCCATCACACCGATTTTCTTCAAAGTCGAAGGAATGGTCACGCTGGTAAAAGCCGGAATATTTACCACCGCTTCTTGTTCTTCTTCCACAAACGCATAATCGCTGATGGCTGTTACTGTGTATGCAGCCCCATTCCTGTAGACTGTCGAGGGTATAACCATATCCCCTGCGGTAAAATCTGAACCTGTTAAGGTCGCTTCAGAACCATAAACAGTAAAGGTCCATGTGATCCCATAGTTGTCAGTCCACTCATCTGCCCACCCCTGTAAGTAAGCGCAGAGCATAAAGCATAATAGTAGTAATTTTTTCATGTTCTATAAGCTTAGTTTATAATAAGAATACTTTATTTGAATATATAATCGGTCTTCTCTGTTCCTTAAAGAACCTCTGGTTAATAGGTACGTTGAAGCGTGGCACTGTATGCCTGTATCTTCAACTGGAGGTCCTGAGAAAACCCGACAAACAAGATACAATGATAGCAGCCCACGCTTACGCGTGAGAAGTATCATGCCTCCTCTTGTTTGTCATTAGAAATTTCTCAGGTTTCCAGTTAACAAGAAAAGCATAACGCTTCACAATTTCCACGAAAAGAATTGATTGTCAGTGCGTTAGCGAAAGACGAACCAATAGGTTGTCGCCCGAAGGCAATTACCCGAGGGCAAATTTATGTAAAATTATAGAAAACTCCAAATTTTTTTCATTCCTTTTTTGCCCATTTAATGAAGGTTTAGCGTTTAGTGTTCTATTGAAGTTTTAGGACTTATTCCGTTGTCATTTAAATCCGTAATCCGTTGTTGATAATCATCCATTGTGTCGAGAAAGAGAAAAATTATTGTAGGTAAGTATCAACTACTATGGGCGACAGGCGAAGCATACCTGCTGCTCGGTGAGGGGATGGACGAATACCAATCGTTCGGCATGCAGGTGGAGCCTGTCGGAGGGACGGCCATATAAGGCATCTCCGAGGATGGGACAGTTCAACCCACGGGGATGGGCGCAGTGGACACGCAACTGATGGGTGCGCCCCGTTCGGGGGAAGAGGGCGATGAGGGTGTGGCCGTGGTCCACGCCTAAGATCTCGTAATCGGTGACGGCTTCCTTGCCATTCTTTTCATCCACTACTTGTCGGGGACGATCCATAGGGTCGGGGCGCAGGGGCAGGCGGATGGTGCCTCTCGGTGGCACTTCATGAGAGATGTCGCGTTCCAACAGGGCAACATATCTTTTCTCTACTCTCCGCTGTTCGAAGAGCTGTTGCAGGGCATGATACATCCACAGGGTCTTCGCCACCACCATCAGTCCCGAGGTGGCCATGTCAAGGCGGTGTACGATCATCGGTCCCTCGGCCTGGGGAAAACGACGGCGAAGGATGGAGTACACCGACTCAAGGGATGTCTTGCCGGGCACGGCCAGCATGCCAGATGGCTTGTTCACCACCACCAACTGCTCGTCGTCGTACACCACCTCCAAGGTCTGGTCGGTCGACTGTTCCAAAGGGTTGGGTGCCACGTCCAGGCCTTGCAGCATGAACCGCAGGATGGGTAGGCATTTCCCCCGACAGGCAGGGTAGAAATGATCGTGACGACGTATCTCGCCCGTGGGCGACGCACCCTGCCAGAACTCGCCGATACGCAGGGGATGGTAGCCATGCAGGAATGCGTGCTGCAGCAACTTGGGAGCGCAACACTCACCGGCTCCCGAGGGAGGTATGCCTTGCGGGGTGGGGGCGAAGATGTCGAGCAGGGTGCGCTCTTCACCATGACCGTTGCACATCACGAAATGGCGGAACAGCCACTGCTGGAGAGCGTCGGATTTTTGTTTGCGCTCGCGGCGCAACAGCGTCACCTCTTCTTCCGTCGCTCTTACGGCTTCCTCCAATGTCTTTGCCTGCTCCTGGTGGCGACGTTTCATCCTACGCAACTCAGCCTTCATATATTGGCTCTCACGTATCATCACAGCCTGCTCGTCGGGGGTGGCTGTGGGGCGATGGGCGTCACGTCGCTCCTTGGCCTGGCGCATCTGTTCTTTATAGGATTCTTCCTCTGTGGCGGCTTTGCGGTGTATCTCCTCTAAGTGGCTCTTCGCCGATAGATAGTCGGCAGAACCTTCCAACTCGTCTATCCGATGGTTGATGGCGGAGATTTCTTGTTCCTCGGTCTTGAAATAACCGTTTTCTTGCAGGTAGTCGAACACGGCGGGCACGAAACCCTCCCAGTCCTCACGACCGCCTATCTGTCCGGAGTAGGCGGCAAGGAAACCCATTCTGCCCGTGGCATCCTCCACCACCAGCACACCGAACATCTTCCCCTTGGCCACCTCGTCGCGCCATTCCTCATGTGTGGCGATGAGTCGCTTCACTTCTTCGGCGGCGGACATGGTCAGCGTGTCGGGGGTGTAGTAGAAAGGATTGTTCATCCTTCCTCTGCCATCGGTCAAGGATGATTTACTTTTGATGAGGTGTAAACAACTGTCATGCATGATCGAAAGATGGTTTAAAGTAGGAGTTTGGGAGTTTAGGAGTTTTAGGAGTTTAGGAGTTTTGGGAGTTTGGGAGTTTAGGAGTTCTGGGAGTTTGGGAGTTTAGACAATGGCCCGTAGTCCAATTCGCAACTTATAGTCAGAGCCAAGCGAATTAACATTTTTAACACTAAGCGGCCTTTATATTTTTTGTAAATTTATATTCATAGTCAAATTTTCTCC
>ONDS01000011.1 GCA_900316685.1 uncultured Prevotellaceae bacterium | reverse complement strand
CGTGCCCTCCGAAGCCCCTCGGGAAGGCCATCTGGTTGAGCGCCACCGTGGGCTTGCCCCATGCGTCGTAGGACACCTCCACCACCGCCGTTCCCTCGCCGTCGATCACCCGCACCACGCTTCCCACGTTGTCGGTGAGGATGCGGAAGTACCAGAAGTCGTTGTTGTTCTCCTTCAGTACGAGGATGCCGTTCTCCAAGTAGTGGAACTGGCGGGTGACGCCATTCTCGTTGCGCCACTCGTAGTTGGCGTGGGGGTAGATGCGCGAGGTGCGCTGCACGCCCACGCTGTCCACCACCTTCCACCGCTGGCGGTCGGGCCCGTAGCGGAGCGTCTGGCTGTACTGCCCCTCCTCTATGCGTGAAGCCTTGCCCCAGGGGTTGTAGTCTATATGCTGCGCCGCGGACTGTATCACATAGCCCGTGTTCTCCACGCCGGTCACGGCGTGGGGATGGGCGGAGCCGTAGGTGTACGCCCCGAGACCTGTCTTCGAGAGGATGTTGCCGCCGTCGCCGTACTCCACCGCCATCTGGCCCTGTCCTGAGACGGACACGCCCGTCAGGCGGTCGAGGTCGTCGTAGGTGAAGGTCTCCGTGACGGTTGCCCCGAGCATCCCCGTGCGCGAGGCGAGGTTGCCCCGCACCGCGTCCCACGTGTAGGCCATGCGGTACAGCGGGGTCTCCTGCCCTCTTTTCAGTACGTAGCTTTCGGTGAGCTGCCCCGCCTGGCTGCGCTTCGTGGTCAGCGTGGTGTTGCCGAAGCCGTCCACCGCCGTCCAGCCGTCGTCAGACACGTTGCCCCAGACCTGAGTGCCGTTGCAGGTGATGGCACTCAGGCAGCCGTTGGCATCGTAGGCGTAGTCCTCGTCCAGTCCCGAGGGGAAGCGGTGGCGCGAGAGGCGGCCGTAGGCATCGTAGTGGTAGGTGTGTCCGCTGAGGAAGCCGTCGCCGTTGTCGCGCTTGTCGAAGACCACGCGCCCGTACTGGTCGTAGGTGTACTCGGTGGACATGCCGTCTGTCTCCACCTTCTTCAGCCTCAGCCTGTCGTGGCCGGCGATGCCGTAGGTGTAGGCGGTGGTGAGCGTTCCCGAGACCGACTGCGAGAGCCTGCCCAGAGCGTCGTAGCTGTTCGTGGTCGTCACGCCGCGCCCGTCGGTGTGGGTTAGCGTGCGCCCGTCGGCGGTGTAGGTGGTGGTGGAGGTGCCCGCGTCGGGGTCGTCGAGCCTCGTCCTGCGCCCCGCCGCGTCGTAGGCCATCGTCACCGAGGAACCGTCGGTCTCCACCTCCACGGGCAGTCCCTGGCTGCCGTAGGTGTAGGACACCGTGCAGGCGGGATCCGTGCTCTCGAGGATGCCGCCCCAGGCGTCGTAGGTGGTGTCGTAGGCGCGCCCGTCGTGGGTGGCCGTGCGGCTGCGATTGCCGTAGGAGTAGTGGGTGGTGCCCGAGCCCGTGCGGAAGGTCCATGAGGGCCTGCCGCGGTGGTCGTGGCTGCTCATCTCTATGACAGCGCGCGTGCCCGTACGGTTGACCACCTGCTGCTTCCCGCCCCATCCGTTGAGGGTGTACTGCCGGTCGAGGTCCTGGTTGCAGTGCCCCTTGGTCAGCGTGCGGCTCACCCGTCCCTTGCAGTCGTACCACGTCTTCACGGCGGCCTTGCCTTCGGTCTGCTCCTCGACGTAGTAGGAGGTGTTGGAGGCCCATCCCTCGGTGAGGGTGGTGACGACGCCCTCGGGCGAGGTCACGCCGACGGGGTCGCCCCATCCGTCGAGGGTGTAGGCTGTGGTGAGGGGGTTGGAGGCCTCCGCCGCGTCGGTCTCAGTGAGAGGGTGCCCCCAGGTGTCGTAGGTGAAGAGGTTCTCGCCCGAGTCCACGCTCTGGTAACGGCGCACGGGGAAGCGTCCCGTGGCGTCGTACACGGTGTAGGAGGTAATCGAGGGCACATTATTGCCGGTGGGTGTGCTGGAGAGCACGTTGCCGTAGCTGTCACGGGTGTAGGTGGTGGTGAGTTGGACGGTGCCCTGGCCGTAGTGCTCCGTCCGGGTCAGCGGGTCGCCGGCGGCGTCGTAGGTATACCTGGTGACATCCTGGAACACGGAAGCGTCGTGGACGTGCTTCTGCCGCCGGGTGACGGACTTGGGCAGCCACTTGCCGCCTTTCCGCTCGAACAGGGAGTATTCGGTCTCACGGTACATGGAAGGCGATCCGTACTCGATGTGTTCCTTGGTCATGCGGCCGTAGGCGGTGTGGAAGGTGTAGGCGGCGGTGGTCTCGTTGCCGTCCATGTCCATGGTGTACTTCACGGAGGGGAAGCTGGTGTAGCGTGCGTTGGTATGGGGCGAGACGGCGAACGTGGTGGCCGTGCTGTCGCGGTCGTATCCCATCGAGGTGACGGAGTAGACGGAAGAAGGGATGTAGTAGTCGGTGTTCCAGGCGAGCGTGCCGTTCTGTGTGGTCACGCCGGTGCGGTCGTCGCGTGCGGCGATGTCCATGAAGCCGAGCGCTCCCTTGCCCTGCAGGTGCAGCTTGAGGCCGGCGTAGCGGTAGGTGGTGGTGTGGATGCCTGTCATGCCGTCGTTCTTCGCCATCGTTCCCACGAGGGCCATGGGCATGTGGGCGTCGGCCATGGGGAAGGTGCCGGTGGCGTAGTCGTGGGTGTAGAGCGAGGGGTCGGCGGTGGTGCCGTAGGTGAAAGCGGTGTAGGCGCCAAGGGCGTCGGTGGCGCGGGCGAGCTTGCCCGAGGCTGCGGTGAAGTCGGCGGCGTGGTATATGCGCACGTGGCAGCCGTCATTCGTGGCCGTGGTGTTGGTGTACCAGTCCGACCCGTTGTTGGCCAGCTCGGGCCAGCCGTCGCCGTCGAAGTCGGCGAGCATGATGTTGCAGGGATTGGCCTCGTCCTCCATACCGTAGGAATCGATGCTCCTTATCTCCGTGAGTGACGATCCGTTGGAAAGGAGCCATCCCACCATGGTGCGCGAGAAGCTGTCATAAGGGAACAGCCCCCCGTGATGGTTGTACTTGGCCTTGGACACCACGAGGTCGGTCAGCCCGTCGCGGTCGATGTCCATGGGGGTGAGGGTGAAACGCGAGTTGTCGTTGGCTGTGACCTGGTCGAAGATGGTGTAATGGTCGAAAGCCAGGCTGACGCTGAACGTCCCGTCGCCGTTGTTCAGGGCGAAGTAATAGTCGGGGCTGCTTTCGCCCACATATACGAAGTCCACCAGGCCGTCGCCGTTGAAGTCGCCCTGCTCCATGCGCCAATTGTAGCCGAAGGATGTGCCGGCGGAGGAATGGTTGTTGGAAAAGAGCGATGAAAGCATGGGGCCGCCGATGTTGTAGAAGATCTTGTACCCGTCATCGTGGATGACGATGATGTCCACGAGACCGTCGCAGTTGTAGTCTCCTAAAAATGGCTTAAACTCATTCCCCAACGATTCAAGAGGTATCTCTGTGTGAGTGAAAGACATCCCCGTGGACAGCAGTATGTGCAGGTAGTTGTCGTCTCCTGCTTTTTCTGTCTCGATGAAGAGTATGTCGTCACGTCCATCGTTGTTGGCATCACCGGTGAGGAAGTCCATATAATGGCTTTCCGTTTGCAAGTCAACATCGTATGAATAGGAATAATCACTCTGTCCATCTCTTACATCTTTGCCCAAGACTACGTGGAAGGAAGCGTTATCGGGTCCGTGTGCCATGTTATAATAGGGTAAGACGAGATCGCTCATCCCATCACCATCGAAATCGGCAATGAAATTGGAGAAAAATGCATGTGTGAAGAACCGTCGACCGCTATTGGAGCCAAGGCTGCAAACCAATGGTTGACCATAAGTTACCTGTCCATCGATACCATGTAATGCCTTGTAGATGTACGCAAAGTCATATAGGATGTCATTTTCATTCATCTCCTTGGAGATGCGTATGATGTCGGCCAGCCCGTTGCCGTCCATGTCGGCGGCAATGAAAAGGGAATCTTTTACTGAATAGCCGTTATGCGCGCATACCCAGTCGTAAGGGAGCGTTGTCGTTTGCTGCGTGCCGCCCGGCATCGTGTTCCACTCCAGTGTCACGGGTTTCATCTCCTCGCCTACGCCGTTCTTGCAGGTGACCGACGTGAGGCGTTCGAACTTCACGGTCGTCCCGTCGGAGGAGGGGTCGTAGTTGAGCACGTACTCGCGATAGACGACGCTGCCCGTCATCGTCCTCACATCCGTGAGGCACTTGTACACGCCGCCACGCACACCTCCCAGTACGAAGCTGCGGAGCGTGCCGGCGTAGACACCCGAGTAGGTGAAGCGGATGTAGTTGTCGGCTCCGGTGCCCGTGTGGCTGTTCTTGCCGTAGGCGATGGTCTCGGGATAGACCACCAAGTGGTCGTGCAGGTAGGAATAGGTGACGTAGTTGCCGTGGGCGTCCTCCTGGCGGCTCACGTACCAGGCATGCACGCGCTGCACGCCGCCCCCGTCGGTGAACGTCAGGCGCGCGTTGGCCGTGGTGCCGTAGCGGTGGGTCATGCCGTCGGAGGCGGTCACCTCGAACGACAGCGGGCCGTAACTGTTGGAGGAGGTGACCCTGACGGAGGTGTAGGGGTCGCCTTCGGGATAATACACGGCACCTGTCGTGCCCTCCGTGCCCACAAACAGCAGCAGTCGCCGCCCGTCGAGAAAGAGGGCATCATGGGCATCATTCTTGATTCCCCTGACCGCCTCGTCGTGATAGAGGGTCTTCATGCCGCGCGTGATGCAGCTGATGCCTGTGATGCTGACACCCCAGCCCGCGTTGCCGTTCCCTGCCTGACTGGAGTAGGAAAGACCCACCTGCGGCGTCAAGCCGCCGACACCCGGCGGCGCTTCGAAGGTGAGGCTCCACGTGGCGGCTCCAAGGGGAGACACCCCGCTGTCGGTGGTGGGGGTACCCACCTTGTATGTCGCACCCGAACGCAGTGCGTTGGTCTGTGCCGTGGAGAAGGGATTGGAGGGGTCGTCCATGTCCGCCGTACCGGGAATGACGATGCCCCTGCCGTCGGGTGATGGCTCGACGAGGCTGTCCTCCACCACGACAGGGTCGAACAGGGGGAGCACCGTTCGGATGGTGTCGCCCGGGGGCACTTTGGTATTGGCGGCAGCCGAAGGGGTCAGCATAAGCAGAGATATGGCTGCAAGTAATGTCTTTCTAAGGTCCGTTTTCATAATCCATTCATTTTTGCGGTTCATTCCTTGGTTACTTTCCTGGTCACGTGGCTGTCGCCGATGAGCACGTCCACGACGTACACTCCCGATTGGAGCGAGGAGAGGTCAATGGTGGAGTGGGGGCTGTCGGTGGCGGGCAGTACGGCCACGGTCTGCCCTGCCGCGTTGTAGACGGTTGCGCTGTAGGTGATGTCACGTCCTGCCGACTGCCGTGGGAGGACGTACACATGCCCGTCGGGACGTGAGGTGATGGAGACGGCAGGGGTTTCTTCCGTTCCGAAGACGGCAGAAGGCCTGCCCGGCACTTGGGAGAGGGGCACGCCCATGGCGATGCGGTTGCCTGCCGCGTCGTAGGTGAAGGTGCGGGCTGTGGTCTGGGCCGTGGCGGGAGCGGTGGCCAGCATGGCCAGTAGCGCAATCTGGAATGTTTTTTTCATCTTCATTATCTTATTGTTATAACGTTGGATTATCGTGTTTATTATGGAATGTCTGGACATACATAAAGTAAGCCCCTACACGTGGGTGGTTGCACCAAGGCATACATGAAGTAAGCCCCTACGACAGCGGAGTCAAATGTTCCGCCTTCGCCCGCAGGGGAGATGCACCTCCCCGGGGCGGGCTTGGGCGGCAGTAAAATCAGTCCATATTGTTACCTTTTGATATGATATTAGGAGTTTTACTGTCTAAAGAATGAGCGTGCATTGATAGATGAATCGGTCATCTTCAAAGTACAGGGTGTATTCTCCTGTTAGATTGGCGGGAAGCAGGATCTCCCATTCAGAGTCACTCACGGATGTGGAGTAGACGACTGTGCCCTCATCTTTGGCAGCCGGCTGCACCTACGGTTGGCGAGTGGCAGAGGAACAGCGGAGTAACCTTGCCGTGCTACGCTTTGACAATCGGGATGCCCATACCGACTACAAGGCTGCTTATGATTATAGCGATACCTACGATATGGCAGTCAGCACCGATGGTTGCCCACTCCCATACGGCTCTTGTAGGAGAGTCGGATAAATAACGAATAACTCGCGTGTGAATATCTTTTAGAGCGTTACAAGTGTTACAAGTGTTACGTTTTATAGATGGCTGATTTTCAGTAACTTACAAAATCAGTATTATGTTACAAACCTCTGTTGTTGTAACAGAAGAGTGGTTTTTCTAACAAGATGAAGGGTTGTAACAAAAACGCAACAAGCTGTTACAAGAATTTGACAATCTAAATCATTGATTGTCAATATTGTAACATTTGTAACACTTGTAACAAGATAAATATGCCCGGCTTCGAAGCAAACATATTTTCAGGTGGGAGGCGGGGCAGACAAAGGCAATAAAAAGGTCGAGTTCCATCATGGCACCCGACCTTTATATTCTTCTTATAAGATTAAGGGATATCCCTTTAATTATCTTCTTTTACTTTTACCATTACTTCTACTACCATTACTTCTACTACCGTTGTTTTTTATAATTCCTTTGGATCTTAGATTATGTGAACAAACCCAATAAAATACAGCAGCTTCAAGGTCGTTATAATTTGAATAAAAAGTTAAAGAAGGTAAATCAGCACAATAATAAAGATTCTGTTTTTTATTCCAAGATAACATATATTCTTTATCTCCCCATTTAATAATTCTATACATTATAACCACTTCTTTACCAAGAGGATTTTTTTCCCATTCTGTTTTATACACCGGGGCAGGCCATGACACGGAATTGGGATTTAATTTGGATCCTAAAAATGCGTAATCATCAATTATGATGGGAGTCTTTGGGAAAGTGACAGAAGTCAAATTTGTGCAATATTGAAACGCACGTTTACCTATGCTTTTCAAACCGTTAGGTAAGTTTATTGTTTTCAAATTATTACAACCCTCAAACGCTTCCTCACCTATGCTTTTCAAACCGTTAGGAAAGTTAATTGTAGTCAAATTTTTGCAATCTTTAAATGCATACTCACCTATGCTTTCCAAACCGTTAGGTAAGTAATTGTTGTCAAATTTGCGCAATCTCGAAACGCATTATTATCTATTATTTTCAAACCGTTAGGAAAGTTAATTGTTTTCAGATTAGAACAGCGACGAAATGCACTTTTTCCGATACTTTTAATAGAACTTGGAAGAGTTACGGTTGTAAGGTTTTCAGCTTTTTCGAATGCATCTTGGGCTATGAACTCTATACCTTCCTTCACGGTAATGGAGGATGGCATATCCCCTTTATATCCACATGCGAATTTACCCACGTAAAACACTCCATCAGGAGAATTATTATAAATGCCAGAATCTAAAAACGCATTTTTACCAATTGATTCTACAGAGTTCGGTATGTCAATACTCGTTAGGCTTGTACAATCCATGAACGCACCGGTCTCTATTACCTTAACTGAGTTAGGTATTATAACCCTTGTCAAACCTGAACATTCTCTAAACAGACCAGACTCTATTTTATCCAAGGAGTTAGGTAATACAACACTTTTCAAATCTTTCTTTCTTCGAAATGCAAAATTATCGATTTCTGTCACAGGATATGTAACCCCCTCATATGTTACAGCGGCTGGAATCGTAATATTATCTGAATATCCTCCCATTATTACTTTTGCGGTTTTATATGTAGGGTTGAGTTCATATCTAATTCCGTTTATAATCACATATTCAGAAGCCATCGTCGGCAGGACAGTTAGTAAAGAGAAAAGGAATAACAATAATTTTTTTTTCATAGGTCTATAGTTTTCGTTGATTTTAAAATGGTTTTTCTTTTTGTCATCAAAGTCTTACTGTTTGCGTTAACAATCACAATATCGTGATTATTATGCAAATTTATTTTTTTATTTTGAAATAGCCAAATAATAACAGGTTAAATAGAGATAAGACAAATTGATTCTTATTGAAACGGCAGGACTTGCTCTGCCTTTTTCATCTTCTCTTTCTCATCATCATCGAGCGTGTCACTGTTGGCCCGTTCGAGGTTGATGTCAAATGTCTCAACCAGTTTCTGGTAGTCGAAGCAGTAAGAGCGTTGCACTGTCTCCGCTTCCATGTATCCGTTCTTGCCGTTGGGCTTGTCCTTGTCGTACACGACTATACCCTTGTTGAATAAGCGGTAGTGTACCAGCTTCTCACCGAGAAACGCCTTGGAGTGTTCGAGGTAGTATTTGAGCGATTCTTCAGGTATAACCACATCACCAACGTTCTTGCCGTTGTGCTTATAGAGCATGAAGATCCTGGTCTTCTGCAAGAAAAGAACTGGATGTTTCTCCTGCCAGTGTATGCCCTGAATCCTGTCCGACTTGAAGAATTGCAGGTATTTGATGCGGTAGTCACCGCTTTCAATGATTTCCCCCTGGGCGATGAGGTATTGCACCGCATTCCAGAAGTTGCCCAGTTCGCTGGAAGTCTTGCACTCCGCGTTCTGCGTGCGGATACCCCTTACCGTGATGTCAAAGAGGTGCGTGTAAGGGAGGTTGATGCGGAGCGTTGTTTCGAGGCACCGGTAAGCTGCCAGCGGTACTGCCCAGTTATTGAGTATTCTGTCCTCGATGGGCTGTCCGTTCAATGTTTCCGCAAGATCGATGCACGTTTGGCGGAACATGGCAGCGAACGACGATTCCATCTTAGAGCGGTGGCGCAGTATCTCCAGTGTGAGGTGCGTCAGCCCCGAGTCGCGTAGAGATTCCAGCTTTCTGAAATTCTCCTTCTGCTCATCTGTGAACACCGACTCCGGGAACTGCAGGAAGATGAGCCATGAATGGCACGGCGAAGAGGAGGGGTAGAATTATGATTTTCCGCATGGCTATCTTTTTGCTTCGGCAAATATAATGGAAAAGGCTCAAAAAATCAAAAAACAGTGAAATAATGTGATAACCGGGGCTTCCTTTATAATATTTATGGGATTTTGCGTTTATTCTTTGCAATGGACAAGAATAAAGGTTTTTCAGGACGACGGGTGGCACTGATACTGGTGCTGCTCGTAGGGTTGTTGCCCACACGGGCGCAGATCACCGACGATTTGCTGCTGGCCGTAGACAGTATCGTCGAACTGCTGGTCAACGATACTGTCAAGACACAGTCACCTATGGTGCAAGACCAAAAACAAGCTGTCGACACCACGCACCAACGTATCCTGCTCTTCGGCGACTCGATGCTCGATGGGGTGGGGCGGCGGTTTTATGAGTATGCACAGGAGAACGGTCACTATCTGTTCACCTCCATCTGGTATGGTTCGACCACCCATTCGTGGGCTCGTACCACCGAGCTCGACCGTTTGATGGACAAGGTGCGTCCCACCTTCGTCATCATCTGCCTTGGGACGAACGACCTGGGTTATCACGATCTGCAAGCTCGCAGCGAGAGCGTGAGGGAGATACTGCGTGTGGTGGGCGATATACCCTACGTGTGGATCGGTCCTGCCAAGTTGCCCAAACTGAACAAGGATTTCGGGGTGGTGGACATGTTGCGCGAGACCATCGGCGACAGCCTGTATTATGACAGTTACCATGAGCGGTTGGCCCGCTTTCCCGACAATGTGCATCCCACCTTCGCCGCCAGTGCGGTATGGGTGGACAAGGTGGTGGCATGGATGGACCGACCGGAGGCTCCTTATCACATCCGTCTGGATAAACCCACCCGGAAATATACCTTCAAGGAATATGAAACACATAGTCCGAGGTATAAGGGGGTGAGGAAGTGAATGTTGAGTGTTGAGTGTTGAATGTTGAATGTTGAGTGTCGTAATAACGAAAAAGTCCCCCCCAAAGACTATCGTCTAAACTCCTAAACTCCCCAACTCCTAAGAAAATGGGAAGCCCCATCATGCCAAATAGAATAGCATGATGGGGCTTGCTGTTGAAGATTCTGTTTGGGTTTATTCCACGTCCCACACACTGGTCTGGGTGATGGCTCCCGATGTGCTTTCTTCCTCCCACAGGTTGTTTTTTTTCAAATTATCCGTGATTTCTTGATTTACACCAAGAAACACCCCCTCGAAAGTTGTTTTCCGAGGGGGCGTTTCTTGGTTGCCACAGGACCATGAACCATAGCCATGTAGCAGTTGGAGAAATCAGTTGGCCTTGGCGGTGACGGGGCTACGTGTGCCGCGCATGCCGGTGACATAAGCCTTGGCACTGCCGAAGTTGAGGTTGAAGTCGATGCGCACGGGGATGTGGTTGGCATCGTCGGTCACATAGAACACCGCCAACTCCTTGTATTTCTTCTTGCTCTTCTTATACTCGTAGTAGGAAAGTTTCAGGCAGCGGTATTTCACATCGTTGTCGCCCTTGATCGTTTCCTTGCCCTTGTATTCGAGGTAGCCCGGGTTGATGCCGTCGCCGTCGGCCACCTGCACATTCTGTTTCCAGCCCGGCTTCCATCCCGAGTTGTCATAGCTGCGGGCCTTGATGAAGAGGTTGAGCATGTCGACGATACATTCCGAACGGCTGTCGCTGGTCCATTTGCCCTGACCATTGTCTTTCTTACGATACATACGCAAGTTGCATTTGCCGCCCTTGTAGTCGTAAAGTACCTCGTCGAGGGTGTAATGCTTGCCTTCGGTGGCACCCTTGCGGAAATACAGAGGCACCATCTGTTGGGATATGTAACTGAGCAAGGTGTCGCGCATGACGAAGAACTTGTCGAGTTTGCCGTTGCCCTTCGTTTGCAGGCTGCATTTATAAGCGCTCTGTCCCTTGTAGTTGGCCGAAACGGTGGAGAGGGCTGCCGAGCCCACTTTCACCCATACGAATTTCCAGTTGAAATAAAGGTTGTAGGAGAGATATTCGCCCGACTTGAAGGCGGTGTTCTCCATCGCGCATTGTGCCTGGGCGCCCATGGTCATGACCCAGAGCACCATAGTTGTGAAAAGCCAGTTTTTGAAACGTTTCATATCAGTTGGTTTTTGTTGTTAGTTGATGACTTGGGGTATATATTCCAGACCCATCTTGCGGGCTCGCTCCATATTGCGCTGTCGGATCTTCTTCTCTTTGTCGGGTTTCTGTTTGGTGATAGCCGAGGGTTTGAGCCGGAGTGGGTCGATGCGCGAGGTGTTCCAGTGTTTGTCCACCTCCCATTTGGCCTTGCACTCCAGCTTCTCAGGATAGAAGAATACGCGCTCCGCCTGCCGTCCGGCGGCATAGTTGCCGGTGTCCCACAGGCCATTGTCGTTGCTGTCGATGAACAGCTGTGCGTAATACTCACCGGGTTTGATGTATTCGAACGACGCCACTCCTTTCTGGGCTTTCACCTCGGCCACCACCTTGTCGCTGCCGCTGAGGAGCTGCACCACGCAAGAGCTGTCGGCCAGGTTGTCGAGATGGAAGGTGATGGAGGTGAATTCGTCTTTGCTCTTCACCCTCAAACCCTTCTTGATTTTTTTGTTCACAAAGCCGTAGATATCGCGGAAGACCGCCGAGTCAATCTCTAAGCTGTAATCGCTCTGTTCTGCCCATAGCGAGTCGTTGGGCAGGTGTATCTCGAAAAACCGTTGCGCCTCGCCATAGGAGGAGATGAAGGGTCGTCGGTCGCGTTCGAACACCACATCGATGGGGTCCCACACCGTGTCGTTCTTGACGAATAGGTGTATGCCTTCATAGTTGATGTCCCGCACGGGAGTGGGAAATTCCATCCTCAGCACACTTGTGGGTATCATGTCGCCGGGGACAACCAGTTTGGGTGTCAGCTCCTTGACGGGCATGATGCTGTCGTAGGGTTGTCCTTTCTTCTTTTTCTTCTCCTGTTGTTTCCGCCATTTCTCCTCCTCCTTGGCTTGTTCCTTCATGCGTCGGGCATGTGATGACTTGGAAACGATTTCCGAGGTGTCGACATGTTGGATGAGGTTGCCCAGGGTATCGGTGATATGGTATTGTGCGATGAAGCGCAAGGTGTCTTGGTTGACTATGGCTGTGTCGGCAATCCAATAGGTGAGCGTGTCTTGCAGCTGGTTGGTTTCCAGCATGAGGGCATCGGCATTGAAATTCAGTCCTTGGATGACGGGCAACTCCTCATGTCCGTAACTGAAAAAGAACCCCAGTCGGTCAGGATCCTTGCGTTCCTTCTTTATCAGGTAGCGGTCGGTGAGCGTTTCCGTGAAGGCCCTCAGCACGATGTCGTCGGGCAGAAAATGGGTATATCCCACCCTGTTGATGGTCTCGATATGCAGGGAGTCGCGCCAGATGGTGTCTTGCCGGAAATCGGGTTTCGCCGACGGGCTGATGAGTTGGTCGGTGAAGGCCAGTTTCTCACTTTTCTGACTGAAGAAGAAGTTGTTGTCGGCATCTTCGAGCGCATACACGCGATAGGTGCCGGGTTTGACTCCTTTGATGGAGAAGTGTCCACGGCCGTCGGTACGTGCCACGCGCAGCATCGGCTCCTTTTGGAAGACCGAGTCGTCTAAGTTGTCGTAGAGCCCCACGAGAATGCCCTTGATGGGTTCCAGGTTCTGGGCTTCGACCACATAGCCGGCCACCTCCATCGTGTCTATCTCACCACCGGTAGAGAAGCAGTAGGTGAAGTTGCCCAAGGGATTGCCCTCGTTGTTGTCGCTGATGGCGTCGCTGAAGTCGATGGTATAGGTGGTGTTGTCGCGCAGACTGTCTTTCAGTTCCACGACGATGCGTTTGCCGGTGCCCTTGATTTCCGCCATCTCCAACTGGGGCGGGGATACGACCACCTTCTCGTTGGCGTTCTCCAGTTTGATGAACTCGTCGAAATAGATGGTTACCTTTTTGCTCCTCACATTGGTCGACTTGTCTTCGGGGTTGCTGGCCATCACGTGCGGGGGTGTCTCATCGAACCAACCCCCATCGGGGCGTCCCATCTTGGCGCAACCTATGATGCTGAGCAGCAGACCCAGCAGCAGGAATTGTCGATATGTGCGTAGATGGCGCATGTGGGGGTTATTGTTGTTGTTGGAGTATCTCCAGCATTTCTTCGATGGTTTGCCGGTTGTTCGACAACCGTGGCACCTTATGTTGGCCGCCCAACTTGCCTTTCTTCTTGAGCCAGAGGTTGAACAGGCCGGGTGTGGCGGGCACTATCTCCAAAGGCTGGAGGGTGATGTTCTTATAGCGTTTCGCCTCGTAGTCGCTATTGATTTCCTGCAGCTTGCTGTCGAGCAGCTGGGCGAAGGTATCGAGCTGTTCGGGTGCACGGCTGAACTCGATGAGCCATTGGTGGCGGCATTTGGCGTTGCCGTCCATGAACACGGGAGCCGCCGTATATTCGAGCACCTCGGCATGGGTCTTCTCGCAAGCGTAGGCCAAGGCTTTCTCCGCGTTGTCGACAATCAGTTCCTCGCCGAAAGCGTTGATGAAATTCTTGGTGCGTCCGGTGATGATGAACTTATAGGGGTTTTTCGAGGTGAAGCGCACGGTGTCGCCGATGATGTAACGCCAGAGCCCGCACGAGGTGCTGATGACCATGGCGTAGTTGACACCCGTTTCCACACCTGCCAGGGGTACCACGGTGGGATGGTCGCTGTCGAATTCGCTCATGGGTATGAACTCGTAATACACGCCGTAGTCGAGCATGAGCAGCATGGAGGGGTCGGAGAGGTCGCTCTGCAAGCCGAAGAATCCTTCGCTCGCGTTGTACGTCTCCATGTAATGCATGTTGTCGCTCGTGATAAGCTGTTGGTATTGGGGGCGATAGGGTGTGAAGGCCACACCGCCATGGAAGAACACCTCCAAATGGGGCCACACCTCTTCGAGATGTGTCTTGCCCGATAGCTCCATCACGCGGGTGAGCACCGACAGCATCCATGAGGGAACGCCCGACAGGTTGGTCACCTTGGCATGGAGCGTTTCCTGTGCGATGCGGTCGCGTTTGAGTTCGAAGTCGGTGAGCAGTGCCGTGGCTTTCTTGGGCACACGCACCAGGTTGACCAGTGGGTTGATGTTTTCGATGAGAATGGCACTCAGGTCGCCCACCAGGCTGTCGCTCACGTTGTAGTTGGGTGAGTGGCTGCCCCCGAGGATCAGTCCCTTGCCATCGAACATACGGCTCTTCGGATTCGACATGAGGTAGAGAGCCACGGCATCCTTGCCACCGGCGTAATGCACATTGTGCAGTCCCTCGGCGCTCACGGGTATGAACTTGCTCTTGTCGTTGGTGGTGCCCGACGATTTGGCATACCATTTCACCGTGCCGGGCCATAACACGTTGCTTTCCCCATGACGCATGCGGTCGATGTCGTTCTTGAGGTCTTCATAAGTATTCAGGGGTACCTGCTGTGCGAAATCGTCGCTGCCATGGATGGTATTGAAGAGATGTTGACGGCCGTATTCCGTGTCGCGTCCCTTTTTCAGCAGGTATTGCAGCACTTCGGCCTGCAATGCCTCCCCTTCGTTGTTATGTCGTTCCAACTCCTTTTGCCTACTGCGGAAAGCAAGTGAGGCGATGCTGGTGAGTCCCATTTTCTTGAAATTGTTGCTAAAGATTACAAAAGTAGGGTTTTCTTCCTTATTAGGACTTGATTTTAAAATTTTTAACGTCCGCCGGTCGTCTCTTCCCCATTGAAAGCGGCTTGTTCGGCTGCCGCGATGATATCCTCACGCGATTGTTGTTCGTTTTTTATCTGAAGGTCGCTCAGGTCGAATTCATCTTTGGGGCCGGTGCCGTTCTTGCCTTTTTTCTTGTTGGGTTTCGAGGATTCGTTGTTGGTCGATGAATCATTGCCTTTGCTTTCCTTGTCCTTGGGTGTCATGTCGGTAGTCTCGTCAAAGACTTCTTCCTTCGACTCAAGCACAGGCAATGATGCTACGGGATTCTCCTCTTGTTTGGTCTTTTCTCCCTTGGCATTGAAGATGGCCCTGACGAGCTGGGGCTCCTTGCGCAACCGGCTCAGCGTGAGCTTGGATGCTTCCTGCTGGCTTTCTTTTTTCGAATAGCCCGACCCTTTGCTGCAAGACACGCCTTCCATGACCACCTGGTAACAGAATTTAGGACTTCCCGTCATGTCTTTGCCTTGCTGCAAGAGCTTATATTCCACATTGATACGGTTTTTCTGGCACCACTCAATGAGTTTGCTCTTGAAGTTCACTTCCGTATAGGCTATCTTTTCCAGGTTGAGGTATTCCTTGAGAATACGGTCGTTCATGAAGGTCATGCATGCTTGGTAGCCCTTGTCGAGATAGAGCGCCCCGACGAGAGCCTCGAAAGCATTGCCACCCATATAGTTGTTGTGCGAGGAAGCATGACTGTTGGAGACAATCAGCTGTGTGATGCCCATCTTCTCAGCCAGTTGGTTGAGGGTGTCGCGCTGCACTATCTTGCTGCGGGCATTGGTGAGAAAGCCTTCGCCCTTGCCCTCGAAGCGTCGGAACACGATATCGCCGACGACGGCATCGAGGATGGCGTCGCCAAGATATTCCAGGCGTTCGTTGTTCAGCGGTTTGCCTTTCTCCTTGCGCATGATGCTTTTGTGCATCAGCGCCAGTTTATAATATTTGATGTTTTTAGGGTAGACCCCGGTGATGGCGTATATAGCCGAAAAAAGCTCCTTCTCCTTGCGGAAAGGGAGCCTTATTCTGTCGATGAGCTTACTCAGCATATTTCTTGAACACTACACAAGCGTTATGTCCACCGAAACCGAAAGTGTTGCTCAAGGCGGCGCGCACCTCGCGCTTCTGGGCCTTGTTGAACGTGAAATTCAGGTTGTAGTCGATTTCCTCGTCCTTGTCATCTTCGGCGTGGTTGATGGTGGGAGGTATGATGTCGTTCTTAACGGCGAGCACAGCCACCATGGCCTCGATGGCACCGGCGGCACCGAGCAGGTGACCGGTCATCGATTTGGTGCTGCTGATATTGAGCTTATAGGCGGCATCGCCAAACACCTCCTTGATGGCTTTGGCCTCGCTGATATCGCCCACATGGGTGGAGGTGCCATGCACGTTGATATAGTCAATGTCTTCGGGTTTCAGGCCGGCATCGGCGAGAGCGTTCTCCATCACCAGCTTGGCGCCCAGACCTTCGGGATGCGAGGCGGTGATATGGTATGCGTCGGCACTGAGTCCTTCGCCCACCATCTCGGCATAGATCTTGGCACCACGGGCCTTGGCGTGCTCCAGTTCCTCGAGGATGAGGCAACCGCTGCCTTCAGCCATCACGAAACCGTCGCGGCTGGCTGAGAACGGACGGCTGGCTCCCTGCGGGTCGTCGTTACGTGTCGACAGGGCCTTCATGGCGTTGAAGCCACCCACGCCGGCGGCGGCGATGGCTGCTTCGGCACCACCGCTCACGATGATGTTGGCCTTGCCCAGACGAATCAGGTTGAAAGCGTCGGCCAGGGCATTGCTCGATGAGGCGCAAGCAGAGGTGGTGGTGAAATTGGGGCCGTGGAAGCCGAAATGGATGGAGATATATCCGCTGGCTATGTCGGCTATCATCTTGGGGATGAAGAAGGGGTTGAACTTCGGTCCCTGGTCGGCATGGGTGGCATAATAGCCCACTTCTTCCTCGAAGGTCCTGATGCCTCCGATGCCCACACCGTAAATCACACCGATGCGGTTCTTGTCCACCGTTTCCAGGTCGAGTCCGCTATCGGCTACTGCCTGCATGGCGGAAATCATGGCCAACTGTGTGTAGCGGTCCATTTTGCGGGCTTCCTTGCGGTCGATGTATTGTGTCACATCCAGGTTTTTCACTTCGCAGGCGAACTGTGTCTTAAACTGGCTACAGTCGAAGAGGGTGATGGGGGCGGCACCACTCACACCGGCAATAAGGTTGTTCCATGTTTCTTCGGGAGTATTGCCTACGGGTGTAACAGCACCTAATCCTGTTACTACAACTCTTTTCAATTCCATGTTGAATGATATAAAAATGCTTATGGTTTATAGCAGGGGGTTGGCACACGTCAACACCGTCGCTATAAACCATAAGCGTTAGATCCTGTTATTATTTCGAGTTGTTCTCGATGTAAGCGATGGCATCGCCGACGGTGCGGATTTCCTCTGCTTTGTCGTCAGGAATGGAAACACCAAATTCCTTCTCAAATTCCATGATCAATTCCACGGTGTCGAGGGAGTCAGCACCAAGGTCGTTGGTAAAGCTTGCTTCGGGCTTTACTTCATCTGCATTAACACCCAGTTTATCAACGATGATGTCCGTTACTTTTGCTACGATTTCTGACATAATTTGTTAATTTAAAATGTTTATAAATTATTTTCTAAACCAAAATCGGGTGCAAAGGAACAAATTTTCTTTCATGTGTGCAAATATTTTTTAAAAAAAGAAAACGTTTTTGCACAAATACCCATCAAGTGTGCATTTTTTTCACACGATTATTGACGTAAGTCAATTGTTTTATGCAGGTTAAGGTGGAATGAATCAAGAAAAACTTTGGTTTTATTTGGTTTTTCTCTCGACATTGATTATCTTTGTGCCAAATAATAACCATCATTATGAACAACACAGAGTTATATAATCAGATTTTCAACAAGGCTATCCGCGATTATCATGTCAAGGACCATGTGGATACACCCATCAACAACCCCTATAGCCGCGAATCCCTCGAAAACCGGCTTTACCTGAAATGCTGGATCGATACCGTGCAGTGGCATCTTGAAGATATCATCCGCGACCCACACATCAATCCCGTGGAAGCCCTGCAGATCAAACGGCGTATCGACCGTAGCAACCAAGACCGTACCGACCTGGTCGAGCAGATCGATTCCTATTACCGCCAGCAGTTCAGCGATGTGACACCGGCTCCCGATGCTCGACTCAATACGGAGAGTCCGGCATGGGCGGTTGATCGGTTGTCGATTCTCGCCCTGAAAATCTATCACATGCAGGAGCAGGTAGGCCGCACCGATGCTTCCGAAGAGCATATTCGGAAATGTCAGGATAAATTGCGTGTGTTGCTCGAACAGCAGAAAGACCTGAGCCTGGCCATCGACCAGTTGTTGGAGGATATACAACAAGGGCGTAAGTACATGAAGGTGTATCGCCAGATGAAGATGTACAACGACCCATCGACCAATCCCGTGCTCTATCAGAAGAAATAATCCTTACTGTTCATGGCGGAACATATCTTGATTATCCGTTTCTCGGCCTTGGGCGATGTGGCCATGCTTGTGCCCGTGGTCAGTTCCCTGGCCCGTCAATACCCCGATGTGCAGGTGACGGTGCTCAGCCGTGGGTTCGCCCGACCGTTTTTCGTGGGGTTGGCCAAGAATGTCGACTTCATCGAGGCTGATGTGCGCAATGACTACCAGGGCATACAAGGATTGAACCGTCTGTATCGTGAACTGAAGGAACAGGATTTCACTGCCGTGGCCGACATGCATGGCGTGCTCCGTTCGAATTATCTGCGTTTGCGGTTCAACCTATCTGGATACAAGGTGGCGCATATCGACAAGCATAGGGCAGGCAAGCGCCGTCTGGTGGCACAGTCGGGCAAGGTGCTGGAGCAGCAGCCCACCACCTTCGACAACTATGCCGGGGTGTTGGCTAAGTTGGGCTACCCCGTGAAGTTAGACTTCCGTTCCATCTTCCCCGAGCGGGGTGGCGACCTGTCGTTGTTGCCATCTACTATCGGACAGAAGCGACATGGTGAGAAGTGGATTGGCATGGCGCCTTTTGCCGCTCACGACGGCAAGGTCTACCCGCTCGACCGCATGGAGCAGGTGGTGAAGATGCTCGTAGAACAGCATCCCGAGGTACGACTGTTCTTCTTCGGGGCGGGCAATCAGGAGAAGAAGGTGATAGATGGATGGTGCGAGCTGTATCCTCGATGCGTGAATGCGTCGGCGCAAGCGGCAGGACTCTTCCAGGAACTCATCATCATGAGCCATCTCGATGTGATGGTGTCGATGGACAGTGCCAATATGCACTTCGCCTCATTGGTCAATACTCCCGTAGTCAGCGTCTGGGGTGCCACCCATCCCTATGCGGGATTCATGGGATGGGGGCAGACATTGGACAATGCCGTACAGAAAGAGCTGGAGTGCCGGCCTTGTAGCATTTATGGCAACAAACCCTGCCACCGTCGCGACATGGCATGTATGAACACCATCGAACCACAAGATATTATATATAAGGTAGAGAAGTTGATTTCTACGAGGAGATAAAGATTGAAGACTTTTTTATTGATGATAATAAGTGTTTATTAGAATTAAAGTTTTAGGTATATGAAAAAATTTGGTATTATTGTTTGTATGACCTGTTGCTCTATGGGTCTGTTGGCGCAGAATGCTCCTGGTAAGTTTTCCGTGAAGCCCATGGCGGGCATCAATGTTTCGACATTTGCGGGTGATAACAGCGACTTCTCCAAATCCAAGGTGGGGTTTACAGGAGGAGCTGAAGTGGAATACGGTATCAACAATTGGTTGGGACTGTCGTTGGGTGTGATGTATTCACAGCAGGGGTCGAAGGTGGAAATATCATCCACAACGGAACAGGTTGCAGACTGGGGAGAAGAATATACCATACTGACAACAAACATGGGCAAGTTGAAAACCGATTACCTGAATCTGCCCCTGATGGTCAACTTTTATATTCCTTCAGTCAGAGGGTTGTCCGTCAAGACCGGTATACAACTGGGCATACTCACCAGTGGGAAACTAAATATGGAGATGGAGTCAAAAGTTATAGAAGCCCCCAATTATTCTAGCTATTATTATCCAATTCCCCCGAAAGTAGATCTATACATGACTGAATTTTGTAAGTCCGTCGATTTCGGCATTCCCGTGGGAATATCTTACGAGTACAAGAATATTGTACTTGACGCGCGCTATTATTTCGGTCTGACGAGTTGTGTGGATGGCAACAAAATACCAAAAGATTTTTACAGCCTGTTGCCCATCTCTCTTGAAGACATCAAGAACCGCCATTTCAGCGTCACTCTGGGATACCGTTTCCATCTGTAAGGAAAAAAGGAGTCTGCTGTTTGCAAAATCCATGGAATTTGTTTATATTTGCAGAACCAAATCATATTTAGCGAACCATCAACACTATTTTTAATCAGAATTATGAAAAAGTACATTTGCGAGACATGCGGGTATGTATACGACCCCGCAGTAGGCGACCCTGACAGCGGTATCGAACCGGGCACAGCCTTTGAGGACATACCCGAAGATTGGGTATGCCCCATTTGTGGCGTGGGCAAGGATGACTTCTCGCCCGAGGAGTAGAAGAGCCTGTTTAAAGGATGCCCTTGAGGTTGGTGGCCAGTTGCTCTACGCTGCTGGCGCCCACCAGCACTGATGTGACCCCTTTTTGTTGAAGAATCCAGCGGAGGGCGTACCCAGCCAGGGTGCGCCCTTGCTGTTGTGCCTCCGCGTTCCATACCTGCAACTGGCTGACCAGTTCGGGTGTGAGTGTCTGTTGTGAGAGCGATGTGTTGCGGCTCATGCGCGACCCCTCGGGTATGCCGTGGAGGTAGCGGTCGGTGAGCAGACCCTGCGCCAAGGGCGAGAAGGAGATGAAGCCGATGCCCTCCTGTTGGCAGAAGGCGAGCTGTCCTTGGTCCATTGGTTCGCGGTCGAGCATGTTGAGCTTGTCCTGGTAGATGAGCAGGGGCACGTCGCGCTCCTTGAGGTAGGCGTGGGCTTTCTTCAGCTCCTCCAGAGGCCATCGCGAGATGCCGATGTAGAGAGCCTTGCCTTGGCGCACGATATCGACGAGTGCCTGTAGCGTCTCTTCGATGGGAGTGTAGGGGTCGAAGCGGTGGCTGTAGAACAGGTCGACATAGTCGAGGTGCATGCGGCGGAGGCTCTGGTCGAGACTCGCCATGAGGTACTTACGCGAGCCCCAGTTGCCGTAGGGTCCGGGCCACATGTCGTAGCCTGCCTTCGAGCTGATGAACAGTTCGTCGCGGTAGGGACGGAAGTCGTCGTCCATGAGCCGGCCCATCGTCTCCTCGGCACTGCCATAGGGAGGGCCGTAGTTGTTGGCCAGGTCGAAATGTACGATGCCGTGGTCGAAGGCATAATGGGTGATGGCGCGGCTCCGTTCGTAGGGATCCACACCGCCGAAGTTATGCCAGAAACCTAATGACAGTTTCGGCAGGAGCATGCCGCTGCGTCCGCAGCGCACGTAGAGTTCTCCAGATTGGTTGTAGCGGTCTTCTGATGCTTGATACATTTTTCTTAAAAGATGTTTTTTAATGGGAGATTAGGAGTTTGGACTGATGAGTTAAGAGTTAAGAATTAAGAGTTAAGAATTAAGAAAATTACTCCGCTGTTGACTATTCTCTTGCTCCTTGCCCCTTACTCCTTGCCCCTTGCTCCTTCTCCCCCTCCTTGGGAGGGGGCAGGGGGGAGGCCAATCAATTCCAAGAGTCGTTCCACAGCCTCGTCTTCAGGGATGTTCTTCATGACACATTCCTTGCCGCGGTAGAGCGATATCTTGCCGCGTCCGGCGCCTACATACCCATAGTCGGCGTCGGCCATCTCGCCCGGACCGTTGACGATGCACCCCATGATGCCGATTTTCAGTCCCACGAGATGTTGGGTGGCCGCCTTGATGCGGGCGATGGTGCGTGGCAGGTCGTAGAGTGTGCGTCCGCATCCCGGACAGGAGATATACTCCGTCTTGGTGAACTTGATGCGGGCGGCCTGCAGGATGGCATCGGCCAGGGCTACCAACTGTTCGCTGCTGAACGACGGGCTGCGGAGCACCAACTGGTGTGCCCTGCGGTCGATGAGCAAGGCGCCCACAGCCATCGAGGCTTTCAGTTGGAGTGTCGGCCAATCGGGGGCGTCGATGGTGAGGGTGATGGTGTCGTCGGCGATGGAAGCCTCTGCCTGTTGGCGCAGGGCTTGGCATTCAGGGATGAGTGCCACGAGTTGGCGTGCCACGGGAATCTCCGCTTCCGGTTCCTCCGACAGGCTGACACGGATGGTGTCGCCGATGCCTTCGGTGAGCAGGGCTCCGATGCCCACGGCACTCTTGATACGTCCGTCTTCACCCTCGCCTGCCTCGGTCACTCCGAGATGCAGCGGGTAGTGCATATCCTCTTTGTCCATGGCCTTGACCAAGAGACGCACCGACTGCACCATGACCACCGTATTGCTGGCTTTGATGCTGATGACCACATCGTTGAATCCCTCGCGGCGGAAGATGCGCAGAAATTCCATGCAACTCTCGACGATACCCTCGGGCGTGTCGCCATAGCGCGACATGATACGGTCGGAGAGCGAGCCGTGGTTGACACCGATACGTACGGCGGTGTGATGTTCCCGGCAGATACGGATGAAGGGGAGCAGGCGCTCCTCTATCTTCTTCAACTCCTCCAGATACTCCTCATCGGTATATTCCAGATGTTTGAACGTGCGGGCGGGGTCTACATAGTTGCCGGGGTTGATGCGTACCTTCTCACAGTACTGTGCCGCCACATCGGCCACCTTGGCATTGAAATGCACATCTGCCACCAAGGGTTGCGGATAACCGTCGGCTTTCAGGCGTGCGGAGATGTGGCTCATGTTCTCCGCCTCGCGCGTTCCTTGTGTGGTGAAGCGCACCAGTTCACCTCCGGCATCGATGATACGTTTGGCCTGTGCCACACAGCCCTCGGTGTCGTTGGTGTCGACGGTGGCCATCGACTGTACGCGGATGGGGTTGTCGCCACCTATCGCGATATTGCCCACCTTCGCCACCGTGGTCGCCCTTCTTCGGTAATCAGTAGGGTTGCTCATCATTTCACCCAGTATTTGTAACCTTCGATGGCGGCCAGGTCGCTGTTGGCCTTCTCTATCTTCTTGCCCAATGTCGACTTATATTCAGCTACGCGTTGGGCGATGGCGGCATCTGCCAATGCCAGCATCTCCGTAGCCAGCACCGCAGCGTTCTGTGCGCCGTTGACACCCATGGTGGCCACGGGTATGCCCGGGGGCATCTGTACGATGCTCAGGAGCGCGTCCAACCCGTCGAGCATGCCCTTGATGGGTACGCCGATGACGGGCAGGGTGGTCTGCGCGGCAATGACACCGGGCAGGGCGGCAGCCATGCCGGCACCGGCGATGATGACGCGTATGCCGCGAGCCGATGCCTCCTTGGCGAAGCGTTCCACGGCCTCGGGTGTGCGGTGAGCCGACAGGGCGTTCACCTCGAAAGGTATCTCCATCTCTTCGAGGAATTTCATGGCTTTTTCCATGACGGGCAGGTCGCTTGTGCTGCCCATGATGATGCTTACTTGTGGATTCATATTTTTATGTGTTTATGAGTTTTTTTCAGGAGTAGAGGAGTTCAGACAATAGTCTTTTTTGGGGGCTTTTTCGTTATTACGTTATATCGTTATTACGTTATTACGACATTTCATATTTCACATTTCTTGCTCCCTGCCCCTTGCTCCTTGTTCCCTGCTCCTTGCTCCCTGCCCCTTGCTCCTTTCTCCCCCTCCTTGGGAGGGGGGTGGGGGGAGGCTTCAATTCCATATCACTGCCAAATAGGCACAGACGATGCCGAGGAGGAACCCAGCCAGCACCTGCGCCAACGTATGTTGGCGGAGAATCATGCGACTGGTGCCTATCACGCCGGCAAGCAGGATGATCAAGCACAGCCACCATACGGGGTTGAAGGTGAAGATCTGGGCGAAGGCCGCCAAGGCACCCGCCACCCCACCGATGGCCGCCATGTGCGACGAGATTTTCCATTTCAGGTTGATGACCGTGCATAGCACCTCGATGGTCATGGCAGCCACCATCACACTCCCCACCGAATGGGGGATATGGAAGAGGTTGACCGTGTAATAACACACGAAATAGCAGAGGAAACAGATGAGGTAAGGCACCAGTCGCCGTTCCTTGACACCCAGCTCGATGGGCGACCACCCTTGGTAGTTGCGGTAGAAATTGATGAGCAGCGTGGGCAGTAGGATGGTGAGGATGTAAACGGTCAGCATGATCTTCATCTTCGTCCAGAACGGCAGGAAGCTGAGATAGCTGAACACGAAGAGCAGCAACATGCCGATGAAGGGCATGTAGAACGGCCTGAACACGGTGCTCAGGATTTTGGCGGTAGTGATGAGGCTTTTCTCGTTCATCTTCTCAGGGTGGCCTTGGGTATGCCTAATTGTTCACGATATTTGGTCACGGTGCGACGGGCGATGGGGAATCCAGCCTCGGCCAGCCGGGCTTTCAGCGCCTCGTCGTTGAGTGGGTGTCGTTTGTCCTCATGGTCGACGATGTCTTGCAGTGCCAGTTTGATTTGCCTGGTCGAGAGCTCCTTGCCATCGTTGGTGGTATAGCTGTCGCTGAAGAAATGGCGCAGGGGGAAGGTGCCCCATTTCGTCTGCGCGTATTTCTGGTTGCTCACACGTGAGATGGTGGATATGTCGAGACCCGTTTTCTGTGCTATATCCTTGAGAATCATCGGTTTGATGAGGTTTTCATCGCCTTCGCGGAAATAGTCGAGTTGCCATTTGATGATGGCTTTCATGGTGGTGTGCATGGTGTGCTGCCGCTGCTGCAGGGCCGTGATGAACCCATTGGCCTTGTCCATCTTCTCCTTGGTATAGGTGAGGGCGTCTTTCTCGCTCTGCGAGAGGTGGGCCTTGTTGCCTTTGAGGGTCTGCTCCAGTTCGGCGAACGATTCGGAGATATGCAGTTCAGGCATTTGTCCGCGGTTGATATAGAAACTCACGTTGCCCTCGTCGTCGGTGTCGACGATGAAGTCGGGTGTTATCTGGTGTATGCTCCTACCCATGGTCTCGCCCAGAGGTGCCCCGGGTTTGGGGTTCAGCCGTTGGGCCTCGCTCTTCAGCGTGGCGCAATCCGTCTCGTCGAGTTTCATGGCTGTGGCGATGCGGTGCCACCGATTGTTCATGAAGTCGTCGAAATAACGGGTGAAGAGCGTTGTCAGTCGTTGTTTGTCCTGTCCCTCCGCCAACCGGTTCACCTGTATGAGCAGGCACTCTTGCAGGTTGTGGGCACCGATGCCCGCCGGGTCGAATTGTTGGAGTATGCGTACCACGGAGTCCACCTCTTCCGGCGTGGTAAAGATATTCTGATGGATGGCCAGTTCGTCGCAGAGCGTGTCGTTGTCTTTCCTCAGCCAGCCATATTCGTCGAGCGACCCGATGAGATATTCGATGATGAGGCGCTGTTGCTCCGTCAGGTCGTATTCGCCGGCCTGTTCGCGCAGGGTGTCGTAAAACGATGTTTCCTCGCGCCATATCTGTTCGTCTATCCCTTCCGACCGTGCCCCGGGGTAGTGGTCGTCGCTCTCCATACGGTCGTCGCGGTCTATATTGTCGAGCACACGCTCCAGTTCCTCCTCCCTTTGTTCCCGTTCGTCGCTCTGCTCTTCCGTCTCGTCGATGCCCATGTCGATGTTCGACGGCTCCTCGCCCATGTTGTCGTGGTGGTTGTCGTCGTAGCTCTCGGGTTCGAGGGCGGGGTTGTCGGCCAGTTCCGACTCCACCCGTTGTTCGAGCTGCGTGATAGGCATCTCCAGCAGTTTCACTTGCAACATCTGTTGTTGCGACAGGCGTTGCACCGTTTGCTGTGTCTGCGTTTGGGTTTGTGTCTGAGAGAATTTGTTTTCCATCTACCAAGGGTATAAGGGGTATTATTTCTTGAAGTAATCCATCATCATCGAGGCTGTGGCTACCAACTGGTCGGGGTTGTCGTTGCCGTAACGTTGCCAGATGTCGTTGCATGCCTCCTGCAGGTTGTCGTCGGTGGCTTCACGCTGGCGTAGGTAGGGGTCGCATACCTGGAAGGCATGCAGCGCCTCGACCACGGTTCGCGGGGTCACCTTCATCTTCTTTGCCAGTTGTGCCACTTCGGGGGTGTCGGTCACCATGGTGTTGGGGGTGAGGCGGAAATAGAGGTCGAGGATGAGGGTGAGCATGAGGGGTGTGAGGGCTGGGTATCCTTGTATGGGCAGGAAATCCCTTTCGAAGGTGGTGTGTACATCCACCCCATCGTAAAACTCCTCGGCATTGTTGAACCCTTTCATCTTACGGAGCATCTGCACCCCCTTGCGCAGTTTCTGGGGATTGTGCGAATAGGTGTTCCACAACCGTTCGATGCGTGGTGTGTCAAGACGGCGCAGACGCAGCATCTGTGCGTAGAGCACCTTCGGTTCGATGTGCAATTCGAGGGCCAGCTCCACCATCTTGCGTGAGTAGATGGGTTTTACACCCACCGGTTTTCTCAGGTACAGCTGCATGAGCAGGAGCCAGTAACCGTCGTCCCATCTTGTTGTCTTTGCCATGGTTGTTGGTGTTATGGATTGTTGTGAAGGTCGTCGAGCACCTGTCGCGATACTACGACGGCGATGGTTTTCATGCGTAGGTAGGCCTCGCTGATGAACATCATCCCGCCAAAGGGATTGTCTGTGCCCCACGAGTTCTTGGCTATGTAGAAACGCCGTCCGTCGTCGTCGTGGGCGATGCCTACGAGCGCCATGCAGTGGTCGTCGGTCGTGGCATGTCGGTCGAAGGCTATCTGCCGTCGGCCTTGTGTGGCCTCCTCTGTTGTCTCGTTGGTCGTAGCCACGCCCTCTGCGAAGGAGAAGCCCGGCTCGCTGATGTCGCCCTCCCAGCATACGGCATGTCCCGTGGTCAGGGCCCTGTCGACAATCTGTTGCAGGCTATCGAGCGGTACGTTGACGGCGCACTCGGCATAATGGTTGTCGGGCGACTCGATGATGTATTGTTCGCCGAAGGGATGGTGTGTCCACGACCCGAGCGTGACGTATTCCTCTTGGCGCAACACGCTATGGGCGAACTCCAGGGGGGTGTATTCGCAGGAATACATGAACACGTAGCGGGGTAGGGGACCCATCGCCTCCTGCAACTCCTCTTCCACGGCGTCTCTCACCTGCCCTGCGCCACGTGCTTGGCTGGTCAGCGCATCCACCTTCACTTGCAGTTTGCGGCAGAGGGAGGGGTAGTTGATATTGTCGAAGGCGCGGAACGTGCTGTTGGGTTCGCAGCCATAGCGGCGCATCAGGCGCAGTGCCATGGGAGCCACACCCCTAAGTGTCATGTCGTGGGTCGTGCCTCGGGCATAACGTTGTTGGCATTGCTCGCGCAGGTACATATAGGCCAGGTGGTCGGCACTCAGGTCTACGCTGTCGCCCTGCATCATGTGCTCGCTCTCGATGGTGGCCAGCATGGCATAAATCCAACATAGCGAACTCTCGCCCTGGTTTTTCACCGCCTGATGCTTGAGCAACACATCGGTATGGAAGGAGCGTTTCCCTCCCTGAACCTTCTCCGAAGGCGATTCCTTGCAGGCTGTCAGGAGCAAGAACAGTCCCAAGACGACAAACAGTTGTCTCATATATTTTACGAAGGATGTCTTATCTCATGCAAAGATAGTGCAAGTTGAGCGAAGAACAAAAAGAATTTGTTCTTTTTTTCTTCCGAAACGCCGCCTATCTTATGTAAACCAATACTCGATAATAAAAATTGATGTCTTCATTTTGTATTTTGCTCGGTTTAGATAAATTTCTCTCGTTCGGAAAAGGAAATTTTCCTTTTCGCTCGCTTAATCGAAATTTTGCACTACCTTTGCACTCATAATGAATATCAGTGATTTCGAGATCATGGCGCCTGTTGGGTCGCGCGACTCATTGGTGGCTGCCATACAGGCGGGTGCCGATGCTGTGTATTTCGGCATCGGACAGCTCAACATGCGGTCGCACTCCGCTAATCCCTTCACCATCGACGACCTGAAGGAGATTGCCTTGACATGTAATGAACATGGCATCAAGTCGTATCTCACCCTCAACACCATCATCTACGATGGCGACATGGCCACGATGCGGCAGATGGTGGATGCCGCACACGAGGCTGGCATCAGCGCCATCATCGCCTCCGATGTGGCGGTGATGACCTACTGCGCCGAGGTAGGGCAGGAGGTACACCTCTCCACCCAGCTCAATATTTCCAATATCGAGGCCCTGCGCTTCTATGCCCACTTTGCCGATGTGGTGGTGCTGGCCCGCGAGCTGAACCTCGACCAAGTGGCGGAGATACACCGGCAGATAGTGGAGCAGGATATCCGTGGTCCACATGGACAGCCCGTGCGCATCGAGATGTTCTGTCATGGTGCCTTATGCATGGCTGTCAGTGGTAAGTGTTACCTCAGTCTCGACAATGCCGCCCGTTCCGCCAACCGTGGTGAGTGCATGCAACTGTGTCGCCGTTCGTATATCGTGACCGATGCCGAAACGGGCACCCAGCTGCATATCGACAACAAATATATCATGAGTCCCAAGGACCTGAAGACCATCCGTTTCCTCGACCGCATGGTGGCGGCGGGAGTCAGGGTGCTGAAAATCGAGGGTCGCGCCCGGGGCCCCGAATATGTCTACCAGGTGGTGCGCTGCTACAAGGAAGCACTGCAGAGTGTGCTCGACGGCTCCTTCACCGAGGAGAAGAAAGATGGGTGGGACCAACGTCTGGCCGCCGTCTTCAACCGTGGGTTCTGGGACGGCTACTACCTTGGGCAGACCTTGGGCGAGTGGAACAAGAACTACGGGTCGAACGCCACGGAGCGCAAGGTGTATATCGGCAAAGGCGTGAAGTACTATTCGCGATTGGGTGTGGCAGAGTTCACCTGCGAGGCCGCCGAGTTCAGCGTGGGCGACAAGTTGCTCATCACCGGTCCCACCACCGGGGTGATGTATGTCGATGCCACGGAGATACGTTATGAGTTGCAGCCTGTGCAGACCGCCCATAAGGGCACGCATATCTCCATTCCCGTGCCGGGCAAGATTCGTCCCAGTGACAAGTTGTTTAAAATAATACAAAGCCTCCCCCCTGAAAGCCTCCCCCCTGAAAGCCTCCCCCCTTCCCCCTCCCAAGGAGGGGGTGACTGACCGGAATGAGGGGTGACTGACCGGAATGAGGGGTGACTGACAAGGTGGTAAGACTATTCGCCAGAAAAGTATTTTTCTTAATTCTTAACTCTTAACTCTTAATTCTTAACTCTTAACTCCCAACATAATGACAATCAATGAATTGCAAGACGAGGTGATAGAGGAGTTTTCCGATTTCACCGATTGGATGGACAAGTATCAGTTGCTCATAGACTTAGGTAATGACCAGGAGCCTCTCGACGAGCGATATAAGACGGAGTCGAACCTTATCGATGGATGTCAGAGCAGGGTGTGGCTTCAGGCTGATTACCGTGATGGACTGCTCTGGTTCACCGCCGAGAGTGATGCCCTCATCGTCAAGGGTATCGTAGCCCTACTCATCCGTGTGCTCAGTGGGCATACACCGCAGGAGATACTCGATGCCGATCTCTATTTCATAGAGCGCATCGGCTTGCGGGAGCATCTCTCACCCACGCGCAGCAATGGCCTGTTGGCTATGGTGAAACAGATCAAGGCCTATGCCTTGGCATATAAGATGAAGAATGCGTAAACTGCGAACCATAGAAATGAACCGCCTGACGGTGGAGGAGTTCAAAGCATCGGAGAAACTGCCTCTGACGGTGGTGCTCGATGATGTGCGCTCGCTCTATAATGTGGGGTCGGTGTTCCGCACCTGCGACGCTTTCCGGGTGGAAAGGGTCTGTCTGTGCGGCATCACCGCCTGTCCGCCCAACGCCGAGATACACAAGACCGCCCTGGGTGGTGAGGATGCCGTCGATTGGCAGTTTTTCCCCACGGCGGATGAGGCGGTGGCGGCACTGAAGAAAGAGGGAGTGTTCGTCTATAGCATCGAACAGGTGGAAGGGTCCACTAAACTGCAACGGCTGACCACCGAGGCTGGGCGGCGCTATGCCGTGGTCTTCGGTAATGAGGTAAAGGGAGTGCACCAGAGCGTGGTCGATGCCTCCGACGGTTGTCTGGAGATACCCCAATTCGGCACCAAGCATTCGCTCAACGTGGCCAATACCGCCAGCATCGTCATTTGGGAGTTTGCCAGGAGGTTTATGGTAAAGTGAGGGATACCCATCATCTGGCCATCCTTTTTTTGTTAAGCGGACAAAGGGATTTGGGTTTTCAGCTTAAATCATAATTTCTTACATGTCCGTTTTTTTCTTTTATATAAGTATAGGATTATCAGATTGTTAATATTGTTGTAGTAGTAAAAACGTAGTAACATTATTTTACAAAGTAGATGTAGCGTATTATTTTTTTTTCACAATTATCATTATTCTTTTAATTTTGCGGCAGCTAACAAGCGGTAGAAGAAAAGCTACGACTATTGACTTTAACCTAATTATAATAATAACCAATAATTAAAAACCTTTTTTACATGAAAAAATTTCTGTTGACAATTCTTTTGACTGTTTTTGTGCAATCCATATGGGCACAATCACAGAACATCAAGGGAACCGTGGTTGATGCCGTTGGCATCCCCGTGATTGGTGCCACAGTCAGAGTGGTGGGTACCACGATGGCCGCAGTCACCGACATTGATGGCAACTTTAGTCTTGACAATGTTCCTTCCGACGCGAAAGTGGAGATTTCCTATATAGGAATGAAGAGCCAAGTGCTCAATGCCGCCGGCACCATGAATATCAGTATGGAAGATGACTCGACGATGCTCGACGAGGTGGTGGCTATCGGTTATGGTTCGGCCAAGGCGAAAGACCTGACTTCGCCCATTGCCGTGGTGCGTGCCGAGGACATCGCCAATGTGCCAGCCACTTCGCCAATGGCAGCCATGCAAGGTAAGGTGGCGGGTGTGAACGTGGTGAGCAGTGGCACACCGGGTGCCGGACCTACCGTGCGTATCCGTGGTAATGGCTCCTTCAGCAATTCCGATCCTTTGTATGTGGTGGATGGTATGTTCTACGATAACATCAATTTCCTCAACCCGAGCGATATCAAGGATATGAGCGTGCTCAAAGACGCTTCGGCGGCAGCTATCTATGGTGTGCGTGCCGCCAACGGCGTGGTGATTATCACCACCAAGAAAGGAGCCAAGAACCAAAAGGCACAAATCACTTATGAGGGCTATGTGGGTGTGCAGAACGCATCCAACGTGTTGAAGATGGCTAACTCAAGCCAATACGCCCAAATGCTCATGGAGGCCGACTATGATGCCTACAGCCCATACATGAAAGCCAGTATCGACCGCTTTGGAGGCAGTTACGCCAATAGCGATTTCCACAATTGGACCTATGGCAGCGACACCGACTGGTATGAGGAGTTGCTGCGCAGTGCCGTCATCACCAACCATGCTCTCACCATCAGTGGCGGGGGTGAGAAGGCATCCTATTCCGTGGGCATGAACTACCTCTATCAGAACGGTATCATGAACGTCGACAACGACTACTCGCGCCTGAACTTCCGCGGCGCCCTGGATTACGAGGCTACTTCATGGCTGAAGGTGGGGTTCAACGGTGTCTATTCCAAAGCCAACCAGACCAATTCGAATGCCAACGCCTGGCAACAGGCCTTCAATGCCCCAGGCATCTATCCTGTGTATGATGAAAACAATACCGCCGCCACACCCGAACATTTCGCTTCACCTTCGTCGGTGGGGTTCACCAACAACTTCTACAACCCCATAGCCACTGCCACCTATTACGACAGCAAGAACCGTACAGAGCAGTTGCTGGCCAATTTCTATGCCGACTTCGTGTTCATTCCCGAGAAACTCGATTTCAAGACGGGCATCAGCTATAACCATTCCACTATGGAGGGATACACGTTTGTTCCTAAGTATTATATCAGCGAGCAATTACATACTGACAACAGCCATGTGAGCAAGCCCATCACCACATTCAACAATTATATATGGGACAATGTGCTCAACTACCGTGATTCGTGGGGCAAGCACAATTTCGGTGCCATGCTGGGCTACTCCATGCGCCAGGAGAAATATCATATCCTCACAGGCAATGTCGACAATGTGCCTGAAGGACAAGAGGAATATTGGTATATCGGCCAGGGTGATGAGGCAAGCGCCAAAGCCACGGAAGATGGCACTCGCTACCGCGGACAGAGCTATTTTGGGCGCCTGAGCTACAACTATGCCAATAAGTATTACCTTATGTTCACCTTCCGTGCCGACGGTTCATCGAAATATCAGGACAAATGGGGTTACTTCCCCTCGGTAGGTGCATCATGGGTCATCAGCGAGGAACCGTTCTTCAAGAACAACGTGAAAGCCATCGACTACCTCAAACTGCGGGCCAGCTGGGGCCAGCTCGGCAATGACCATGTGGCGGCAAGCGACGGCTTCGCCTCCGTGGCTACCGGCAACTGGAATTCGGGCGTCTTCGGCAACGCCACCTTCGCTGGATACCAGAACACCACCTATTTCAGCTGGCTCAGCTGGGAGATGGTGGAGGAGACCAACGTAGGTTTCAACCTCGGCGCGTTCAACAGCCGACTGAACGTGGATGTCGACTTCTTCCATCGCATGACGAAAGATGCTGTGCTCAGCACCCGACTGCCTTTCCAGAATGAGACCCTCGCCGGTAACTATGGCAAGATACTCAACCAAGGTGTGGATATCGGCATCAATTGGAACGACCGTATCGGCCAGGATTTCAAGTACAATATCGGTGTCAACCTGTCGTTACTTCGCAATGAGGTGAAGAGCCTCTCCGGTGCCAACATGGTGAACAACGGCAAGGTGTATAACATTGTAGGCGAGGAGATGAACTCGTTCTATGGCTACAAGGTGGTGGGTGTGTACCAGAACGCCGCCGAGGTGGCTGCCGACCCCATCGCCGTGGCCAACGGACTGGAACCCGGCGACTTCAAGTATGAAGACACCAACGACAACGGTATGCTCGATGGCGACGACCGTCAGGTGCTCGGCTCCTACCTGCCTAATTTCACCTATGGCGTGAACCTCGGATTCGAATGGAAGAACCTCGACTTCTCGCTTACCACCTACGGACAGACGGGAGCGCAGTTCTTCAACCGCAAGAGGGCATTACGTTACGCGCAGAGCAACTACAATTTCGATGAGGCACAGTTCAAAGACCGTTGGACCGGCGAAGGCTCCACCAACAGCAACCCCTCGGCCAAGGCACTCATCAAGGGATGGAACGTGAGCGACCAGCGCCTCAACTCCTATTTCATCGAGGATGCCGACTTCTTCCGCATTCAGAATGTCACCTTGGGCTATACGTTCAGAAAGGTGCAGTTGGGCGGTTATGTGCTTCCCAGCATCCGCCTCAGCGTAACCGCAGACAGACCTCTCACTCTCTTCAGTGCGAATACGTTCACTCCGGAAATCAGTGATCCCGATGGTTGGGATACCAATGTCTATCCTCTTACCTCTACTTACACTTTCGGCGTGCAAATCAATTTCTAACCTATCCAAACACATTATAGAAGTATGAAAATCTCAAGATATTTTTCCGTTTTCGCCTTGGCTTGCGCTGCTCTTACCCTCGGTAGCTGTAGCGATTATCTCGATATCGATCCCGAGAACAAGGTGCCCGAGGAGCAGGTCGATTATACAGAGCTAAGCGAGATGTATATGCCCGTGTCGGGCGTTTACGCCAAGGTGCGCACTGGTGGCATGCACTGGGTGATATGGCCGTTGTGCATCGTACGCGACGATGATATGTGGTCGGGACGCTATGACGACCAACAGTTGCTCGTCGATTTCGGCAATTACAAATACGACAACTCTTTCTGGGGACTCAATGAGATGTGGAACCAGTTATATGGCATCATCAAGGTGGCCAATGCCGCACTCGAGAGCCTGGACAACTATGCCGCCAATGGGGCAGACCAAACACGTTACCGCAACTACTGCAGCGAGGTGCGCACCCTCAGGGCCTGGGCCTACTATCGGTTGACGCAGGCTTTCGGAGATGTCACCATCTTGCGTAGCAATAGCCAGAACGACCTTACCCGTTCCACAAAGAACGCCGTGGAGCTGTATATGCTCGAAGACTTGCAGTATGCCATCGACAATGGTGTCAAACTGCGTCCCAACGAGATGGAGCATTATGGAGCCGTGTCGGCATATACCGCCGAGCTCCTGGCTGCCAAGATCCGTTTGAACCGTGGCGAATATGCCTTGGTGGAACAGCTTACAGACGACATCATCAACAGCAATAAGTTCCAACTCTATTCCGACTATTACGAACTGTTCAAGATTCCCGGCAAGGTGTGCAACGAATCGCTCTTCGAAGCGCAGTGCACCGACTTCGGACAGGGCTCGGGCGATGAGGTGGATGCTGACATGTGGTTCGTGTTCCAAGGACCGGGAAGCATGGGAGGATGGAACTTCATCCGTTTCTATCCTGAGTTCAAGCAGTGGGCCGATGCACGTGGCGAGACGGTACGCGGCATCACAACCTTCATGCAGGGCAATGCCACCACACCGAGTGGTGATTTCATCGGCGGGGGCGATACCGATTTCTACAATGGCAAGGTGTATACCCCGACCAGCGAACTCACTCCCGGACGTACCAAGTACGGCTCCAACAACAATGTCCGTATCCTGCGATACGCCGACGCACTGCTCATGAACGCAGAGGCCAAGGTGCGCCAAGGCAAGAACGGCGACGCACCCTTCAACCAAGTACGAGAGAGGGCGCAAATGCCTGTGCTTAGCAATGTCACCATCGACCAGATCCTGGATGAGCGCCGCATGGAGTTTGCCGGCGAGTGGGGCGACCGCTACAATGACCTCGTGCGCACAGGCCAAGCCGCCAGTGTGCTCGGCCCGAAAGGGTGGAACAGCAGCCTGACCTATTATCCCATCCCTCTTGACCAGTTGAACAACGTATCAGCACTCAAGAACGACCCCAAGGATGAGTAAGGCACTGCATGGCATATTACGGGGAATGCCCGTGCTCCTGATGACAGCATTCTCCGCCGCAGCGGAGAATGCTGTTTGCTTGACATCTGCGCCCGACGATAGCATCAAGGTGGTGAAGGGGCAGGTGAGCGACTACTTCATTCCTGTGCATCAGGAATACGACATCCACGGACGGGTGACCGCCACCAATGGCACACCTCTTGAAGGAGCCACTGTGATGTTTTTCGCCTCACCCGCCCATTATAATACCGCTGCCGACGGAACATACAGGTTGACGGCGACGGATGGAGACCTGCATCTCTATGTATTCCACCCCGATTATGGATTCACCCATGTTATAAGAGACAGAAACCATCGTCAGGTGGACATCGTGATGCAACAGGAAACGCCGATGCCTGTACTGCCACGTGTCCAGGCGCAGGCCACCCCTTGGTATGACCCGCAGTCAGCCACCACTTCCACCTATTGTAATCCGCTCAACATCAGTTACAACTACGAGCCTTACAACAATAATGTGATGAATGGTGGGTGCTTCCGCTCCTCGGCCGATCCCATGGCCTTGACCTATCGAGACAAATACCTGTTGTTCTCCACGAACCAAGGTGGTTATCATTGGTCGGACAATCTGAGCGACTGGGACTTCCAGACAGCTACATTCCAACGACATCCCACAGATGATGACCAGTGCGCCCCAGCAGCTTTCGTAGCTGGCGACACCCTGTTCTATACCGGTTCCACTTATGAGGGATTACCTGTGTGGTACACCACCCAGCCCGAGAATGGACGTTGGCGTCAGGTCATGAGCCGTAATACCCTTCCCTCATGGGATCCTTGTTTGTTCCTTGACGATGATGGGCGCTTGTACCTGTATTACGGGTCGAGCAATGAATATCCATTGAAAGCCGTCGAACTGAGTAGGCATGATTTTCGTCCTATCAGCAAGATTCACGATGTGGTCATCCTCCACCCCGAGGAACATGGTTGGGAACGCTTCGGTATGAACAACGATGATGAGGTGACTCTCAAGCCTTTCACCGAAGGAGCTTACATGACCAAGCATGATGGGCTTTACTACCTTCAATATGGGGCGCCAGGTACCGAGTTCAAAGTCTATGCCGATGGTGTTTACGTAAGCCGTTCGCCCCTCGGCCCGTTTACTTACCAGCAGCACAATCCCATGAGCTACAAGCCGGGTGGGTTCGTCCAAGGTGTTGGTCATGGCGGCACCTTTCAGGACCTGCATGGTCAGTATTGGCATGTAGGCACCTGTATGCTCTCGCTGAAATACAAGTTTGAGCGACGCATCGGACTCTATCCCACCTATTTCGATCACGATGGCGTGATGTACACCACCACCGCTTTCGGCGACTATCCGCAGAAGAATGCCGACTATCAAGGGAAAGACCGTTTCACCGGATGGATGCTCCTCTCTTATGGCAAACCCATGCAATGTTCCTCCACCGACACACTCGATGTAGCTAACCTGAGCGATGAGAATATCCGCACTTATTGGAGTGCGGTCACTGGCAATCCTGGCGAATGGGTGAGCATCGACTTGGGTGGTTTGCGCACCGTGAGAGCCATGCAACTGAATTTCTACGACCATGGCACCCTACAGACCAACCGTGCCAGCGATACCTATTACCAGTATCGGGTATGGGGGAGTGATGACGGCAAGGAGTGGACACTTGTCGTGGACAAGAGCGACAACGACCGTGATGCACCTCATGACTACATCGAGTTGCGCTCCCCACTCACCACCCGCTACCTGAAAGTCGAGAACCTGCATATGCCCGGAGAAGGCAAGTTCTGCCTGTCGGAATTCAGGGTTTTCGGACTCTCTGAGGGCCATCTCCCATCGGCGGTGGAAGGGTTCAAGGTGGACCGCGACCGAAAAGACCTTCGCAATGCCTTGCTTTCATGGCGCCCCGTCAGGGATGCTTATGGCTATCAGATTTATTATGGAACAGCTCCCGACAAGCTTTACCATTGCATTGCCGTCTATGGTGAAAACCATTACGATCTGCGAGGCTTGGATCGTTCAACCACTTATTATTTCACCATTGAGGCTCTTGGAGAGACGGGTGTTTCACCACGATCTAAAACCTTCAAAAAATGAAAAAAAACGTTCTATCATTTCTTATATCGACCATCGCCCTTTGCCTTGTAATGGGCTGCAAGCAAGCTTCCTCCGATGGGAACGACGAGGCCGACAGCAGCGAGCTGATCGGCGACTCGGTCAGGCCACCGTCGTTTGCCAACGATGATGAGATGCTTGATTTCATACAGCGCGTACATCTCAATTATATGTGGGATGGGGCGGAAGCCAATTCCGGACTGGCACGCGAGCGCATCCATCTTGATGGCAACTACCCCGAGCACGACGAGGATATCGTGACCACCGGTGGAAGTGGCTTCGGCATCGCTGGTCTTCTTGTGGGTGTCGACCGCGGATTCATCAGCCGTGCCGACGGGCTGAAACGTCTCACCAAGATAGTGGACTGGCTGGGCAAGGCCGACCGGTTCCACGGCGTGTGGCCTCATTGGCTCAACGGCAAGACGGGTCATGTGAAACCTTTCGGACAGAAAGACAACGGCGGCGACCTGGTGGAGAGCAGTTTCCTCATGACGGGCTTGCTCTGTGCCCGTCAGTACTTCAACGGCGACAGTGAGGGCGAAAAGACCCTCCGTGCGAAGATCGACGACCTATGGCATGACATGGAGTTCGATTGGTACACCAAAGGTGGCCAGGATGTGATCTATTGGCATTGGTCGCCCGACTTTGGGTGGGAGATGAACTTCCCGCTAGAGGGATACAATGAATGCCTCATCGTCTATGTCCTCGCTGCCGCCTCACCCACGCATACGGTGCCGGCAAGTGCCTATCATAAGGGATGGGCACGCTCGGGAGGCATCAAGAGCGAGGCCGCTCCCTACGGCCATCCTCTCCTGCTCAAACACAATGGTGCGGAAACCACCGGTGGACCGCTGTTCTGGGCTCACTACTCATGGATAGGGCTCGACCCGCGACACCTGAAAGACGAGTATGCCGACTATTGGAAAGCACTGACCAATCATGTGATGAGCGATTATGACTATTGTGTAGCCAACCCCAAGCATTTCGCCGGATATGGCAAGGATTGCTGGGGGCTGACAGCCAGCTATTCCACCATAGGCTATTCCGCCCATTGCCCGGGCAATGATATCGGTGTCATCACCCCTACGGCAGCCCTCTCCTCCTTCCCCTATACACCAGAGCAGTCGATGGCTGCACTGAAAGGGTTCTGGAACCAAGGTGAGTGGATTTGGGGTAAATACGGCTTTTACGATGCCTTCAGTGTGCAGGACAAATGGACCGTTCCCCATTACCTGGCCATCGACCAGTGTACGATAGCCCCAATGATTGAAAATTATCGTAGTGGGCTGTTATGGCGGCTCTTTATGAGTTGCCCGGAAATTAAAGCCGGATTGGAAAAATTAGGATTTACCATACAATCATCATCAAACAAACCCGTATTATGAAAGTGAAGATATTGTTTGCATCCTTCCTGTTTTTCATGGGCATTCAACCCATGTCTGCCCAGACGCGGCAACAGGAAATGGATCGGTTCATCGACAATCTGATGAGCCAAATGACATTGCAGGAGAAAATAGGTCAGCTCAATCTGCCTGTTACGGGAGATATTGTCACCGGACAGGCCAAGAGTAGCGATATCGCAGGCAAGATACGTCGTGGCGAAGTGGGTGGACTATTCAACCTCAAGGGCGTAGAGAAAATCCGCGAGGTTCAGAAACTGGCCGTAGAACAGAGCAGGCTGAAGATACCACTGATTTTCGGCATGGATGTGATTCATGGCTATGAGACCGTTTTTCCCATCCCTTTCGCTCTCTCTTGCAGTTGGGATATGGCGGCGGTGGAGCGTTCAGCACGTATCGCCGCCCAGGAAGCCAGTGCCGACGGTATCAGCTGGACTTTCTCGCCTATGGTCGACATCTCACGCGACCCCCGTTGGGGACGTATGTCTGAAGGCAACGGTGAAGATCCCTATCTCGGTGCAGCCATAGCACGGGCCATGGTGCATGGTTACCAGGGTGATGACCTGACTCTCAATAACACCGTCATGGCTTGTGTGAAACATTTCGCTCTCTATGGCGCCGCCGAGGCCGGTAGGGATTACAATACCGTGGATATGAGCCATTGGCGTATGTTCAACTATTATTTCCCACCCTATGAGGCGGCAGCCAAGGCTGGAGCGGGTTCTTTCATGACCTCTTTCAATGTGGTGGACGGCATTCCCGCCACCGGCAATAAATGGCTGCTGACCGATGTGCTGCGCAAGAGATGGGGATGGGATGGTTTCGTGGTGACCGATTACACCGCCATAGCCGAGATGACTGCCCATGGCTTGGGCGATTTGCAGACCGTTTCGGCTTTGGCCTTGAATGCCGGTACGGATATGGACATGGTGGCCGATGGGTTCGTCGGTACCCTGGAGCAGTCGCTCCGTGAGGGCAAGGTGAGCGAGGAGTCCATCAACCAAGCTTGCCGCCGTATCCTCGAAGCAAAATACAAGTTGGGCCTATTCGACGACCCCTACCGTTATCTTGACAAGAAACGTGCGTCGAAGGAAATCTATACCGCCGACAATCGTGCCGAGGCTCGTCGCATCGCCGCCGAAACTTTTGTGCTCCTGAAAAACGACGATGGGCTGCTGCCGTTGCAGAAAAAAGGTAAGATAGCACTCATCGGCCCGTTGGCCAACACCAGCGCCAACATGCCGGGCACATGGAGCGTGGCCGCCGCCTTCGAGAAATACAAGAGCCTATATTATGCCATGCTTGAACGTGCTGGCAACGATATGACGGTGGTCTATGCCAAGGGCAGCAATATCATGGATGATGCCAAGATTGAAGCCAATGGCTCGATGTTCGGTCGTGAGATACGCGACCCACGCAGCAGCGAGGAGTTGCTCAACGAGGCTTTGGCTGTAGCCAGCGATGCCGATGTCATCGTGGCTGCCATCGGTGAGACCTCGGAGATGAGCGGCGAGAGTAGCAGCCGATCCGACTTGACATTGCCAGATGCCCAAAAGCGGTTGCTCGAAGCCCTGAAGTCCACCGGCAAACCCATCGTGTTGCTCAACTTCTCAGGGCGTGCCACCGTCATGACCTGGGAGGCTGCCAATTTCAATACCTTGCTCAACGTGTGGTTTGGAGGGTCGGAGGCTGCCGATGCCATCTGCGATGTGCTCTTCGGCGACAAGGTGCCAAGTGGAAAACTGTCGGCCACTATGCCTAAGAGTGTCGGCCAGATACCTTTGTACTACAACCACCTCAACACAGGACGGCCTTTAAAGGATGGAGCATGGTTCACGAAGTTCACGAGTAATTATCTCGATATCGACAACGATCCTCTTTATCCTTTCGGTTATGGACTAAGCTATACCACATTCCATTACGGTCCTTTGCGCCTGAGCGGCACCACAATGGGCAAGAACGATGTCATCCGCGTCAGTGTCGATGTGACCAATAGTGGTAATTACGATGGCGATGAAGTGGTTCAGATGTATATACGCGATTTAGTGGGCAGCGTGTCACGACCTGTCAAGGAACTGAAAGGGTTTGAGCGTATCAGCCTGAAAAAAGGAGAGACGAAGACAGTCACCTTTACCATTGATGAGGAGAAATTGAAATTCTATAATTCGCAACTTGAGTTCGTGAGCGAGCCTGGCGAATTCGAGGTGATGGTGGGTCCTAACAGTCGCGATGTACAAACGGTTTCATTCACGTTGCAGTGAGTGGAGTTGATAGGATTACCCCAAGGCAAGAAAGTGGCACGATGTGATATCGCGCCACTTTCTTGCGTTAATAGCCTTTTACCCCATTTCCGACTATTCGACCTCCTATTTGAAATCAATCAGGAAAGTGGATAGGTCGGTGCCCTCTTGCAGGTTGAGTTTTTTGCGGAGTCGGTATCTGGCACCTTCCACACCTCTGATGGAGAGTCCTGTCAGGCTGGCTATATCCTTGGTGCTGAGGTTCAGTCGGAGGTAAGCGCAGAAGCGTAGGTCATTGGTGGTCAGGGTGGGGTATTGTTTACGCAGGTTACGGAAGAAGTGTTGGTGTATCAGGTCGAAGTTGTTACGGAATATTTCCCAGTATTCCTCATCGTGGCTCTTTTCCTTGTCTTTTACCGCTTCCAGGGCCAAAGAGGCCAATTCGCGCCCTTTCACCTGCAGTTCCTGCTCCAATTGTTGTTTTTGTTCTTTCTCTATGGCTTGTTGTCGCTTGGAGTCTTCCAGTTCTTGTTTCATCACCCTTTCCTTTTCTTGGCGTATATGCTTTTGCAACGCCTTGTCAGTGCGCCATCTTACAAAGAAGTAGATGAGGCCGCCCAGGAGCAGCAGGTAGACGAAGAGCATGGGGTAGGAGAGCCAGAATGGGCGAGCGTATTGGAATAGGTATTGTGTGGAACAAAGCGTCTTGCCCTTGAAATCTTTTACCTCGCAGGTTGCCGTGTAATGGCCGTAGGATAGGTTGTTGAACTGTATCTCCGGCTTATCCGAAGTGATGGTGATATCGGTACCCGGACCATCCAAGTGGAATACGAAGACGTGTGAATCGTTGTTGTAGTTGGGATAGCTGAAGAGCAGTGTCACATTGCCTTTCACCTGGGCTTCCTCTTGGCCGATTCGCATCTCATGGCGCTGGTTTTCCACATCGGTATAGTAAGCCTTTCTCAACTGCAGGGAATAAGATTTCTGTTCTTGGTGAGCGCGAGCCCCCATATCGTATCGTCCTATGCCTCCGTCCATGCAGAAATAGGCTTGGTTGTCGAATACCTTCACCTCGTTGTGGTTTTCCCCGCACTCCAAACCGAAGAATTTCGCAGGGATATATTGTTGCAGGTAGTAATTGCCGTTCTCATGTGAGATGAGCGAATAGCCTTCGTTGGTGGAGAGCCAGAAATGGTCAAGGTCGACCATGGTGGCTCCTGTCACGTTTTTCCCTGCCACCTTGTTCAGGGCATCGAGAGGCTTTATCACTCCTTCGTCATTGACGGTGTATAGGCCTTGTAGGTCGGAAAAAACCACATGGCCGCGTATCTTCATCAGGTAGATGCGTGAACCGTCTTCCTTGTCGTCGAGGTGGGGAATGTAACGGATGTCTTTCACCTTGGTCAGGTCGGTGTTCAGTTCTATACGATAGCAACCTTTGTTCATGTTGGCCAGCCAGATAATGCCATGGCTGTCCACTTCCATGTGGCTGACCGGAGCCATGAAGCCCTCCACGTCGTTCCTGAATATCCATTTCCCATCGACATTCTCGTAGATGCGCAGTTCGGCATAGCTCGATTCTACAAGATAACTTTTTTGGGCGTTGACGGTGAATTGGCCAAGTGAGGTGCTGCTTGCCATTACCTTACCACTGTTGACGGGATAGCTTGTGTTGCCGTTGATGATCCTCATGCCGTTGTTGCTGCCCACCACCAGTTCACTGCCCATTTTGGAGATGTGCCAGTTTTGCCCTTGTGTTCCCGAGATGGTGGTGAATGCATGGTTGTGGAAGAGCATCGTGTTTTGGTTGGTGGCGATATAGAGCTGGTCGTTTTCCTTGAACACGTCATACACCCTGCCGAGTGGTCCGGTAAGCAGGGTGTAGTTGCTGCCTCGGTGGATGAGGGCGATACCCGAATCGAGAGCCGCCCATAAGTTGTCGTCCTCGTCGCAGAACACCCCGAGCACGGTGTTGTTGTGCAGCTTGTTGAGTGTGCTATAGTGCCATTCCAGCTTACCGTTTCTGTCTATCTCAAACAGTCCGTCGCGGATGGTGCCTAAGATGATGTTGCCATCGTGGCGGGTGGTGGTGGCTCGATTTACCTGTCCCTCCATGAGTTGTCGGTCTATCTCCGTATGGAAGGGCGTGAGCGAATGGCCATCGTAGAGGAACAGTCCGTGAAACTCGCTGCACAACATCACATGGGTGTCATCGTATGCAAATGCCGCCACGATGTTGTCGTTATTCACTTGTTCCCTGCTGAACAGTGGCACGAACTGGTTGTTTCTCAACTGGCAGAAATCGCCGTTTACCAGTTGTACGTAGACGGTATCCTTGACACGGAAGAAGTAAAGAGGGTTGTTTTGCTTGTCGTAGTTTGTGCGTACCTCTTTGCCGTCGTAGTCGAACCATGAGCAGAAGGATTGGAAGAGGATGTGTCCGTCGGATGTCTTGATGATGTTCCATATCTCATCGTTGCGCGGTTGGTAGTTCTTCACCTTTTTCCACAGTGAGGTAAAAGTGTAATCGCCGTATTCGTTGCGTTGGAAAAAACCGAATTGCTCATAGCTCCCTATGTATATCCTGTCGCCATCCACCATCAACGACCGGACTATCTGTCCGCCTGGCAATGGTGTCAGGTTCCAGTTGTAACCGTCGAAAGACAGCAAACCATTGTTGTTGCCGAAGTACATCATGCCATCTTGTCCTTGGGCGATAGACCAGTTCTGCATGCCGCCACCATAGTCGAGCGAGGTGTAGTTGGTCAGCACGGGGGTGAAATCATTGGCTCCGCATGGTGTTGCCGTGCTGATGAGACAGAAGAAAAGCAGGATGTAATAGAGAGAGGATATAGTTCGTTTCATGAGAGCTATGAGGTATTGATGCAGCAAAAATAGCAATAATTGCCAATACTACCAAATAATAGGTTCTTTATCTTCAGAATAAAAACATCGGTCGGGTAAAACTCCCGACCGATGATGGTTGAATGATGTGCGGAATATGTCCGAGGGTCTTAGTCGACCACGAGCTTGCGGGTGAGCTTGCTCTTGGCGGTGGCGATGCTCACCACATAGACACCAGGAGTGAGACCGTTGAGGTTGAGTGTCTGCTCCTGGCCGCGCTGTATGCGGTTGAGGCTTTGCTGACGGTAGATGCGCCCTTGTTGGTCGTAGATGGTGATGGTGGCTCGGGGCTCGTCGCTGTTGAAGAGCACCTGCCACTGACCGCTCTGCTTCTTCAGGCTCACGGGTTGGTCGCTGCCATAGACGGCGGGTATGCCCGTAGCATCGGCCATCTGCAGAGCCATCTTCAGGCCCTCGTAGGCGTCTATCTTGCCGTAACCCCATTTCTGGTTCCACTCTTCATCACCCGTGAAAGCGTCGTGGCGGGCAGTGGATTCCACTATCTCGTGCAGTTGGTCGCAACTCAGGTTGGGGTTGGCTTGCAGCCAAAGGGCCATGGTGCCGCTCACCATGGGAGCCGCCATCGACGTGCCCGAGCTGGCCATGTAGTATTGGTCTTCGCCGTTGACATTGATCTTTTCGACGAGCAAGGGTCCTTCATCGCTGCTTTCCGTCACATAGTCGATGGCCGAGACGATGACACCTCCGGGTGCTGCCACATCGGGCTTGCGCAGTTCCGGTCGTGTGGTCGGGCCGATGGAAGAACTGGGGTCCAGTTCATTCAAGCCATTGACCATTCCCATGGATTGTAGGTCCATCTCACCATACACAATGCTGTTGATGGAGGTCTTTGTGGTGTAATTGCCCACGCAGAAGGCTTTCTCAGCACATTGGCCAGAACCACCGATGCTCATCGCATTGTCGCCTTCGAGGCTGGTCAGTCCTAATTTGGTGAAAAAGACCTTTTGGAAATCGTGGCCTTCCTCCGTCCAGGCTTCGAAGCCGTCGCCGGCCTTGCCGCTGACCACGAACACGGTGTAGAAGATGGAGTGGGCGGCAGAACTGGATAGATGGAAATAATGCTCTTTCCCATTGTAGGAACATACTTCCGATATTGCCATGTCGCCTTCGAAGGTCAGTTCGGTGGGTGTACCTCCACTCGTGCATTTGTATGCTTTCACCGTGAGGTGTCGCTGTCCGTCGGTGGCCTTGCCCCAGAGGTCAATCACCGGCGCATCGCCGCTCTGCTTGATAGCGATGGCCACTTGTTCGTCGTCCTGGGTGAAGGTGTAGCCCACATGCACTTTCTGCGTTCCCGAATTGCCGGCTGCCATGACGAGTGCCCTGCCGTTGCCTCCTGTGGCCATGTCGTTGATGAACTGGTCATAGGGTGTCAATCCGTCGTGCGGACCAGTGATTTCGCCGAAACTCATGTTCACCACATACGGTTGCCCTTTCTCCTGGGCATATTGGTTGATATAGGTGAGGTCTTCCATCACCTCGGCCGGCTCCATCGACGATGAGATCATGATGATGTCGGCCTCGGGGGCTATGCCGCTGTAGTCGTTCTGGCTGATGACCGACCCTGCGGCGATACCCGTCGTATGGGTGCCGTGACCGGCGGGCGCAGGGTAATTGTCGTTGCCGGCAGGTATGTCGGTGGTGGGTTCCGTCGTCTCGCCACTGGCATAATCCTTGCGGTTCCACACCACTTTCACACGTTTGTTGCCCTCGCTGTCGAGGAACGCGATGTGGTCGTATTTGAATCCGCCGTCGATCATGGCCACCAGCACACCTTTGCCCGTGAAGGGTGTCTCGAACTCGCTACTCTGGCGTATGGTTTTCACTCCCACCTCTTCACGCGCCTTGTCCATGAAGAAATGGAAGGGCCGGTAACCGTAGATGCGGCTGATGCGGTGGTCGGCGTCCAATGTCTCGCGGAGATAGTGTGCAGGCACGGTGGCCGTCACCATTTTGCCGCTCACCGCCGTAGCATGGTAACCCGCCTTGCGGATGCTGGCGGCCAAGGCTTCGGTATCGTCGGTGGTCATGCTCACGGCTTTCAGTTTGCCGTCATCGATCATGACCTGCCGTTGCGCCATGGCATCCATTCGGTGCAGGGTGGGTTTTGGTTGTTGGGCCTGCATGGTGAGTGAAGTCCCGGCAATCAATAGAAGGAGTAAGATTTTTCGCATATCAGTTTTTGTTTGATGGTGATTATTTCTGGCAAAGATAAGAAAAAAAACGAAACCAACAAAAAAAGACGGGACATTTTGAGATGTCCCGTCCTTTGCTTGTATTATGTTTTGCTCCTTGCCTTCAATGTTTAGGGTTGAGGGTTTAGTGTTTAGTGTCCTGGGGTATTCTCTTGCCCCTTGCCTTCAATGTTTAGGGTTGAGGGTTTAGCGTTTAGTGTCCTGGGGTATTCTCTTGCACCTTGCCTTCAATGTTTAGGGTTGAGGGTTTAGAGTTTAGTGTCCTGGGGTATTCTCTTGCCCCTTGCCCCTTTATTTCACGTATTCGGCGAAATCGGTCAGGTGCATGTCGCCCTTGCGAGCCAGTGTGTCGTGCATGGCGAAGGCGGCAGGCAAGTAGTGGTGCGTATGTCCGCCCTTGGCTATCTTCAGGTAGTCCCAAAGCAATTGCTTGTAGTCGGGGTGGGCGCAGTTCTCGATGATGCACTGTGCACGCTGCATGGGGCTCTTGCCGCGCAGGTCGGCCACGCCTTGTTCGGTCACGATGATGTTCACGTCATGCTCGGAGTGATCCTGGTGGCTCACGAAAGGCACGATGCTGCTGATGAGACCGCCCTTGGCTGTCGACGGACAGGTGAAGATGCTGATATAAGCGTTGCGTTCGAAGTCGCCGCTTCCGCCGATGCCGTTCATCATCTTCGTGCCGCTGATATGTGTGGAGTTGGCGTTGCCATAGATGTCGCACTCGATGGCGGTGTTGATGGCGATCACTCCTAATCGGCGGATGATTTCGGGACTGTTGGAAATCTCACTTTGGCGCAGTGTGAGGTGTTTGCGGAAGTGGTCCATGTTGTCATATACCTGCATGAGGCACTCGTTGCTCACGGTGAGTGAGCAGGCGGAAGCGTCCTTCACGCGTCCTTCGAGCATCATTCCGATCACAGAGTTCTGAATCACCTCGGTGTAGATGTTGAAGTCGGGCACGTGCTTGTCCTGGCCCAGGGCGCCGAGGATGGCGTTGGCTGTCGAGCCCACACCGCTCTGCAGGGGGAGGAACTCCTTGGGTATACGGCCCTGGTGCATCTCGTCGACGAGGAATTCGGCGGTCAGGTAGCCGATACGGTCGGTCACGGGGTTGCTGTCGGTGAAGGCACGTGCCTCATCGGGTATGTTGCATTCCACCACGCCCACGATCTTCTTCGGGTCGATTTCCACGTAAGGCTTGCCGATGCGGTCGCTCACATGCTCGATGGGTATGGCCTTGCGGTAAGGTGGGTCGAGGGGCTCATACACGTCGTGGATGAACTTGGCGTTGGGGTTGTGGAACGAGTTGAGCTCAAGGATGACGTGTTTGGCCAGACGGGCTGCCGTGGGACTGATGCCACCGGCGGCGGTGAGGTAGGCCTTGCAAACGTCGTCGCCCTCTTCGATGTCGCACACCTCGAGGATAGCCCAATCCACCTGGCCATAGAAACCATAGCGCAGTTCCTGTGCCATATGGCTCAGGTGAAGGTCGTTGTAGGGTATCTCACCCATGTTCACGTGTTTGCGGAAGTCGGGGTTGGTGGTATAGGGCGCGCGGTACTTGATGGCCTGGGCGGCTGCCAGGTCGCCGTCCGTGCTCTGTCCTGTTGAGGCGCCTGTGAAGATGCCAACCTTGAACTCGCGCCCGGCCTCATGTTCGGCCACGGCGATTTTCGCCAACTCCTTGGTCACTGCCTTAGCCACACCGGCGGGTGTGAAACCGCTCATGGCCAGGTTGTCGCCATTCTTGATCATGGCTGCACCTTCGGCAGCCGTAATACGTCTATAAGCCATTGAATGAAAATTGATTTGATGGGTTTTTCAAAATTTGGTGCAAAGGTAGTGCAAACCGAGCGAAAAGCAAAGAAAAAAACGGTTTTTCTTTCTTTTCCGAGGTGAAGCCTACGTTATTCAAAGGTAGTGCAAACCGAGCGAAAAGCAAAGAAAAAAATGGTTTTTCTTTCTTTTCCGAGGTGCAGCCTACGTTATTCAAAGGTAGTGCAAACCGAGCGAAAAGCAAAGAAAAAAAGGTTTTTCTTTCTTTTCCGAGGTGCAGCCTACGTTATTCAAAGTCTTGGTTTGTGTTAGGGGCGGTGCCACAGTGCCCGCCCGCAAAATGCAGTCAAATCACCCGCTTTTCCATATAAAACATTCAAAAATCGGCTGATATTTTGTGTATTAGCCGATTTTGCCGTATCTTTGCACGATAAATGCATCTTTAATGGACAAGAAACCGACGATGACACAACAGCGACTGATTATTTACAATACACTCAAAAGGACGAAAGAGCCTTTTGTGCCCCTGAACGCCCCCAACGTGGGCATGTACGTGTGCGGACCGACCGTGTATGGCGACCCCCATCTGGGGCATGCCCGGCCCGCCATCACCTTCGACCTCCTGTTCCGCTACCTCAAGCACCTCGGATATAAGGTGCGCTATGTGCGCAACATCACCGATGTGGGACATCTGGAGCATGACGCCGACGAGGGCGACGACAAGATAGAGAAGAAAGCCCGGTTGGAACAGCTGGAACCCATGGAGATAGCGCAATACTACACCAACCGCTACCATGAGGCCATGAAAGCACTCAATGTGTTGCCGCCCAGCATCGAGCCACATGCCACGGGACATATCATCGAGCAGCAGCAACTGGTGCAGCAGATTCTGGACAACGGCTATGCCTATGAAAGCAACGGAAGCGTATATTTCGACATTGAGAAATACAACAAGGACCATCATTACGGTATCCTCTCCGGGCGCAACCTCGACGATGTGATCAACGCCTCGCGTGAACTTGACGGGGTGGGGGAGAAGCACAACCAGGTGGACTTCGCCCTATGGAAGAAGGCGCAACCCGAGCATATCATGCGGTGGCCCTCGCCCTGGAGCGACGGCTTCCCCGGTTGGCACTGCGAGTGCACCGCTATGGGACGTAAGTACCTCGGTCAGGAGTTTGACATCCACGGGGGCGGCATGGATCTCGTGTTCCCCCATCATGAGTGCGAGATAGCGCAGGCTGTGGCTTCGCAAGGCAAGCCGATGGTGCGCTACTGGATGCACAACAACATGATCACCATCAACGGGCAGAAGATGGGCAAGTCGCTCGGCAACTTCATCACCCTGGAGCAGTTCTTCAAGGGCACACATGAGAGCCTGAGCCAACCCTACTCGCCCATGACCATCCGCTTCTTCATCCTTTCCGCCCATTACAGGGGCACCGTCGATTTCTCCGACGAAGCGCTGCAAGCCAGCCAGAAAGGGTTGGAACGTCTGCTCAACGGATTGGCCGATGCCGAGCGTATGGTGGTGAGCAAGGAGTCGGATGCCGCCACACATGAACTGGTGGCCACCCTGCGCCAGAAATGCTATGATGCCATGAACGACGACTTGCAGACCCCCATCGTCATCAGCCATCTGTTCGAGGCTTGCCGACTCGTGAATACCGTTACCGCTCATCAGGCGAAAATCAGTGCTGCCGACCAAAAGGAGTTGCTAGAGGTGATGCACCTCTTCGCTTTCGACCTGTTAGGTCTGCGTCCGGAGCAAGGCTCTTCCAACGAGGCGCGCGAGGAAGCTTTCGGCAAGGTGGTCGACATGGTGCTCGAACTGCGGGCCAAGGCCAAGGCCGCCAAGGACTGGGCTACCAGCGACCAGATACGCGATGCCCTGAGTGCCGCCGGCTTCGAGGTGAAAGATACCAAGGATGGCGTTACTTGGAAACTCAACAAATGAACTAAAAAATCCACGATATGACGCGCAAAATAAGCGAATGTCCCCGATGCGGAAGGATGATCTACTCTCATGCCGCCGTGTGCCCGTATTGTAAGAAGAAGACAGGGTTCCCCCCTGCCGAGAGCGTGGCGGCACAATCACGTGCGACGCATCGTCCCGCCGAAGAGCCTGCCGTAGCCTCTCCCGCGCAGGCCACCACAGCCCCCGCACAGGGCGCGCAGCACAGGCATAAGATCCGTTTGCCGGAGGAAGTGACCCGTAAATATTCCAAGGCCAACATCGCCAAGGGGCTGGTCATCGCCGTGCTGGCACTCATCGTGCTCGGGCTGTTCATCGCCGTGCAGATGCAGAACCGCCAGCAGTTGCGATTGGCATCGATGGTCGACCATGGCACGAAGGACATTATCGACAGCATGGCCAACGAGGTGTCGCAGACCGGCTATGTCATCGCCAAGTTCCCCGAACGCTCGCGCCATTGTATGTATTATCTGCAGGACGGCCACATGTATGAGTTCGACGCCCTCACACGCGACTCCAAGGAGATGATCCTGACCGACCTCAACGCTGCCGCCATCGTCGACTACGAGGGTAGCGGCATCCTCTCGGCCAATATCAGTCCTGATGAGTCGTATATCATGATTGTGGCCTCGCGCAATACCGGCAACACCGAGTGCGGCCTCTACCAGCTGAGTACGGCCAACAAGGCCTTGGCTGTGATAGACCGTGGCAAGGTGGTGTTCGACAACGGTGAGTACACCGTGGAGTCGGGCGGTCGTATGGCTCGCTATAACCAAGACGGAACGAAGCTGGCCGGCCTGACCATCGAGGAGGCCGAGGCCCTGCCCAAGCCCAAACAGCAGACCGAGAAGAAAAAAGACGAAGAAGAGCCCGTGGAGCGTGAGGAGCCTCGTGTGAAGGTGACCGAGCAAATCAAGCCCAAAGTGGACGTGGTGAAACAACCCACCGTACCCACTGAAATCAAGATCGCTCCACAGATAGCGCCTGTTACCACTAAGAAAGACAAAAAGGACAAGAAAGACTAAAAGACGTTATTGATGCGCACCCAACTGAAGATCCTGTTGCTATTGGTGGATGTATTGGTGGTCTTGGCCATCTATGCCATCAGTCCCATGGACTGGGCCATCGCCAACAATGAATTGCGTAAGGTGAATTTCAAGATTGGCACCGATACCACCTCGACGACGGTAACGGTCCAAGGGGATGGTGTGTCTGTCGACGCACCGGCATCAACGGCATCCTCAGATGGGTCGGGACAGACGGCGTCTGTTGCCGATTTGTCCACAACCCAGGCGGCACAGCATCCTAAGGTCAAGGATACCGGCAAGCAACGGTTCCTCTTCTTCGGCGACAGTATGCTGGAAGGACTGTCGCGCCGTCTGTGCGACTATGCCGCCCATAACGGTCATGAGCAGCGTACGGTATTGTGGTACAGCTCGACGTCGGAGAAATGGGCTACCACCAACACCCTCGACTATTACATCCGCGAGGTGCAACCCACCTTCATCATCTGTTGCCTGTGCAGCAACGAACTTTTCGTGCGCGACCTCGACCGTCGCGACAAATTCATCGCCACCATCGTCAGGAAGATGGGCGACATACCTTTTGTCTGGATCAGCCCGCCCAACTGGAAAGATGATACGGGCATCAATGCGCTCATCGTCAAACATGTGGGCAAAGAGCGCTACTTCGACAGCACGCACCTGACACTGGCCCGTGGCAAAGACAAGGCCCATCCCACTTTCGAGGCCGCCGCCCATTGGTTCGACCTCGTGGCCGAATGGCTGGAGAGCGACCAGACAGCCCATCCCATCGTCATGGAGAAACCCACGCAGAAAGTGAAGTGGAGTCATGTGACCATGCTTCAGCCCAACGATCCAGGCAAATAACCCCCAAGCACACACGAACATCATGATACAACAGCTTTTCCAATCGCTATTGCAATTCTTTACCACCCCCGATAAGGACTGGTCTATCGTGACCATGCCTTTCATGGTGCTCTTCATCGTCTTTTTCGCCATATTCATCTTCATCAACCGTAGGCGCCATACCGCCATGTTGGCTTATGTGGTGGTGTTCAGCCTCTTCTTCGCCTATAAGTCGAATGGCTGGCTGATGTTGCTGCTGCCTATCACCACCCTGCTCTCATGGTGGCTCACCGATAGGATGAAACGGAGTGAGGGAGGAGGACGCAAGGCACTGATGTGGTTGACCGTGGCTTTGGAGCTCTTGCCGTTGCTCTATTTCAAGTACACCAATTTCTTCATCGAGATTTTCAATGAGATGACGGCGTCGAACTTCTCGCCGCTGTCCATCCTTCTGCCCGTGGGCATCTCGTTCTATAGCCTGCAAGCTGTGAGCTATACCGTCGACGTGTACAAGGGTAAGTTCACCCTTGATGTCAACCTGTTGGAATACGCTTTCTACCTCACGTTCTTCCCATTGCTCATGGCGGGACCTATCACACGTGCCGAGGTGCTGTTGCCGCAGGTGAAGGACCGCAAGCCCTTGGATGAAGGGCTCATCTATGCCGGTTTGTGGCTCATCATCGTGGGTCTGCTTAAGAAGGCGTTGGTGGCCGACTACATCGCCCAATACAACAACTGGATATTCGAAGACCCTACGGGCTTCTCGGGCTTCGAGGGTGCCATGGGCGTGCTGGGATATACCCTGCAGATCTATCTCGATTTTTCCGGTTATAGCGACATGAGTATAGGTATCGCCGCCGTCATGGGATTCCAGTTGCGCGAAAACTTCAATTTCCCTTATCAGTCGCTGAACCTTACGGAGTTTTGGCGCAGATGGCACATCGCCCTGTCCACATGGTTCCGCGATTATGTGTATATCCCCTTGGGAGGCAACCGCAAGGGTAAGTTGCGCACCTATCTCAATAGTTTCATCACCATGCTGCTCTCGGGCTTGTGGCACGGTGCCTCATGGATGTTCGTCATCTGGGGTGCCATGCATGGTCTGGGTCTGATTATCCACAAGGCGTGCAAGGGTTGGCTCGACAAGATACCCAACACATGGTACGTGAAGTTGGTGGCATGGTTCATCACCTTCGTGTTCGTGGCGGTGGCATGGGTGTTCTTCCGCTCGCCGAGCGTCGAAACGGCGGTCACCCTGCTCAACCATATCGCTGTTGACTTTAGTTGGGACTACCTCCCACCATTTGTGAGTACCCGTTTCATGTGGACCCTCTTCCTGGTCTTGGGCTTTGCCTTGCATGGCTTGCGCAAGAAACATTCCGATCGGTTGGGCGACTGGTTCGTGCGCTCCCCCTGGTTGGTCAAGTTGGCCATCTTCATCATAGTGATGCAGTTGGTCATCAATTTCCGTCAGGACAATGTGCAACCGTTTATCTATGCGCAGTTCTGATACCCATCCCGGCCCTCCCAAAGGGAGGGAGTAAGTAAGAGGAGAGGGATATGAAATATGAAATGTCGTAATAACGATATAACGTAATAACGAAAAAGTCCCCACAAAGACTAATGTCTGAACTCCCGAACTCCTAAAATAAAAATGAAAAAAACACTTCTTATTCTTATTGCTTTGCTGGCCTTGCTCCCTGTCGAGGCCCGCGAATATAATTATGTACGTGCGCACGACAAGCGTATCGTCTATGTAGGACGTGTGAGCGTTTCCGAACATACGGGCACCGCCAAGTGGACCTATCCCGGCGTACAGATACATTGCACGTTCGAAGGCACGAGCGTAAGGATGAAGACCAACCCTGGCAGCGGCTTCTATGTCATCAATCTTGATGACGAGGAACCCTTTAAGGTGGAGTCGGCTCAAGGGGGAGACTCGCTGGTGCTCATTGCCGAAGGACTGGACGACGACCAGCACCGTCTGACCATCACCTATTGTCAGGAGGGACTGTTGCGCAAGCCCGTGTTCTATGGTCTTTATCTCGATGCCGACCGCACCCTGGGCAAGAAACCCTCGTTACCCAAGCGACGCATGGAGTTCATCGGCAATTCCATCACCTGCGGCTATGGCATTGAGGGCAATGGCAGCGAGAAGAAATTCTCGTACAGCCAACAGAATATCACGCTCACCTATGGCGCCCTCACCGCCCAGGCCTTGGGTGCCCAATATATGGTGGTGGCTCGTTCGGGCATAGGAATCTACCGCAACAACAACGGCAATGTGGGCGGCGACCGTGTGGTCATGCCCGCCCTCTATCCCTATACCCAGTTCGGCACCACGGGCGAGCGGTGGGACTTCAACCGTTATCAGCCCGATGTGGTGTGTGTGAACCTGGGCACCAACGACACCACTAATCCGCGGTATATCAATTCGAAGTTGGCGGATGCCTTTAAACGCTTCGTGCGTACCCTACGCGGCCATTATCCACATGCCAAGATAGTGTTGCTTACGGGCACCATGATCAGCGGTCAGCGTCTGGCCGATGTGAAGGCGGCCCAACAAGCCGCCATCGACGATGCGCACAGCCGTGGCGACCGCGAGGTCTACCGTTTCGATTTCGACCCCGCCGACGGTACCTATGGCTATGGCACTCACCGCCATCCCTCGCGGCGCCAGCATGCTCACATGGCGGAACAGCTGATACCCTTCATACAACGTATCACCGGATGGGACGTGGAGTGAAGGAGTTTAGAGAAACCATAGTTTAATGATGAAAAGATATTGGTCTGTCATACGATTCCTGTTGTTTGTCCACCTATTGGCATTGGTGGTCATGACATCCTTCAGGGTCATCGAATATTTGGAGTTGGGCCACATGGTCGGTGTGTCCAACGATGCCAGCGTATTGACCGCCTTCGTCAAGGGGGTGTGGTTCGACAATGTCATCGCCTGTTATGTGATGAGCGTACCATTGGTGCTCACCTTGGTGCTCTTCCCATGGAAGAAACCCTTCAGGTTCATGCAATGGTGGTTCATCGTGTTATATGCCCTCGTATTCATGGCCTCGGCGGCTAACATCCCCTATTTCGCCTATTTCTTCAAGAATATCGATTCGAGCATTTTCGGGTGGTTCGGCTATGCGGGCACCACGGCGGGCATGGTCTTCGGCGAGAGTTCCTATTGGTTTTATATCGCGCTTTATTTCGTACTGACAGGTTTGTTCGTCTGGGGCGTGCGTTGGTTGTCGCGGCGTGGACAACGGATGTGGCGGCACAGCGAGGCGAGGGTGAGTAGAAAAGAATGGGCAGGAGGCACAGCCATCACCTTGGCACTGCTCTTCCTCTGCTTCTTCGGAATCCGAGGCCGTACAGGCTACAATCCTATCAAGATCAGCCAGGCCTATTATTGCAACGACCCCTTCCTCAACCAGTTGGGAATCAACCCGATGTTCAACCTGCTCACCTCGACACTCGACGACCTGCGTCAGGAAAACCGTGAGTTGACTCTCATGCCCTACGACGAGGCAGTCGACCATGCACGCCAATACCTTGGCATCGACACACCCTATGACAGCGCTCATGTGATGGACCGTCAGGTGGTGGCTCAGGGTGAACCGCAGACCCCCAACATCGTGATGATACTGATGGAGTCGATGTCGGCAGACCTCATGCAGACCTTCGGGCAGAAAGAACGACTCACCCCTACGCTCGACAGCCTCTATGACCACGCCCTTGCCTTCACCCATTTCTATTCAGCAGGCATACATACCAACCATGGTATCACTGCCACCCTCTATTCCTATCCCGCCTTGATGTTCCGTAACCTGATGAAAGGCTCTGTGACCCCGCACCGTAAAGGCTTGCCTACCGTGCTTCACCAATATGGATACCATAACCTGTTCTTCATGACCCATGAGGCGCAGTACGACAATATGAATGCCTTCCTGCGTACCAATGGCTATGATGAGGTGTATGCCCAGGAAGATTATCCCAAGGAGGAACGGGCCAACGCTTTCGGGGTGCCCGACAAATACTTGTTCGACTATGCCTTGCCCGTCTTGAATGAACGCGCCAAAGGCGGCACGCCCTTCTTCGCCACGCTGCTCACCATCAGCAACCATCCCCCGTTCATCATTCCGGAATGGTTCAAACCCCAAACGGCGCAACCCGAGACGCAGATTGTGGAGTATGCCGACTATTGTATCGGGCAATTCCTCGCCGAGGCGCGTCAGCAGCCCTGGTACGACAATACCTTGTTCATTATCCTTGCCGACCATGGCAAACTGGTGGGACAGAGTGAGGCCGAGTTGCCACAGTCGTTCAACCATATCCCCCTGCTCATCTTCGGACCGGGCGTCGATGCCCAACGCTATGATGGATTGGCCATGCAGGTAGATGTCATGCCTACGGTGCTCGGAATGCTCCGTATGAGTTATGACTACGATGGATTCGGCCAGGACCTGTTGCGCCAACCTCGCAACCGAGTGTTCTACACATCCGATACGCAGATTGTGGGTCGCGACAGCACCGCCTGTTTCATCTACAACCCCAAGGCGGAGAAGTATTTCCATTACGAGGTGACGGCGGATGGACAGTTACAGTCCACAGCACCATCGCCCCATTTTGATGCTCTGAAGGATTATGCCTTCTCCATGGTGCAGACGGCGGAATATCTATATAGGAGAAGATGAACGTTGAACATTGAACATTGAATATTGAATGAAGGCAGATGGTGGAGAGTTCTCTGGACTATTCTCTTGCTCCTCACCCCTCACCCCCTGCCCCTAATTTCTTAACTTCTATGAAAGCAGTGATATTGGCGGCCGGTATGGCCAAACGATTGAGACCCCTGACCAACGACCGGCCGAAATGCCTGTTGCAGGTGGGTGAGCGTTGCCTGTTGCAGCGCACGATGGATGCCCTTCTTGCCAACGGCATCAACGAATGGGTGGTGGTGACGGGCTACCGCGGCGACATGATACGCCAGTTCCTTGACACCCATTATCCGCAATGTACCATCCATTACAAGGACAATCCGGATTTTGAAACCACCAACAACATCTATTCCCTGTGGTTGGCGCGCGACTATGCCCGTGGCGAGGATATCGTGTTGCTCGACAGCGACATCCTCTTCGACCCGCAGATGATTTCATGTGTACTGGCCATCCCCGGTTCCGTTCTTTCCGTGAACCGACATGAGTTGGGCGACGAGGAGATGAAGGTGGTGGTAGATGGGCAAGGGCGCATCACTGAGATCAGCAAGACCTGCAGCCCGGATGCCGCCATGGGCGAGTCGGTGGGCATAGAAAAGATGACGGCCGATTATACCGTCGCCCTTTATGCCGAACTTGACCGGATGATAGAACACGAAGGGTTGGTGGATATTTTCTACGAGCGAGCCTTTGAACGGCTCATCCCACAAGGCCACACCTTTACAGTAGTCGACACCACGGATATCTTCTCTATGGAACTGGATACTGTAGAGGATTTCCAACGCGCCAAGGAGTTGATACCCGAACATTTGTATTGAAAAAGAAAATCCATGAAGATTGTATTGTTTTGCGAGAATAAATACGCCATAGATATCCTCACCCCTATCCATGCCGCCGCGGAAAAAGAGGGTGGCCATGATTTGTTATGGTATGTGCATAAGAAACGCATACCCGATTTCCCCTTGAAGGATTCAGTGGTTTACACCAACGACATCCAGGCTGTTTACGACTTCAAGCCCGAGGCCGTATTTGTGCCCGGCAATATCGTCCCTTATTATCTTTCAGGTGTGAAAATACAGGTGTTTCATGGCTATGCCGCCGAGAAGAAAGACCACTGGGTGATACGCCGCTATTTCGACACCTATTTCACCCAGGGACCATTCTTTACCAAGGGGTTTGAGCGGTTGTCGAAGATATACAAGGATTTCGAAGTGTTGGAAACAGGATGGCCGCGGCAGGACTGGATATTCCAGAATCTTCACACCTTCGATGCCGAGCGGGAGCGTCTCCTGAAAGAAAACGGCCGCAGCAAGGTTGTATTATATGCTCCCACTTTCTCGCCGTCGCTAACCTCGTTGCCCTACATGCAGGATGCCATCGTCAATCTCGTCCGTCAGCGTCCCGAGGTCTTGTTGTTGTTGAAATTCCATCCCCTCACACCTGAAGAGATAAAAGATGCTTATCGGGAGATTGCCGCCCGAACGGAGGGTATCTTGTGGATAGATGATTATGTGGTCACCAAATATATGTTGATGTCGGACGCAATGATCAGCGACACCTCATCTACCATCTATGAATTCTTGTTGCTCGACAAGCCCGTTATCACGTTGCGTGCCGTGGCGAAAGACCTCTTCTGGAAAAACATTACCGACCCAGACCAATTGTGTGAGGCCTACGACGAGGTGATGAACAACGACATGATGAAGGAAAAGCGTCGTTGGGTGATTGAGAATTACGACCCCCACCTCGATGGACAGGTGGGCCATCGTATGCTGGAAGGAGCGCGCGACTATATACGTCGGCATGGGGTGCCCACGCACCGTAAGGTGAACCTATGGCGTAAATATACCAGCATCAAGACTTTTGGGAGAATCAAGAAGTCTTCTTGAAGCGCTTAAAGAAGGATTTGCGACGTTTCCGCCGCTCATCGTGCCTTTTCTTTACTTCCATGAAGGTGTCGACGGTGGAAGGAGACAACCCGCGTGTCTGGCAATAACGTTCTGCCACGATGCGGAACAGTTGGTAGTTGCCGGTGAAACGGGTGAGGTTTTCCATGCACTCGGCCAGTGGCGGCCAGGTGTCGGCGGCATAGAATCTCATTCGGTTGCAATCAATCACGGTGAAGGAAAACCCTTCTTTCCCATCCCGGTAGAGCACGTTGGTGTCGTTGAGGTCGTGATGCAAAATGCCCTTTTCATGCAGTCGGACGACATAATCGGCAAAGTCCTCCGCCAAGGAGACGTTGAAATCCGTTTTGTCTAATTGCTCTTCTATGGGGGGGAGGTTTGTTTCCGTGCTGATATAATAGCTCTCCGCCAACAGGCCATGTCTTTTCACCTCGATGTAGGCAATGCTTTCTGGCGTACTGAAACCTCTCTTTTGCAGCTCGAAACCATTGAGGTATGCCCTTTCAGCCTTGCTCTTTCGGAAAAATGAATACACCAAGCGTTGTATGGCGATGGGTGTGCGGAAGCGCTTGGCTACAATCCTCTTCCCTCCTTCTTCGAAAAGCTTGATGACATTGCGCTTGTCGTAGAGTGTAGTCCCACCATCTTCGAAATGGATATGCAGGCTATTGACAAACGTTTCCAGTTCCTGGAAATGGGGATTGAGGATACATTTGGTACTCATAGTTTCAGCCCTGTCAGTTTCTGTTTGATCTTGTAATAGTTGCGAGAGATGGTGTAATTGAAGAGATTGTGCCAATCATCGGCCGGCCCATAGTGGACGTTGGGATGGTTGGTGTTTTCCTGGCAGGTACAGACCAACCCGAACTGCCGCAGGTATTTTTGCGGGTAGACCAACACCGATTTCGGTTCGGTGGCCAGCATGATGGTGTTTTGTGGTGCCACCATACATGATTCCGGCTGTCTCACTCCTTTACCGTTGACCACCCAGAAATCAGGCTCGTCGATCGGTTCGTCGATGTAGAAACGATAACGCCCGTCGGCAGACATCAACTGATGGTTGTGTGTCTGCCGATAGAAGATTTCACCTAATTCCGGGCGGTAGGGGGTAAGCTTTATCTTATACATCGCTTTTTTCCGGTATTTGCTGCAAAGTTACGAAAAATCGAGTGCAGAACAAAATGAACTTGTTCATTTTTTATGCCGAGGTGGAGTAACTTATTCAAAGTTAGCAATATTTTTTGTATCATATGCTATACATCCTTTTTTTCTTTGTACTTTTGCAATCTGTAAATATCAGAACTACTCCAAATCCGAAAGCAAATAGAAGAATGACTAATTATGTTTCTCCCGAAATGGAAATACGCGATGGTTATTGCATCACGGCCACAATGAAGCAAGTGTGGAATATCCAGTTGGATATGTTCAAGAAACTTATTGACGTATGCCAAGAGAATGGCCTACGGCTATGGTGTGATGGTGGCACATTGCTGGGGGCGGTGCGTCATCATGGTTACATTCCTTGGGACGATGACATAGATGTCTGTATGCCACGTCCTGATTATGATCGTTTGCAGGCTCTTTCATCGCAAGTCTTTCAGGAACCCTATTTCTTCCAAACGGCAAAAACCGACAAACACTATTATCGCGCCCATGCGCAATTACGGCGTAGCGATACGGCCGCCATTCGTCCAAGTGACAGTTGCCGTCCCTTTAATCAAGGCATTTTCATTGATGTTTTTGCTTTTGAAGGTCTTGCGGAAGATGAGGAGACGCGCTGCGACATAGTCAAGAGAGCCAATCACAGGATGAAGTGCCTGAAGAGCATCGACTATTCCATTTTGGCATCAGGACGTTTGGGATTGCTTTTCCGTAAGTATCAATGGAGAAGGAAGGTGCGCAAGCATGGTTTTTACGAATTGTTTGAACCCATAGAACAACTCTATCGCCAACATTCGTTTGACGATAGCGATGATGTGGCAGAGTTGGGTTTCGAAGGTTTGCGCTATATCTTTCCGAAGAGCATCTTCGACAAGACGTTGTGGATGGATTTCGAACGGTTGAAAGTGCCGGTGCCCGGTGGTTACGACGAATTCTTGCGCATACAATATGGAGATGACTATATGATACCTGTGCAGGCTTCCACCAATCACGGGTGTCTCGTTATAGACACCACCCGCAGTTATCGCGAATTGTTGCCAGCGATAAGGCGGGAATACCGTATGTCGCTATTTACTCGGTTAAAAAAGAAATTGCTTCATTGAAACGCTGTGAAGCGAAATGCCCACTTCCCAGCATCCGGGCATATTTTTTGGCGGCCTCGCGCATCTTCTGATACTCTTTAGGTGTCATCTTGCTCAGAATGTGGTCTATCTCACTGAGCGAGTTGACGGCGAAGCCCAGTCCGTTTTCCAGGATGAAGGGTTTCATGGCGGCTTTAGACCATACAATCACGGGTATGCCGGCTCGGATATAAAGAGACGTTTTGTGGGGATTGTTGATCTTCAGGTAAGAACCCCAGTCGCCGTCACACTCGTCGAGAGAACTGCCGTCCCACACCAGCCCGAAGTCGGCCTCCATCTGTTCCATGAGTGTTTCCGGGGCGAGATTGCCATGGTAAGTTATTTTTTCATTCTTATTCTCTTGTTGGTTGAAACCAGGTCCGTATAAGTCCATCTCCCATGTTTGCATGTGGGAATCCAGCTTGTATAGGAAAGGGTTTCGCCATTGGTGAAGGCCGCCGGCATAGACCACCTTCCATGGAGAGTGGGGGGTGTCGTACTTTTTGGGTTGGGTATCGGTAAGGTAGTCGAAGATATGAAGTGATACGAGTTTGTTCTTGAAACCATGGTCGACAAGGTACTGCTTCATGGTATCGTTATGGGCTATGAGGAAGTCGGTCTTACGCAGCCGGCGGTTCTCCTGATCCGGTGTGAGCTTATGCCGACGGAAAGCCCCTAAGTCGTGGATGATGGTTGTCACCTTTGCTTTGCGCCAATGGGCGAAGGTGCACGCCGTGAAATAGAATTTCTTCATGGGATATTGCAGGAAGAGCGTGTCGCCTTTGCGCAACTTGGTGAGGATGCGAATCACCCCGATAAGTTTGACGATAAAACGCGATACGGGGTTGATGCTTTTCCGTATGGGGGTGAGGTTGGTGTAACCTAACTGTTTGTATATCGTGTCGATATCGGTCTTGGCCTTGTTCTGCGTGATTACTTCGATGAAATAGTTCATGGTCTTTTCTTGATGAGGGGGATGTTTATTGGTTATGATAAATGGATTATTTTAGTGCATGATTGTTGTCATGAACAAGTTCATGACATTCTCGATGACGGGTGCCATGTCGTAATATTTGTATTCACCTAAGCGTCCACCGAAGAAGACATGTCGTTCCTGAGCAGCCAGTTCGCGGTACTGTAGGCATAAGGTGGTGTTCTTAGCATCGTTCACAGGATAGAACGGCTCCATGCCCTCTTCCCATTCTATGGGGTACTCCCTTGAGATGACCGTCTTAGGACAGTCATAGACCGCTTGCCCGAACATCTCGAAGTGTTTGTGCTCAATCACTCGGGTATAGGGCACCTCACGGTCGGTATAGTTCATTACGGCATTGCCTTGGTAATTCGGTATATCCTTTATCTCGGTCTCGAAACGCACTGTACGATAGTCCAACTTGCCCAAGCAGTAGCCGAAATACTCATCGATCTTTCCTGTGAAAACCAACTCATTGGCTATCTCCTGCCAATAGGGCAGGTCGACGAAGAAGTCGATGCCTGTCTTGCACTCCACCCCTTCAAGCAGACCGTCGATTAACTTGTTGTAGCCGCCCATGGGTATGCCTTGGAAGGTATCGTTGAAATAGTTGTTGTCGAAGACGAGTCTTACGGGCAACCGTTGGATGATGAAGGAGGGAAGGTCACGGCAGTTTCTTCCCCATTGTTTCTCGGTATAGCCTTTGATGAATGTTTCAAAGATGTCTCTTCCTACGAGGCACAATGCCTGTTCCTCCAGGTTGCGCGGTTCCGTGGCACCCTCTCGTCGCAACATAGCCATAGCCTCTGCCTTTTGTTCAGAGATGATGCGGCTCGCCTGCTCGGGAGTGGTTGCTCCCCACATCTGGTAGAATGTGTTCATGTTGAAGGGCAGGTTGTATAGCTTGCCCTTGTAGTAAGCCAACGGACTGTTGGTGTATCGGTTGAAGGTTACGAAGGAGTTGACGAAGTCCCACACCTGCTTGTTGCTGGTGTGGAAGATGTGGGCACCATATTGGTGTACGTTGATGCCTTCCATTTCCTGACAGTGTACATTGCCGCCGAGATGCGGTCTTTTGTCGATTACCAAACATTTCTTGCCTTTTTGACGGGCGAAATAGGCAAAGGTGGCTCCGAATAGTCCGGAGCCTACAATCAGGTAATCGTATTTGCTCGTATTCATATTTCTCGATTATCTATAGTTCAAGTTGAAATTCCATTTCGCGTTTTTTCTGGTAGCGTTTCCAAAAACGTTTTTTCCTCCATCAGGATATCCTCTGCCTGCTGTGTGTCAAACGACCTAAGGCGGGCATATCCGCGCACGAGTAGTTGGAGGAACCGTTTCGGTCCCCATAGCCGGGCGAAGCTGCGGCAGCCTTGTTCCATAGATACTTTGCCGAAGTACATGCGGTTGATGTCGACAATGGAGAAATGGTAACCCTCGCTATCCTTCTCCCACAACACGTTTCCAGGCGAGAAATCCAGGTGAAGCACTCCTTCCTCATGCATGTGGACGCAATATTCCGCCAGGGCAGCAGCCAAAGTCATCATGCCCCTTGTCGGGGGCATAAAGGCGCAACAGCGTATCCTGGTCGATGATTGATAGGAGATCGTTGATCAGGGTCCTTCCGTAATTGCCTAATCCGGCATTGTTGCGAACTATGCGCTTGGCATCATAACCAATTCTCATGTTTGGCCTTACTTTTCTTCCTGTGGGTCTTTTTTCTTGAGTACTTTACCGTTTTCCACTACGAAGAGTTGGTCGAATTCCTCGTGGGTACGTTTCCAGCGGTTATGTGTCCAGAGGTAGTACTCGGGATGGCTCCTGATGGTTTGTTCCAGCATCTTGAAGAACCGCTTTGTAATCTCATACTCTGGCAGCGACTTCGGGTCTTTCGTTATCAGGTGGTAGGTGCAGGTGTAGTAACCACGTCGCGGACGGCTCATCTCCACGTAGAACACGGCGTTGTTCATCTTCCGCATGATGCGCTCGGCGCCGGTGAACACCGGTGTGTCTTGGTTCATGAATGGTAGCCATAGGTGTATGTTCTCCCATTTGGGAGCTTGGTCGTACACATAACCGAAGATGGACATGATGCCCTCGCGTTTGTATTCCACTAAATAGCGGAGGGTGTCTTTCTTGGGAATGGGCACACCATTGGGTATCGACGAACGCACCTTCCTGAACAGGCGGTCGCTGGCGGGGCTGTTGAGGGGATGGTATACCAATCCCACCTTCCAATTCTCGTTGTCGAAGTCCTTGCCCACGCAACTCAGCCACTCCCAGTTGCAGTAATGGCCGAGGATGGTGCCCACGCTCTGACCCTCCTTGAAACAATCGGTGATGACCTCGGGATTGGTCAGTATGAAGTGTTTGTCGAGCTGTTTCTTGCTGATGCTCAACAGCTTGATGGCTTCGAGGAAATAGTCGCACAGCCAATGGTAGAATTTCCTCTCTATCTCCCGCAGTTCCTCCTCGCTTTTCTCGGGGAAGGAGTTGGCGAGGTTCTTGTGCACCACCTTCTTCCTGTATCCCACCAGTCGATAGATGATGAGGTAGATGCCATCGGAGAGCACGTAGAGAGCCCTGAATGGCAAGAGCGAGATGAGATAGCAGATTCCGTATAAAAGGTAGTACATTAGTTACGAGTTACGAATTGCGAGTTGCGAGTTGTTGTTTCGTGACGGAGAATTGAAGGATGAAGAACGAAGTGTCAATTCTGATGATCTTTGATGTATAGCTTTATCTTCTCTAACAATCTTCTGGCAAGCTCTATCTTGGATACCACTTCTTCCTCCAAGACTTCAATGGCACAGTTATAGTCACCATCCTCTCTCAAGCTTTGTAATTGCGAATACAACCTGCCTTCTTCTTTGGAAAATAAGCCGGTTTTGATATAAAACAGATGAAAGCGACTGGCTGCTCCCCTGTGTGTTCCTACTTCATGGTGGTCATGGATGAGCATGGCACTGACGGCATGAAAAAGTGTGTAATACAATCGATTGGCAGCCATATCCCATAAACCAGCGTTCACCTGAACGTATACCTGGCTGAGGGTCTTGTCTGCTTTTTCAATCTCTAACTCAACGATGACCTTTCTTTCGCTTTCATTAAGACTCATATAATATTTGTTTATCGTTTTCTACATTAAAATAAAACAAAGGATGCCGTCCCTCAAACCATTGCTTCTTGGTAAAGGCACGGGCACTGATATCCTCGCCAATCTCCCATCCCAGATCAACAAAGGGGAAAACGATGTCGTCTTTGTCGGAAACTTCTATATTCTGCTTGTCGAGCAGGATGAGAAGGTCCCAGTCAGAATCTTGACGTGCCTCACCGCGAGCCCGAGATCCATATAAATAGAGTGTGCTGCCTTTGGGCAGTACATGGGCTGCTACTTGTTTGATTCTCCCAACCACCTGTGAATAATCCATCGCTTTGCTCCTATTTTTTTGCAAAAATAATGAAAAGAAGACAAGTTTCCAAATATTGTTGAATTCTTTTTTATTTAGTTGACGAGTTGTTTACCAGTTGATGAGTTAACAAGTAGACAAGTTTATAGCAGGGTAATGTCTGAACTTCTGAAACTCCTCCACTCCTCCTCACTGCTGCATATCGTGCAGTTTCTTGTAGTAACCATCGGCGGCGAGTAGCTGCTCGTGGGTGCCACGTTCCACTATCTGTCCGTCGTGGAGCACACAGATCTCGTCGGCGCTGCGGATGGTCGAGAGGCGGTGGGCGATGGCCACGGTGGTGCGTGTCTTCATCAGCCGTTCCAGGGCATCCTGCACCAGCCGCTCACTCTCCGTGTCGAGCGCCGAGGTGGCCTCGTCGAGGATGAGGATGGGCGGGTTCTTCAGGATGGCGCGGGCTATGCTCACCCGTTGTCGCTGACCGCCGGAGAGGCGTCCGCCGCGGTCGCCCACAGAGGTTTGGTAACCCTGTTCGGTGGCCATGATGAACTCGTGGGCGTTGGCGATGTGTGCCGCCTCTTCCACCTGCTCTTGCGTGGCATTGTCAACACCGAAGGAGATATTGTTGAAGAAGGTGTCGTTGAAGAGTATCGACTCCTGGTTCACGTTGCCGATGAGTTGCCGCAGGTCGTGCACCCGCAGGTCCTTCACGTTCACCCCATCGATGAGTATCTCGCCCTCCACCGCGTCGTAGTAGCGCGGTATGAGGTCGACGAGGGTCGACTTGCCGCTGCCGCTTTGTCCAACGAGGGCGATGGTCTGTCCCTTGCGTATGGTCAGGTTGATGTCGCGCAGCACCCATTGCTCTCCGTAGCGGAAGGATACATGGTGGAACTCGATGCTCTCCTTGAAACCGTCGATGTCGACAGGATGTTCGGGGTCCTTGATGATGTTTTCGGCCTTCAGGATCTTGTCCACACGCTCCATCGATGCCAATCCCTTGGGTATGTTGTAACCAGCCTTGGAAAATTCCTTCAGGGGGTTGATGATACTGTAGAGGATGACGAGGTAATAGATGAATGTGGGGCCACTGATGCTCTCGTTGTTGAGCACCAGCACGCCGCCGAACCACAGCACGATGACGATGAGCACCGTACCTAAGAACTCACTCATGGGGTGTGCCATCTGCTGCCGTATGTTCACGCGCATGATATGTTGGCGGTAGCTGCTGTTCACATCGTCGAAACGTTTGTTCATCTTGTCCTCGGCGCAGAACGCCTTGATGATGCGCAGGCCGCCGAGCGTCTCCTCCACCTGGCTCATCGTGTCGCTCCAGAGCGACTGTGCCACGATGGATTTCTGCTTGAGCTTCCTGCCCACGAAGCCCATGAACCAGCCCATGACGGGCACCACGGCGAGGGTGAACAGGGTCAGTTGCCAACTGATGGCCAGCAGTGTGGCGAAGTAGGCGATGATGAGGATGGGGTTCTTGAACAACATATCGAGCGACGACATGATGCTGTTTTCTATCTCCTGCACGTCACCGCTCATACGTGCGATGATGTCGCCCTTGCGCTCCTCGGAGAAGAACCCCATGTGCAGCGAGGTGATTTTCTTGTATAACTGGTTGCGGATGTCGCGTACCACACCTGTGCGTATGGGGATGATGGTGGCGGAGGAGAGGAAATAGGCTCCTGTCTTGAGAAAGGTCATGACGGCGAGCGCCAGACCGATGATGAGCAATGTGGTGGTGGCTCCAACGCTCTGGATGAGTTGGTTCACGTAGTAGTCGGCATTGTTGCTGAGCACATCCTTCAGCGACCCGTCGCCCCACGACATGAGGTGGGTGGCGGTGGTGGCTTTCTCCGTCTGGAACAGGATCTGCAGGATGGGGATGAGCGTGGCAAACGAGAAGATATTGAGCACCGCCGAGAGGATGTTGAACAACACCGACAGTGTGAGGTATTTCTTATAGGGTGGCAGGAACCGCCTCAGGACTTGCAGGAATTCTCTCATCCTTATACCTCCTCTCCGAATAATGTGGCGCTGGTGCTGCCGGTGATACGTACCCTCACGCGGTCGCCCGTATGGTGGTCGCCTTTGTCGAACACCACCATCTTGTTCTGTTCGGTGCGGCCGCAGAGCTGGGCGCGCGAGCGTTTGCTGTAGCCCTCGACCAGCACCTCGAATGTCTTGCCCTCGTCGCGTTTGTTGGCGATGGCCGACAATTCGGTCTGCAATTGTATCAGCTCGTTCAGGCGGCGTATCTTCACCTCCTCGGCCACATCGTCGGGCAGGTGTTTCGAGGCGTAGGTGCCCGGACGCTCACTGTATTTGAACATGAAGGCGGAGTCGTAGCCCACCTCGCGCATGAGTGAGAGCGATAGTTGGTGGTCCTCCTCCGTTTCAGAGTGGTAGCCCACGAAGATGTCGGTCGACAGGCCGCAGTCGGGGATGATGCGCCGGATGGCCGCCACGCGGTCGAGATACCATTCGCGGGTGTACTTGCGGTTCATCAGGTGCAGTATGCGGTTGCTGCCGCTCTGCACGGGCAGGTGGATGTGTCGGCATACGTTGGGCATGTCGGCGATGACGTGGAGCGTCTCGTCGCTCATATCCTTGGGGTGCGAGGTGGTGAAGCGTATGCGCATCTGTGGTGCCTCCTCGGCCACACGGCGCAATAGCATGGGGAAGGTAATGTCTGCACTCCTGCACTCCTGCACTCCTGCACTCCTGAAGAGATACGAATTCACGTTCTGTCCGAGGAGCGTCACTTCCTTGAAACCGCGGTCGCGCAGGTCGCGCACCTCGTTGAGGATGCTCTCTATGTCGCGCGAGCGCTCCCTTCCGCGGGTATAGGGCACGATGCAGTAGTGGCAGAAATTGTTGCAGCCCCGCATGATGCTTACGAAGCCCCCGATATGGTTGCCTCCGATACGTTGGGGCACCACGTCGCGGTAGGTCTCGGTGGTGGAGAGCTCTATATTGATGGCTTTCTGTCCCAGTTCGCATTGTGCCACCAGGTCGGGCAGCGACAGGTAGGCGTCGGGACCCGCCACGAGGTCGGCGTGGTGGTTCTCGAGCAGGTCGTCTTTCACCCTTTCCGCCATGCAGCCGAGCACACCGATGATCAGTCCGGGCGCATGAGAACCTTTGTCCTTATCGTTTTTTAATCTTTTAACCTTTAAGTTTTTCAATTGTTCCAGTCGGTGGAAAATCTTGTTTTCCGCGTTCTCGCGCACCGAGCAGGTGTTGAGGAACACCGCATCGGCTTCCTCGGCGCTCTCGCAGGGCTCATAGCCCGCCATGCGCATCACCGAGGCCACCACCTCGCTGTCGGCCACGTTCATCTGGCAACCATAGGTCTCGATATATAGTTTTTTCATAATCACTTTTTCCTTTTTCTTTTCTTGTGTTTGCTGTTGGCATACCGCATTGTCCATTCACCTCCCTTGTAACGCATCAGCGGGATGTAGCAGAGCACGCCGCTGACCAGTCCTGCCAAGGCGTCGATGGCATAGTGTGCCTGGATATAGAAGGTGGCGAAGAACATGAGCAGGCCTAAGGGGAGCAGGCAGAAGAAGAGCCGCCGGCTCTTGCTGTGCCAAGCCAGCAACAGGAGCACCAGGGTAATGCTCACATGGCTGCTGGGGAAAGCCGCTGTGGGACGCTCGCCTGTATTGTGGGCCATGGCCACAACGTGCCTGAACAGACCGCCGTCCCATCCCGGCAGGGGCATGCTCTCCTGATGGCTGAAGAAATAGCCATGCAGGTTGGGAAACACCCCTTGGGCGATATGGTCGGTGCCCACGGCCTTGTAGTAGTATTGGGGACCGGTGACGGGCAGCAGGTCGAAGATGGCGTAATGGATGAAGAAGGCGGCGACGATGACGAACACGATGCGCTCGAATTCCTGTGGGCGGCGCAGCAGGTAATAAGCGGCCACCACTCCGATCATCGGATAATAGGAACTATAGCCTAAGTACATCAATTCGCTGAACACCTTGCTGTCGAACATCTGTGAGAAGAGCAGGGCGGGTTGGCAGCCGAACACCCATTGCTCCGCCGAAGCGAAGAGATGGTCGAGGTTGGGCAGTGCGCGGTTGAGCTCGTAGGTGTCGGGATACCACCAGCTCAGCAATGCCAGGTGTACGACGGCCCTCACCACCTTCATGGCCTTGCAGGGCACCATGCGATAAACGCCCCAGAGAGCCGCCATCGTGGCTGCCACCCTGATGCGGCCCCATATCATCGACGAGGGGTTGGCCATCTGGTCGTAAAACGCCAAGATGACGAGCAATGTAAGCACCAGATAGCCCAGGATGACCCATTCAAAAGCCATCAATCCCTTCGTGGGCTGCTTCTCTATCGCGAATAACTCTTTCAATGTTTAGGGTTTAGGGTTGAGTGTTGAGTGTTGAGTGTTGAGTGTTGAGTGTTTAATGTTGAGTGTTGAGTGTTGAGGGTTGAGTGTTGAGGGTTGAGTGTTGAGTGTTTAATGTTGAGGGTTGAGTGTTGAGGGTTGAGTGTTGAGTGTTGAGGGTTGAGGGCTGAGGGTTGAGTGTTGAGTGTTGAGTGTTGAGGGTCCTAACGGATGGGGTTCATTCTTCATTCTTAATTCATACATCGCGTCAGCGATCATTCAACATTCAAAATTCAACATTCAACATTCAAAATTCTCACAGCCATCCATGCTCTTTGTACCATTTCACAGCCAAGGGCACACCTCGTTCCAAGTCGTATTCGGGATGGAACCCCAGTTCGTCGATGGCTGGTTGGATATCGCATTGCCAGTTGCGCTGTTTCAGGATATGGAACTTGTCGTTGTTCAGGGCCGTCACCTTCTTGCGCCAGCGCCCCACATATTCGCCGCAGAAAGTGATGATGCGCAACAGCCAGACGGGGGCCTTGATGCGCAGCAGCCACTTGTCGCCCAGCTCGTGGTGGAGCAGGTCGCTGAAGGTGCGCGACTGGTATACCTTGCCGTCGCTCAGGAAATACTTGCGGCCGTTCTTACCCTTCTCGATGGCGAGGAATACGGCCTGCACCACATCCTTCACATAGACGAAGGTGATATCTTGCGGTTTGTAACCCACACTGAAGTCGGTATGCTTCTTGATACTGTCGGCCATGAGGAAATAGTCGCGTTCGCGCGGACCATAAACACCCGTTGGTCGGAGCACCACGAGCGGCAAGCCCTCCACGGTGTCGAGGAACCGCTCTGCCGCCAGCTTGCTCTCGCCGTAGGCCGTGTTGGGCTGTGGCGTGTCATCCTCGCGTATCGGTTCATACGGCTGTTGCTCGCGTATCGGTCCGAAGACGCTCAGCGAACTGAGGTAGACGAACCGCTTGAGGGGCATGCCCAGGTCGAGCAGCGCGTTGACTAGGTTTTTGGTTCCCTCGGTGTTGATACGGAAGAAATCCTTCTTGTCAAGGCATTTGGTCACGCCGGCGGCATGTACCACCACGTCGAAACGTACCTCCTGGAGCTGCCGGCGAAGCACTTCCGGCTCGTTGAGGTTGAGCGTGATGAAGTGGATGCGTGGGTCGGTGAGGTATTCCTTCGAACTGCTCTTGCGCATACCCGCCCACACCTCGTAGCCCAGGTCGAGCGCCTCTTCGACGATGAAACTTCCGATGAAACCACTGGCACCGGTGATGAGTATTTTGTCCATAAATCAATATAAATAAGGGCCTGTCGCCATTTTTTCTCGAAATTTTTTGCAAAGTTACGAATAATTTTGTTATTTTGCGGAAAACAAAATCGAATAACTATGGGAAAAGGCAAAAAAGGAGGTCATCGCCTCAATAAGAAGCAATTAACGGAGTTGCTCTACAACCTGTTTGAAGAGCATCCCAACGAGACGTTCACCTATAAGCAAGTGTTCCGTGCGCTCCACCTCGACACCCATCCGCAGCGCATGATGGCTATCAACATGTTGGAGGAGATGTCGTGGGATGATTACCTGAGCAAGGTGACCGAACAAAGCTACCGTCTCAATACCAAGGGCCAGGTGCAGGAGGGCGTGTTCCGCCGCAAGGCCAATGGCAAGAACAGCTTCCTGCCCGACGATGGCGGCAAACCCGTGTTCGTGGCGGAGCGCAACTCGATGTTCGCCCTCGATGGCGACAGGGTGCGCGTGTCGTTCATGGCGCGCCGGCAGAAACATATCAAGGAGGCCATGGTGACCGAGATCCTCTCCCATGCCCGCGACACTTTTGTGGGCGAACTCAAGGTGGAGCGCGATTTTGCCTTCCTCGTCACCGAGAGCAATATCTTCGTGCATGATATCATGGTGCCGAAGAAAAAACTCAAGGGCGGCAAGACCGGCGACAAGGCGGTGGTGCGTATCACCCAGTGGCCTTCGAAGGAGTCAAAGAACATCGTGGGCGAGGTCATCGACGTGCTGGGCAAGAAAGGCGACAACACGGTGGAGATGCACGCCATCCTGGCCAAATACGACCTGCCCTATCGTTATCCGAAGGCGGTGGAGGAGGCGGCAGAGAAAATCTCCGCCGAGATTACCCCTGCCGACTATGCCGAGCGTGAGGACTTCCGCGAGGTGTGCACCATGACCATCGACCCCAAGGATGCCAAGGACTTCGACGACGCCCTCTCCATCCGTGAGGTGAGCAAGGGTCTCTGGGAGGTAGGCGTGCATATCGCCGATGTGTCGCATTATGTGAAGGAGGGGTCGATCATCGACCGCGAGGCGCAGAAACGTGCCACGAGTGTCTATCTCGTCGACCGCACCATACCGATGTTGCCCGAGCGCCTTTGCAACTTCATCTGCTCGCTGCGACCCGACGAGGAGAAACTGTGCTACAGTGTCATTTTCGTGCTCGACGAGAAAGCGGAAATCAAGAGTTGGCGGCTCGTGCATACCGTGATTCGCAGCAATAGGCGTTTTGCCTACGAGGAGGTGCAGGCCATCCTGGAACAGAACGGAGTGGTGGATGGAACGGGACAACCTGCCCCGCCGGCACCCAAGGGTGGTTACAAAGGTGAGTTGGCCAACGAACTCATCACCCTCGACCGGCTGGCCAAGGAACTGCGTGCCGCCCGTTTTGCCAACGGGGCGATGAAGTTCGACAGCGAGGAACTGCATTTCGATGTCGATGAGCAGGGCAAGCCCACCCGTTGCTATTTCAAGGTGTCGAAAGATGCCAACAAGCTGATAGAAGAGTTTATGCTGCTGGCCAACCGAACGGTGGCGGAGAGCATAGGCAAGGTGAAGAAGGGCGTGAAGGCCAAGACCTTGCCTTATCGTGTGCACGATGCACCCGACCCCACGAAGTTGGAGAACCTGCGCGAGTTCATCGTCAAGTTCGGCTATAAGCTCAAGACCACCGGCACCAGGGGGGCCATCTCGCGCAGCCTGAACGCCCTGATGGAGGAGAGCCAGGGCCGCCGTGAGCAGAAACTCATTGAGACCGTAGCCCTCAGGGCCATGATGAAAGCCAAGTACAGCGTGCACAACATCGGCCACTACGGACTGGCTTTCGACTACTACACCCATTTCACCAGTCCCATACGTCGTTATCCCGATACCATGGTGCACCGCCTGCTCACCCGTTACCAGGCGGGTGGACGTAGCGCCAACAAGGAGCATTATGAGGAACTGTGCGAACATTCATCCGACATGGAGCAGCTGGCACAGAATGCCGAGCGCGACTCCATCAAATTCAAGATGGTGGAGTTCATGGGCGACAAGATCGGTGAGGAGTACGATGCGCACATCAGTGGCATACAGTCGTATGGCATCTACTGCGAGATCGATGAGAACCACTGCGAGGGCATGGTGCCCATGCACGACCTCGACGACGATTATTATGAGTTCGATGAGCGCAACTATTGCCTTGTGGGGCGCCGTCGCCACCATAAGTATCAGCTGGGCGATGCCATCCGCATCAAGGTGGCACGTGCCAACATCGAGAAGCGACAACTCGACTTCGTCTTAGCCGACTGACCTTTACGTAGAACATCATCTTTGTAGGGCACGGTGGCACCGCCCCTACAAAGATGGTTTTTGCGATGGGGAAGGGTTTCACACTACTCATCCCCATCTCAAATGAATTTGGCGTTGAACTCTCCTTCGAGCACCCTCACGAAGTTTTCCTCGCGCATGATCCAGTCGAAACCGGGGATGAACCCTTTCTTGCCTCGCCCGTTGAGCTGGGGCGACGAGGCGGCGGCCATCAAGACATCCCGCATAGAGGGGCAGGCATAAAGCCTGCCCCTCAAAATATCGTAGGGCATAGATCAATGAAGCCCCTACGCGTGGGTGTGTCGCGGCCTACAGCTTCTCGCCGTAGCACAGGTCGCCACAGTCGCCGAAACCGGGCACGATGTATTTGTTGGCGTTCATGCCGGGGTCGATGGCGGCACACCACAGGGTGGTGTCGTCGGGCACGGCTTGGCGCACCACGTTGATGCCCTCCTCGGTGCCTATCACGCAGGCGATATGCAGGGCGGCGGGAGTGCCCGTCTTGGCAAGGGCCTCATAACAGGCGGCCATGGAGCCACCCGTAGCCAGCATGGGGTCGGCGATGATGAGCGTCTTTCCGCCTACGCTGGGCGAAGCCATGTATTCGGTGTGTACACCTACCTCGGTATGCTCGCGGTTGGTGTACATGCGGAAAGCGGAGATGAAAGCGTTGTCGGCATGGTCGAACACATGGATGAACCCCTCGTGGAAGGGCAGCCCGGCTCTCAGTATGGTGCCTACGACGATGTCGTCGGCGGGCACGTTGACAGGTGCCACGCCCAGTGGTGTGGTTACCTCGCGCTTCTCATAGGTGAGCGTCTTGGATATTTCATAAGCCATCATCTCGCCGATGCGGCGTATGTTGTTGCGGAAGAGATGGCGGTTTTGTTGGTAAGCGGTGTCGCGGATTTCTGCCAAGTATTGGTTGACTACGGAGTTGTTGTCGCTGAGGTTGATGATTTTCATGATGGTATGATTTGTTGGGTGCAAAGATAGCGAAAACCGAAGACAAAACAAAACGAACGTGTTCGTTTTTTTTTGTTGAGGTGCATCCTATCTTATTCAAAGATAGCGAAAACCGAAGACAAAACAAAACGAACGTGTTCGTTTTTTTGTTGAGGTGCATCCTATCTTATTAAAAAGATAATAAAAGACGACAACTTTTGTAATACGCAGTTTGCAAAATGGTGGGCGACAACATCTTTTTTGTAAACTTTAACCAAAAATCATGCCTTGCACATGGTTTTTTCGATGTGCAAAGAGGTGTTTTGCCATGATTTTTTCGTAACTTTGTCGCCGAATTTTAAGATTTGTTATTCGGATATAATTTTCACATTTTAAATACGACGAAAAATGGCAAAATTTGAAAAGTCAGTTTTGGAGAAGTACGGTATCACCGGTACTACCGAAGTGCTTTACAATCCCTCGTATGAGGTGTTGTTCGAAGAGGAGACCAAGGAAGGTCTGGAAGGTTTTGACAAAGGTCAGTTGACCGAGCTGGGTGCCGTCAACGTGATGACAGGTATCTACACCGGCCGTTCACCTAAGGACAAGTACATTGTCGACGACGCCAACAGTCACGACAAGGTATGGTGGACCACAGAGGAATATCCCAACGACAACCACCCCATGAGCGAAGAGGTCTGGGCTAAGGTGAAGGAGATCTCCGTGAAGGAACTCTGCAACAAACGCCTGTTCGTGGTTGACGCTTTCTGCGGTGCCAACGAAGCTACCCGTCTGGCCGTGCGCTTCATCGTGGAAGTGGCTTGGCAGGCTCATTTCATCAAGAACATGTTCATCCAGCCTACAGAGGCCGAACTGGAGAACTTCGAGCCCAACTTCGTAATCTACAACGCCTCGAAGGCGAAGGTGGAGAACTACAAGGAGCTTGGATTGCGCAGCGAGACCTGTGTGGCCTTCAATACCACCAGCCGCGAACAGTGCATCATCAACACTTGGTACGGCGGTGAGATGAAGAAGGGTATGTTCTCGATGATGAACTACTTCCTCCCGCTCCAAGGCATCGCCGCCATGCACTGCTCTGCCAACACCGATATGGAAGGCAAGAACACCGCTATCTTCTTCGGTCTCTCCGGTACTGGCAAGACCACCCTTTCCACCGACCCGAAACGTCTGCTCATCGGCGACGACGAGCACGGATGGGACGACGACGGTGTGTTCAACTTCGAAGGTGGTTGTTATGCCAAGGTCATCAACCTCGACAAGGAGAGCGAGCCCGATATCTACAACGCTATCCGCCGCAACGCCCTCTTGGAAAACGTGACCGTGGATGCTGAAGGCAAGATCGACTTCGCCGACAAGAGCGTGACCGAGAACACCCGCGTGAGCTATCCTATCGAGCACATCGAGAAGATCGTGAAGCCTATCCATGGCAAGAGCGCTGGTCCCGCTGCCGAGAACGTCATCTTCCTGAGCGCCGACGCCTTTGGTGTGCTGCCTCCCGTGTCAATCCTCGATCCCGAGCAGACCAAATACTACTTCCTGAGCGGATTCACCGCCAAACTGGCTGGTACCGAGCGTGGTATCACCGAGCCCACTCCCACCTTCTCGGCTTGCTTCGGACAGGCCTTCCTCGAACTGCATCCTACCAAGTATGCTGAGGAACTGGTGAAGCGTATGGAGAAGAGCGGCGCCAAGGCTTATCTGGTGAACACCGGTTGGAACGGCACAGGCAAGCGTATCTCCATCAAGGACACCCGTGGCATTATCGATGCCATCCTGGGCGGTGCCATTCTGAAGGCTCCCACCAAGAGGATTCCTTACTTCAACTTCGAAGTGCCCACACAGCTCGACGGTGTGGCTTGGGGTATCCTCGATCCGCGCGACACCTATCAGAACCGTGCCGAGTGGGAAGAGAAAGCCAAGGACCTGGCTGGCCGCTTCATCAAGAACTTCGCCAAGTACGAAGGCAATGAGGCTGGCAAGGCTCTCGTAGCTGCCGGACCGAAACTGTAAAAAACCCATCCTATAAATAAAATCGGGGCATCCCAGAGGATGCCCCGATTTTGATTTATATCAAAAAACATGAAGAAAAGGGCAGAAAGAAAGCCTGTGATGGTGATTGGTCGGTGAAATCTTCCTATCTTTGCATCGTGTTCGTGAGAATACATATTCATAGGTTAGTAGTTTGATAGATTTTTTAAGGTAATGATTATGTTATTAGATTTTGAAACAGCCGTGGTGTTGGCTTTCGTAGGATTGATGACCACCCTTTGTGTGGTCAGACTGATGAAGACCAACATCCGTTAAGATGTTTTCAGGAGGCCGGGATGAGCGATTCATGTCGTCCTCTTTTTTTTTGTTTCCAACTCTAAATAGAACTTAAAAATACCCATTTATTCAATAATTTGTATAATATTGGTGCAAAAAGGTGTCTTTTTTGCGGAATTCTATTTAAATTTGCACCCTAAATACCCATCACCGGCGGCGTGTTGTCACGTCAGACGGGCGAAGACGTATGCCCGGAAAAGGCAATGGTCAGGGTACTTGAACAACTTTTTATAATAGAAAAAAACGGATGAAAAGAATATTCTTGCCCGTGGCGTGGCTTTTCTTGGCGGTCCTTATGTTCGCTTCATGTCTTGGCGACAATAATGATACGAGCGTGTCGTCGCGCGAAACAGCCATCACATCGTTTGCGCTGGGTACGGTCAACCGCTATGTGCATACTACGAGTAGCGTGGGAACGGACAGCATCTACAAGGTTGCATACGCCGGTAGCGCTTATAAGTTTCATATCGACCATGTGAACCGTACCATCTATAATCCCGATTCGTTGCCCTACGGCACCGATGCCGCTCATATCATCTGTACCATATTGGCCTATAATTCCGCCGCCATAGGCATCAAATCGATAACCAGCGACAGCTTGCGTGCCTATAGCAGTGCCGACTCCATCGACTTCAGGTCGCCGCGTCTGTTCCGGGTCGTCTCATTGGATGGCACGGCATGGCGCGACTATACCGTCAAGGTGAACGTGCATCAAGAGAGCGGCGATGAGTTCGGATGGGAACAGAAGAACACGCCCGACTGGCTCTCCGGCATGAAGAGCTTGAAGGCAATGCCCTGTGGCGACCGCCTGTTCGTCTTTGGCAGCCAGGACGGTTCCACGGGTGTCATCCTCTCCACCCCTCTGAGCGATGGCGACAACTGGACGTATGCCGCTCCCAACCTCAACCAGCCCCTGCCCGCCGATATCCACGAGAATGTGGCGGTAAAGCATGACGTGATCTATATGAAATGGGATGGCAAACTGATGCGCAGCAGCGATGGGTCGACATGGGAGGAGGTCGGTCCTGCCAATTTCAGCAAGCTGTTGGGTGCCTCGCAAGAACAACTCTTCGCCCTGGGCTATGACGCTCTGTTGTATGCATCGTCGGACGACGGTCTTACCTGGGATTTGGAGTCCTTGGACGACGATGTCACCTTGTTGCCCTCACAGGATATCTCCATCATAAGCACACCCTTGGTGACCGATGGCGCCATGGAGCGTGTCATCTTGTTGGGCAACCGTGATGTGTCGGTTTACCCCGACGATAACAAGAGCGTGATATGGGTGAAAATCCAAGATCCCGCAAAGAAGACGGGTCAGTGGATGTTGGTAGGCAATGCCTACCCGGCATATGAACTGCCCCGGCTCAACCATCTGGCCGTGGTGCCTTATGCCGACGGTCTGATGGCCCTTGGAGCCGAAGGGCTGGGCGCATGTGCCAATGAGGCTTTCTCACAGTTCTATTTGAGCAACGACCTGGGCCTGACCTGGGAAGATGACAGCCGCCTGTTGTTTCCTACGGGATTCAGAAGTGGCAGCATATTCGCCATGACTGTCGACACCGACCATTATATCTGGCTGCTCTGTACGGAGAGTGGGCAAGTATGGCGAGGCCGTCTCAACGAAGAAGGTTGGGAGGATGTGGAAAAAGCAATCACCGAATGATCCCATGATGCGCCGTTGGTTCCTCATATTCCTTTGTGCTGTATCCATGACATCCGTCATGGCACAAGACGATGTGGAATATAAGATGGAAGTGGGCGGTGGCGTGGGACTGCTCAATTACCAGGGCGATTTCAACGGCTCGCTGTTCAAGCACATGCAGCCGATGGGTTCGGTACTGGTGCGCCGGGTGTTCAATCCCTATATGGGTCTGCGGGCCTCTTTGGGGGCTGGAAAGATCAAGGGCGAGTCGAAAGATGCCGGCACTTATTATCCCGACATGGAAGCCACACCTTACAAGTTCGACAACCTGTTGGTGGATCTCGATGTGGTGTTCGAGTGTAATTTCTGGCCCTATGGCACCGGGCGCGACTATCGTGGTGCCAAGCGGCTCACACCCTATATCTTCGCCGGTTTGGGCGGCACCTTTGTCAAGGGCGACGAGAAGAACGTGTTCACCGCCAATATGCCCTTCGGCGTGGGAGTGAAGTACAAGATGGGCGACCGCCTCAACCTGGGCGTATCCTTGGCCATGCACCTGTCGATGAGCGACGAGCTGGATGGCCGGAAAGATCCCTACGGCATCAAGAGCAGCGGCTTGTTCAAGAATACCGACTGCTACACCATGTTGCAGGTAACCCTCACTTACAGTTTCATGGCCAAGTGTCGCACTTGCCATAATGACGATGAGTAGTAAATAGCAATAATATTGAAAGAGAATCAGCAGATGGAAACGACCCAGATAGACATGACCCGCATCCCGCAGCACATCGCCATCATCATGGATGGCAATGGCCGTTGGGCCACCGAGCGGGGCCAGTCGAGGAGCTTCGGTCATCGGGCCGGTGTGGAATCGGTGCGCGCCGTCACCACGGTGTGCAAGAATATCGGTGTGAAATACCTCACCCTCTATACCTTCTCCACCGAGAATTGGAACCGGCCCGCCGACGAGGTGGCGGCGCTCATGGCGTTGGTGCTCTCGGCGCTTGAGGAAGAAATCTTCATGAAGAACAATGTGCGCCTGAGGGTGATTGGCGACTTCGACCGTCTGCCCTCCGTGGTCCAGGACAAGCTCAACGAGGTGATGGACCATACACGGGCCAACGACGCGATGACCATGACGCTCGCCCTGAGCTATTCGTCGAGGTGGGAGATGACCAAGGCTGTCAAGGAGATAGCCGCCGAGATGGCTGCCGGTCACTTGAAGGAGGATGATATCGACGAGGCGATGGTCTCGGCACACATGAACACCAACTACATGCCCGACCCCGACCTCCTCATCCGTACTGGTGGCGAGGTGAGGGTTTCCAATTACCTACTCTGGCAGATTGCCTATTCGGAATTGTATTTCTGCGATACCTATTGGCCTGATTTCAAGGAAGACCAACTCCTTGAGGCTATAGCCGATTATCAAAGCAGGCAGCGCCGTTTCGGAAAGACCGAGGCTCAGGTGGAAGAGTTAGAACAGTCGTAAAAAGAACAAGAATTTCGATTTATTCGATGATGAGATATATAAATAAGGTGATAATGTGCGTGATGGCCGTCATGGCTGTCACGGCGCTCCATGCCCAGCAGCGAGTGGAAAACCCCGAGGTGTCGTATGCTGGCACACCCCATACCTATACCCTGGCAGGACTCAACGTGTCGGGCGTAGAGGGTTATGAGGATTATGTGTTGTTGGGCATTTCCGGTCTTAGTGTAGGTCAGAAGGTAACCATCCCCGGCAACGAGGTGACAGAGGCGGTGAAGCGCTATTGGAAACATGGTCTGTTCTCCCATGTGCAAATATCCGCCGACAGTATCGTTGGCGAGAATGTGTACCTGCATATCAACCTGTCCGTCCGCCCGCGTATCTCCACCATCAATTATATCGGCCTGAAGAAGTCGGAACGTGAAGACATGGAGCAGAAACTGGGTATCATCAAGGCCGGTCAGGTAACACCCAACATCATCGACCGCGCCAAGATCCTGGCCAAGCGATATTTCGACAACAAAGGCTATAAGAATGCCGAGATCACCATCAACCAGCGCGACGACGTGTCGAACAAGAACCATGTGATTCTCGATGTCATCGTCGACAAGAAGGAGAAGATGAAGGTTCACGAAATCATCATCGACGGCAACGAGAAACTCTCCGACAAGAAAATCAAGGGTGGTATGTTCAGCAAGGGTGCCTTCGCCAAGACCCATGAAGCCGGCAAGTTCGCCAACATCTTCAAGTCGAAGAAGTTCACGCCCGAGCGATGGAAAGAAGACAAGCAGAAACTTATCGAGAAATACAACGAGTATGGTTACCGCGACGCCACCATCCTGGTCGACAGCGTGTGGAACTACGACGACAAGCATGTCAACGTGTATGTGAAGGTGGATGAGGGAAAACAATACTTCATACGCAATATCACATGGGTGGGCAATACGGTCTATGCCACCGACCACCTGAGCAATATCCTGGGCATGCAGAAAGGCGATGTGTATAACCAGAAACTGCTCAACAAACGACTCACCGAAGACGACGATGCCGTGGGCAACCTGTATTGGAACAACGGCTACCTGTTCTATAACCTGCAACCCACCGAGGTGAACATCGTGGGCGACAGCATCGACCTCGAGATGCGTATCACCGAAGGCATACAGGCGCATATCAGCCATGTGAATATCTACGGCAATACGCGACTTTATGAAAATGTGGTGCGCCGTGAGCTGCGTACCAAGCCCGGCGACTTGTTCTCGAAGGAAGCTCTCCAGCGTTCGGCACGTGAGTTGGCCTCCATGGGACACTTCGACCCCGAAAAGGTGAATCCCGACGTGAAACCCAACTACGAGGATGGAACCGTCGACATCAACTGGAACCTTGAACAGAAATCGAACGACCAAATAGAATTCTCCTTAGGTTGGGGACAAACGGGTGTGATCGGTCGTGTGGGTCTGAAACTCAACAACTTCTCCATGGCCAACCTGTTCAACAAGAACAAGGAACACCGTGGCATCCTGCCCATCGGCGATGGCGAGGTGCTCTCTCTCGGCGCTCAGACCAATGGTACTTACTACCAATCGTATAACCTTTCATATTCCACGGCGTGGTTTGGCGGCAAACGACCCATACAGTTCAGCTTCGGAGTCTATTTCTCCAAGCAGACCGACGTGTCGAGCTCTTACTACAACAGTGGTTACATGAACAACTACTATAACTATCTGTATGGATATGGATCGTATGGCAACAGTTATTTCAATAGCTACGAGAATTATTACGACCCCGACAAATACGTCAAGTTGCTGGGTGCCTCGTTAGGATGGGGCAAGCGCCTGAGTTGGCCCGACGACTATTTCACCTTGTCGCTGAACCTCTCCTATACCCGCTATATGCTCAAGAACTGGCGTTACTTCCTCATGTCGTCGGGTAATTCCAACAACCTCAACCTGGGCATCTCCATCAACCGCACCTCTACCGACAACCAGCTCTTCCCGCGTCATGGTAGTGAGTTCTCGGCTTCGGTGTCGCTCACCCCGCCATGGTCGGCATGGGATGGCAAGGACTATTCCAACTTGGCCAACAATGCCAACTCACCCTATTACGTGAAGGAACAGCAGGAGAAATACCGCTGGGTGGAGTATCATAAGTGGAAGTTCAAGGCACGTACGTTCACCGCCCTGACCAACGATGTGAAATGTCTGGTGCTCATGGCGCGTGTGGAATTCGGTTTGCTCGGGTCGTACAACAAATACAAGAAATCGCCGTTTGAGACCTTCTATATGGGTGGCGACGGTATGAGTGGTTATAGCTCGGGCTACGCCGAGGAAACCATCGGCTTGCGCGGCTACGAGAACGGCTCGCTCACGCCCTACGGCTATTCCGGCTATGCTTACGACCGTATGACCCTTGAGTTGCGTTATCCCTTCCTCTTAGGCAACACCACCATCTACGGACTCGGATTCGTGGAAGCGGGCAACGCTTGGGCGGAAACCAAGGATTTCAACCCCTTCGACATGAAGCGCAGTGCCGGTGTGGGTGTGCGCATCTTCCTCCCCATGGTGGGCTTGATGGGTATCGACTGGGCCTATGGTTTCGACTCCGTGTGGGGCAAGAAAGGTGGCAGCCAGTTCCACTTCGTACTCGGACAGGAATTCTGATGAGTTAAAAAACAATAAAAAGGTGCGGTTCTTTGTGACAAACCATCGGTAGGCGCGTCATACAAGGGAACCAAGACAAAGACAAACAATAAAGACAAAAAGAGATTGGATATGAAAAAACTGATGTTGTTAAGCCTTTTGGCGATGATGGCCTTGGTGGGCCACGCCCAGAAATTCGCGCTGGTGGATATGGATTATATCCTGCGCAATGTGCCGGCGTATGAACGTGCCAACGAACAATTGAACCAAGTGTCGCGTAAGTGGCAGGCTGAAATCGAGGCGCTCAATACCGAGGCAGCCACCATGTATAAGAACTACCAGAACGAGGTGGTTTTCCTCTCCCAGGAGCAGAAGCAAAAGAAGCAGGAGGAAATCATGAACAAGGAGAAGGAAGCCAGCGAGCTGAAAAAGAAATATTTCGGTCCCGAGGGTGAGCTGTATAAGAAGCGTGAGGCGTTGATGACTCCCATCCAGGAGGAGATTTACAATGCCGTGAAAGACATTTCCGAGTTGCGTGGTTACTCGCTGGTCCTCGACCGTGCGAGCGACGGTGGTATCATTTTCGGTTCGCCGAAGATAGATATCAGCAACGAAGTGCTCGAAAAATTAGGCTATTCCAATTAAATGTATTAATTTTGCCGCGCCTTTCGTGGCATACCAAGAAAAGAATAATCACTTAATAACGAAAGAAATGAAAAAATTGTTTTTGATGTTGATGCTGTGTGCGCCCCTTTCGATGTTCGCACAGCAGAAATTTGGACATGTGGATCTCGACAAGGTTATCCAGTCGTTGCCCGAATACACTACAGCCATGCAGGAGCTGGAGGCTCTTGGCAAGCAATATGAGCAGGAGCTGACCTCGTCGCAGCAGGAATTGCAGCGCTTGGCCGAGGAATACGATAAGACCAAGAGCACACTCAGTGCCACCCAGCAGCAGGAGAAGGAAGCCGACCTGCAGGAGAAATACCAGCGTATCACCGAGCAGGCACAGCAGAACCAGCAGGCTTTCCAGCGTGCCCAGCAGGAGAAGATGGCTCCCATCCAGCAGCGTGTGATGCAGGCTGTGGAGGCCGTGGGCAAGGCCGGTGGCTATGTCTACATCGTCTCCAACGGTTCACTGCCTTACATCAACGACAGCATCAGCAAGGATGTGACGAGTGATGTGAAGGCCCAGCTGGCTAAGAAATAATTCATTATACATCAACCATCGGGGGCAGGCACGGAAACATGCTTGCCCCTTATCAGATTTTCATGATGAAAAAATTTTTGTGGTTCTTTTCGCTCATCCTCTTTCCCCTGGCCATGCAGGCACAGGTGAAGGTGGGTTTTTTCAGTCACGACACGGTGCTGCGGGCCATGCCCGACTATATCCAGACACAAGCCAACCTGGATAAGTTGCGTGGTCAGTACGACGCTGAGACCCAACGTGTGGAAGATGAGTTCAATAGGAAGTATGAGGAGTTCCTGGAGGGACAGCGCGATTTCGCCCCGACCATCCTGCAGAAACGGCAGACCGAGTTGCAGGAGCTGATGTCGAAGAACATACAGTTCCGACAGGAGGCCGCCCGTTTGTTGCAGCAGGCAGAACACGATGCCCTCGTGCCGCTGAAAGACAGGATCAGCGAGGTGGTGAAGGCCATTGGCAAGGAGCGTGGCCTCTCGCTCATCCTCAATACCGACGGCGATGCCCTACAGTATGTTGACGAGTCGATGGGCGTCGACCTGACACAGGATATTATCAGTCGCCTGAGATGATGAAACTGTCGTCCTCACCTGGTCCCATAGGAGTTTTCGACTCCGGATATGGGGGGCTGACCATCCTCCACGGCATACGTCAGCTGTTGCCCGAATACGACTATCTGTATCTGGGCGATAATGCGCGTGCCCCTTATGGCACCCGTTCGTTTGACGTGGTTTATTCGTTCACGCGCCAAGCAGTGTTGAAACTCTTCGAGATGGGTTGTCATTTAGTGGTGCTTGGCTGCAATACGGCCTCGGCCAAGGCATTGCGCAGCATACAGCAGAACGACTTGCCGAAGTGGGACAGCCACCGTCGTGTGCTGGGTATCATCCGCCCGACAGCCGAGGTGATAGGCTCGCTCACACAGAGCCGCCATGTGGGGGTGTTGGCCACGGAGGGAACCATCAAAAGCCGTAGCTACGAACTGGAAATCCAGAAGTTGCATCCCGACATACAGGTGTCGGGAGTGGCTTGTCCTTTCTGGGTGCCCTTGGTGGAATACCACGAGGCCGACAGTCCCGGTGCCGACTATTTCGTCAAGAAGCGTATCGACGAGATCTTGCGCAAGGATCCCGAGATAGATGCGTTGGTGCTGGGGTGCACCCATTATCCGCTGCTCATGCCCAAGATCGTGAAATTCCTGCCGCCAGGGGTGCGCATCATACCCCAAGGGGAATATGTGGCAGGAAGCCTGCAACAGTATTTCCGACGTCACCCCGAGATGGAACAACGTTGTTCCAAGGGTGCCACCGTACATTATTATACCACGGAGAATCCTGATACCTTCAAGGAGCAGGCACAGGTGTTCCTTCACGAAGATGTGAAGGTGGAACGACTGGATCTGGAAAAGGTTGAGGGTTGAGTGTTTAGTGTTTAGTGTTGAGTGTTGAGTGCTCAGTGCTGAGTGTTGAGGGTTGTGGGTATTCTCTTGCCCCTTGCTCTTTACCCTCTTCGCGGGCGAGACAAGCACGCCCCTACAGCAGCGATTTCGCGGGCGAGACAAGCACGCCCCTACAGCAGCGATTTCGCGGGCGAGACAAGCACGCCCCTACAGCAGCGATTTCACGGGCGAGACAAGCACGCCCCTACAGCAGCGATTTCGCGGGCGAGACAAGCACGCCCCTACAGCAGCGATTTCACGGGTGATACAAGCACGCCCCTACAGCAGCGATTTCTGAATAGCGGACTATCTTCTCCCCTCCTTTTCCAAAGGAGGGGTAGGGGTGGTTTGTAAAAAACTGCCCCAACCTCTTTTTCACTCCCTCCCTTTGGGAGGGACGGGGTGGGTATTCTTTGGGAGGTCCGGGGTGGGTTTCTCCCCCTCCTTGGGAGGGGGTTGGGGGGAGGCTTTCCCCTTTCCTCTCGCTCCCTACTCCAACAATTTCTTGCTGAGCTGCCTCACGGGATACCATACCGCTATCCATCCCATGGCGATGACGGTGAAGAAGATGAGCATGATATCCCAGAAATGCACACTTACAGGATAGGCGTCGATCACGAAATTGCCACTGCTGTCGCCCAGCCTCACCACACCGAAGGTTTGTTGTATCCAACAGAGCGACAAGCCCAGTATGATGCCGATGATGGCGCCTGCCGTGGCGATCATACGCCCTTCGAACAGGAAAATCTGCGATATCTGTCGGTCGTTGGCACCCAGGTTGCGCAAGGTCTGCACATCTTCTTTCTTGTCGATGATGAGCATGGACAGCGACCCGATGATGTTGAAGCAAGCCACCAAGAGGATGAAACTCAGGAACACGTAAGCCAGCAGTTTCTCGATGTTCATGATGTTGAACGTCTCGGCTTGTTGCTCATAGCGGTCCAGCACCAGGTATTTGTCACCCGCTATCCTCTCAATCTCTTTTTTCGTGGCGTCGAAACTGGCGTCCTCCTTGATGCGTAGCTCCAACGACGACAACATTCCTTGTTGTCCGAACAGGTTGCGGGCGAAAGCGATGGGTGTGAGCAGATAGTCGCGGTCGTATTTCGACTGTTGCACATTGAACACCACACCCGACGAGATGAGCGAATCGGCGATGAAGGCCTCCTCGGGGTGTGTCATGTCGAGCTGTCCTTCCCTCCTTGGCGCAAAGACATGCAGGAAACCCCGCCATTTCACACCCAGCGCCAGGTTCTGCGCCAGTTGTATGCCGGGAGTGCCATATTGCAGGTTGGCTTTCTCCAAGGCAAACTCACCATCGCCGTAGAGAATCTCATTGATGCGGGTGAGCTCGGAAAAACTGTTCTCCACACCCTTCACCTTGATCATCGCCTGACGGTCGCCGTATACAGCCATGGCTTGGTCTTCCACACATTCCGTAGCCACGTCGATGGCAGGCAACTGCTTGATTTCGGTGAGTATGGGGTCGTCGCTCGGAGCCGTCTTACCCATGGCGGGCACCACCTTGATCTGCGGGTCGAAAGAGGTGAAGAACGAAGCCACAAGGTCGTGGAACCCATTGAACACGCTCAAGGTGACCACCAAGGCCATCGTACCCACAGCCACACCTCCTGCCGAGATGCCGCTGATGATGTTGATGGCATGGGTGCTCTTCTTTGAGAAGAGATAGCGCCGGGCAATGAAAAATGGGAAGTTGAACACCTTTTCGAACGATTTCTTTGTTCAGTTATTTCGTCATCACGTTATTTCGTCATTCCATGATGCGATTATTTCTTGAGCAATTCGTCGATATGCTCGATATAGTCGAGCGAATCGTCGATGAAGAACCTCAGTTCGGGAATGATGCGCAGCTGGTTGCGCACGCGGGTGCCCAGCTCATAGCGTATGGTACGTGTGTTGGCGTTCACATTCTCAAGTATCTCCTCTCCTTTCTCCGAAGGGAAAACACTCAGATAAGCGGTGCAGATGCTCAGGTCGGGCGAGATGCGGCAGCGTGTCACGCTCACCATCACCCCGCGCATCATGCGAGTCTGCGACTGGAAGATGAGGCTCAGCTCTTTCTGCAGCAGTCGGGCTATGCGGTTTTGTCTTGTTTCTTGCATGGGTTATATTGTTTTTACGGGTGCGAAGTTACTGCTTTTTATTTGAAAAGCCAAATTCATTTTGCAGTTACATGGAAAAATTGTATCTTCGCAGCGAATTCTATACATTACAAACGTTTGTTTATGAAGATTGTCATCATCAATGGTCCCAACCTCAACCTGTTGGGAAAGCGTGAACCGGGCATTTATGGAAGTGAGTCGTTTGAGAGTTATTTGCCACTGTTGCGTGAGCGGTTTCCCGATGTGGAGATTGGTTATTTCCAGAGCAACCATGAAGGGGAACTCATCGACCGTATGCAGGAGGAGGGCTTCGACAGCGACGGCATAGTGCTCAATGCGGGGGCCTATACCCATACCAGCGTGGCACTGCACGATTGCATCCGTGCCATCAAGGTACCTGTGGTGGAGGTGCACATCAGCAATGTGCACCAGCGTGAGCCTTTCCGCCATGTGTCGATGATCAGTGCTGCCTGCAAGGGGGTTATCTGCGGCTTCGGCCTCGACAGTTACCGGCTGGCCATCGAAGCGCTGATAGCCGTGCACCTACAGTAGGTAAATGAATTTTCATGCTTTTCCAAAACATGCATACTCCTCTCCCCTCCTTTTTCAAAGGAGGGGCAGGGGTGGTTTGTAAAATAATGTCCCAACCTCTTTTTCCAAAACCATCAATGCTCCAATACATCACCTCCCATATCGACCCCGAAGACGACTATCTCCATCGTCTCTACCGTGCCACCAACCTGCGGCTGCTGGCGGGGCGCATGGCCAGCGGCCATCTGCAAGGGCGGCTCCTGCGCATGTTGGTGCGCATGATCCGTCCGCGCACCATCCTCGAGGTAGGCACGTTCAGCGGCTATAGTGCCATCAGCATGGCTCAGGGACTGGACGAGGGCGGTATGGTCTACACCTTTGAGATAGATGATGAACTGGAAGATTTCACCCGTCCTTGGATAGAGGGCTCTTCGGTGGCCGATAAGATCCGATTCATCATCGGCGATGCCATCGTCGAGGCACCGCGCCTTGGGGTGGTCTTCGACATGGTTTTCCTTGACGGCGACAAGCGCACCTATGTAGATGCCTACGAGATGGCCTTGCGGGTGGTGCGGCGCGGTGGCTTCATCCTCGCCGACAATACGCTCTGGGACGGTCATGTGGTGGACGACCATTACGACCGCGACCCGCAGACGCTGGGCATACGCCGCTTCAACGACCATGTGGCGCACGACGGTAGGGTGGAGAAGGTGATTGTCCCCGTGCGCGACGGGTTGACGCTAATACATGTCTTGCCATGAGTGAGCAACCGACGACATCCCAACGACAAGGCCCGGGTGTGGTGGCACGCTACCGCCGTTACCTGCGGTTGCAGCGTAATTACTCGCCCAACACCCTTGAGGCATACATGCGCGATTTGGACAAGTTGCTCCAATTCCTGCGCCAGGAAGACATCGAGCCGTTGGAAGCCACCTTGGACGACCTGCGTCATTTCGCCGCCGCCCTCTACGATATGGGCATCGGTGCCCGTTCGCAGTGTCGTATCCTGAGCGGCATACGCTCGTTCTATCATTTCCTGCTCACCGACGGCTATATCGACAACGACCCCACCGAGCTGTTGGAGTCGCCGCAGTTGGGGGCTCACCTGCCCGAAGTGTTGTCGACAGAGGAGGTGGACAGCATCGAGGCGGCCATCGACCTCTCCAAGTGGGAGGGTCATCGCAATCGCGCCATCATCGAGACCTTGTTCAGTTGTGGTCTGCGTGTGTCGGAACTGGTCAATCTCCGTATGTCGAACCTCTATCTCGAAGAGCGGTTTCTCAGGGTGATGGGCAAGGGGAGCAAGGAACGGCTGGTGCCCATGTCGCCCAGGGTCATCACCGAGCTGGGTTATTGGTTCGAGTATCGCCAGGCCATGGACATCAAGGCTGGCGAGGAGGATTATGTCTTTCTCAACCGTAGGGGCGCACACCTCACCCGCACCATGATTCTCATCATGGTGAAACGTCTCGCCACCGAGGCGGGCATCAAGAAGACCATCAGTCCCCACACTTTCCGCCACAGCTTCGCCACCGCCCTGTTGGAGGGAGGGGCCGACCTGCGAGCCATACAGGCCATGCTGGGGCATGAGAGCATCACCACCACCGAGATATACACCCATATCGATACGGCCACCCTGCGCCGCGAGATAGAGGAGCACCACCCGAGAAACATCCTATCCCATCATTCCCCCACGAACCCAAGTGAATGACATGAAACAGTCATTTTTTTTGCCAACGTAAAATATGCGTAAACTGCTTTTTCTCCCGCTGTTGTTCTCGCTGCTGTCAGGCTGTGGTAATGTACGCACCGACCAGATGCGCACCCTGCTCCATGAGCAGGACTCGCTCAACCGCGCT
>ONDS01000024.1 GCA_900316685.1 uncultured Prevotellaceae bacterium | reverse complement strand
GTCCTGCTCATGGAGCAGGGTGCGCATCTGGTCGGTGCGTACATTACCACAGCCTGACAGCAGCGAGAACAACAGCGGGAGAAAGAGCAGTTTACGCATCATTATCTTTTTTACGATGGCAAAAATAATGATAATTCTTCAAGCGGCAAAAGATGGGGATGCAAATTCTTCTTCCCATGAAAAAACAAGTCAGGAAGAGATCCTCCCTGACTTGCCTAACCTAAAAAAACATTTTGCTCGGCGCAAAAAGTGAATATCCTATTTCAGTAATTCCTTATCTTGCCTTGGCCAAGAGAGATTGTGGCAGCTTGGGCATGGCTCCGTTTTGGGTGCAGACGAAGGCACTCACCTCCACAGCCAACTTGTGGGCCTCGGCCACTGGCTTGCCGTTGAGGATGGCGGCGCAGAACGAACCGGTGAACGAATCGCCGGCGCCCACGGTGTCGGCCACCTCTACCTTCGGCGTCTCCTGGAACGACATCTGCCCAGGGGTGAACACATACGAGCCGTTGGTGCCACAGGTGAGCACCAGCATGTCGAGGTTGTACTTGCCGAGGATGAGCCAGCACTTGTTCTCTATGTCCAGACCGGGATAGCCGAACATACGTCCGATGAGCACCAACTCTTCGTCGTTGATCTTGAGGATGTTGCAGCGGCGCAACGCCTCCTGTATCACCTCCTTGGTGTAGAACTGTTGGCGCAGGTTGATGTCGAAGATCTTCACGCAGTCCTTTGGCGTGTGGTCGAGGAACTGACGGATGGTGTCGCGGGATACCACGTTGCGCTGGGCCAGCGAGCCGAAGCACACGGCGCGGCAGTTCTTGGCCACCGCCTTGATCTCGTCGTTGAAGGGGATATTGTCCCATGCCACATTCTCCTTGATGTCGTAGGTGGGTATGCCTTGTTCATCGAGCTGCACCTGCACCGTACCCGTGGGGTAGGGCACTCGGGGCATCAGATAATTCAGTTCGTGTTCCTTCAGGGCCTCGATGGTCTCTTCTGCCAGCTTGTCCTCACCCAAGGCACTGACCGCCAATGTGTTGTCCATACCCAGGAACGAGCCGGCATGATAGGCGAAGTTGGCGGGCGCGCCACCCAATTTCTTTCCGTCGGGGAGGACATCCCAAAGGGCTTCTCCCAATCCTACGATATAACGTTTTGTTTCCATGATGTTATGCTGATTTGATTTGTTTGATGTAAGTGAAGAGATAGAGCACGCCCACCGCCATGACGAGCACGGCACCGGCCTGGCCGATGGCATCGCTGGCGAATCCCATCAACAGGGGGAACACCGTGCCACCGAAGAGACCCATGATCATCAGTCCGCTCACCTCGTTCTGCTTCTGCGGCATCGAGGTCAGGGCTTGGGCGAAGCACATGGAGAAGATGTTGGAGTTGCCGTAGCCTACGAGGGCGATGGCCGTGTAAAGCATCCATTTCTCCGTACCGAAGAACAGACCGCACATCGAGAGCGCCATCATCACCACGCTGATGATGAAGAACAGGCGGTTGTTCATCACGCGCAGGAAGAAGGAGCCCGTGAGACAGCCGATGGTACGGAAGATGAAGTAGAGGCTGGTGGCGAAGGCCGCATCGTTGAGCGACATGCCCAACCGTTCCATCAGTATCTTGGGAGCCGTGGTGTTGGTGCCCACATCGATGCCTACATGGCACATGATGCCGAGGAAGGAGAGCAGCACGATGGGTTTGCCCAACAACTTGAAACACTCCACGAAGGTGGAGGGCTTGCCCTCTATAGGCTGCTCCTTGATGGGGGTGACGGCGAGCCACAGCGTGGCCAAGGCGCCTACCACGAAGAAGATGGCGAAGAGGATGCGCCAGTCGTAGCCCAAAGAGGGGATGACCTGTGTGGCGCCCCACATGGCCAAGTAGGGAGCGATGAACGAGGCGATGGCCTTGATGAACTGACCGAAGGTGAGCGTTGAGGCAAGGTTGCCGCCGCCCATGACGGTCGACACCAAGGGGTTGAGCGAGGTCTGCATCAGGGCGTTGCCTATGCCCAGTAGCGAGAAGGCCACCAGCATGATGCCGAAGTTCTCGCCGAAGAGGGGAAGTGCGAGCGATATGAGGGTGACCACCAACGAGAGAAGCACCGTTTTCTTGCGTCCTATCTTGTTCATCAACATGCCTGTGGGCACGCTGAAGATAAGAAACCAGAAGAATACGAGCGAGGGGAAGATGTTGGCCGTGGAATCGTTCAGGTGCAGGTCTTCTTTTACATAATTGGAGGCGATGCCCACCAGGTCGACGAAGCCCATGCAGAAGAAGCAGAGCATCACGGAAACGATAGCGAATTTATTTGATTTAGCCATTTTTTCTATGTTTAGGGGTGAGGGGTAAGGGGCAAGAGATCAGTCCAAAGAACACTCTGCTCTCAACGACCTTCAACTCTCATCCAATGTTCAATGTATAATATTATAGATGGTGGCTTTGCCGCCTTTCACCTTCAACTGGTTGTAAGGTTCCGAAGGGAACACCAGGTTGGTCATGGCCACCTTGCCATCGGAGGTGAAAGCCTCGATGGAGCAGCGGTCGATGAACAAGCGCAGTTGCTTGACGGCGCCGTGGGTGGGAGCGGTGGTCACGCAGGGGAATGCGTCGCTGAAGGCCATCTGTCCGCTTTGCATGCGGTCCATGGAGAAGGTCTGCTGTTGTGCGTCGTAGGTCATCACCACGCGTTCGCCCTTGGCGTTGGAGAGCGTCAGTTCCATCGACCCCTTCACGTCGACCACGATTTCGCAGGCCTCGGAGGGTTTCGCTTGCTTGGCTCCGCGCAGGGCAGCCATCTCTTTCGAGGGCACCACGCTCACATAGGTCTCCTCGCCATCCTGGAACAATCCCAGTTCGCGGGGGATGGAGTTGGCGGAGCGGAACTGCTTGGTGGGCACATTGTTGGCGTATTGCCAGTTAGACATCCATGCCAGCACCACGCGGCGTTGTGAGGGTACATTGTAGAACGACACGGTGGCGTAGTGGTCCTTGCCGTAGTCGAGCCATTTGGTCACCTTGGGCATCGACTCGCAGGTGAATTTCCTGCCGTCGAACTGGCCCACGAAATATTGTGTGGCCGAGCCGCCGAAGGGACCGCCGGGATTGATGTTGCACAAGAGTACCCATTTGCCATCGATCTTGAACAGGTCGGGACACTCCCATACGCCGCCGTGGTTGCCGTATTCCTTGCCGAAAGAGCTCTCATAGGTCCAGTCCTTCAGGTTGTGCGACGTATAGATGCGCATCTCCTGGCCTACCGCCAAGACCATGTTCCATAGGTTGGCATCGGCGTTCCAGAACACCTTGGGGTCGCGGAAGTCGGGAGCGTCGCTGGTGAGCACGGGATTGCCGCTGTATTTCTCAAAGGATCGTCCGTTGTCGATGGAAACAGCCATCGACTGTGTCTGGTGCTGTCCGGCAGAGGTATAGAAAGCCACCACATTGTCGCCGTCGGTCACGCACGACCCACTGAAGATTGAACCCAGGGCGTCGGCCTCGATGGCTGTGGGCTGGGCTTCCCAGTGGATGAGGTCGGTAGAGGTGGAGTGCCCCCACGTCATGTTCTCCCACTGCGACCCGTAGGGATTCCATTGGTAATAGAGGTGCCATACCCCATCTTTATAGAACATGCCGTTGGGGTCGTTCATCCATCCGTAGAGAGGTGTATGGTGATAGAGCGGGCGGTACTGTTCGCGGTTGGTGGTGTCGAAGGTGTCGGTGCCTTTCATCTCGCGCCAACAGGCAAAATCCTTCACGGGGCCGGTGGTGCGGCGGTCGCCATGGAGCGTGATGTCAAGCGTCTGGTTGCCCTTGATTTCCAACGGCACGAAATAATCCACATTGTCTACGGCCAGTCGCACGTTCAGGCGTTGGGTCGCCTCGTTGTGTTTGTCTATCAGGCAGAGGTTGGCCATTTCGGCCTTCTCCTCTACGGGCAGCAAGAGGTATTTCCGGTCTTGTTGCAGCCGCACCATGGCATGGTTCTCACCCAGCACCATCGGTGTGACCTGCGCCCATGTGCTCATGGTGGCGAACAAGGCGACAGGCAAGAGAAATAGTTTCTTAAACGTCATACAAACATAGGTTTTTAGTTGATATCTGTTGCAAAGATACATGGTTATGGATAAAAACGATGCCATAAATGTTGCATTTGTTGTGATTTTTCGTTCGCGGTAACAAATTTAATAGCATTTTCCTTTTTCCTATAACCTCCTTTCGGGGGTGAAGTACTCCCAAAAACGGGGGGGTGCACAGGTGCGCACTCCCCCCCCTATCCTGAAACAATTAGATTGACATGAGATACTGGACGCTGTTCTTGGCCAGCTTGAGAATGTTCTGCTGGCAGGAGTTGTTCGTCGGGTTGGCGCTCACGTCGGGTGTGCCGTCGGCGTTCTTCATCGAGAACTCGCAACCACCGTTGCCGATGCAGAGCACCGTGCCGCAACCTTTCTGGAATCCCTCGGGAGCCTTCTCGGCACCCTTGGCCTCCCATACATTGAGCTGCTTTATCCATGTCGACTGCGAATCCCATGTGCCCAGCGGATAGATGCCGTATTCGGTGGTCACCGTGTTGTAGCATTCCTCTGAGGTGTTGTCCAGACCAGTCAGCGTGGTGGGGATGTCGAAGAACAGACAGTTGTGGTCTTCGGTCCACCCGGCACCCTTCATGGCGATGCCCACGGGGCATGCGTCACTCAGTTTCTCGGTGGGTATACCCTCGTAGATGGCGTGAGTGCTCAGGTCTTTGTAGAAGGAGCCGGTGTTGAGGCAAACGCCCATCTTCCATACGTCGCCGTTCCAGCCGCCTGTGCCGCAGCCGAAGGCATTGTCAACGCTACGCAGCAGCGAGGTGGGCAGACGGTTGATGGTGCCGATATAGGGCACGGCATGCTGCCAGAGCAACAGGTTGCCGCCGTTCTTGACATACTGCTCGATGCAGGGTGCGGCGTTCCTGGCCACATCGGAGAACGTCCAGACATCGTCGTTGTTGCCTGTCTCAAGGTCGCGCAGCCAGAAGAGCATGCGGTAGTCTTCAATGTCTTCCACGGTGTTGATGTCGCCGAAGTAGACATATTCGCCCTTGGGATAGGTCTCGTGGAACCACAGCCAGGCCGAGGCCTCGTCGTCGTCGCCATTGGCGATCAGCTCTTCAGGAGTGGCATATTCCGACAGGAAGGCGGGTATCTTGCCGCCGATCTTGCAGGAGGCCTCCACGGGCAGGGCCAGGCCTTCGGCGTTCTGGGCGATGATGACGGCTTCCCAACGCTCTTTCATCTGCACATCTTTCAGCAGGTAGGATGTGCCGTTGACCGTGGTGTTGATCACCTTTGATCCGTCGCCGTTGGTCAGTTTCAGGATATACGAGGTGGCATCGTCGCTGCCCTTCCAGGTGATCTGCAGGTCGTGCTGGTCGTCGTTGATGTCTATCTGTTCCATCTTCACGTCACTGGCCGAAGAGGCTCCCGGGCGTGTGTAGGAGGTCATCACGCCTTTGGAGAGAACGTCGCCGTTGGCATACTTGAACAGGAACTCATAGAGTTGCTTCGTTTCCAGGTTCTTCAGCGTGAACGAGCCCGAGGGGCAGGGCGTGAGCGCCTGCACCTGGGTGCCGTTCTTGAAGACGGCCACCTGCATCACGGCATCAGCTTTCTGGGGCCATGTCAGTGTGTAGTCGTAGTTGTTTTCACCGGAGGGTGTGCCCACGATGTTCGTCACTTCAGGACTGGCTATCTGCATGTCGCCAGCACCTGGAAGGTCTCTGTCCTGGCATGAGGCGATCAGAAGCATGCCCAGCAGGCCAGCACCTATTTTGTTGAATATGGTTTTCATAATAGTCGGTTGTTTTTTATTCGTGATGTGCATAGCAAAGCATTAGTATCCCTTGTTCTGATGATAGAGTCCCTGCACGTAGTTCATCTGGTTGGAGGCGATGGGGAAGTACTCGTTCTTGCCAGCAGTGAAGAAGGCGTCTTTGTAATACAGGGCATAGGTCTGTCCGTCGTACTCGTCGGTCTTCTCCGTCTGGAAGTAATTGTTGAGCGTGGTGGACAGCAGGCCCCAGCGGCGCAGGTCGAAGAAGCGGTGGCCTTCCATAGCCAGTTCCACACGGCGCTCCCAACGCAGGGCCTTGCGGGCATCGTCTTTCGAGGCGAAGGAGCCGTAGAGACTGATGTCGCACTGGTCCTTGGCGTAGCCGATGAGCGATGAGCCGCTGATGTCCTTCTTGGCACGACTGCGGATGTCGTTGATGATCTGCAGCGCCTCGCCGTTGTAGTCACCCTTTTCGATGAGCGCCTCGGCACGCATCAGCATCACGTCGGTGTAGCGAAGCACGTAGTCGTTCTGTCCGAAGGCCTGCCAGGGGTTGTCGTAGTCCTCGCCCTTGGAGCGTTGGGGTATCTCCTTCATCGAGCAGTAGTAGCCGTAGGTGTTGGGGGTGCGGCTGTTGGCCTTGGTCAGGGTGAACTGCTCCTCGTACTTATAGGGATAGGTAGGCATGCCTACGGTGTGGAACAGACGCGGGTCGTACTTGTATTTCAGGTCGGCGCCGTTCACCACGATGGCATTGTGGTCTTCATCGAAGTCATCCATGGGCAGTCCGTTTCTCGTTTTGAAGGCATTGACCAGGTTTTGTGAGGGTTTGTGGAAATCCCATCCGCACGACCAGATGCCCCATACGCCGTTGAGCATGTTCGACCAGTTGGCGCGTCCGAACTGGGTGCCGTCGTCGGCCTTGTTGGAGTGCTGCACGGCGAAGATGCTCTCCACGGAGTTGGCATTCTCTTGCAGGAAGATCTTGCCATAGGTGTCGAGGTAGTCGTAGGGTGAGTTCTTCACCACTTCGGTATAGTCTATCACCTTCTGTATCTTGGCTTGGTCTACATGGTTGTAGCCTGTGTTGGCCTCATAGCCGTCGCCGTAGGCCCAGTTGAGATAGCATTTGGCTAAGTAGGCAGCGGCAGCCACCTTGTGGGCGCGTCCGGTCTTGCCGGGTGCCACCTCGTCCAGATTCTCGTAGGCATACTGGAAATCGTCGATGATCAGCTGCATGATCTCGTCGTGGGTGCTCTGTGGCGTGGCCTCGATGGCGGCGTTGTCCATGTCTTCGGTGATGAAGGGCACTTCGTACCACATCTGTTGCAGTTTGTAATAGAAGTGGGCGCGCAGGAAGCGGGCCTCGGCTTTCAGCTTCTTGATGGCCGGTGTCTCCTCTGCGTTGGCCATCGATGCCAAGGCGCGGTTGCAACGGGAGACGGCGGTGTAGAGGTGGTACCACAGTTCGTCGAACTCGCCACGGTCGGGTTGCAGGGTGGAGAAAATCTCCATGGGGTGATAGCCGGTGTCGTTCTCGCCCGAACCGCCCTTGAGGCAGTCGTCGGAGCACATGTCGCCGTAAGGCCACAGGTTGAACGGATAGGAATACCAGTCGTTGCCCAGCATGGCGTAGGCTGCGGTCACGAGTTTATCTGGATTGGAAGCTGCTGTCTCTTCATCCAGCATGCCTTGGGGCTTCACATCGTCGACACTGCATGATACTGCGAAGACGGAAAGCAGTAAGCGTGATATGTATAATTGGATCTTTTTCATTATTGTCAGTCGTTTAACTCTTGATTTTTTTACTCTTTGTTCTCAATCAGAAGCCCACTTGGATGCCGAAGGTGAAGGAGGCGGTGTGGGGGTAGTTCCATGCCGTGTTTTCAGGGTCGGAGCAGGTAAGCGAACTCGACTTGATGGTCAGCATATTGTCGAGAGAGGCAAACACACGGGCTCTGGAGAGCATCAGTTTCTTGATGAACGATGCGGGCAGGGTGTAACCCAGCTGCAGCGTGCGCATCTTGATGTAAGACCCGTTTTCCACGAAGTAGGACGACAGGCGGCCTTCGTCGGCGCCGTTCGAGGTGGTCAGGGCGGGGATGGTAGAACCGCTGTTGGCAAGGGTCCATGCGTCGATCAGGCGTTCACCCTTGTTGGAACCGGCATCGGTGATGCTCCAGAAGTCGGTCTGGAATTTCTGGTCGTTGATGACATCTACGCCAGACACGCCCTGCCAGAACATGGTGAAGTCGAAGTCTTTGTACGACAGGTTGATGTTGATACCGTAAGAGAAGTCGGGCACGGGGTTGAAGATCCAGGTGCGGTCCTGCTCGTTGATATGTCCGTCGCCGTTGAGGTCGGCGTATTTCAGGCCGCCCACACGGGCACCGGCCTGGCCATGGGCGAGCACTTCTTCGCGCGACTGATACAGGCCTTCCACCACATAGCCGATACGTGAGCCATAGGCCTTCTCGTCCTGGGCCAGGTTGTGGTAGTCGTTATGTTCGTAAGAGTTCTTGGAGTTCTCGGGCAGATAGGTCACCTTCGAGCGGAAGAAGTCGATGTTGCCCGTTACGTTGTACGACAGGCCGTAGGCGGTGGTATGGCGGTAACCCAGGTTGAGCTCCATACCCCAGTTTTCCACCGTCGGGCCGTTGATCCAGGTCTGTCCGCCGAAGCCGATGGCACCGAGGAAGGCGGGTTGCACGAGCATGTCCTTGGTCTCTTTGAAGAAGAGGTCGTATGAACCGTAGAGGTCGCCATTGAAGAGCTGGAAGTCAGCACCGAAGTTCCACTGTGACGACGATTCCCATTTCAGGTCTTCGTTGGCCGACTGCTGTTTGTAGTAGCCCGAGGGGAAGGTGCCCGATTTCTGCAGGTCGAGGTCGTAGGCGGTGGAGTTCTCACGGGTTGAGCCATAGTCGGCGGAATAGAGTCCGTAGTGGGCGGTGTTGGAGTTCATGCCCTGATTACCCGTCACACCATAGCTGGCACGAACCTTCAGGTCGCGCAACCAGGGGGCGTTGATGTGCTTGGACAGGCGATAACCGAGAGAGGCCGAGGGGAAGGTACCATACTGGTGGTTCTTACCGAAGCGGCTGGAACCGTCGTGACGAAGGGTGAAGGAGGCCAGCAACTGGTCGTTCCAGTTGTAGTCGATCTTGCCGAAGTACGACATCAGCTTATAGGCGTCGCCGGCACCTGTCACGGTCTGGATGCCTGTGCCCGCGTTGGGCCACATGTAGTCGTAGGTCTCCAAGGGATATCCGGTGCGGCGGCCTGAGAAGTCGATGCCGTTGTCCTGATGGGTCTCCAGACCGAGGAGGATGTTGAGGTTGTGGCTCTCGGCCACGTCGAAGTTGTACTGCAAGGTGTTCGACCAGGTCCACTTCGTGCTGTGTGTCTGCGACATGGTGCTGGCGTTGGTGCTGTTCTTCACCACGTCGGAGTTCCATGTATGCTGGAGGCTGCGGATATAGCTGTTGGTGTAGTCGAGACCGAAGTTGGAGCGGAAGAGCATGCCCTTGATGGGGGTGATGTCGACATAAGCGTTGGCGAAGATGCGCCATTTCTTCAGGCGGTTGTCCTTGTTGTGATAAAGCTCGCGCATGGGGTTCTGGCGGTCGCTCATGCCACCCACGGGACCGGAGAAGGTCTCTCCGTCGATCTCATACACGGGCAGCGTGGAAGCGATCTTGAGCGCGTTCTCCAGAGGAGCGCAGTCTACATTGTTGGAATAGGAGAAGTTGGCATTCTCGCCGATGGTGATGATGCTGTTGATCTTGTAGGAGCTGTTCAGACGGGCGGAGAAATTCTCGAAGTCGGTATGTTTCAGTACACCCGTGGCCTTCTTGTAACCGAAGGAGAAGAGCGACGATGATTTTTCAGTGGCCTTCGAGAGCGAGAGGTCGTAGTTCTGGGTGATACCCGTGCGGCTGATCTCGTCCACCCAGTCGGTGTCGCTGTAAGGCATGGTCCTGGCGGCATTCATAAAGCCGTCGTAGAAACCGCCCACAGAGTACGACTCCATGGCGCCGGTGGCGGGGTTGTATACCGTGATGGGTGTGCCGTCGACAGCGCTGAGCGACAGACCGTAGTTCTGTGCATAGCCTACGGGATCCTTGCCGTCGTTGAGCGCGGCTTGTACCAGTGCCGTGGCATACTGCTGGGTGTTCAGCAGTTTCATCTTCTGGTTCATCCAGGCCATCGACAGCGAGGCGTTGAAGTCGATATTGATATTGTCGCCTTTCTTGCCTTTCTTGGTGGTGATGACGATCACGCCGTTGGCGGCGCGCGAACCGTAGATAGATGCCGAGGCGGCATCCTTCAGCACCTGCATGGTCTCGATGTCGGAGGCGTTCAGGCTGTTGAGCGAGCCGCTGTAGGGCACACCGTCGACGATGTAGAGGGGAGCGGTGCTTGAACCACCCATGGAGCCGATACCACGGATCTGGACATTGGCCTCACCCGAGGGTGAGCCGTTGCTGGTGATGGTCATGCCTGGCACCTTGCCCTGCAGCGAAGCCATGGGGTCGGTGTTGCTCGTCTTGAAGTCCTTGGTCTCCACCACGCCTACGGCGCCTGTGAGGTCGGCCTTGCGTTGCACCTGATAACCGGTGATGACCACTTCGGCCAACTCGGCGGTGTTTTCCTTCAACTCAATGCGCATGTTGGGGGTGGCGGCCATCTCCACATCCTCGTAGCCGATATAGGAGATGACGAGAATGGCACCGTCGGCCACCTTTAGGTTGAAATTGCCATCGAGGTCGGTGATAGCACCATTGGAGGTGCCTCCTGACTTCATCACTTTTTTCGCCATCAAATAGCGGTTATTGAAAATCAGTCAGTTACAAAATTATTTGGGTGAATCAGGGTGAATCGGTTCCTATTTTTGTACCTTTGCACCATGTTCATACGCAAGAGAAAGAATCGTTCAGGCTCTACGAGTATCGTGGTGATAAGCAAAAGGCATGGTCAATTTGTCGAAGTAAAGAATTTCGGCACAGCTGAGAGCGAGGAAGATGTTAGCAGACTGTATGTGCAGGCTCAAAAATGGCTGATGACTAATGGCGGCCAGCAGTCTATCGACTTTGATGACCTGCGAGGGCGTGAGTTTGAAGAAACGAAGCGTGTAATTGACAATATGGATGCTGCAATCATCAACGGCACTCAGCTGCTTCTTACCCAAATCTACGACGGCATCGGCTTCAACCGCATCCATGACGATGTGCTGCGCCATCTGGTCATAGCCCGTATCTCACAGCCGATGAGCAAACTGGCCACAGTGGAGTATCTGAAGTCATACTACGATGAGGATGTGGACCTAAACCATATCTACCGCTACATGGACAGACTGTACAAGACACAGCAGGAACTGGTGCAGAATATCAGCGTAGAGCACACCAGGAAGATACTCGGTGGCAGGATAGGCCTGATGTTCTATGACGTCAGCACACTTTACTTCGAGACGGCAAAGACCGACAACCTGCGTGAACCGGGGTTCTCAAAGGACGGCAAGACGGCAGAGTCGCAGGTCGTGCTCGGCCTGTTGGTCAGCAACGGCGGCTATCCGCTGTCCTACTCACTGTTCAACGGGAGCCAGTACGAGGGATACACCATGCTGCCCATAATCGATGACTTCAAACAGCGTTTCAACCTCGGTGATGATTTTGTCGTGGTGGCAGACTCGGGGTTGATGAGCGATGCAAACGTCAAGCTGCTCCGCAGTGCAGGCTACAAATATATAATAGGCGCAAGGATCAAGAGCGAGAGCAAGGCTGTCAAGGAGTGGATTCTCAGTCAAGAGAAGAAAGACGGCCACTACTTTGAGCGCAAACGCGATAGTGGTGAACGGCTAATAGTCGGATATTCTGATAAGCGGGCGAAGAAGGATGCCTACAACAGAGAACGTGGCGTGGCCAGGTTACGTAAGGCATACAGCACAGGCAAACTGACCAAGGCACAGGTGAACAAGAGGGGATATAACAAGTTCCTAGAAATCAGCAAGGATATACAAGTGTCTATCAGTGAAGATAAAATCAGCGAGGACGAGAGATGGGACGGACTGAAGGGCTATATCACCAATACCGACCTTGACGCGGAGAGGGTCGTAGCCCAGTATCACGGACTTTGGGTGGTAGAGAAGGCTTTTCGCATCTCAAAAGGAACTTTGGACATACGTCCCATGTTCCATTTTACAGAGCGAAGGATAGAAGCACACGTCTGTATATGCTTTGTCGCCTATAAGGTCTATAAGGAACTGGAGAGAATCATCAAACTGGCAGACATCAACATGAGCATAGGTGATGTACTCAAGGTAGCAAGGACTATCATCACTGTAAAAGTGAACATGCCAGAGAACAGGGACGTATATGTCAAGACACTATTCCTTACTAAGCGGCAGAAGGATATTGAACCGCTCTTCAAACTATCAGCCTTAGGGCTGGAGTGAACACGGGTGAATCATTGACGAAGTCAGGAAATTGCCATCGAGGTCGGTGATAGCACCATTGGAGGTGCCTTTCTCCATTACCGTGGCGCCAATCACTCCTTCACCGGTCTCATCGACCACGGTGCCGGTGATTTCCGTTTGCGCGTACAATAATGTACTGGCAAAGATGAGCATCGTGCTCAAAAGAAACCTTTTAAGTTTTTCCATGTGTTTGATGTTTTTGATTAGTACTACAATAGATTTATGATGCAAAATTAGGTAAGGTCGCTTTTCTTGGTTGTCATTTTTCGTTCATCCGCTTGTAATATTGTACATATGTAACATTTTTGGGATAAAATGAACGATTATTTACGATGGTGGTTATTGGTGTTGAGGCATCCATCGCCCAAAAAATGAGTGTCTTCGCCAAGACTATTTGCAAAGATAACAAAAAAATCGAATTAGTCTATATTATTCAAGGAATCGGATGTAATTATCAGCAAACCATGGATATTAATCAACAAAACATGGATTATCCAACTCAAGTTTCGTTTTTCTCAACTTCTTAGTAGTTAAAGTAGTTAAGTAGTTATCGCTTGGCTCGTCCTTCGGACAGTAGTTAAGCCATTCCAGCATTAGGCGTGTCTCATTAGCGGAGTTTCGGCTTAACTCCTTAACTCCATTATGAGTATCATTTCCTCATGTCGCCCGGCACCATGCCGTATTCGTCTTTGAAGCATTTCGTGAAGTAGGAGGGAGAGGTGAATCCCGATTGGTAAGCTATCTCGCTCACACTGAGACTGGCATCGGACAATAGCTGCCGGGCATGGGCCAGACGGGCTTTCCTGAGCAGGTCGATGGGGGTACTGCCCGTCAAGGCCTTGATCTTGCGGTAGAGTTGCACACGGCTCAGGCCTAACTCCTGGCCGATGGCTTCGATGCTCAGTTCGCTGTCGGCGAGGTGTGCTTCCACATAGGTCTTGAATCGTGAGAGGAACGTGTTCTCCATCTTCGGTTCGGGCTGGGCGGTATCCGCCGACTCCTTCCGGATGTTGCTACCGGTGGCTGGTTGCTCGTTTTCCCAAAGGCTTTTCAGCAGCACGCGGTTCCTGAGCAGGTTGTCGATACGGGCGAGAAGCAACTCGGGCGAAAAGGGCTTGGTGATATAGGCATCGGCCCCGCTCTTGTAACCCTCCACCTGATGTTGGCTCATGGCGCGGGCGGTAAGGAGGATGACGGGGATATGGCTGGTGATGAAGTCGTCCTTCACATGCTGGCAGAATTCCAGCCCGTTCATCACGGGCATCATCACATCGCTGATGATGAGGTCGGGCACCTCGCGGCGTGCCATTTCCAGTCCCTGCTGGCCGTCGGCGGCATCGCACACGATATAATGGCCTTTCAGGATGCTTCGGAGGTACGCACGAATGTCGGCATTGTCGTCCACCACCAACAGACAGGGTTTTTTCTCCTTCTCGTCGTCGGTAGGTTGTCCGTCGGCTGCCGGCTCAACGCTGCCGCCTTGTTCCGGAACCGACTCCACTTCCTTGGTTATCTGCGTAGTCAACAGGTCTATTTCCTGTGGTGTCAGTTGTTTGGTGTCCTTGCCTGTCTGCACATCAAGAATCTTGTTGACCAAAGCCGACAGCTGGGTGGTGTTGCGTTGGATGATGTCGAATGTCGACATGGTTTCCGCTGAAGCGCCTTTCATCTCGTCGGTCTGTGCCAGCTGTGCCAAGGGGCCTTCGATGAGTGTCAGCGGGGTGCGTAATTGGTGGCTTGCCTGCGTGTAGAAATCCAGCTGGTCGCGGGTCATCTGTTCGCGCTCGGCCTGTATCCTGGTTTTCTGGCGGAAATAAAGGTATAGGGCGGATGCGGCTATCAGCAGCAAGACGACGAAGCCGATGGCGAAGAGGGTCACCAACCGCTGCGTGTCCAGTTTCTGAAGGTAGTCGTTGGCTTTCTCGTGTAGTTCGTCGAGGTAGGCCGATTGGCGCACTATCTCCTCGTTTTCCATGAGCAGCACACTGGCGTTGTCCTTGGTCACCAGAGCCGACATGAGCAGTTTCTCCTTGTCGTAGGGTTTGTGTTCGAGGATGTCGACGGCCAGTTGGATGAGTTGGTCGCCGTGGGTGGGGTAGATATAGGATGCGTCGAGCAGTGAGTCGCGCACCAAGCGTATGCCGCCGTTCTCGCCCGGCAGACCGTCGATGCCGCAGAACAGGGGCAACGGCCCGCCATGCTCCTCGAAAGCCCGCCGTGCTCCCATGGCGCTGCGGTCGTTCATGCCGAATACCAAGTCGATGGGTATGTCGGGATGGGTGTCTTTCCAATCCTTCACGATGTTGTAGGCGGTAGGTTCGGTCCAGTCGCCCTGCAGCGTGGCGACGACCTCGATGCCGGGATGCAGGGCAATGGCCTCCCTTAACCCCTTATGACGCTCGATGGCGGGCGACGACCCCTTCAGTCCCATCAGCTCCATCACCGTGCCATGTCCTTTCAGCCGCGTGACGATGTATTCACCCATCATACGCCCCATCTCATAGTTGTCGGCTCCTATGTAGGCCGTATATTTGTGTGAGTTGGTCTTGCGTTCGAACACGATCACGGGCAGGCCCTTGTCGAAGGCGCGGTCGATGGCGGGAGAGATGGTGGCCACCTGGTTGGGGGCCACGATGAGCAGGTCGATGCCCTCGTCCACCAGACTGTCTATCTGCTGTATCTGGCGCTCGTCGTTGTCGTAAGCGGCGGCGAAGCGTAGTTCCACATTCTCATGGAAATAGGCAGCCATGCGCAACTCCGCATTCTGCTTGTCGCGCCAGATGTCGGCAGAGCATTGCGACACACCTATGCGGTAGCGCTTCTCGGAGCCCGAACAAGCTACCAATAGTGTGGCCGCAATGGTGAATACCACTATGGTCAGGATGGTGTGTAAAGCTGCCTTGGTCATGTTGATGAATAATTGTGATGTTGCAAAAATAATAAATTTGGCTTGATTTGGCAAAATTTAAATGCGTTTTTCGTGGGATTGTTGTAATTTTGCAACATGAAAACGATTTATCTGAACAACTTGACGGAAACGGTTCCTCCCTGCGTGGCCACCATCGGTTTCTTCGATGGGGTACACCACGGTCACGCCGACCTCATCCACCATGTGGCGCAACAGGCAGAGGCCGAGGGGCTTCAGTCGGCAGTCATCACCTTCGACCGCCATCCGCGTCAGGTGCTCGCTCAGGTTTATCAGCCGCTGATGCTCACCACTTTCGACGAGAAACTCCGGCTGCTCTCCCACACCCCCGTAAAATACTGTGTGGTATTGCCTTTCACGCGTGAGTTGGCCGCCATGAGTGCCCGGCAGTTCATGGATGAGGTGCTCTCGCGTCGGCTCCATGTGCGCCATCTGGTGGTCGGTTATGACCATCGTTTCGGCCACGACCGCAGCGAGGGCTTTGCCGACTATGTGCGTTATGGCCGGGAGCTGGGCATTGCCGTCGACCAGTGGGAGGTCTTCAAGATGCGTGGCCAAAACATAAGCTCATCGCTCATACGCCGTTATCTGCAGGAGGGTGAGGTGCTGAGGGCTGCCGAGTGTCTGGGGTATTACTATGAACTCGCAGGGCGTGTGGTCGGTGGCCATCAGGTGGGGCGCAAGATAGGCTTTCCCACCGCCAATATCGAGGCCGACGAGGGCAAGCTCATTCCCGCTCCGGGAGTTTATGCCGTGAAGGCGTTTGCCGAACACTCGGCTCTTCCTTACAAGGCCATGATGAACGTCGGTGTCCGTCCCACCTTCGGTGGTGGCGACCTGTCGCTTGAGGTGCATGTGTTCGGCCTGCACCAAGATATTTACGGTGAGCGGTTGACCGTTCAGTTCCTGCACCGCCTTCGTCAGGAGCGATGTTTCGACAGTGTGGAGGAGCTGGTGCGTCAGTTGCAGGCAGATGCCTGTATGGTGAAGGAGTATTTTGATAAGGAATATCCCGAATGGACGGGAGGCAATGCCGCCCGTGCTTTCTAAGGAGGCTTCTATTGATTGCCCCGAATAATCGGGGTGGTTTAACTCCCTGGTTATAAAAGCAAAAATATTCGATTATTCTCTCATTCGTGAAGAAAAAGAATAAAAAGAACATCCCTAAATTCAGTGAATCATGAAAAAGGCATTATTATATTTGTTGGCGTTCGTCTTGGTGCAGTTCGTCTGCATTTATGCCGTGATTATCCCTTGGGGGTTGGTTGAAGGCAAGAATCTCAACCAGGTGTTGCTGTCGTTGGGCGATGGCTCGATTTATACGATGCCCATGCTCATCGTGTCGAGTGCCTTGACCAGTATCGTGATGATTGCCTTGTTTCTGGGGCGTCGTTGGTGTGTGGTCTCGCGCCATTACCTGCGCACCCGTCCCTGGGGCGTGCTCTTCTGGGCCTCGCTCATCGCCATCGGGGCGGCCATCCCCTCGCAGTGGCTCATGGAGCAGTTGCAGTTCACCGACACCAATGCCGCGCTCTTCTCCATGATGATGTCGTCGACATGGGGCTATGTCGTTCTGTGCCTCTTGGCTCCCTTGGCCGAGGAGATCGTGTTTCGGGGTGCCATCCTGCGTTCGCTGTTGCAGTCCTACCGTCCGTGGGTAGCCATCCTCGTGTCGGCCATCTTCTTCTCCGTCGTTCATGCCAACCCCGCGCAGATGCCCCATGCCTTCGTCATCGGCCTGCTCATGGGATGGATGTACTGGCGCACGGGAAGCATACTGCCCGGCGTGGCACTGCACTGGGTGAACAACACCATCGCCTACGTCGCCTTCCGCCTGCTGCCCGGCATGGAGGACATGACCCTCGGCCAGCTCTTCGGCAGCGAGGGGCGTGCCTTGCTCAGTGTGGCTTTCTCCTTCTGCATCCTCCTGCCCGCCATCTATCAGTTGCACCTGCGCATGAGGAGGGAGTGAGAAAAGACGGACCCCGCCTCAACGACTTGAAGCGGGGGTCACTTTAAAATAGTATGTTATGAAAAATTTGAGAGAAAATTGAAACTTCACAGTTTCATAATTGTTTTACTAAACATGATTATTTATATAGAGAAAGCATAGAAAAAATTCTTACTTGATGTATGGCACCTCGCCCACGATGGTGCTTAGTGTGTCGATGCGTGCCGAGTCGACCTTTGCCACGGAGGGACCATCGGTTGACTGCTCGATGATGGCCATCTCGTCGGTCGCGGTGGGAGCCTCATGCAGGAACGCCATCTGTACGGCATTGCCCAAGGTCAGGATGATGGCCACCACGGCGGCAGCCTTGAACAACGGCTTGAGACGTTCGCTCATCTTGATGGTGCGGGCCTTGACGGGCGCAGGTTCTTGGATGAGCTCCATCATCTTGCTGTCGAACGCGTCGCCCAACACCTCTTCCTCCAGCTCCTGCTGTTCATAGGTGAACAGGTCCTTGTAGGGAAGCAAGGCGGCAGGTACGTCTTTCTGGCTGAAGAAGGTGCGGAGAATCTTCTCCTCCTCCACCGTCGTCTCACATTGCCAGTAGCGCTCCAGAAGTTGTTCGATGTATTGATAGTTCATTTTGTCGGAATATGTTAACCGAATGGTTGTCTGTTAATCTAAGGAAGCCAAATCCTGATAGCGCTGTTTCACCGCTTGGCGAGCCCTGAAAAGGTTGATCTTCACCTGGTCTTCGCTGATGCTCATGATGTTGGCGATTTCCTTGTAGGTCTTTCCCTCAAAGTCGCGCAACTGCATGCAGGTGCGTTGTTTCTCGGGGAGAGCGTTGACGATGTTTTTCACCATCTGCAAACGATCCTTTTGGTCTATTTGCTCGTAGGGACTGGCCCCGGTGTCGTGCAACGCGAGATGAAGGGTGTCGATGGATTCGCTGTGACGGTCTTTCCTCTTTAGTCGGTCGAGGGCGAGATTGCGGCATATCGTCAGGCTATAAGCCTCGATGGAGTCGATGTCCTGCCATTCGTCGCGCTTGTTCCATACTTTGATCAGTGTATCCTGTACGATGTCTTCTGCGTCCTCATGCCGGAGGGTGATACGCAGCGCCAACCGATAGAGTTCGTTTTTCAACGGTAGCACATCGTTGCGGAAACTGACGTTTTTCATCTTCTCTCTTTTGGTTGACGATTGAGGGTTGGGGAAAGTTACAGAGGAAAAAGGGGATTAACGGTTTTTAACACTCTTCGATCACCGTGCCGTGTTGACCGTCGATGGCGGTGGCGAGGGTGATGATCACACGGCGCACACCGGCTTCCACGGCGGCAAGGGCGTTTTCTATCTTGGGTATCATACCCCCGGAGATGGTTCCGTCTGCCACAAGGGTCTCGAAATCGCTGCGGGTGATATGGGTGATGAGCGAGGTGTCGTCGTCGGGATGGCGCAGCACGCCCGCTTTCTCGAAACTGAAGATGAGGGTGACCTCATAGTAGGGAGCCAAGGCTTGGGCCGCCACCGAGGCGATGGTGTCGGCATTGGTGTTGAGCATGGTGCCGTTGCCGTCGTGGGTGAGTGGGGCGAGAACAGGTGTGACACCTGCTTCGATGAGTGAGGAGAGGCGTTCGCCGTCCACTTCGTCGACATCGCCCACGAACCCGTAGTCCACATCCTTGACGGGGCGCCGGTGCGAACGGACAATATCCATGTCGGCACCGGTCAGGCCGAGGGCGTTCACACCATGGGATTGCAACTGTGCCACCAGGTTCTTGTTGACCAGGCCGCCGTAGACCATGGTCACTACTTCGAGCATGTCGGCATCGGTGATGCGGCGCCCATTGACCATTTGGCTCTCGATGCCGAGGCGTGAGGCTACCTGTGTGGCGCGGCGGCCACCACCATGCACCAGCACCTTACGGCCTGGTATGGCACTGAAGTTGTCGAGCAATAAACGGAGCTGCGCCTCGTCTTCCACGATGGCGCCGCCCACTTTGACGATGGTGATATGATGTTTCATCGGTTTAGTGTTGAGTGTTTAGTGTTGAGTGTTTAGTGTTGAGTGTTGAGTGTTTGGTGTTGAGTGTTGAGTGTTTGGTGTTTAGGATTCTTAGGACTATTCTCTTGCTCCTTGCTCCTTGCCCCTTTCAACTATTCTCTCACTTCTCACCCCTCACCTCTCACCTCAAATTCTTACTCCAGATAAGTATACCCATAGAGGCCGGAGCGGTAGTTGGAGAGGAATTCCTTGCCTTCCTCGAGAGTGATCTTGCCTTGCTTGACACTCTTGGTCACCCATATCTCCAATTGGCGCACCAACTTCTTGGGGTTGTACTGCACATATTCGAGCACCTCCTCCACCGTCTCGCCGTCGATGATCTGGTCGATATGGTAGTGGTCGTCTTTCACCGAGATGTGTACGGCATTGGTGTCGCCGAAGAGGTTGTGCATATCACCCAGGATTTCCTGATAGGCACCCACAAGGAATACCCCTAAGTAATAGGTCTCGTTCTTGCGCAGCGTGTGTACGGGCAGCGAATGGGAGTTATGGCGGTTGGTCACGAAGTTGGCTATCTTGCCGTCGGAGTCGCAGGTGATATCCTGGAGGGTGGCGTTGCGCGTGGGACGCTCGTCCAACCGCTGGATGGGCATGATGGGGAACAGTTGGTCGATGGCCCAGGAGTCGGAGAGCGACTGGAACAGCGAGAAGTTGCAGAAATACTTGTCGGCCAACAGCTTGTCGATGTTCATCAGTTCCTCGGGGATATGCTTGAGGTTCTTGGCCAGCGCGTTGATCTCATGGCATACGCTCCAATACATGGCCTCGATGTCGGCGCGTGTCTTCAGGTCGACGATGCCATGGGCGAAGAGGTCGAGCACCTCCTCACGTATCTGTTCGGCGTCGTGCCAGTCTTCCAGCACGTTGCGCGCACTCAGGTTGTCCCATATCTCATACAGGTCTTTCACCAACTGGTGTGCGTTCTCATCAGGCTCGAATTCTTCGCGCATCTCAGGCAGCGAGGCCGTTTCCAGCACATCGATGACGAGTACGGAATGGTGGGCGGCCAGGGAGCGGCCACTCTCGGTGATGATGTTGGGGTGGGGGATGCCGTGGCGGTTGGCGGCATCGACAAAGGTGTAGATGCAGTCGTTCACATACTCCTGGATGGAATAGTTGACGGAGCTCTCCGACGAGGGCGAGCGTGTACCGTCATAGTCCACACCCAGTCCGCCGCCACAATCGACGAAGTCGACGTTGTAGCCCATCTTATGCAGCTGCACATAGAACTGCGAGGCCTCGCGCAGCGCCGTCTGGATACGGCGTATCTTGGTGATCTGACTGCCGATATGGAAATGTATGAGTCGCAGGCAGTCGCGCATGTCTTTCTTGTCGAGCAGTTCAAGGGCTTCGAGCAGTTCGGCACTGGTCAGTCCGAACTTAGAGGCGTCGCCGCCGCTCTCCTCCCATTTGCCGGCGCCGCTGCTGGCCAGCTTGATGCGGATGCCGATATTGGGGCGCACATTCAGTTTCTTGGCCTCGCGGGCGATGATTTCCAGCTCGTTCATCTTCTCTACGACGATGAAGATCTGTTTGCCCATCTTCTGCGCCAACAGGGCCAGCTCGATATAGCTCTGGTCCTTATATCCATTGCACACGATGATGGAGTCGCTTTGGCATTGCATGGCGATGACGGCATGCAACTCGGGCTTGGAGCCCGCCTCCAGACCGAGGTTGAACTTACGGCCATGGGAGATGATTTCCTCCACCACGGGCTGCATCTGGTTGACCTTGATGGGATAGACCACGTAATTCTCGCCTTTGTAGTCGTATTCCTCTGCCGCTTTCTTGAAGCAGCTCCAGGTCTTCTCGATACGGTTGTCGAGAATGTCGGGGAAACGGAGCAGCACAGGTGCCGTCACATCACGCAGTGCCAGTTCGTCCATCACTTCACGCAGGTCGATCTGCGTATGGTCCTTGCAGGGGGTCACATAGACGTGGCCCTGCTCATTGATTCCGAAGTAGGATGTGCCCCAGCCGTTGATGTTGTACAACTCACGGGCGTCCTCGATGGTCCATTTTTTCATATTTTGGGAGTTTTTTTAGGAGTGAAGGAGTTATAGGAGTGAAGGAGTTTGGGAGTTTGGGCAATAGTCTTTTTGGGGGGATTTTTCGTTACTACGTTATATCGTTATCACGTTATATCGTTATTACGACATTTCACATTTCACATCTCTTGCCCCTTGCTCCTTGCTCCTCACACCCTCCCTTTGGGAGGGTCGGGGTGGGTATCCCCCTCCTTGGGAGGGGGTCGGGGGGAGGCTTTTGTTTCTTATATCCCCAGCATCTTGCGGATGCGTTCTACGGAGATTTGTATCTTCTCGTAGTTGTCGAGCAGGTTGACGTCGAGCGTATGCTTGGCCTGGGTGTAGTACGGCTCACGCAATGCCAGTTGCTCCTTGATGAACTGTTGCATCTCTTCCTGGTTCTTGTTCTTGAGCAGCGGGCGTTCCGTGCGCCCCATCTTCAGATGGCCATAGAGCACCTCGGGCGTCGCCTTCAGGTAGACGGTCTCTCCCTGTTGGTTCAGGTAGTCCATATTGTCGAAGAAACAGGGAGTGCCGCCGCCGCAACTGAGCACCACATCCTCGAACTCCGCCACCTCGTGCAGCATGTTGCGCTCCACCTGTCGGAACCCCTCCTCGCCACGCTCGGCAAAGAGTTGTGGCACCGTCTTCCTCATACGGCCCTCGATATACCAGTCAAGGTCGTAGAATGGTATGTTCAGCGCCTTGCCCAACTGGCGGCCGACGGTTGTCTTGCCGGCACCCATATAGCCGATGATGATGATGCGCGTCATGCTTTATTTCTTCTTGGTGGGAGCGGCCTTCACGATCTCCATACATTCCTCGTAGGTCAGGTCGGCCACCGTGGCGTGCTTGGACTTGGGCAGGCGGTAGTTCTTGCCGTCGAAGGCGATATATGGACCGAAACGGCCGTTGAGCAGTTGCATGCGCTCGTCTTCGGCGAACTGCTTGATGTGGCGCTGGGTGTCTTGGGTGCGCTTCTCCTGGATGAGTTCGATGGCACGGTCGAGATCGATGGTGTAAGGGTCGTCGCCCTTGGGTAGCGACACATATTTCTTGTCGTGCAGCACATAAGGTCCGAAACGACCGTTGCCGATGACTACGGGCTTGCCCTCGAACTCACCAACCTCGCGCGGCAGGCAGAACAGCTCAAGTGCCTCGTCGAGGGTGATCGATTCCATGCTCTTGTCGCTGGGCAGTTGGGCGAAACGGGGTTTCTCCTTATCCTCGGCGGTACCAATCTGAACGATAGGTCCGAATCGGCCTATCTTCACGAACACAGGCTTGCCGCTCTTGGGGTCGTCGCCGAGTTGACGCTCGCCTGCCTTGTGTTCGGAACGTATGTTCATGGTGCGTTCCACCACGGGCTCGAAACCTTTGTAGAACGTCTTCACCATCGTCTGCCATTTGGCTTTCCCCTCGGCTATCTTGTCGAACTCGGTTTCTACCTTGGCGGTGAAATTGTAGTCCATGATGCTGGGGAAATATTTCATGAGGAAATCGTTCACCACGATGCCGATGTCGGTGGGAAGCAGCTTGCCCTTGTCGCTGCCTATCATCTCGCTCTTCTCCTTGCTGGTTATCTTGTTGCCTTTGAGCGTGTCGATGATATAGGAGCGCTCCTCGCCTTTCTTGTCGCCGCGCTGCACGTACTCGCGCTGCTGGATGGTGCTGATGGTGGGGGCGTAGGTGGAAGGACGGCCGATGCCCAGTTCCTCCAGTTTATGTACCAGGCTGGCTTCGGTGTAGCGCACCGGACCGAGGGTGAATCGCTGGGTAGAGGTGATGTCCTTGCGCTGGAGTTTGTCGCCGGCGTTCATGGCAGGCAGCATGTTGCCCTGCTCGTCGGGTGTGTTGTTGTCATCATCGTCCACCGACTCACGATATACTTTCAGGAATCCGTCGAACGTCACCACCTCGCCGTTGGCCACGAACAGCTCGTCGCAACCGCTCACGCTGATGGTAGCCGTGGTCTTCTCTATCTGGGCGTCGGCCATCTGCGAGGCCAGGGTGCGTTTCCATATCAGTTCATAGAGTCGTTTCTCCTGGCTGTTGCCTTCGATGGAGTGACGGCTCATGTCGGTGGGACGGATGGCTTCATGGGCCTCCTGTGCTCCTTTTGCCCGCGTTTGGAAGTTGCGGGGTTTGCTATACTCCTTGCCGAAGAGGGTGATGGTCTCTTCCTTGCTCTGTCCTAGGCAGAGGTTCGACAGGTTGACCGAGTCGGTACGCATATAGGTGATGAGTCCGTTCTCGTAGAGATGCTGGGCCACCATCATCGTCTGTGCCACGGTGAAGCCCAACTTACGCGCCGCTTCCTGTTGGAGTGTCGACGTGGTGAAGGGAGGCGCAGGCGTACGCTTGAGAGGTTTCTTGCTGATATCGGTCACCAGGAATTCGGCATTGACGCATTTGTTGAGGAAGGCGACGGCCTCGTCGTGGGTCTTGAAGCGGCGGTTCAGCTCAGCTTTCACATCGGCGGTGCTGTTGCCGTCGGCCAGTGTGAACGTGGCGTTCACACGATAGTAGGTCTCGCTCTCGAAGGCTTGTATCTCGCGCTCACGCTCCACGATCAGCCTGACTGCCACACTCTGCACACGACCGGCGGAAAGAGCGGGCTTCACCTTGCGCCAAAGCACCGGCGACAGGCGGAAACCCACGATGCGGTCGAGCACACGGCGTGCCTGTTGGGCGTTCACCAGGTTCATGTCAAGGTGTCGAGGGTGGTCGATGGCGTTGAGGATGGCTGGTTTGGTAATCTCGTGGAAAACGATGCGGTTGGTATTCGCCTCGTCAAGCCCCAACACCTCGCACAGGTGCCAGGAGATGGCTTCTCCCTCGCGGTCCTCATCGGAAGCGAGCCAGATGGTTTTCGCTTTCTTCGCACTTGCCTTGAGTTCGCTCACCAAGCGGTTTTTCTCTTCGGGTATCTCGTAGTCGGGCAACATCGTGTCAAGGTCGACACTGATCTCTTTCTTTTTCAAGTCGCGGATGTGGCCGTAGCTCGACATCACCTTGAAATCCTTACCCAGGAATTTCTCTATCGTCTTGGCCTTGGCGGGGCTCTCTACGATTACTAAATTGTCTTGCATATCCTTACTAACTGTTGAGTTTCTTATAGCCATCATTAGACCGGCGAGTGCTTTCCACCTATGGAAATGTCAACTCCTATTTGGCATAATGGCGAGTTATTGGGGCGCAAAAGTAAGCATAACTTTTTTATCACCTTATTATATAGATGATTTTTTTAGTTTTTTTAAGAAAGTGGCCACTCCGTTCCTGATGGATTCGAAAGCGAACGCTTCGGGGTTTATCTCCTCCGGGCGGAGCCATAAGGTGCTGGCGGCATCGTCGTCGGCATGTAGCGTGGAAAGGTCGTCGACTCGGCATAGGAAGAACAAGTCGAGCGTGGGGATGACCATGCCGGAATAGAGGTAGGTGTTGGGGAAGCTGAACAAATAGTCGGCCTGTCGGGCGGTCAGTCCCGTCTCTTCTTTCAACTCGCGCAAGACACCTTGCTCGCCGGTCTCGCCGATGTCGGCAAAACCACCGGGCAGGTCGAGCATGCCTGCCTTGGGCTCTTTCTTGCGCCGGATGACGAGCAACTCGCCGCTGTCGTTCATCACAAAGGCGGCGTTGGCCGACGATGGGTTGAGGTAATACTCGTGGCCACAGTCGGCACACCGTTTGCTCTTCACGTCTTGGATAAGGAATTGCGCACTGCCGCAGAACGGGCAGTGCGTAAAACGATTGAGGATATGCATAGTAAGAGGAGTTACCACTGGTCGGTGCGGAAGGGGAAGAGGGGCAGACCACCGCCGTTCTTCACATTTCCTATTTGGAAATTCTTGAAGCAGTAGCGAACGGCAACAGGACTCTTCACTTCTGCCGACGTCACTATGATGGCCTCATCCCAATAGCCGCCGCCAGGCTGCCAGAAATGTCTTGCGGTGGCAGGATGGAACACCCTGTCGGCACCGGCTATCTCAAAGCCCTCTATCTGTTCAAAGGGAGCATCGCACCAATAGTTGTCCTGTGTGTGAATGAAGATGGTGTCGTTTTTAATCGTCATGTCCTTATACGACGAACTCTTATACTGCAACTTCTCAAAGCCGTAGTCCCTGCTCAGCGCCGTGAAGGCGAGGCGCTCACCCACAGGCTGCTTCTGGGCAGGGTGTATCTGGGTCGTCTCGTAAGGAAAGACAACATCGTTGGTACATACGATGCTGCTGTTGGGGATGATCTGTGCGGCACGGAACTGCTGTTCGCGCAGCAGGGCGCCACTGATGCCGTTCGCATTGTCTTCGTAATTATAAGGGGCTATCTGTACGAAGTAGAAAGGTATCTCGCCCAGTCCGAACTGGTCGCGCCACTGACGCACGAGCAGTGCCAGGCGGTCGGAATATTGGTTGCCGGGGTCGCCCACGTTGGAGCAGCCTTGGTAGAACAGGATGCCCTTGACGGTGTAGTTGAGGATGGGGTTGAAGGTACCATTGCCCCAGAGCAGCGGACGGTGGTAGTCCCATGAGAATTTCTGCACCATCGTCATCGAGTCGAGCGGTTCCTGGGTGTAACGCTCCAGGTTCTCGCGGGTGAGCCAGCTCTCCACGCGCGTACCACCTTTATTGGCCTCCACCAGTCCTACGGGGATATTGAGTGTGCGGCTCAGCAGGCGGGCGAAGAAATAGCCGGTGGCGGAGGCTTCGCCCACCGTCGAGGGGTCGCACACCTTCCATTGGCAGTCGGCATCGTCGAGCGGGGTCATCGACATCACGCTGGGAATCTTCACGTAATGCACGCCACGCGAATTGACGGCATCGGCCACAGCCAGGTTGTATCCCTCGACAGGACAGTTGCCGAAGCCTTTCACGGGCATCTCCATATTGCTCTGTCCGGCGCAGACCCACACCTCGCCGCTCACCACACCGGTGATGGTCAGCTTGTCGCCGTCGTCGAAGGTGATGGAGTAGGGGGTGAAGCTGGCAGCCGGTGTCTTCACCTTGACCAACCAGCGCCCATCCTTGTCGGCGGTGGCGTTATAGGTATTGTTGTCCCACGAGGGAGTGACCTTCACTTTCTTTCCCGGTTTGGCCCATCCCCACAGGCGGGCTTCGGTGTTTTGTTGGAGTACCATGTCGTTGCCAATCACATGCGGCAGGCGTACCTTGGCGTTGACGCTGAGCATAGCCGTCAGGGCGACGATAAGTATTAAAAATCGTTTATCCATGCTTTTAGGTAATATCAGATTGTTAATATAATATTAAATGGACTGCAATATTACGAAAAAATCATTACCTTTGCAAAGAAAGAAGCTGTTTTTTACCCTTAAATTATCAAACGCAAATGATCAGACGTCTTTTTTTCGTGTTTTTCGCCTCACTCACCGTCGCCATGACATGGGCACAACAGAGATATGAGGAACCGCTGTGGCCCAATGGGGCACCCAACGACAATGGTGACTACCAAGATACAGCAAAGGTATTTGTCTACCTGCCTGAGTCGAGGCTCGTCACTGGGCGGGTCATCGTCATCTGTCCGGGTGGGGGCTACAGCCATCTCGCCATGGACCATGAGGGACACGACTGGGCGGGGTTCTTCAACAATATGGGCATCACCGCCGTGGTGCTCAAATACCGTATGCCCAACGGCCATTACCAAGTGCCCATCAGCGATGCCGAGGAGGCCATCCGGTATGTGCGCCGCCATGCTTTTGAGTGGCATATCGATGCCCAGCAGGTGGGTATCATGGGCTCTTCCGCCGGCGGTCACCTCGCATCGACGATAGCCACACACGCCACGGGCGATGCCAAGCCCAATTTCCAGATACTCTTCTACCCTGTCATCACCATGATGCCCGACCTCACCCATAAGGGGTCGCACGACAGCCTTCTTGGCAAGGGCAAGGTGAAGCGACAGGAGAAGGAATTCAGCAGCGACCAGCAGGTGACGCGCATGACACCGCCCGCATGGATTGCCCTGAGCGACGACGATGATGTGGTGCTGCCCGCCAACGGAGCCAACTATTATATGGAACTGTATCGCCATGATGTGCCCGCCACGCTGCACATCTATCCCTCCGGCGGACACGGCTGGGGCAGCCGATTGAGTTTCAAATACCATATCGAAATGATCATGAACCTGAAATCATGGCTCGACTCGTTCTAGGGTTTAGTGTTGAGTGTTGAGTGTTTAGGGTTTAGTGTTGAGTGTTTAGGGTTTAGTGTTGAGTGTAAAATATAGGAGTTTGGGAGTTTAGACAATAGTTGGATTACCTGGTGGCGGACTATTTTTTTAACTCTTAATTCTTAATTCTTAACTCTAACAACGGACATATCTCCATGCCCCTTACCAGAATTTTCTTCTTACTCCTCAAAAAAAAATACAAGAAATGAAAAAACACATATTATCGTCGTTCTTCAGCTTGGCGCTCACAGTGGGTGTACAGGCGCAGACCGCCATACAGCAACCCACTTTCACCGAATGGCACGACCTGCAGGTAAACGATATCAACCGCCTTACGCCCCACACCTCCTTCTTCGCCTATGATTCGGCGGAAAAGGCGCTCAAGGGCGACAAGACATCATCCAACCGCTATCTCTCGCTCGATGGGTCGTGGCGCTTCAAATGGGTGGCCAACGCTGACGAACGACCGCAGGATTTCTTCCTACCCTCGTTCGACGACAGCCAGTGGGCCACGCTCAACATGCCCGCCATCTGGGAACTCAACGGCTATGGCGACCCCGAGTATGTGAACATCGGCTTCGCCTGGCGTGGACATTTCGAGAACAACCCGCCCGAGGTGCCCGTGCGCGACAATCATGTGGGCAGCTACCGCAGGGTGGTCAACATTCCCGCCCAATGGAAGGGCAAGCAGGTGATCGCCCATTTCGGCTCCATCACCTCCTGCGCCTACCTCTATGTGAATGGCCATTTCGTAGGTTACAGCGAGGATTCCAAGGTGGCCGCCGAGTTTGATATCACCCCTTATGTGAAGGAGGGCGACAACCTGTTGGCGCTGCAGGTGTTCCGTTGGTGCGACGGCTCCTATTGCGAGGACCAGGACTTCTGGCGCCTCTCGGGTGTGGCGCGTGAGAGTTACCTCTACTGCCGCGACCGACAGCTGCATATCGACGACCTGCGGCTCACGGCGCAACCCAATGGCGACCTCACCGAGGGCAACCTGTTGGTGGATGCCACCGTCCAGGGCAAAGGCTATCTCTTGCTGCGCTTGCAGGACAAGGACGGCAAGGTGGTGGCCACGGGCATGCTTAATGATAAGAGCTTGAAGATGGGCACCACCGCCACCGGGGCCGTGCGGCGCCAGACCATCCTCTCCGTGGAACAACCGTTGCTCTGGTCGGCAGAGACGCCTCATCTCTATTCGCTCGTCGTCTCCTTGGTGCCCGACCGCAAGAAAGAACCCACGGAGGTCATCGTGCAGAAGGTGGGCTTCCGACGGGTGGAGATCAAGAACGGACAGCTGCTGCTCAACAACCAACCCATACTCATCAAGGGTGCCGACCGTCATGAGATGGATCCCGACGGGGGATATGTGGTGAGCGTGGAGCGCATGATACAGGACATCAAGCTCATGAAGCAGTTCAACATCAATGCCGTGCGCACCAGCCATTACCCCAACGACCCGCGGTGGTACGACCTGTGCGACGAATATGGCATCTACGTCTGCGCCGAGGCCAACCAGGAGAGCCATGGCTTCCTCTATGAGCGGGAGTCGCGCTCCGCACTGCCGATGTTCGGCAAACAGATACTGGAGCGCAACCAGCATAATGTGGCCATGCAGTTCAACCATCCCAGCATCATCATCTGGAGCTTGGGTAATGAGTCGAGAGACGGCGAGAACTTCGCCGCGGCCTACCGGTGGATCAAGAGCCAGGACACCTCGCGCCCCATACAGTGGGAACCGGCGGGACTGGGCGACAATACCGACATCTTCTGTCCGATGTATTTCTCGCAAGAGGATTGCCGGAAATATGCTGCCAATCCTGCTTCCACCAAACCGCTCATCCAATGCGAGTACAGCCACGCCATGGGCAATTCGAGTGGCGGCTTCAAGGAGTATTGGGATGCCGTGCGCCAATATCCCAAATACCAGGGAGGCTTCATCTGGGACTTCGTAGACCAGGCCTTGCATGGCAAGGACAAGGACGGGCACGACATCTACACCTATGGCGGCGACTACAACGACTACGACCCGTCGGACAACAATTTCAACTGTAATGGTCTCGTTACTCCCGACCGCGTGCCCTCGCCGCAGCTCTACGAAGTGGGCTATTTCTACCAGAACATCTGGGTGGAACCGGTGGACCTAGAGCGGGGCGTCATACGTGTGAAGAACGAGAATTTCTTCCGTAGCCTGAACAATATAGCCATGCAGTGGAGCATGGTCTGCGACGGGGAGATCACCTCCGGCGGAATGGTCTACGACCTGAATGTGCCGGCGCAACAATCAGTATTGGTGACCGTTCCCGCCGACAACTTCCCCTCCTACGGTGAGCGGTTCTTCAATGTGGATTTCCGGTTGATGGAAGCCGAACCGCTGATGGAGGCCAACCAGGTGGTGGCGCGTCAGCAACTGGCGTTCCCTGAGGCTGAAGAGATGGTGGTTGACTCAACAAGCATGATTCGTCCCATCCAGTTGGAAAACAAGAAGAAGAGCGATGAGATAACCGTTTGCGGTGATATGTGGGAGATGACGTTCTCCAAGCGGTCGGGTTGGCTCACGCGCCTCTCCTCCAACGGCAAAGAACTCTTGGGCGAGGGTGGCACGCTGAAGCCCAACTTCTGGCGGGCGGTGACCGACAATGACATGGGTGCCGGCAAACAGAAGGAGTTCGCAGCTTGGCGCGACCCGCAGATGAATCTCATCTCCATCACCGCCAAGAAGGTGGAGAAGAACACCCGCGTCAGGGTAAACGCCCTCTACGACATACCGGCGGTGAAAGCTCAGTTGTCACTCGAATATGAGATTACCCACGAAGGCGAGATGGCTGTCACCCAGCGACTGTTGACCGACAGCACCTATCAAGGACCGGGCTTGTTCCGCTTCGGCATGGTCATGCAGATGCCCTACGATATGGACCGGAGCGAGTATTACGGGCGCGGACCCATCGAGAACTATATCGACCGCAAGGAGTCGCAGCGTATCAGCATCTACCGCCAGACCGCCGACGAGCAGTTCTTCTCCTATGTCCGTCCGCAGGAGACGGGCACGAAGGGCGACATACGGTGGTGGCGTCAGGGCGATGGGCAAGGGCATGTGTTGGAGGTGCGTTCGGGCATGGTGCCGGAGAGTGCCATGGATTTCGGCATCGCCCGGCAACCGCTCTATATGTCTGCCCTGCATGTGGATGTGTTGTCTTTGGATGAAGGCATGGAGAAGCACCAGCGCCACCAGTGCGATGTGCCCCCCTCGGCCTACACCAACCTGTTCATCGACAGCGCCCACGCCGGCGTGGGCGGCATCAACAGTTGGGGTGCCTGGGCATTGCCTGAGCACCAGGTGCCCTATGGGCCCCAGACTCTGTCGTTCGTGCTGAAGTTTTGAGATGGTTCGGGACACTGGCGTGGAACCAGTTCCTGAACATCGTGGAGATGGGACTTGAACACGTGGAGCAGGGAGAGACGGTCGACTCCTGCACCGATATCTTCGGCGAAGATTTCACCTGGATAGTTGCGATTTAGTCATAAGAACATCGTCATAAGAACAGGCAATAGGGTGGTCTCACCCTCCTTTTTATTATTTTGCGATGTGGGTGTAAAAATAAGTCTTTTTGTTGGAATCCCCAAATTTCTTTTGGTGGAATTGTATGGAATCCCCAAATTTGTTAATTAAAGTGTACTGACCTCTTTCATTGGACACGAAAATTTCTTGATAAATCCGGGAGGTAAATAGGCTGCCTGCTCTGCCAAAAGACGGTTCGGTTTGCAACACCTTAACCCAAAGGCAAAGAAAAATCGCCATGAAGTATTTGTTTTTCCCTCAAAAAACACTATATTTGCAGCATCAAACCAACAAGCAATTTATATCCATAACCCTCAAACCGCACAGCGTATGAACTAAAACTTAATAAAAGACACATAGGAAATTGAAGCGTTAGCTTTATATTCTTGTTCTTTTCGAAATCGCCAAATTGAAAAAAGGAGCTACAGGAGTAAAAGTTAATGCTCACGTCGCAAGGCGTGGGCTTTTACTCGTATATGGTGCATAGGCGTTTGGCGACACCTCGAATAACGTAGAAGAAGTAATCAGTCCACGTTTTCTTTTTCTGTCTTATAACCACGTCTCACTTTAGGACTGAACTGCTAAACCTGAATAACAATCCATTCAAAAACAATACATTATGAAGAAAACACTACGACTATCATCGCTGCGGGTGTCAACACACTTGCGGAGTTTTAGACTATTCCTGCTCACTCTCTTACTCTGCGGTTTTATGCAGGCGAGGGCGGAAACATGGACAGACGGCAATGGGTTCACATGGTCCTTTACTGTCAACGGAACGGAGGCTACCGATATCAGGCCTGCAATGTTTGAAACTCACTATATCTATGGCGACCCTGCTAATCCCGAGCAAGGACCTGTTACCCTTGGACTTGCTGATGCGGCTGCCGGTCGTTTCAGTTCCACTGAAGGTAAGTACTTTCCAACTATTTCAGGCGATGTCTATTTCAGTCTCAAGACGCTCATCTTTGATATCATAGATGCTCAGGAAGGCCCACATCTCTGGAACGATGACTCCGATGCGGGGTGTACGATGCGTGTCATGAATGGTTGGTGGTCAGCTGTTTATGAAGACGATGTACCCATGTCGGTAGGTTTGTGGGAACTCCCCATCACAGAGCAAATGGCGAGAGAGTGTGCTCCCTATGCTGATGGTGGAGAAGGCAAAGATTTGGATCTCTTGATGACATCAGGTTCCATCACCATCAAATCCGTTTACTATCAGGATCTCTCATTTTCAGAAACAGTAGTGGTCATCCCAGAGAAAGTGTATGTCGGTTCAACGGAATTGACCGTGACAAGTATCGGTAATCGTGCGTTCAAAAGCTGCTCCAATATGGAAAGCGTGACCATCCCCGAAGGCGTGACGAGCATCGGCGAGAGTGCGTTCTATGGCTGCTCCAGCCTGACGAGTGTGACCATCCCCGAAGGCGTGACGAGCATCGGCGAGAGTGCGTTCGCTGGCTGCTCCAGCCTGACGAGTGTGACCATCCCCGAAGGCGTGACGAGCATCGGCGAGAGTGCGTTCGCTGGTTGCACCAGTTTGACAAGTGTTACCATCCCTGAAGGCGTGACGAGCATCGGTATGAATGCATTCGCTCTCTGCAAGGGTCTGACGAGCGTGACCATCCCTTCGAGCGTGGCGAGCATTGGCGTTCATTCGTTCTATGGCTGTTCTGGCCTGACGAGTGTGACCATCCCCGAGGGTGTAATGACCATTGGCGAAGAGGCGTTTGAAAGTTGCTCCAGCCTGACGAGCGTGACCATCCCTTCAAGCGTAACGAGCATCGGCTCTAGTGCGTTCAGCCTCTGCTTCAATCTGACGAGTGTGACCATCTCTGAGGGCGTGCAAAGCATCGGCTCTTATGCTTTCTCTACCTGCTATAACCTGACGAGCGTGACCATACCCTCGAGCGTGACGAGCATCGGTGAAAAAGCGTTCTTTTATTGCTACGGCCTGACATCAGTAACCTCGCTGATAGAAGAGCCTTTTGAGATTTCTTCTAATGTCTTTGAGAATAGGAATAACGAGACAGGACAATATGACTTCACCACTGCCACCCTCTATGTTCCCGCAGGCACGAAGGAGAAATACCTCGCGACACCGGCGTGGAACCAGTTCCAGAACATCGTGGAAATAGGACTTGAACCAGTGGAGCAGGGTGAGACGGTCGACTTCGGCACCGACATCAGCGAGGACACCAACATCGACGGCAACACGGTGGGTGACATCTACTACAGCATCAGCAGCGGCGACGGCAGCTACGACCCGTCGGAGGGTTGTATCGTGGTGACCTCGCCGACCGACGACGAGACGGTGAGCGGTGTCTCCGGCACCGATATCTTCGGCGAGGATTTCAACGCCCACTTCACGGGTGTCGTGTTCAAGGTGGCTCCTGGCAAGGGCACCATCCGGGTGGAGGCTCAGACCACGGGCAACATGGTGCTGAAAGTGAAGATCGGCGATGGTGAACCCATCACGATGGAGCTGGAAGGCAAGTTGAAGGTGTCGTTCCCCTACAACGTGGGCGAGGAAACGTATGTCTATATCTATGGCAGTGAGAACTCGGCGGCGGCCAATGGCATGAGGTTCGCCCCATCCACGGGTTCGCTGAAGATCTACGGCATCGAGGTGGAGAGCGTCACCGATGGCATAGAGACGGCGACACTGGCCGATGGCGACGACGACGCACCGATCTACAACCTCAACGGCCAGCGTGTGGACACTCCGCACAGGGGCGTCTACATCCAGAACGGCAAGAAGGTGCTGGTGAAGTAAGACCTCCGAAGCATCGACGCAAAAAGAGAATGCGGTGGAAGAACTCGTTAAGTCTTCCACCGCATTCTTATGTTCCGCAAATCAAATAGAATATTCACAAATTTGCAGATTATTTGCAAATCCGTGAGTTTCCTAGATGAATCTCGAAAAACTATTGTCCCAGGAACTCTGATGCCATACGGTTAATTTCATCAATGTCCATCGGTTCAAGCACGATTTCTTCTGGTTGCAAGTTCAGCAGAAACTGCATATAGCTGGGGAGAGTTAACAGATGCCCATCCCTGCCTATATTGTAATCACCGAACTTTATAATCTGTTTGACAAGGTACACTTTTTCCAACGAATAATCATCATCCTAAAGAACTTTTTCCAATGAATATTATAAATTTTAACGCATTTTTTCAAGCGAAAGTGTCAAACCTATGACCTCAATGTAAGATCAAACTTGTATACTTTTTCTTCAGCCTGGACCTGTTCAAAAAAGGCTATCATGTAGATAGGATAGTATATAACTCTGCCCTTTGTCTGCACATTCTCTTGACAGAACACATAAGCCATGGGCACGGCATACTCTTCATTCTCCATCACATTGGAAAGTGCATTGTGCCGTTCATAGTCTTTACCCGACTTAACCTCTATCGGCAGCATATTGCCAGCATACTCAACCACAAAGTCCAACTCTCCTTGTTTCTTGCTGTTGAAATAGTATAGTGAATGTTGTTGTGCTTCAGGGAAACCATGTGCATACAGTTCTTGTGCCACGAGATTCTCAAAAACTGAGCCGAAGTTGATGTTTGGATTCGGACTGAGTAATCTTGCCTGTATGTTCCCTCCATACATGGCAGCAAGCAGCCCTACGTCGTTGAGAAAAAGTTTGAACAGGTTTCGCTGCTTGCTCAAAAGCAGAGGTACTCGAGGTTCCTCGACATTGTATGCAGGGATAGCCACACCTGCATCCCTTAGCCACAAGAAACCATCCTCGTATTTACTGAACCGCGCCTTTTCGTTCAGCTCCTTGAGAATAAAGCGTTTGTTTTTTGCATTCAGTTCCGAAGGTATAAGGTTGTAGATCTCTTCTATCTGCAACTTATGGTCATGGTCGTATTTGGTGATATCCCTCTTATAGGTGCGAACGATTCCTCGCTGTTCTTCATACACTCTGCGGAGATTGTTAGTGTCAAGGTACTTTTGAACAGCCGCAGGCATTCCACCAACGATAAGGTATAGACGAATGGCTTCCAGCATTTTCTTGTGAATAAAGTCATCAACAGGCTTCTTCTCCTCAAAACTTGTTCGCAAATGGCTAATGACATCTGCACCAATACCAATAGCCTCAAAGAACTCCAGAAGGTCAAGAGGATACATTTCTATCTCATCCATGTACCCCACGGGGACACTTCGCAAGTCATCCAGCTCAACACCAAGCAAAGAGCCACTCATCACATACTTGTAACTGCCTTCATCTACAAGGAACTTGATTGCCGTTACTATCTCCTTGCACTCCTGCACTTCATCGAAGAAAATCAATGATTTCCCCGGAACCAATGGCTTTTTTGTGAAAGCTGACAGACGCAACAACAAATCTTTTGCTCCTTTCTGTTCGCTGAACAGTTCAATGGCATCTGGTTGTTCTACGAAATTGATTTCAACAACATTGTCAAAGCATTCTTTGCCGACCTTCCGGATGGAAAAGGTCTTGCCGACTTGCCTGGCTCCTGTTACCAACAGAGAACGCTTGTCGTTAAGTAGAAAGTTGCGTATTAGCTCGTCAGCTTTGCGTTTTATCATATTTATATGTCTTTGTGTATGCAAAGATACTATATTTTACTGAAACACAAGCATAAACAGCAAACAAAATACACTTTTCCAATGAAAATATCATAGTTTTCTGACACTTTTCCAATATGATAATGACGTAAAAACAACATTTTTCCAAGATTTGAGAGACTTTCGATAAGATGGTTCGGTTTGCTTAACCCAAAGCATTGGCTTATGGTAAGGGCGGTGCCACCGTGCCCGCCCGCAAATCAAAAATAGTTGTTTCTATATGTGTCACCGCATCACGTTGAAGCCAAAGATAACTCCGCAGTTGAAAGTCGTCGGACAGGACTAAACCTATTTGTTGGTTCTATTTCTTCGAGAAATGAAACCAATGATACTTTTTTCAGGTCACAAACATGGGGAAATGGGAACCAACAGGATTGGCTCTCAATCAAACAACTGCGAAAAAGGAGGAAAAGGCCGAGTATGAAAATCATACTCACTTCAAGTATGATTCACAAATAAACATAAATCATTGGCCTACAGACGAAAAGACCATACGTTATGTACAAAATCTTCTTAACTTTGCAGCGCGTTTTCTGAAACAACGGACAATAACACATAAAGACAATGAAAATAGATTCACCATCTTCAATCACTTCACGTGAGGCATCCATCCGGCTCGAATGGATCTCCACAAGAATCCTGCCGGGAGTTGCAGTACTTCTTCTTTCAATTCCACTTTGCCAATGGGCAGACTCAATTCTTCCCAATGGCATTGTTCCTGTATCTATCATCTATCTGATGATTGTAATAATCCTATGGTCACTGTACATGGCTGTGCAGTATTCTTTCGTGGGAATAGCGCAGACGTGGAAAGCTAAGGATAAAGCTACTATAGACGATAGCAATCCCCACGAAGAAGATGGGCAAGCACCTGTTTCTCTTTTGGAGGCAATGCCTATTGTTGCTGAGTCAAATGGGACTGAGAGCGTTTGCGATGCTGAGGTGATCGAGGAGATGGCAGAGAAGACAACAGTTACAGATTCCAAGGTCATATCGGAAGAAGCCAATCCCGACAATAAGCCATCTTCTGTTTCGGTCGCTCCTGCTAGTTCAACCTACCAGTAGGGCATTGATGACTTTTATCAAAGTCAGGCAGAAAGCCAGAAGAAGAAACTGGACACCATTCATGAATACCTTCTATACATCATGTCTCCTTTTATATATGAGGAAGACATGGACGAGTTCTGCACAGACCTTTTGAGATTCGCAATGGACCACAACTACCTCCCTGAAGTTGAGTGGAAGAGATTCAAGACCAAACTGAGCAGTTTCGATGTCCGTCATCTGGTATGGAGCATTGCCATAAGGTTGGGACTGGGTAAAGGCAAGGTTTACAGTAACGATGATTGCGCTTGTTATATCGAGCGTCGTTTTGCTTCATTGTGCGTGACAGCCAGTGGCGAGCCATTGTCGCACAGCACACTCAGGAACTTGACAGTCACTTCCAACAGCGACCAGATACATTGTGACACCCAGGGAGCAGACGGACTGTTATTCCATATTCCTTCACAGCTGGGTAGCTCATGTTGATTTCTGTAATGAGTCTAATAGGTTAGATGCTATCTCTGGATTTCGGAATCGAATAAGATTATCTTCAAGGGAGCGATATCCAAGGATATTGACACTACCGTACCAGATGGTGCTTTTGTCAATAATGGCAGCATGAAGTGAAAGATGGTCATTGTAGATGACAGATATTCCCTGATGTTGTAAACGTATCACGTCATCATTCTCATCTTTTGTGTACAACACTATCTCAATGCCATTTGCCATTATATCAGCAAGGCGGTCTGCTATCTGTGAGTGTCGTCCTATTTTTATTTTCGGGCATGAGACAACAACAGATTGCTTGGCCTTTGATAAGTCAGAGATAAATGGCGATTCAAAGTTCTGACCGTCGTAAATCACATCGGTAATAGGAAATAGGCTGTCAAAAGCTTCATTGTTGCGGATTCTATACCCGATGGAAGCGTAGCCTTTCAACCGCTTGCGATACATGGACTCACATACAGGAACACGGATGTCAATGTAGTCATAAATCTGGACATCTTGTTTGCCTTCAAACTCTCGATGCAAACGTCCTGCATATTGGGCCACGATGCCTTTCCATGCTACTGGAGATACAAGAAAC
>ONDS01000026.1 GCA_900316685.1 uncultured Prevotellaceae bacterium | reverse complement strand
CCCATGCTGCCCCTCGACTTGCATGTGTTAAGCCTGTAGCTAGCGTTCATCCTGAGCCAGGATCAAACTCTCCATTGTAAAAATTGTAATGTTTCCCCAATCAATGGGGTGTTCCGTTCGATTGTGCTTGTTGGATGAACCGTTATCCTTGAAGTATTCATTGGGCCGTAAGCAAACAACTGTCATTCTATCGCCTTTCGGCAATTGACGGTTCTTGGACTTCACCTTTCCATACATTGAGTATGGAGGCTTCCTGTACTACTTCTCTGTCTTCATGTAAATTTCTCAAAGAACTCTTTCTTTAATGCTTCGCCCTTGTTTTTTGAGCGAAAGCGGATGCAAAGATACTGCAAAGATTTTAACCCTGCAAGTATTTTGAGGAAAATTTTTCGCCAAAACGAAAGATTTTCCACTTTTATGACATTTTTTGAGGTTGAGAGTTTAGCAGTTCGGGGGTTCAGGCAATGGTTTGGGATTGGGAACATTAGTATGTGATACGCTCAACTTTCACCTATTTAGAAGATACAGGAAGATGAATGATATATTAATAGATGTTATTTCTGCGGGCTGCAAGGTTAGATTTATGAAGAAAATGAATACCTTTGCAATGATAATTAGGTGTGGAAGCAACTATATATCCACAGCTATATATATAAACAAGGTAAAAGCGGAATGAGCATCATCATCAACATTGGTCGTCAATTAGGTTCGGGCGGTCGGGTTATTGGCGAGATACTGGCCAAGGAATTTGGCTGCCAGTTTTACGATCGTGAGATATTGAACTTAGCCGCCAAGGAGAGTGGTTTCGATGAGCGTTTTTTCGAGCAGATGGACGAGCACAAAGGTTTTTTCCGTTCCCTGTTCCATCTGCATGCGCCCCACCTGAGCGACTCCAATTTTTACACCAACAAGTTTTCCGACGAGAGTCTGTTCCAGTTTCAGAGCGACGCCATCCGCAAGGCCGCGAGTGAGGGCAGTTGTGTGTTTGTGGGGCGATGCGCCGATTATGTGTTGCGGGACTTTCCCGACATCATCAATGTGTTCATCACCGCGTCGCTCGACTTCCGTGTTCGCCACGTGATGGAACGTCACCATGTGGACCGTGCCGCCGCCGAGAAGATCATCGCCGAGAAGGAGCATGCCCGTTCCTCTTATTATAACTACTACACCGGCAAGCGTTGGGGCGACAGTGCCTCCTACGACCTGTGCATCGACGCCTCCATTCTCGGAGTGGAAGCCACGGCCCAGTTTATCGCCACGTTCATCCGTGCGAAGTTAGCGCAGCGGTCAACCGCCGATTAAGTCCCTGTCATGAAACATATAGGCATTATCAGCGACACCCATGGTTATTGGGACGACAAATACCTACATTATTTCGAGCCGTGCGACGAGATATGGCATGCCGGCGATATCGGCACAATGGAGTTGGCCGAACGTTTGTCCGCCTTCCGCACTTTTCATGCCGTATGCGGCAACATCGACGGCGGCGACCTTCGGTTGATGTACCCCGAGTTGCTACGCTGGAAATGCGAGGAAGTGGACGTATTGATGAAGCACATCGGCGGCTACCCCGGCCGTTATGACGCCAGCATCCGCTCTCGCATCTACGCTTCGCCACCGCAGTTGTTCATCAGCGGCCATTCACACATCCTCAAGGTGCAATACGACAAGACGTTGGGTTTGCTGCACATCAACCCCGGAGCCGCCGGTATACAGGGATGGCAAAGAGAGCGCACGCTGGTACGTTTGACCATCGACGGTAGTGCGATGAAAGACTGCGAGGTGATCACGTTGAGAGATTAAAAAATCAAAAGATTAAGAGATTCAGGTTTCGGAAGTAAAAACTGCTGATTTATCTGATTTACCTGATTCAAGAATTAAAGAATAAAAAAACTGATTATGAAAAAGATATTATTGTTAGGAAGCGGCGAATTAGGCAAGGAATTTGTGATTGCCGCCAAGCGCGCAGGCGTATATGTAGTGGCCTGCGACCGTTATGACAATGCGCCCGCCATGCAGGTGGCCGATGAGCGCGAGGTGTTCAACATGCTCGACGGTACAGCCCTCGACGCCGTGGTGCGTCGTCACCGTCCGGACATCATCGTTCCGGAGATTGAGGCCATCCGCACGGAGCGTTTGTTCGATTACGAGCGCGAAGGCATCCAGGTGGTACCATCCGCCCGCGCCGTGAACTACACGATGAACCGTCGAGCCATTCGTGACCTTGCCGCAAAGGAGCTGGGTCTGAAAACCGCCAAGTACTTCTATGCCAAGACCTACGAAGAGTTGGAAGCCGCCTCGAAGGAGATAGGGTTCCCCTGCGTGGTGAAGCCCCTCATGTCGTCGTCAGGCCACGGCCAAAGCACCGTGAAGCGTGCCGAAGACTTAGAGCGCGCCTTCACCGAGGCGATGGAAGGCAGTCGTGGGGACGTGAAGGAAGTGATCATCGAAGAGTTCATCCATTTCGACTCAGAGTTCACCCTACTCACCGTGACCCAGAAGAACGGCCCCACCCTCTTCTGTCCCCCCATCGGGCATGTCCAGATAGGCGGCGACTACCGTGAGAGCTGGCAACCCTACTCCATCAGCGCTGAAGCACTCAGCGAGGCCCAGCAGATGGCCGCCAAGGTGACCGCGTCGCTGACCGGCGCCGGCATTTGGGGAGTGGAGTTTTTCTACAGCCGTGAGCGCGGTGTGATTTTCAGCGAGTTGTCGCCCCGTCCACACGACACCGGCATGGTGACCTTGGGTCACACCACCAACCTGAGCGAGTTTGAGTTGCATTTCCGTGCCGTCATGGGGCTGCCCATTGCCGGCATCCACTTGGAACATGCCGGAGCGAGTGCCGTAGTGCTGGCCAAGGAAGACTGCGACCATGCGCCCGACTACCATTTGGAGCAAGCCCTCAGCGAGGACCATACCCGCGTACGTATCTTCGGCAAGCCCGACTGTCATGCCGGACGACGTATGGGTGTGGTGTTGTGTTACGGCGAGGTAGGAAGCGACACCACCGTACTCCGCGACAAGGCCAAGCGCTTAGCGGAGACGGTGATGTGATAAAAAATGTTGAGGGTTGAGTGTTGAGTGTTTAGTGTTGAGGGTTGAGGGTTTAGGGTTGAGTGTTGAGAGTTTAGGGTTGAGGGTTGAGGGTTGGGGGGTGTGTATTATCCGCAATGGAAGTATCTCCTGACCAGTAGGATGGTTTCCTCGTGGGATTGGGTGTCACGCCGCAAGGTGCGGTCGTTGAATGCCTTGAGCGAATGGATGATGCCATCTATCATAGCTGGGCTGAACACCCCATATTCCTCGTAGACCCTCCGTTGTCGTTGCAAGCAATCGGCAGAAGCCGCGCAGCTGTCAGGCAGCTGTTGCAGCTCGGATAGCCTTTCGGCGTTCGCCTTGTCGTGTATGTTCACGTTGACATAGGTACGTTCCGCCACTTCGAGAGCATTGTCCATCTCGAACCCATGCCGACACGCCACACACAGTCCGGCTATCAGTTGGTATACATCCGCCGAACCATCCGGTGAGCGCATCTCCACGGTCTGTTTCATGGTAGTATCCAGCCGTTGCTCCTGTTCCAGCGGATTTGCCATGCTGCTCATATCGGTTTGCGCCGTCCACCCCAGCGGCACTCGTACGAGTACCGACCTGTTACGATCGCCCCAGCACACATTGGTAGGAGCCTCCTGATGCGGTACCAATCGGAAATACGACATCGGGTTTTTGTTTCCAAACGCCGTGATGCTGGGAGCCAGGTCCATCATGCCCGCAATCATCCGCCGGGCATCCTCGGAGAGTTGTCCGTTGTGCAACATGCGGTTGCGTCCATCCTTCATCATGCGCATGTGGATATGGAGTCCCGATCCCGCCTTTCCCGTAGTGATCTTCGGAGCGAAGGTGACGTTCAGTCCCATTTTGTAAGCCAAGTTGCGTATGACCCATTTCGCCACCGTGAGTTGGTCGGCGGCACTTTGCGCCTCTACCGGCAGGAATTCTATCTCGTTTTGTTCATACACCACCCCATCGAGCACGAAGTTGCCCACCTCGGAGTGTCCATATTTGATCTGTCCCCCCGCCTGAGCGATATACTTCATGCACATGGCCCGGAATTCGTTGGCCTTGGCGTAAGGTGCCGACTCATGATAGCCATGCTGGTCGACAGCAGGGAACAGCCCATCATCCTTGAATATGACATAATATTCCAGTTCGCCCATGGCATGGAACTCCATGCCCGTGACGTCGCGGAAGGCCTTGCACGCCTTAGCCAGCGTATGTTCCGGTGCACTCTCGAGCGCCTTTCCTTCCTTATCGAAGAAAGAACAGAGGAAACAGAGAGTAGGTATTTCGGCGAAAGGATCGACGAATGCCGTGCTATAGCGCGGTATGACATACAGGTCGCTGCTGTCGGCCTGGATAAAAGAGAAAAGACTGGAGCCATCGACCCGTTCACCACAGGTGAGGATTGTTTCGAGATAAGCCAAATTGGTGACGACGAAATTGAGTGTTTTCAGTTTGCCATCGCCCCCCGGGTACATAAAGTTGACCATACTTATATCGTTCTCCCGAGCGAAAAGGATGATATCGTCACGAGTCAATTGCGATGCAGGTTTTTGGATGAAAGCCACCACCGGGTTGGCATTCATCATCAGTTCTTTGTTGTTCATAGATGTGTGTTAGATTTAAGAGGTGAGGGGTAAGGGGTGAGGGGTGTGAGTAAGGGGTGAGAGGTAAGGGGTGTGAGGTGAGAGATATGCCACCCCACCCCCTTGTTGCCGGGGATGGGGCATGCATAGAAATATTACGGTATCACATAGTCACTTCGACCACATGTTTTCCAGGAACGAAAGGAATGACGCAGCCATCGATGGTCTGTCCGTCGCATGTGATGGTCTTCACGCCCTTGTTGGCACCGTTGGGATTGGCCACATGAATCTCATATTCCGCTCCACGGAATCGTCGGCAGACAGTGTATTCCTTTGCCGAGGAAGGCAGACAGGGGTCGATGAGTATACCGTCGTAATCCGGTTTGATGCCCAGGATATGTTCCGATATGGTGTACCACATCCATGCCGCGGTACCCGTGAGCCATGAGTTCTTTCCCTCGCCCGGCCGGAAGGCATCCTTGCCCGCCACCATCTGGCAGTTGACATAGGGTTCCACCTTATGAAGCGTCTGCCGGTCCTCCTCGACATACGAAGGAAGGATCTTCTTATAATGCTCCCACGCATCGTCGCCACGTCCCGCCACGGTCTCACCGATGATGACCCATGGGTTGTTGTGGCAGAAGATGCCCGCATTTTCCTTGTATCCCTCGGGATATGACGATATCTCGCCCATTTCGACATGATAGGTGGTGTATGCCGGGTTGTTGAGCACGATGCCATGCTCGCAGTCCAGTCTTTCCTTCACGCTGTCGAGCGCCTTGCCGACCATTCCCTCTTCAAGTCCGATACCCGCCATGGTGCACCATCCTTGGCTTTCGATAAAGATCTTACCCTCCTCGTTCTCGTCGGAGCCGATCTTGTTGCCGAAGAAGTCGTAAGCACGGAGGAACCACTCGCCGTCCCATCCATCACGTTTCACCGCCTCGACCATTTCGTCGACATGTTTCTGAGCGCGTTGTGCCTCGTCGTCTTTTCCGAGTCGTTTGCACAGCGCCACATAATCATTGCCCGTGACCACGAAGAGACCAGCTATCATCAGCGATTCCGCCTTTGAGCCCTCGCTCTTGTTCTCCGTGGTTTGGAAACTCTCGTTAGGATCCCATGAGAAGCAGTTGAGGTTGAGGCAATCGTTCCAGTCAGCCCTTCCGATGAGAGGCAGCTTATGCGGTCCGAGGTTTTTCACCACATGGTCGAACGACACCTTGAGATGTTCGAATAGCGTCACCTCAGAACCCGGTTGGTTGTCGAAGGGCACCATCTCGTCGAGTATGGAGAAATCGCCCGTTTCCTTGATATACGCCACTGTACCGAAGATGAGCCAGCAGGGGTCGTCGTTGAAGCCGCCTCCGATGTCGTTGTTGCCCCTCTTTGTGAGCGGTTGGTATTGGTGGTAGCATCCGCCATCAGGGAATTGTGTGGAAGCGATGTCGATGATTCGTTGGCGTGCCCTTTCTGGAATCTGGTGTACGAATCCCACGAGATCTTGGTTGGAGTCGCGGAATCCCATGCCCCTACCGATGCCGCTTTCGAAGAACGAGGCTGAACGCGACATACAGAAGGTGACCATACACTGGTATTGGTTCCAGATGTTGACCATACGGTCGAGTTTGTCGTTGCCCGTGCTCACGCGGTAGATATCGAGCAGTTTGTCCCAATAAGCGTTGAGTTCGGCGAAAGCCTTCTCCACCTTCTCCACTGTATCGAAGCGGGCGATCATGTCGAGCGCCTTGGCTTTGTTGATCACCTTTTTCTCTACGAACTTCTCTTTCTGTTCGTTCTCGACATATCCGAGGAGGAAGATGAAGTCACGCGACTCGCCCGGAGCCAGTTCCACTTCTATATAATGCGAAGCTATGGGGCTCCATCCGTGCGCATGGCTATTGCGCGGTTTCCCCTCCACCACGGCATCGGGATTGGCGAACTCGTTGTATAGCCCGACGAATGATTCACGGTCGGTGTCGAATCCTTGAATGGGCACGTTGACGCTATAGAAGGCGTAGTGATTTCGACGTTCGCGATATTCCGTCTTATGATAGATGACCGAGCCTTCGATTTCCACCTCGCCGGTGGAGAAATTTCGTTGGAAGTTCTCCATGTCGGTAGCGGCATTCCAGAGGCACCACTCTTGGAAAGAGAACAGTTTGAGCGATTTCTTCGCCTCGGAATGATTGGTGATGGTGAGTCGTTGCACCTCGCCCCATGTTCCCAGGGGAACGAAGAAGAGCACGCTGGCCTGCACGCCATCCTTGCATCCTGTGATGCGCGTATAATTCATTCCATGACGGCACTCATAGAAGTCGAGCGGCGTCTTGCACGGTTTCCATCCGGGATTCCATACCGTTCCCCCATCATTGATGTAGAAATACCTACCTCCGTTATCCATAGGCACCCCGTTGTAGCGGTAGCGTGTGATACGACGGAACTTGGCATCCTTGTAGAAGGAATATCCCCCTGCGGTATTTGAGATGAGAGAGAAGAAGTCCTCGTTGCCCAGATAATTGATCCAAGGCCAAGGAGTTTTCGGATCGGTGATGACGTATTCTCGGTGGGCGTCATCGAAATGTCCATAGCGTTTGTTTTCCATTATGTGTAATATTTTAGGTATTAAAAAATCTCGTTAAATCGTCTTTTCGCCTTTTACGGCGCAAATATACGAAAAAACGAGGAAAGGGGCGAAGAAAAGGAGAAAAAAACATTACCTTTAAATAAGGTAAGTGGCATCTCGGGATAAAAAATGAACAAGTTCATTTTGTTCTCCACTCGATTTACATTACCTTTAAATAAGGTAAGTGGCATCTCGGGATAAAAAATGAACAAGTTCATTTTGTTCTCCACTCGATTTACATTACCTTTGCACCAAAAAAACAAAGATAGGAAGACGATGGACAACAAGAAAGCGACGCTTGAGTTAGGCACGAAGCCCGTAGGCAGGTTGCTGGTGCAGTATGCCGTACCCGCAATGATAGCCATGACAGCATCGAGTCTCTATAACATCATCGACCGCGCGTTCATCGGCCAGGTAGTCGGTCCCGAGGCCATTGCCGGCCTGGGAGTGACCTTCCCCTTCATGAACCTGAGCGGAGCCTTCGGTGCCGCCGTAGGCGTTGGAGCATCCACTGCCATCAGTGTGAAGTTAGGACAGAAAGACTACCGCTCCGCCCAGATGCTATTGGGCAACACCGTTACGCTGAACGCTATCATCGGCATTGCCTTTGCCGTGGTCTGCCTGATCTTCCTCAACCCCATTCTCCGCTTTTTCGGCGCCAGCGACGCCACCCTACCCTATGCTCGCGAGTTCATGGAGATAATCTTGCTGGGCAACGTGATCACCCACATGTATTTCGGCATGAATGCGGTGCTTCGAGCCGCATCCAAGCCTCGTCATGCCATGTACGCCACGATATTCACCGTAGCGATGAACATCCTGTTGGATGTGGTGTTTATCTGGTGGTGGGGCTGGGGCATCCGCGGTGCCGCTTTCGCCACCCTCATCTCGCAAACCCTCGCCATGATTTGGCAGATGTGGATTTTCTCCAACCAGAAAGAGCTGCTCCACCTGCAGCGCGGCATCTACCGTTTGAAGAGCCGTTTGGTGAAAAACATCATCAGCATAGGCATCTCGCCCTTCCTGATGAACACCTGTGCCTGCATCATCGTCATCTTCATGAACAACCAGTTTGTGCGCTATGGTGGCGACATGGCCGTGGGCGCCTATTCCATCGCCAACTCCATCGGCATGATGTTCGTAATGTTTGTGATGGGAGTGAACCAAGGCATGCAGCCCATTGCCGGTTACAACTACGGGGCACGTCAGCACGACCGATTGATGCGTGTGCTGAGATTATCCATCCTGGCCGCCACCGCCATCATGACCCTGGGCTGGCTGATAGCTATGTTCCTACCCTATTATTGCGCCCGTCTGTTCACCACCGACCCCACCCTTATCGACATGGCCATCGACGGCATCCGCATCAACATGCTGGTGTTCCCCATCATCGGTTTCCAGATGGTGATAACGAATTTCTTCCAGTGCATCGGCAAGGTGAAGATCAGCATCTTCCTCTCGCTCTCGCGTCAGTTGCTGTTCCTCTTACCGCTGTTGCTCGTCTTTCCCTGGTTCTGGGGCCTGAACGGCGTGTGGGCGGCGCTTCCCGCCTCTGACAGCATCGCCGCCATTGTGGCGCTGGTGATGATGCACCTCTTCATGAAGAAGTCAAGAATCGGCGTTTAACACATTGACGCCCAGCGATTTCAGTTCCTCATATATACGTTGCACGGGCAGTCCCATGACATTGAAGTAGCTGCCTTGCAGTCCTGTTACGCCGATGTAGCCTATCCATTCCTGTATGCCATAGGCTCCCGCCTTGTCGAACGGTTCATAATGATCGACGTAAAAGTCTATTTCCGCGTCTTCCAGCTCCTTGAAGGTGACATGCGAGATGACAGCGAACGAGCGTTGCACCTCCACACCCGTGATACACACGCCCGTGATGACGCGATGAGTCTTTCCCGACAAAGCCCTGAGCATGGCCTTGGCTTGGTTGGCATCGGCAGGTTTTCCCAGAATCTTATCGCCGAGAACCACCACGGTGTCGGCGGTGATGACGAGGTCGTCGGGCTGTATCGACGAGAGATAAGCCTGCGCCTTTTCACAGGCGATGAAAACAGGTACGTCCTCTACAGGCAAGTCGTCAGGATAGGACTCGTTGATATCGGGTAAAACACGTACTTCGAAAGGAAGGCCCAGACCCGCAAGCAGTTGTTTGCGGCGGGGAGAGTTGCTTGATAAGATGAGTGACATTATTATAAGGGGTAAGAGGTGAGGGGTGAGAGGTGAGGGGTGAGAGGTGAGGGATGAAATATGAGGGGTGAGGGATGAGATATGAGGGGTGAGAGGACGATTACCATCCGAAGGCTTCAGCCCCAGAGAGCCATTTGCCTTGGGCGCGCAGTGTCTGTTCGATGACATCGCGGGCGCATCCACATCCGCCGAGTCGGTCGCTGACATAGATTGCCACTTCTTTCACTTCCGGGCAAGCATCGGCGGGACATGTGGGACATCCCACCTGTCGGAGAATTTCCAAATCGGGAATATCATCACCCATGAACATCACCTCATCGTCGTGAAGCCCGTATTTCTCGAGGAACTCACGATAGACGAGAATTTTCACCGCACATCTCATGTAAATATCCTTCACACCGAGGTATTCATATCGCCGACGTATACAGTCGGCATGTCCTCCCGTCATGATGGCGATACGCAGCCCCAGTTTCTGAGCCAGTTGTATGGCATACCCATCCTTAATATTGATGGTGCGAATCGGTTCGGCATCTATGTTCATGGCGATGGTCTCCTGGCTGAGCACACCGTCGACATCGAAGATGATGGCTTTTATCTTGTCAAGGTCGTAGGGAATCATTCTTAGTTTTGAATTTTGAATTTTGAATGTTGAATGTTGGATGTTGAATTATGAATGATGGGTTGCGAGTCGGTGTATTTGTTCGCTCGCCATTTGGTAGAACGCCGCCATATCGGGATCTTGTCCGAGCAGATGTAGGTGCGCACTGATCACGTTTTGGTCGTAGCGTATGGCAGGTCCTGTCTGTGCCTGTGCAGGTTCGAGTTGGTGCACCTTCATCACCGTTTCGTCTATGAGTGGAAGCAAGAGGTCGAAAGGCAAGTCAACACCTTTAAGCACATTGTGGGCCATTTGGTAGCAAAGGTTGGAAAAGTTGCATGCGAAGACCGCCGCCAAATGTAAGTATTTCCTACTCTCCGACGTTAGGTTCACCACTCTATCGGTCAGAGTGTCAGCCAGGCTCTTGACACGATTGAGAGTATCCGGCGAGTCGGCTTCGATAAAACAGGGAACATGCGAGAAATCGACTATCCTGGTTTTCGAGAACGTCTGCATGGGATAGAGCACCCCATAATGTAGGAAATAGGGAGCGAAGACATCCATGGGCATGCTTCCCGCCGTGTGGAGGAAGAGCCGTTCTTCCCTACCCTTTTGCAGGGAAGGGAGCAAGGAAGCGATGGCACTATCTTTCAGTGCCACGATATATACATCGGCATTGAGAGTAAGTCGGTCGATGTCGGTGATAGGTTCAGCATCGATTCGCTCAGCCAGCATCTTCGCCGAGTCCATCGTCCGGCTGAAGACCTGACAAACGCGGTGGCCATTCTTTCTCAGTGCCACCCCCAGGCTGGTGGCCAGGTTACCCGCACCCACCAAAGCGATATTCATTATCTGTTGATCCTTCATGTCAGGAAAATTTTCCTATGTTTACGTTTTCCCATGCCAACGCGTCATCATCCCTCGGCGGCATGTCGTGCGCAGGATAACCCAAAGCCAGGCAGCCCAGCACCTCCCAACCGTCGGGGATATCGAGAATGCCCGCCACGACCTCCGACGACGGAGTGCCGTCGCTCAGCCTGCATCCCCGGACCTGCACCCAGTCGCCTCCCAGCTGTAAGCTATGGGCGCAGATCCACATGGCCGTCATGGCAGCACACCCATCCTCCACCCAGCACTCGTTGTCCAGGGCGTTGCCCACGACGACGATGGCTATTGCCGCCCCAGCCACGAAAGACGAGTCGTGCTCTTTCGCATCCGCCAGTTTCATCAGGTCGACACGTTCGTCGACCACCACGAAGCGCAGCCCCTCGTCACGATGCACCGCGGGAGCCCTTAACGCCGACTCCAGGATGCAGGCCACCTGTGTCGGGTCCACCTCTTGGTTCTTGAAATCATGGTGCCTTCGCATCCCCCTCATCAATTCGATGAAATCCATGGCAATAATTATTGATATAGCTGTTAGGCTTGGCAAAATTAGACAAAAAAATTCATATTTCAGGCATAACCGTTCATCAATTGAAAAAAAAAATGTAAGTTTGCAAATTGAATGTGATAGAGGCTATCTATGGGAAGCTACGATATACGTATTATCACGCGGGGCAAGGACCTTCCCGAAATGCATTGTCGGTCGTTCTTCCACAGCACGGAACTGTTTCATATATTGGAACAGACGCCGGGCAGTACGCCTTATATGGTTATCGCACTCAACGAGTCAGGAGAAATCAGGGCCCACCTGTTGGCCACCGTCAACCGTCGCGGTTCACTTCTCCCCCCCTACCTCTATTCCGTTGGGCGTATTTACGGTGAGGGCGAGTATGAAGACAACGAGGAGAAGGCCGAGTTGTTTGCACTGATTCTCAAGGCCATCACCACACGTCTGAAACGCCGTTTGTGCCTGTATGTAGAAGTGAGCCATATCAGCAAGAAGATGTTCGGTTACAAGACGTTCCGCGAGAACGACTACTTCCCCATCCGTTGGATGCTGATACACAACTCGCTTCACAGCAAAACGCCCGAGGAGCGACTCTCCGACAAGATGAAGGAACGCATCCATCATTTGGAGGAGATAGGTGTGACCTGCCAAGAAGCCACCACCCCCGAAGAGATATCCGACTTTTACAAGATACTGAAGAATTTCTATCGTTTCAAATTTCAGTATTTTCTTCCCAAGAAGAAATTGTTCGAGCAATTCATCGCCACCCATAACGGTCGCATATACCTTGTGATGTACAAAAAATGGGTGATAGGCGGTTGTGTCGTGGTCTACTCCGATGGCAACGCCTACTTGTGGTACATGGCGTCGAAACGTAAATCGTTCGCCAAATTTCGCCCCACCACCATGACCATCTGGAACGCGCTGCAAGACTCCCACCGTAGGGGTTACCCCCACCTGCATTTCATGAATGTGGGTTTGCCATACAGCAAGAATCCCATCCGCGAGTCGATACTGCGTTTCGGCGGGAAGCCAGCGAGCACCAACTATTGGTTCCGCTATTCGATAGGCTGGTTGAACAAGTTGCTTAAATGGATTTATAGGGAGTGAGGAACGTTGAGGGTTGAGGGTTGAAGGTTGAGGGTTGAGGGGTTGAAGGTTGAGGGTTGAGGGTCGAGGGTTGAGGGTTGAGGGTTGAAGGTTGAGGGTCGAGGGTCGAGGGTTGAGGGTTGAGGATAGGATAAAAAAGGGGGTGATACAATAAAGGGAGGGAAATGACGTTATTTATGAGATGGAACGAGCGTCAAGACATATTTTTGTTTTACTGACATTTTTGTTGGTCAGCATGCAAGGCTTTGGCCAGTCGTTCACTTTGCAAGGCAAGGTGACCGACGAGGACATGAATCCCGTGGAGTTGGCCACCGTGGCTGTATTGAGTCAAGGCAAGGTGACCTTCACCAATCTCAAGGGCGAATACTCCATGCAGTTGGCCTCTGCCGACAGTGTGGTGGTGCGATATTCGATGGTAGGTTACAAGACGAAGACGCGTGTGTTGCGCAATCCGCGTGGCAAGCAGACCCTCCAGATACAGTTGTTCAGCGACAACACCCTTGGCGAGGTTGTCGTTACGGAGACCCGCCGTCAGACGACCCAGACCCAGACTCTCGACCCCAAGGACCTGAAGACCACGCCCTCCGCCTCGGGCAACGCCGTGGAAGAACTGATACAGTCGCAGGCCGGTGTGTCGACGCACGACGAGTTGTCGTCGCAGTACAATGTCCGCGGTGGCAGTTTCGACGAGAACAGCGTTTACATCAACCAGGTGGAGATGTACCGCCCGTTTCTTGTTCGCAGCGGCCAACAAGAAGGGCTCTCTGTGATCAACCCCGACATGGTGGAGAAGATAGCCTTTTCTACGGGTGGCTACGAAGCCAAGTACGGCGACAAGATGGCGTCGGCACTCGACATCACCTACAAACGTCTTCAGCCCAAAGGCAGCCGCAAGTCAGTATTCGAGGGTAGTATCAGCGCCAGTTTGTTAGGCGGCAGCGTGTATGCCGGCATAGGCACCAAGAAATTGTCGTGGCTGAACAGCGTGCGTTACAAGACCAACCGATACCTATTGGGCTCTTTGGAGACGAAAGGCGACTACAACCCCAATTTCCTCGACTACCAGACCTATCTCAGCTATTCGCCGAATAAGCGTTGGACCATCGACCTGATAGGCAATATCAGCGAAAACCATTACAACTTCACCCCCCACGACCGTGAAACCAATTTCGGTACGATGGAGAATGTAAAGACCTTCCGCGTGTATTTCGACGGTCATGAGAAAGACGTGTTCCGCACCCTATTCGGCACCCTCAACATCACCCGGCATTTCACCGACAAGACCCATCTCTCGTTTATCGCCTCCGCGTTTTACACCAAGGAGCAGGAGCGTTACGACATACAAGGCCAGTATTGGTTGAACCAGACCGAGACAAGCGAGCAGTTGGGTGTAGGCTCCTATATGGAACATACGCGCAATTACCTGAAAGCCGATGTAGAGAGTTTCCGCCTGTTGCTGAGCCATAAGACCCGTCGACATGATTTCCAGGCCGGCGTAACCTATCGCCTGGAGCATATCACCGAGAACAGCCGCGAATATGAGATGCGCGACTCTGCCGGCTATACTGTGCCCCATACCGGCACCGACCTGAAGATGATTTACTCGTTATCCGCACGCAACAAGCTCAACGCCAACAGGATAGAGACCTACCTGCAAGATACATACCGTTTCTCGAGTCCGGGCGAACATACCTTCTTCACGCTGAACTACGGTATCCGTTTCTCGCATTGGAGTTTCAACGGCGAGAGCATCGTCAGTCCTCGCGCCTCGTTGGCCATCGTACCTGCTTTCAACCACGACATGACGTTCCGTGTGGCCGCCGGCCTGTATTACCAAGCCCCCTTCTTCAAGGAGTTGCGCGACACAGCCACGGTCAACGGCATCACCTATGCCACGCTGAACGAGAAGATCAAGAGCCAACGCTCGATCCACTTCATCGGCGCCATGGATTACCGTTTCAAGATGAACAACCGTCCGTTCCGTTTCACCGCCGAGGCTTACTACAAGGCATTGTCGAACCTCATCCCCTACAGTGTGAACAATGTGAAGGTGGTATATTATGGCACCAACGAAGCCAGCGGCCATGCCATGGGTCTGGACCTGAAGTTGTATGGTGAGTTTGTGCCCGGCACCGACTCATGGCTATGCCTCTCCGTGATGGATACGAAGATGAAGCTCAACGGCAAGAGCGTGCCCATGCCCACCGATCAACGCTATAGTATCAACTTGTTCTTCACCGATTATTTTCCGGGCACCACACGTTGGAAGATGTCGCTGAAGTTGGCCTTTGCCGACGGTTTGCCATTCTCCGCCCCCCACCGCGGCATCGAGAACAACACCTTCCGCGCACCCGCCTATAAGCGTGCCGACATAGGTATGAGTTTCCGGGCGTTGGACAATGAGAAGCGCCAAAAGAAGACCATCTTCAAGAACATCTGGTTGGGTATCGACTGCCTGAACCTGTTCGGTGTGGACAACGTGAACAGCTATTATTGGATCACCGACGTGAGCAATCAGCAATATGCCGTTCCGAACTACCTGACGGGTAGGCAAATCAACGGCAGGGTGCTGTTGGAGTTTTGAGTTTTGAATTTTGAGTTTTGAATGGTCGCCTTCGGCGATTTGTGAATTAGGAATGAAGAATTAAAGAGGTTGGGACATTGTTTTTACAAACCACCCCTACCCCTCCTTTAGAAAAGGAGGGGAGAAGTTAGCTCGTGTGGAAAAGGAGGGAAGAATGTAAGGTAGAGGTGACAAGAAAGCGGGGCGAAGGTTGATTTTATGTTTTAATAACAATTTTTTGAAAAATATCATCCTTTATGTCGCTGGAAATCCTTATCTTTGCATGTTGTTATTAACTAAGTATCAATTATTATGAAAATCTCACACATTGAACATTTGGGCATCGCGGTGCAGAGCATCGAGGAGTCGTTGCCATTTTTCGAGAACGTATTAGGTTTGAAGTGCTATGCCGTGGAAGAGGTAGCCGACCAGAAAGTGAAGACCGCCTTTTTGAAATGCGGCGAGGTGAAGCTTGAGCTTTTGGAGCCCACCTCACCCGAGAGCACCATCCAGAAATGGCTTGACAAAGGCAACAAGGGTGTTCACCATGTAGCTTTCTGCATTGAGGACGGTGTAGCCAACGCTCTGGCTGAGGTTGACGGCAAAGGCGTTCGCCTGATAGACAAGGCTCCGCGCAAAGGTGCCGAGAACCTGAACATAGCGTTCCTCCATCCGAAATCGACCTGTGGCGTTCTGACCGAGTTGTGCGAGCACTAATCGCGTGAGGATTGGCATTTGAGAATTATATTTCAAAACATCAATAATGAGCAAACAATTAGAAAAGATTAAGGAGTTGATCGCCAAGCGCGAGAAAGCTCGTTTGGGTGGCGGTGAGAAAGCCATCGAGAAACAGCATGCCCGTGGTAAATACACAGCGCGTGAGCGTATCGATATGCTGCTTGACGAAGGTAGTTTCGAAGAGTTCGACATGTTCAAACTTCATCGTTGCACCAACTTCGGCATGGAGAAGAAGCAGTACCTCGGCGACGGTGTCGTGGCCGGTTCAGGAACCATCGATGGTCGTCTGGTATACATCTTCGCCCAGGATTTCACCGTGAATGGCGGTTCATTGTCGGAGACGATGGCCCAGAAGATATGCAAGGTGATGGACATGGGTATGAAGATGGGAGCCCCTGTGATTGGTATCAACGACTCCGGCGGTGCCCGTATCCAAGAAGGTATCAACGCCTTGGCCGGTTATGCCGAGATCTTCGAGCGTAACATCCTGGCTTCGGGTGTCATCCCCCAGATCAGCGGTATTTTCGGTCCGTGTGCCGGTGGCGCCGTTTACTCGCCCGCCCTCACCGACTTCACGCTGATGATGGAGAACACCTCGTATATGTTCCTTACTGGTCCGAAGGTGGTGAAGACCGTTACCGGTGAAGACATCGACCAGGAGCACCTTGGCGGTGCCAGCGTCCACTCCACGAAGAGCGGTGTGACCCACTTCACCGCAGCCACTGAGGAGGAAGCCCTTGAGATGATCAAGACATTGCTCAGCTATATTCCTTCCAACAACATGGAGGAAGCACCCCGCAAGGAGTGCAACGACCCCATCGACCGTATGGAAGACAGCCTGAACGAGATATTGCCCGACGATCCCAACAAGGCCTACGACATGTACAAAGTGATATCCGCCATTACCGACAATGGTGAGTTCTTCGAGGTACAGCCCAAGTTCGCCAAGAACATCATCGTAGGTTTCGCCCGCTTCAACGGCCAGAGTGTTGGTATCGTAGCCAACCAGCCCTCGTGCTACGCCGGTGTTCTCGATGTGAATGCCAGCCGCAAGGGTGCCCGTTTCGTTCGTTTCTGCGACGCTTTCAATATCCCCATCGTCAGTTTGGTGGATGTACCGGGCTTCCTGCCGGGAACCGGTCAGGAGTACAATGCCGTGATTCTGCACGGAGCCCAGTTGCTTTACGCTTATGGCGAGGCCACCGTTCCCAAGGTGACCATTACCCTTCGCAAGAGCTATGGTGGCAGCCACATCGTGATGGGTTGCAAGCAGTTGCACACCGACCTCAACTACGCCTGGCCCAACGCCGAGATTGCCGTTATGGGAGCATCTGGAGCCGTTGCCGTTCTCTATGCCAAGGAAGCGAAAGCCAAGAAGGAAGCCGGCGAGGACGCCAAGGCCTTCATCGCCGAGAAGGAGCAGGAATACTCCGACCTGTTCGCCAATCCCTACCAGGCAGCGAAGTACGGCTACATCGACGATGTGATCGAACCGCGCAACACCCGTTTCCGCATCTGCCGCGCCCTTGCCCAGTTGGCCACCAAGCGTGATGCCCTGCCCGCAAAGAAACACGGCAACATCCCCATGTAAAAGCATACGACTATGGCAAAGAACAACGAAGTGTATGCTGCCATAGCAATGGCATTGCATGAGTTCAAAGGCAACAATGTGCACGACAAGGAACCCGGCATCATCACCATCCGCCCGCACCACACCGAGTGGAACGGCCACACGCTGATGATGACATCGCATCCTTAGAGTGCGAACCCAAAAACCAGTTTATCATGAAAGAATACAAATATACGATCAACGGCAACAAATACGAGGTTGCCATCGGCGACATTGTAGAGAACATAGCCACTGTCTGCGTCAACGGCGAAGAATACAAGGTGGAGATGGAACCCGAGGCCGAGCCCGAGAAGAAGAAGGTGGTTGTGCGCCCTGTGGCCGAGCAGCCCGCCGCTTCGGAGGCTCCCGCCGCAAGTGGCCCCGTGAATGCGAACAACGCCTTGAAGGCCCCCCTGCCCGGTGTTGTCACCGAGATTCGCGTGTCGGTAGGTGATGCCGTGAAGAAAGGCGATGTGGTGGTGGTGTTGGAAGCCATGAAGATGGCCAACAACCTGGAAGCCGAGAAAGACGGCACCGTCACCGCTGTATGCGTTCAGCAAGGCGCGAGTGTGATGGAAGACACGCCCTTGGTGGTGATAGAGTAATACTATTTATTACATAAAAGGGAAAGAGGCTGCGTAATGCAGCCTCTTTCTTTTAGAAATCTAGGAACGCACGCAAAAATGCATGCACGATATTATTCCACCACCTTGTTGTTTCTTGGGAACACGATGGTAGGAGTGAATTTTTTTGCTTCCTCAATATCCATGATGGCGTAGGATATGATGATGATGGTGTCGCCCACCTCGCATTTCCTTGCCGCCGCCCCATTGAGGCATATACATCCCGAACCACGTTCACCCTTGATGATATACGTTTCGAGCCGTTCGCCATTATTGTTATTGACGATTTCCACCTTTTCGCCCGCGATCATATTGGCTGCATCCATAAGGTCTTCGTCGATGGTGATGCTGCCCATATATTTGAGGTTGGCTTCCGTCACCTCCACGCAATGCAATTTTGATTTCAAGACTTCGATCATCATATTCGTTACTCCTTAAATTTTATATGGTCAATCAAACGAATGGGAGTTTTCCCACAGTAGACCGTGATACAACCCACCACATAAGGAGACTCGTCCCATGAATGCACATCCTGCAGGGTATTGCCATCGACGATGGCGAAATATTCCACCTCCAGTCCTTCCACGGCATTGATATCAGCCACCACCTTGTCGTGCGTTTCCTCTACGGTATGGTTACCGGCGTACTCAACACCGGCCTTGAGCGCCTTGTATATGTTGGGTGCTATGGCCCTTTCGTCGGGAGCGAGCAAGGTATTGCGGCTACTCTTCGCCAGTCCGTCGTCATCCCTGACGATGGGACACTCCACGATATCGACATTGATAGACAGAGCCTTGACCATACACTTTACCACGGCTATTTGCTGCCAGTCTTTTTCCCCGAAATATGCCCTTTGCGGCCTGACGATGTAAAACAGTCGGCTCACCACCTGGCAAACGCCGTTGAAGTGTCCCGGCCGATGCGCACCCTCCATGACGGTTGAAACGGGTGGGTATTCGAATTGCCTTGTGTCGGGCGTGGGATACATCTCCTCTACCGTCGGAGCGAACACGATGTCGGCTCCAACCTTTTCGAGCAGCGCGCAATCCGCCTCAAGGTTGCGGGGATAGTTCTTGAGGTCGTTTTTATCATTGAACTGAGTGGGATTGACAAATACGGAGACCACCGTCACATCGTTATCCTCGACGCTTTTCTTCACCAGGGAAGCATGCCCCTCATGCAGCGCCCCCATGGTAGGCACCAAACCTACCGACAGCCCTCTTTTCCTGAGAGCGAACAATTCATTTTGCAGATCTGCGTTTTTCTGAAAAACCTTCATTATTTATGATACGTTCGAAGTTAGCTAAAGCGAATCGGCTGCAAAATAACTACTTTTTTCTCAAATAGGAAAGAAATAAGTGAAAAATATCCTCAAAGAATCGCGGTTTTTCCTAAATTAAATAAAAAGAATGCACAAAAACCGACTTTTTTTTGTACTTTTGCACAATGAAAGCCGTTATGTGCGGCATTTCTTCCATCGTCACATGCAAACCAAAGAAACCAGACGTCAATGAAAGTATTATTCATCAATCAAGAGATTACACCCTATGTAGAAGAGAGCCCGATGTCCATCATGGGCAAAGAGCTTCCCCAAGCCATGCAAGAGCAAGGTTTTGAGATACGCACCTTCATGCCTAAATGGGGTACGATCAACGAGCGTCGTGGCCAGCTCCATGAAGTGATACGCTTGTCGGGTATGAACCTGATTATCGACGACACCGACCATCCCCTGATTATCAAGGTGGCCTCTATTCCCGTGTCGCGCCTTCAGGTATATTTCATTGACAACGACGACTATTTCCAGAAGCGCAAGATGGCCGAGGACGAGAGTGGTGAGGAATATGCCGACAATGGCGAGCGTGCGATATTCTTCGCTCGTGGTGTCTTGGAGACGGTGAAGAAACTGCGTTGGACTCCCGACATCATCCATTGCCAGGGTTGGATGAGCGGTGTGGTGCCCTTGTATGTGAAGACCGCTTATCACGATGAGCCTTGTTTCGCCAACACCAAGGTGATCACCTCGCTGTTTGAAGACCAGCTGAAGAACGACTTGGGCCAGAATTTCAAACGTTGCCTGGAATTCCGTGACGTGAAGCAGGAATTGCTGAGTGCCTATTCCAACGATTTCAATTTCCTGGAGTTGGGCAAGTTGGCAATAGACTACAGCGATGGTATCGTAGAAGCCGGTGCGAAGGTGAATGCCGAGTTGATGGGTTACGCCGCCTCGAAGTCGAAGCCCATTCTGAGCTATCCCGGCACCGACGATATATCCAGTAAATACAAAGAATTTTACGAACAGATACTTCCTACAGTATAATCCATTCCAATGAAGATCAATATCTTATTCGGATTCATCGTCATGGCTTTGATGGCTATGACCAGTTGTGATGACAGCACCACAGACACACTGGGTACCACCCTATTGGACCAGACCGACAATGTATCGATAGGTACCGCCCATTTCAAGATGAGTTCGCGTTCGGTGAAGGCCGACGCCATTTGGGCCCGCAGCTCGACAGGTTATTTGGGCAAGGTGAAAGATCCCGAGACCGGCGGCTATATCACCGGTTCCTTTATGAGCCAGTTCAATACGCTGAGTGTTTTTTCCATTGAGAGTGAGTTTCCCATCATGATAAAGGAAGATGGTGAGGTGATTGCCGACTCTTGCGACATCACCCTATTCTACACCACGTTTTTCGGCGACTCGCTTGCCACGATGAAGCTGACTGCCACGGAGTTGGATCATCCCATGAAGGAGACGCAGCACTACGCCAGCGATTTCGACCCCCGCGAGAACGGCTACCTCCGCAGCGACGGTCTCCACCAGCCCCACGCCTACAGTCTGGTGAACTACGCAGATGGTGAGCAACGCTACTCGAAAAACTATGTGCACAACATACGCATCCGCCTGGACTCCCCCTACACATCCAAGGACGGCACGACCTATAATAACTACGGCACGTATATCCTCCGTATGATTCAGGCCCATCCCGATTATTTCCAGAAAGCTGTGAGCATGATGGAGCATGTGATTCCCGGTTTCTATTTCGAGTACTCCGGAGGAATCGGTTCGATGGCCTATATTGTCAATCCCACGCTGAATGTGTATTACCGCGCGGTGCAGAACGACAGTATCAAGAATCGTATCATCTTCTTCTCCGGCACGCAGGAAGTGTTGCAGACCACGAAGATCGCCAACGACGAGGAGAACCTTGACCAGATGGTGAACAACACCACGTGCAGCTATGTGAAGACTCCTGCGGGCATTTACACCGAGCTGACCATCCCTGTGGATGATATCGTGAATGGTCATGAGAACGACACCATCAACCAAGCGAAGTTCAGCATCAAGCGTATCAATCCCAGTTATCAGAATGAGTATCTTTTGTCCGCCCCGAAGTATTTGTTGGCGGTACATGCCGACAGTGTGGCCTCGTTCTTCGAGAACAGCAAGGTGGCAGACAACAAATATTCGTTCATCTCCGCCTTCTCGACAACCAGCAATGGCTACACCTTCAGCAATATATCCACACTGATAAGCAGGATAGCCAATCTTCGTGAAGCAGGTCTGAGCAGCGACAGCGAATGGGAAGCGCACCACCCCAATTGGAACAAGGTGATGCTCATCCCCGTGTCTGCGGAGTTCCGCACCTCCACCAACTCGAGTGGTGTGAAGACCCAGACGTTGATACGTGTGACCCACGACCTATCGTTGAGCAGTGCCCGTCTGGTCGGCGGTCCCGACGCTTTGGACATCGACATCATCTATAGCAAGTTTAAGTGATGGCCGACAATTATCTGGAGCGACACCAGGAGGAATATGAGCAGAGGAAACAGGCATGGCTTCGCAAGAAACGGGTGCATGTCGTTTCCCCTCGCCGTTTGGAACGTCCCGACGACGAGGCCTTATAATCTCATGACGACGGCCCTTCGTCGATCGTCATGAGAGAAAGTATAAAGATTATTTCCTGAGTTTGATGACACAATCGTCGAGGCTATCCACGATGGCCAGCGACTCGATGTTCATGCCCTCTTTTTCCAGTTTCTCGCGCCCGTGCTGGAAAGCCTTTTCGATGATGAATCCCATGCCCACAAGTTGGGCCCCAGCCTGTCGTACCAGGTCGATGATGCCCATGGCAGCATTGCCATAAGCCAGGAAATCATCGATGAAGAGGACCTTATCGCCCGCCCCTAAGTAGTCGTGGCTGATGACCACATCGTATGCCCGTTGCTTGGTGAACGACTCCACTTTTGTGGACAGCATATTTCCCATGGTGGATGGTTTTTTCTTTTTTGCGAACACCACCGGCAGGTCGAGCAGGAATCCCACCATAATGGCCGGTGCTATGCCGCTGGCCTCGATGGTCAGTATTTTGTTAGCCTCGGTATGTGCGAATCGCCTGACGAACTCCACCCCGATGGCTTTCATCAAGTTGGGATCCATCTGATGGTTGAGGAACCTATCCACTTTCAATATTCCTCCAGGATAGCATCTTCCCTCGTCGAGTATTCTTTCGTTGAGCAGTTTCATGGAAGATTAAATGATTTAAAGATTAAATGATTATAGGATTACTATAGGAATCAATAAACACGCAGCCGGTCGCCCACCTTGATATCATAATCGGGTGATAGGTTGTTCATCTTATACAGGTATTTCAGGCGTATTCCATAGATTTGCGATATGAGATACATGCTTTCGCCCGGTTTGACGATATGCACTTGTCCTTTGAACTCCTTGCTTGCCTTTTTGCGTTTTTTCTTCAGGTAGATGATATCTCCGTTGTACAGGCGGTCGTTGTATGGGCGTTCATTGAAGCGTGCGAGATCATGACCCGACACATCCACCTCACGTCCGATGGAAGCGAAGGTATCGCCGGTACGCGCCCTGACATAGTAATTCTTGTTGTTCTTGTAGATTGGATATTGCGGTTGGTTGGGGGAAGAGGGTCGTTCCCGTCCGGAATGGTCGGCCACATAATGGTCATAGCTCCTCGCCCTATCGTAGCGGTCGAGTTGGTAAAGTTCGATGATATTGATAAGCGCCTGTGCGTAGGTGGGACTTGTGGCATACCCACATTCCTTCAGTCCCCTGGCCCATCCCCGGTAATCGGTGAGTCGTAGTTGGAAGAGCCGTGCATATCTCCTATGCTGTGTAAGGAACTTGGAATGGTCTTCATAGCTCTGCCGTGCATTATCATACACCCTGAAGCACTCGTTTCTCAGGTCGTCGTCCTTTCTCATGGACCGTCCTCTCCAATCGTGGCATTTGATGCCGAAGTGGTTGTTGCCCACCCTGGCCAACTCGCTGCGTCCAGCCCCACTCTCGAGCAATCCTTGCGCCAGGGTGATGCTTGCCGGAATCTTATATCGCAACATCTGCTCGACCGCCATGTCGTGGTATTGGTCGATGTAAGCCTGATACACCGAGTTCCACCTTGGCTTTTGGGCTATGGCGGAGCTACAGGCCAGGCATATACATACCAGCAGAAGGAGTATTTTTCTCATTCCATTCACTTTTTGCTTACAAAACTACAAAAAAATCCATGATTAGCCACTTCGTGAGCATTGAAATTTGCCAAAAGAACAAAAAAAAGGCCTATCCCGCCCTCTGCAAACATTATTTTTATTATTTTTGCAAGGTGAGAGAAGCCACCATCATCATCGCCTTGGGCAGCAACGACCACCCGCGTCACCACATGCGTGCCGCCCGTTCGTTGCTATCGGAAGTATTGCCTACGTTGCGTTTCACCCGCAACATGCTGACCCAACCCATCGGCCAATCCGGTCCGAACTACCTGAATTGTTTAGGTTGGGGCAGCACGCTGTATCCCTTAGACGAACTGTCGACGCTTTTGAAAGACGTGGAGCGACGTTGTGGCGATACGCCCGAACATCGTGCTCACGGTCGAGTATTGATGGATGTCGACCTGCTGGAATACGACGGAGAGCGCCATCATGCCGCCGACTGGGAGCGAGGTTATATCGTCACCTTATTAGAAGAGGTGAGAGGTGAGGGGTGAGAGGTGAGAGGTGAGAGAAATGTATATAAAACAAAAAAGAGCAAATAAACAACGATAGACAACGAACTATGAAAAAGGCCATTATCATCTTCTTTGCGGCAACGGTGTGCATGATGGTTCATGCCCAGCGTTTCGACGACTATTTCGAAGACAGCACTCTCCGTTTGGACTATATTTTCAGTGGCAATGTAGACCGTCAGGAGATATCCCTCGATGCCATGAGCCGTATTCCCCGTTGGTGGGGCAAGCACGACCATCTGGCCGAGGTGCCCATCGAAGGGTATGGCCAGGTGATTGTTCGCGACCATCGCAGTGGCACGATGATTTACCGCAACTCCTTCTCCACCCTCTTCCAGGAATGGCTCAGTTATGAGGAGGCCCACGAAGCCCGTCGTTCATTCGAGAATGTGTTCTTAGTGCCTATGCCCAAGGACACCGTCGACATCACCATCGATCTATATAACAACCGGCGTGAGACCACCGCCAGTTTCACCCATACCGTCAATCCCCATGACATCCTGATCCGCCGTATCGGCGACCGTCGCGTCACCCCCTACGAGACACTCCAGCAGGCCCGCGACACCACCCGTTGCATCCATATCGCCTTCCTGGCCGAGGGTTACCGCGAGGAAGAGATGGGCACATTCATATCCGATGCCCGCACAGCCATCGACGCGCTGTTCGAGCATGAACCCTTCAAGAGTTTCCGCGACCGCTTCAACATCGTCGCCGTGAAATCGCCATCGGAGGAAAGCGGTACGAGTATGCCGCGCGTGGGCGATTGGCGCCGCACCGCCGTGAGTTCGCATTTCGACACCTTCTATTCCGACCGTTACCTGACCACCCTCCATCTGAAGGACCTGCACGACTGGCTGGCAGGCACCCCCTATGAGCATATCATCGTATTGGTGAATACCGAATATTACGGAGGAGGAGGCATTCTCAACTCCTACAACCTGAGTATGACACACCATCCCTTCTACCGCCAAGTGGTGGTACATGAGTTCGGCCACAGTTTCGGCGGTTTAGGCGACGAATACGCCTATGAGGGAGAACCCATACCCATGTATCCACATGATGTGGAGCCCTGGGAACCCAACCTGACCACCCTGGCCGATTTCCACGGCAAATGGGAAGACATGATCAAGCCCGGCACCCCCATCCCCACCCCCGAGTCGGACAAGGCGCGCACCATCAAGGAGCGCGTAGGACTGTTCGAAGGAGCGGGCTACAGTATGAAAGGAGTGTACCGTCCGTGCCAAGACTGTAGGATGCGCACCAACGAGAACCCCATCTTCTGTCCCGTGTGCACACGTGCTCTCACCCGTCTGATCCAATTCTATACTGGCGAATGATCAGCCGACGTCACATTCTCATCCTTTTGCCGGCAGTGTTGCTATCCCTCTCGGCATACTGTCAGACCCGCGACAGCGAGCGTTTGGGCATGGCCTTGGAGTATTTCACCAGTGCCAAGTATCATGAGGCCCTGCTTATCTTCGAGCGTTTAGACAAGCAATACAAGCTCAACGACCGTTTCCACGCCTACATGGGCGTATGCTATTTCCATGAGTGGGAATATGCCAAGGCCTGCCAGTATCTCGAAGCCGCCATGCCCAGTCTTGAGGTGTTCGCCCCCCATGAGCGTTCGGTGTATTACTACACCAACGCCGAGAGCCATTTCCAGCAGGAGCACTACGCCGAAGCCATCCCCTATTACGAACGAACGCTTGGCGTATGTTATGACAATGAGAAACCCCATCTGCACTATCGTCTGGGCTTTTGCTATATGTTTCTGAAAAACTGGGAGTATGCCGCCACCCATTTCCGTCAGTCGTTATCCTATTACGAACGCTTCAACCAATTGGAGGAAGCACGGGCAAGGATACCGCAGGTAAAAAACATGCTCAAGGGTTGCGAACATGAGTTGCGCCAGATAGCCCTGGCCAACATGACCGAGATGGGCGACAGTATAATTCGCGACGAGATACATCGCGACACCCTGCAAAACGACAGCGTCTATACCATCGATTTGCGCCAATTGTACGAGCAGAAAATAGAAGTAGGCGAATAAGCCTACTGGTTCATGTCCTCGTCGAGGAAGCACAGCGGCAACAAGTCTTCCACGGAATGGATTTTGTAGATGCCCTTGGTGCCATAGAGCAACACCTCGATTGTTTTTTTGTACCGTTGTTCCACCTCAATCATCACCTGCCGGCAGGCGCCACAAGGAGACACGGGTTTGGCAGTCAGGCCATGCTCGTTTTTCGCGGCTATGGCCAGCATTTGGATCGCGCACTGCGGTTTTAGGGACTGTGCGGCGAACAGAGCCGCCCTTTCCGCGCACAACCCACTTGGGAATGCCGCGTTCTCCTGGTTGGCCCCGATGACAAACGACCCATCCTCGAGCAAGAGAGCCGCCCCCACATTGAAGTTCGAGTACTTGGCATAAGAATTGTTGGTGGCCTCGATGGCTTTTTCCACCGCCACCCTCTCCTTATCGTCGAGTTCCTCCATTTGCAAGAACTGCCACTTGATGTTCAACTCTATCGTTTTCATAAGCGAGTATTAAGGTTTTACATATTCATAACACCCCACATCTGGTTTATCGTCACGTCTGACGCCCAGTCGGTCATATTCAATCGACATGGCCGGGTTGGCCCTGCCGATAGCCATCGAGAGCGAGTCGAGCCGGAAATCATAATCCTGTTGGTCGGCATCTACGAGTACGAAATGTTTCGTTCCCACGCTATCCGTTTTCTCCGGGTCTTCCCACACCACGTCGGTGATACGCTCGTTGCCTTCGAGAGCAGGCGTTCGCAACACACAATGGTCGAACTTGAACTGATAAACGGCTGTGGAATCCGCCTCGCCCATGATCACATCGTCGGCATATCCTGTTACGAGGGTATTGACACAAGAGAAATCGTAGAGCGGGTAAATCACCCCCTCGCTGTTGACATTGCCGAAACGCAGAGCCACTCCCCTATCCGCCGAGAACGGGTAGAATTGGGCCAATGTGCAATGCTGCAGCATACACACCCCGCCACAGATGGTGACACAATCGCCGAGCGTATTGGTTATCTGGCAATTCTTCACGTCGACCACCGAATGAACAGCTTTCAGACCATGTCCCTCATTGTTATGTACGATGGAGTTATACAGTGAGAGCTTCAGCTTACTCACATCCGACGAGTCGCATACCACGGCATCGTAGGCGCTGTGTATATCCGCATAATCAATCACATTCTCATACGACGATTCATGGAAATGAATGCCCTTCCATTGTCCGCTTACTCGGTCGTAGGGAAGATAGTCGAACATCCGGTCGATCCTGTCGCCGCGCAGCACCACATTTTTTTCGGGAGTGCCATTCACTATCAGCCGTCCGTAGACCTCCATCCCCGCATCGGCGTGGAAGAAGAGCGTGGCCCCAGGTTCAATGGTGAGCGTGGCCCCCTTGTTGACGGTCAGTCCTCCGTAGATGATGATAGGTGCCGAGGCCGGTATGGTGGTGTCGCTGTCGATTACGTGGTCCGTCCACATCTCCACGTCCCAAGTCCATGCCCTGAGGTTGACCTTCTGTTGTGTTCCACTTTCCAAAGAGAACACGAGGTCGTCCTGCAACAAGGTGGGCACCTCTTGATTATTGCTGGGAGATGTCAGTTCGACGAACACCCTGATGCTATCGTTTTTGCGTATCTCCAAGTCGTTGATTTGGTAGCCCGAGGTAGCCCCGAGGTATGAGCCGTCGACATTCACGCGGAATCCCGTCTGGTTGCCATTTGCCAATCGTATATTTGAGCACCTGATGCCATCGCCCGAGCGATTGTATACCCAGAACGTTTTCGTTGCCGTCGGCACTTTGGAGAATACCGTATCGAGTTTCACCGTATCGGTGGAGAAAGTCAGGTGGTTTGCCGGCGACGCGGAAAAACTATCGTCGTCGGAGCATGAGACGATAGCAAGGCACAGGAAAGTGCACGACAGCCATATAAGGAATCTATTCATGAATATACCTATTTTTTATATAACGACAAATTATGCGGTTTATTGTATTAGGGTGAAGAGGAGGCAAAAAAGGCAAGGATAAAGAGTCAGAAATGCAGAGGTAAAAGGAAAAAAGAAAGAAAAATGGGTTTGAATTAAAAAAAAGTGCGAATTTATTTGGTGGGTTCAAAAAAAGGCAGTACTTTTGCAACCGCAAATAAGGCAAGGCTCCCTAGCTCAACTGAATAGAGCATCTGACTACGGATCAGAAGGTTGTGGGTTTGAATCCCGCGGGAGTCACTTGAAAATCAAGGAGTTAGAGAAATCTAATTCCTTTTTGTTTTGCCTTTACGATACAAATCTGATACAAATTTTGGACTTTGACGCCCCTCTTAAATGTAGTGAAACTATATCTTACTTGATGAAATTTCATAAGATTCAACCTTTTCAGCCCCATTTTTCTTTTTCCCTATTGTTCCGCCATTATCCCTCCAAAAATCAAAATAGCAGTCAAAAGTGTCATTAGCTATAAAATGCAACAAATGCCTGGGAGGGATTAGGGATATGGGATAATTGTATGTTGTAACCAAAATTAGCCTTATCAAATTTATAGATGCAATACTTCTTGTAGTTTTAGCCTTAGTTCGGCCTTAAGCTTTCTTCCTTAATTTCTCCCAATAGTTTTTCTAACATTTTCTTATAGATTTCAGGGTCGTTGCTTGAAAAATCCAAACCTAATCTGGGACTTAATGAGAGAGGACATGAATTGACAAAATCGCCAGACCTTATTATTGGGATAAATTTAGAAGGTGGGTTAACTCTCACAATCTCAGCCGAAATGAGAGAAGATTCATAGCCTGATCCACCCTTTCTACTATCACATTTTTGCTTATAATTAGGTGTTAAGATACAAAGCACTTTATCAGATTGTGAGACTGATTGCTCCATAAAATGAGCCATGTCATTTCCTGCTCTCAAATCCCATTGGTCTAAAATTACATAAACATATTTGTTTAAATCAGTTGCAAGTCTTTCAACCCACGCTTTATGTATATCATTATCCCATGAATAGGAAATGAAAACCCTGCTCTTGACAACTTCCGTATATTTATCAAAGGAGTAGTTTTCATATTTGGTTGCCTTGGAGAGATAAATGCGAATAATTGGACAGCCATAAAAAGCATTATTCCCTATGCTCTTCACGCTGCTGGGGATGTCTATGGAGGTCAGTCGTTTACATCCAAAGAAAGCACTTCTCTCTATGGTCGTCACGCCTTCGGGGATGTGGATGGAGGTCAGTCTGGAGCAATCTTCGAAAGTTGATTCCCCTATGCTTGTCATGCTATCGGAGATGGATACTGAAGTCAGATTAGAGCAGCCAGAGAAAGCCCTATTTCCAATATTCATCACGCTATTTGGGATGGTAATGGATGTGAGGCTGGAGCAACCATAGAAAGCCTCATCCCCAATGCTTGTCACGCTATTTGGGATGGTGACGGAGGTGAGGCTGGTGCAATATTTGAAAGCGTTATCCCCGATGCTAGTCACATTGTCGGGGATGTCAATAGTTACAAGGCCAGTGCAATTCCGAAAAGCACTATACCCTATGCTCTTCACTCTGCCGGGGATAGTGATAGATATTAGGTCAGGGCAGCTTAAAAAAGCAAAATCCCCTATGCTTGTGACACTGTTGGGTATGGTGGTGTTTTTGCAACCTGATATCAGTGTATTGGTTGAAGTTTCAATAATAGCATTGCAGTTGTTCCGAGAGTCATAGTTGGGATTTGCAATGTCGACCATAATAGATATCAGGCGGAGGCATGAACCGAAAGCAGAAAAGCCTATGCTTGTCACGCTGTTGGGTATGGTAACGGTGGTTAAAGAACAACCATTGAAAGCAAAATACCCTATGTTTTTCACACTTTCGGGGATGTTAACGGAAGTCAAGTTTAAACAAAGCAGAAATGCATATTCTTTTATGCTTGTCACGCTATTGGGGATTTCTATAGAAGTCAAGTTTATGCAGCCAGAGAAAGCATAACTCCCTATGGTTGTCACACTGTTGGGGATAGTAACTGAAGTTAGGTTGTTGCAGCCTTCGAATGCCCTGTCCCCTATGGTCGTCACGTTGTCGGGAATTCTGACGCTTCTGACGCTCTTGTCCTTAACCCCTTTTATGATAGTGCATGATTCGTCGAATATGAAAATGTTTTCATTCATGGTCGAATTTATTGTTGTGGGTACAAAGATAGTATTTATTCTTCTATTTGTATAATTCTTACTGAACTTTCGCAAGTGAATATTCATTCATCAAGCGACTAATTTATACATTTGATATAGCTTATGGAACTTGGGGTTCTCATCAATGACTGCGGAAAGCAGTTCGCTGGCATCGGCAGAGATTATCTCTGCGATTTCCAGGATGGTGTCCAATACCAGTTCCCATATCCTGTCC
>ONDS01000030.1 GCA_900316685.1 uncultured Prevotellaceae bacterium | reverse complement strand
ACCTTTTTGAGATTTTACACGATGCAAATATACACCTTTTTGAGATTTTCTGCAAGAGTTTTGACGAAAAAGCATAAGATATTTGATTATTTTAAGTCACTTTCCGCCATGGATAAAAGGGGTGTCCGAAATAAGCAACCTTTTGTCCGATTTGTACTTGACGCGGTGAGGAATCATGCGTAATTTTGAAGTCCGAAACAATTTCAAAACCTTAAACTATAGTATGCAGTACAAATCTTCTAAAACAATGATGCGCCAATGTGAGCAGCAAGGATTTCAACCAAGGAGTCATCAGCTCCCCAGAGCAGTTGATCCTCTTATTTCACCAAGGCCTTTGCCAAGGAATTCGGCATGTCGCCTAAGGACTATTTGGTCGCTCCCGATGACGGGAAGATGATGCGATAGTTGCCACTGAGGTGCATGAAGGCGAAAAGCCGGAGCAACCCATCGTAATAGGCATCGAAGTAACCGTCTTCGAACGGCTCATGACGGGCGTTCCACAGGGCTTCGACAAACTCTCGGCTCTTGTCGTGTGAGCAGAGGAGGGATGCCGCCGCCGAGGTGGCCACCAACCCGATGCTGTGGCGCAACTTCCTGAATCCTCCCGCCTGTAATATCTCATCGCCCTCGGGCAGGGAGCCGTCCACACGGTATTGGTCTACGAAGGTGTTCACTCCCTGTGAGTAGAGGAAATCCTGTATCTTCTCGCCATACTGCCGTTGCCACTCGCCATCGGCGCAGCTCCATTCATAATCGAGGGTGATGTTCATGGGCACGCGCCATGAGTCATAACGAAAATTGTTGTTGCCCATTCGCCGAGGGGCGTTCTGTGGTCCTTGTGGCATACCGGGGAACCGTGGCATCTGCATCTCGCTGCCGTCGTATTGGCAGTTGTCGGCATTGAGCCCGGTCACAGGATGGATGGCGCGATGCAGGAACTCGCGGCTCTTGGCGGCGCACTCCCTCCAGTAATCGCTGTGGCCATCGTCGCCCCATAACGCCCACACCTCGTAGAAGGCGGGAATATGATAACTGGGGTCGGTGAAACGCTGTCCGAAGCCGTCGGGCGTGAAGGTGATGAGTTTCGTCTCGGGGTCGATGAGGTACATCTTCTGCGGCCCGGTGGGTTGCGGCCCGAACCCTCCGAAGCCCGGTCGCGCCTCGGGCGTGTATTCACGGGGCATGATGCAGCGGAGGATATGTTGCGCCTCGGCCTTATAGTCGATGCCAGTGTCGTTGCCCCACCGGTTGGAGGCGAAGAGCAGGGCAGTGATATAGTACAGTTCGCCATCCGAGGCGGCACCCTCTGCATTGTGCGTGCCATCGGTCTTGCAGCTCCACGCGAAATAGCCCTCACGTGGACCCGACTGGTGTTGCATGTATCGCTTGCTCCATCGCCAGAGCCGGTCGAAGATATCTTTCTCGTCGAACTGCACGGCGATCATCATGCCGTAGGACATTCCTTCGGTGCGTGCGTCGTCGTTCTTGATGTCGGAGACATAGCCCATGGAGTCGCCCACCTCGAAATACACTTTGTTGGGACCTCGGAACACGTCGTTGAAGACCTCCTTCAGCTTGGCTTCCACGGCGGCGGGTTCATAACCCATTTCTACGAACAGGTTGCGGTACTGCCGTGTTTCGAACGCCCCTTTCGTCCATGGCGTGTAGGCGTGTGAAGATAGTGTGGTCATGACGAGTAGGATCAGGGTTAGGACTTTTTTCATGTTGATGACGGTTTTTGTTGACGGATGTGCCACGCGACGTATGCACACCATATCAGGGTTTGCTCATGTTTCCTTTTGACGTGAGAAACCCCACATGGTTTAATATCTCATCCCGCGAGCGCAATATCATGGGATGGAAAGCAGAGGGAAGAAAAGGGTTATTTCCCGCTTGTGATGCTGTCGCCGACGAGATTCCACTCGGCATCGTAATCATCGGCTCCTTCATTCACCGCGATGTTGTAGGTGACGCTCAGCGTATCGTCTTTCACACCGCGTACGGTACCAGTGAAAACGCCGTTGCCCTGGTCGTTGAGGGTGAAGTCGGTCACCACAAGCGTGCTGCCTTCGCTTTTGGCCTCGTCGAGCATGGCTGTCTTGATCTGTGCTTTCAGTTCGTCGGTCGACATCTGCTTCTTGCCGCAGGATGTGAATGCGAGGAATGCCATGATGAGCATCGTCACCATGATGGTTGATTTCTTCATAATGATTGCTTTTTAAAGTTTTTATTGTTTTTTGATAAAACGCATGGGTACTCTTAGACCGTCAACACATTTGGCTTCTAACTCCTTCTATCTTCTTCTAACTCCTTCTAATTCCTTTCTTAGCTTCATTTCAACCGAATGATGTCGCTCCACCGGGTGGTGGGGTTGGGACTACGGAAGTCGTGCTTGATGGCGTTGGCGAAGATGTCGGCCTTGCCCTTGCCTTTTTGGCGCGTGTATTGCTGGGCGCCGAGCACGATGGTTTCGGTGCCATGTACCTTGTTGATACGGTCGACGACGGCATCTAAGCGTTTAAGTTTCTGGAACTGTTCGGCGTCGAAATCGATGAAGTTGGTCTGGGGGTTGCTGTCGATGTCCATGACGATGACCCCGGCTTTCTTGTATCTGTAATGGGGCTGGTAGATTTGCTGCAGGGCTTGGTGAGCGGCTTGTACGATGACCGAGGTGCTGTTGGAGGGGGTGAGCAGGCGCGTCTCCTGGAAATTCCAGTATTGTGGCAGGTCCTCTCGGAAGGAGTTGGTATGGATGAACACGGCGACCACCGAGGCGGAGGTGCCCTGGCGGCGCAGTTTCTCGGCGCATCGCGCGGCATAGTTCGACACGTGGGTACGCAGGGTGTCGAAATCATCCACCATGCCGTTGAAGCTCCTACTGGTGCAGATGCTCTTCTTCTTGGCCAGTTGCTCATTGGGCACACAGTCCTCGCCGTTGAGCTCCGCCCACGTGCGGTAGATGACGATATTGTGGAAGGTGGCCCTCACCCAGTCGCCGTGATGGCTGGCGAAGTCGTAGGCGGTCTGTACGCCCAGTTCCTTCAGGCGGGCGGCATAGCGGCGGCCGATGCCCCACACCTCGTCGATGGGATAGAGTCGCAGGGCCTTGGTGCGTTTCTCCGGCGTGTCGACCAGACAGCAATGACGGTAGCCGGGGTAGTGTTTGGCGAAGTGGCTTGCCATCTTGGCCAAGGTCTTCGTGGGAGCCAGTCCGATACTTACGGGCACGCCCACGGAGCGTCGTATGGTGTGGTGCAGCTGTTCGCCCCACGCCTTCAAGTCGAGGTGTTCCATACCATCGAGGTAGACGAAACACTCGTCGATGGAGTAGCGGAAATAGGCGGGAGCCTCTTGGCGGATGATGTCGACCACGCGTCCCGTCAATTCCCCGTACAGCTCGTAGTTCGATGAGAACACTGCGATTTTCTGCCCCGGGAAGAGTTCTGCCAGTTGGTAATAAGGGGTACCGGCCTTCACGCCTAAGCGTTTGGCCTCGCTGGAACGTGCCACCACGCACCCGTCGTTGTTGGAGAGCACCACCACGGGTTTGCCGTTGAGGTCGGGTCGGAACACTCGCTCACACGACACATAACAGTTGTCGCAGTCTACGATGCCGTACATCTTCACCTGGGTCTTTTCTTTCTTACTTCGTGTTATCTCTTCTTCCCTTCTGCCCCCTCCTTGGGAGGGGGGTATGGGGAGGCTTGTCTTTTACATCTTCCTCCAGTTCTTGATGGTCCAGACCACCACACCCCACACCTCGAAGTCGTCGCCCGCATCGATGTGGATGGGTTGGTAACGCTTGTTGGCAGGGCGGAGCAGGATATATCCCTCTTCCTTGTGGCTGAGGTCGAGTTGCTTGATGGTGAACTCCTCATTGACGAAGGCCACCACGATGTCGTTATGGTGTGGCTCAAGCGAGCGGTCGATCACGGCGATGTCGCCATCGCTGATGCCAGCCTCGATCATCGAGTCGCCGTCCACCCGTCCGTAGAACGTGGCTTCGGGGTGGCGGATGAAGTCGCGGTTGAAGTCGAGCGTATCGTGACGATAGTCGTCGGCGGGCGATGGGAAGCCCGCCTTGATGCCTGGCGCGAACTGCAAGGGTTTATGTTCGGAAAACTCTCCGCTGAGGATATGGATCTTGGACATTCGTTGGTCGTTTGTTGCTACAAAGATACGAAAAGTTACGAAAATAGTTCCTATACAAAAGTACAATTCTGCGTAAAAATAACGAAAAGTCACGAATGCCCTACCTGTTTATTTGTGTCAAAATGGGATGGTGCGATTTCTTAAAATTCTGTTTTACAGATAGTTATATTAATTGTTTGTGCCAAGGACCAAAGGGATATTGCAAAAATGAAGATGATGGTTTATCTTTGCAGAGGAAAAATGAACATGAAATGAAGATAAAAACAAATATCAACCCTTATAATAGACACGTCATGAAAAGATTATTGATGATCAGTTGGCTGTTCACCTTAGGTTGGACGCTGGCGACAGCACAAGAAAACGACAGTATCAAACACAAGGATACACGGAAATGTATTATTTTCTCTGACTATGAACAGCAGCCTTCATTTCCCGGTGGTATGCAAGCATTGCGTGAATACCTGAAAGAGAACACTCATTGGCCGCTGGGTCATGAAGAGGACTGTATCAGCGGCAGGGTAGTTGTCTGTTTCGTGGTGGAGAAAGATGGAAGTATCACTCACGCCAAAGTGGTGAGAAGCTTGGCTCCTGCTTTTGACGCCGAAGCATTGCGAGTGGTTGCCTCCATGCCTAAATGGATACCTGGAAAATTCAATGGTGAATCGGCTCGCACGAAATATTGTATTCCCATCACTTTCAGATATGATTATGATGTGGAAAAGGAGGACACTCCTTCGTCATCCCGACCAGTTAAAACGCCCGCTACAACTGAACCATCTCCTACGTCGCTTAACGAGATGCCTACGGCAGATCAACATATTATAGCCTACGACCTGCAAGGCATCAAGTGTTATGAAGGATTAAAGTCGGGGCTTTCACTCCCATCTGGCACCTATATTGTACAAACAGGTAAGGAAAGCAAGAAAATCATCATTCCTTGAAAGGGAAGAGAAGATAAGAATGGTCATCCTTTTTCTTGGGAATAATCGAAATATTCTTTATTTTTGCATTCGATAATATGATGACTTATAAAATGATTCACCCACATGGGGCATATTAATGGTATAACACGATTAATAGTTTGATATGTAATGCTTTATGAAAAGATTATTGTTCATACTTGGTTGCTGGTTCACTGTTCATGCAGCTTTGGCACAGGACCAGCCTCTTGCCATCACCGATGACATGCTCAACGAGAATTACTGCCATTATCTCGACTCCATAGCTACCGAGCGGTTCGTCAACGAAGATTATGCCGCCGCCTGGAGGTTGAAGTCCACCCAGACAGAGATACTGCTAAGGATGAACGGAGAAAGGGATGAAGGGTATATCCATTGTTTGGGTATGCAGTCAAGAATACTCTACCGGTTAGGAAAAGTCGATGAGGCTATCGAAACGGCCCAAAAGACCGTTACGCTGTGGGGTAACAGTGTGGGAACAGACAATGATTATTACGCCATCTTCCTAGATAACCTGTCTTTGTATCAGGCAAAAGGCGGTAAAGAGGAACAAGCCCTCGACAACTGCAAGAAAGCGGTGAAGGTGTATGAGAACCTGCTGCGCAACGATGGCGACATGGCTGTCATACTCGTCCACTGTGCTGAATACAGCCATGCCCTCGGGCTGTACGACGATGCCATCAAATACCAGTTGAGGGCATTGTCCATCATCAAAGAACTGGATGGGGAACTCTCCGACCTATATATCAGCGAACTGGAATACCTGAAACTTTACTATGACAGCAAGGGTGACCGTCAGAATGTGGACAAACTGGATAATCGTCTGACACAACTGCGTGAAAGGGCCAAAGACCGTTTCAACCTCAAAGAACTTCAGACCGTTGAAGGTTGCCACGATCATAATCCAGAAGCGCTCACCTGTGCAAAATATCTGCTCAATACGGCTGTTGATGATTCGCGGCGCAATACCGTTGTCGCTTACCTGATGGCGTGGAGTGCCAGTTCTGCCGATGTCTCTATCGATATAGACGAGCGATTGTCGAAGTTGATGAACACCCGTTCGGATATCACCAACTATATCACTGCCTTTCTTGCCGCTGCTGTGGAATATTGCTTGGAAAACAAAGTCAAGGTGCTCGATGAAGATGCCTACCTCTCGGTGATCAGGAGGTTGATGGCTTATTATGTGGCCAACCGTGAAAAAACGGGAAAGAACGACCAATTGGAATCTTGGTTGGAGGCAGATGCCAACGGCAGCCTGAAAGAAATGCTGAAGAAAAAATAACTGTTTCCGCTTACAAAAAAGAACTGTTCTTTTTGTTTTGTCTTCTTTTTGCAGTAATTTTGCAGCCGCAAAGTTGCAATCAAGCAGATAATCAGTTATTATGAAGATAGAAACCACAATCAGCAAGGCGGTTTTCGAGGCCGTGGAACAGTTGTATGGGCAGCAGGTGCCCGAAAAGATGGTGCAGTTGCAGAAGACGCGCAGTGAGTTCGAAGGTCACCTCACATTGGTGGTCTTCCCCTTCGTCAAGATGGCAAGGAAGAAGCCCGAGGAAGTGGCCGAGGAGATAGGACAATACCTCAAGGAGCATTGCCCGGCGGTGGCTTCCTACAATGTGGTGAAGGGCTTTCTCAACCTCGTGGTGGCCGATGCCGCATGGGTGGGACTGCTCAACGACATCCATGCCGATGCCCACTATGGCGAGCGGCAGGCTACCGACGAGTCGCCGCTGGTGATGATTGAGTATTCATCACCCAACACCAACAAACCATTGCACTTGGGGCATGTGCGCAACAACTTGCTGGGGTGGTCGCTGGCACAGATTATGGCCGCCAACGGCAACCGCGTGGTGAAAACCAATATCGTGAACGATCGTGGCATACACATCTGCAAATCGATGCTCGCGTGGCTCAGATGGGGCAACGGCGAGACTCCCGAGAGCAGCGGCAAGAAAGGCGACCATCTCATCGGCGACTATTACGTGGCTTTCGACAAGCACTACCGTGAGGAGGTGAAGACGCTCATGGCGCAGTACCAAGCTGAAGGCATGGATGCCGAGGCTGCTGAGAAGAAAGCCAAGGACGAGGCCCCGCTCATCAAGGAGGCGCACGAGATGCTGGTGAAGTGGGAACAGGGCGATGCCGAGGTGCGCGCGCTCTGGAAGAAAATGAACGACTGGGTGTATGCCGGTTTCGATGAGACTTACCGCGCCTTAGGCGTATCCTTCGACAAGATCTATTATGAGTCGGAAACCTACCTCGAAGGAAAGAAGAAGGTGGAGGAAGGTCTGGCCAAGGGTCTCTTCTTCCGCAAGGACGACAACAGCGTGTGGGCCGACCTCACCGCCGACGGTCTCGACCAGAAACTGCTGCTCCGCTCAGACGGCACATCCGTGTATATGACGCAGGACATCGGCACCGCCGACATGCGTTTCCGCGACTATCCCATCGACAAGATGATTTATGTGGTGGGCAATGAACAGAACTACCACTTCCAGGTGCTCTCCCTGCTGCTCGACAAGCTGGGCTATAAGTGGGGCAAGGACCTCGTGCATTTCTCCTATGGCATGGTGGAACTGCCCAACGGCAAGATGAAGAGCCGTGAGGGAACGGTGGTGGATGCCGACGACCTGGTGGCCACGATGATTGCCGATGCGCGCACCATGAGCGACGACAAGGTGAACAAGCTCGAAGGCATCAGCGAGGAGGAGAAGAACGAGATAGCACGCATCGTGGGTATGGGTGCCCTGAAATATTTCATCCTCAAGGTGGACGCAAGGAAGAATATGCTGTTCAACCCAGAGGAGAGCATCGACTTCAACGGCAATACCGGTCCGTTCATACAGTATACACATGCCCGCATACGCAGTATCCTGCGCAAGGCCGAGGCTGAGGGGCTGACGCTGCCCGCCACGCTTGCCGCCGACATGCCTGTGAACGAGAAGGAGATGCAACTCATCCAGAAACTCTCGGAATACGGTGCCGCCGTGACGCAGGCAGGCAAGGACTACAGTCCGAGCGGCGTGGCCAACTACTGTTATGAGCTGACCAAGGAGTTCAACCAGTTCTACCACGACTACAGCATCTTAGGTGCCGACACCCTCGAACAGAAGACCGTGCGATTGGTGCTCGCCGCCAATGTGGCCAAGACCATCAAGAACGGCATGCGCCTGCTCGGCATCGAGGTGCCGGAGAGGATGTAGGGCCTTCCCCTGACAGGCCTCCCCCTAGCCCCCTCCCAAGGAGGGGGAACGTGGTGATGGAAAGGTTAAGGAAGAGAGGAAAGGTTAAGGAAGAGAGGGAAGGTTAAGGAAAAGGGGAAGAGAGGGGAAAAGGGAAAAGAGAGGGGAAAAGGGAAAAGAGGGAAGGTGTGGAGCCGTGTATCGGAATTGTTATAAAAAAGTCAATCATATATAGGAAAGAAGATGTATCGATACGAGACGGCAGATGGAGCCTATTATTCCATTTTAAAAGATTATTCCGACGAGAATCGCAATAAGCATACTACTGCGGAAACTATCGTATGGGATTTTCTCCGGAGCAAGCATCTGGGCGTGAAATTCCGCCGCCAGCATATCATAGGACAATATATTGTTGATTTCGTCTGCCTCCCAAAACAATTGGTCATAGAGATAGACGGAAAGTATCATTTCTATTTAGGTCAGCAGATGGATGATGCTGTAAGGGAAAAAGACCTGCAGGATAAAGGGTATAAGATTCTTCGTTTTACCAATGAGGAGGTGATTGGAAATGCGCCACGGGTAATCATGACAATTAAAAATGAACTGATGTCCACCCTCTCTTCCAACAACCTATCATCCAACTTATCATCCACTACATTATCTGCTCCTACCCAACAACACAATAGTAGTCCCGTCTCCGCGTCCCCCCTCCTTGGGAGGGGGTCAGGGGGAGGCTTTCGTACTAAGGCCTGGGCTGTGGATGCGGCCTGTTCGGGCAATCCCGGCCGGATGGAATATCAGGGGGTAGACCTGCAGACGGGTGCGCGTATCTTCCATTTCGGTCCGATGTACGGCACCAACAATATCGGTGAGTTCCTGGCCATCGTCCATGCCTTGGCGCTCATGGAGCAGCAGGGCATACGCGACAAGGTCATCTACAGCGACAGCTACAACGCCATCCTATGGGTGAACAAGAAGAAATGCAAGACCACCCTGGAGCGCAATGTGCAGACCGAACGGCTCTATCAGATCATCGCCCGGGCGGAAAACTGGCTCCTCACCCATGTCATACAGACTCCCATCCTCAAGTGGGAGACATCGAAATGGGGCGAGATTCCCGCCGACTTCGGCAGGAAGAAATGACGGTTATGGAGTTAGAAACGCCTTGATTTAAGCCATAGTTGCATTAAGGGATCGGCAATAGCATAATAGCCTTCCTTTTGTGTCAGCAAATCATATTCTAATAATTTTTTTGCAGCAGACTGGACCGAACTGGAGGACTTGAGCCTATGCTTCTTAATGAATTTGGCGGATGTGATGGCTTTTACCGGGTCATTTTCTTCATGAATGGCATAAAGCAATTCTTTTTGTGTTTCCGTGACAAAGGCTAATTGTTCACGCAGCCTGGGGTCGCTTTCTTGAATGTAGGCGTCAATAAGGCTCCTGATAGTACCCACATCGCATTTCCCTCCTTCGGGGGTAACACCGAACGCATCTTTCATCATGCGCTGAAGATAAAGGGTTACCCCCTGAAAAGTGTCATAAACCAGTTCTACGGCAACGCCTTCGATGTCTTTATTGTGGTCGTGGAAATGGTGGAATACAAAATCCTTGTAGTCATTGATGGGTATGGGTTGGAGCACAATCGAACGGGCACTCATATAAAACGGGCGTTTTTCAGAAAAGAACATGGATTCCATCAACCGTCTTTGGCTACCGGAAAACACGAAACCAGCATTGCCTAAGCGTTGGATATGTGACCTTAACAATGCTTCTACATTATGTTCGGGATACTTCGTTATCTGCTGGAATTCATCAAAAACAATCAGACAAGGTTTTTCTGCATTCTCTATGACTTTGAAGATTTCCTCAAGTGTATATTCCGGCCGTATCAAGTCGCCTAATTTGATGTCAAAAGTAGGTGTGTTTTGAATCGGGTCATAACCAAAACTGCCACTAAGTGAACGCATAGTTGCTGTAAACAATTTCATCATACGGCTGCTACGGGTGGCAATGTTGTCGAAGACTACCGATCCGAATAGTTGGACGAACTCACGGAAAGAAGTGGTATGCAATATATCTATTGTTATCAAGATATAATGCTTGGTAAGTTCCGATTGTTCACAGCAATGATCCACTAACTTGGTCTTACCCATTCGGCGCTGAGACATCAGGACAATATTTTCCTGATTTGAAAGATGCTGAATGATTTGCTGCGCTTCCCATTTCCTGTCGCAAAAATATTCAGGGGGAATTTTTCCTGAGACAAAGAAGGGGTTGACAAGTCTATCCATAATGATTGATTGATTGGTTATGATGGCAAAGGTATGATTTTTTATGTAAAAAAAATAATTTTTTTTGAATAATTTTATTTTCATCATGTTTTCCTTGCCCACCAACTGATTTTGTTGCCGTCGAATACCTCCTTTTCGGTATTAACGGCCTCCTCGGGCAATTTGGGTGCCGGTGTGCCATCGCCAACAGTCAGCGCCGACGTCTCCACCCTGATTTCATCCCAAAGACCGGCATCAAGGAAACCTTGCAGTGTCTTCCTTCCTCCCTCCACCATGAGTGATTGTATGCCGTCGGCATACATTTCTTCCAACAGCTGGGGTATCTCCTTTCCTCCGCCCAATACATAACGGCGCGGCGACGGTCCGCTCCACAACCGGTTGTCGAGGCGTGGATGCTCCCGTTCATCGGTAACACGCCCAACGAGGATGGCCTGATAGTCGGAGCGCAATTGGTGTACGAGCATTTGTGTGAAAGGGGTGGAGATGGCTGTGGCCTGTCCGTGGTCGTCGATGAAACCGTCGGCGGTTTGCGCCCATTTCAGCAGGATATAAGGGCGGCGTTGTTCATGATAGGTGAAGAAGCGGCGGTTTAAATAGCGACATTCCCGTTCGAGTACGCCCACGGTCACTTCTATGCCAGCCTCGCGTAGCATCTGGATGCCTCTGCCCTGCACCTTGGCGAAGGGGTCGACGCACCCCACCACCACACGACGCACCCCCTTGCGGATGATCAGCTCGGCACAGGGCGGTGTCTTGCCGTAATGGGCGCAGGGCTCCAGACTGACATAAATGGTTGATTGGCACAATAGTCGTTCGTCGTCAGGACTGACCGAAGCGAAGGCGTTCACCTCGGCATGACCCTCACCCTGGCGGATATGGTAACCCTCGCCTATGATACGGTCGCCACATACGATGACAGCTCCCACCATGGGGTTGGGTGGCGCCCCACGATGCCCGCAGGCGGCCAGTTGAAGGCAACGGCTCATGTATATTTCGTCGGTCGTTTTTTTGTTCATATCGTTTTTTGTCGTATTTTTGCAATCCAATCCTATGTTGATGGAATACGTTGCATTGTGGAAAAGACTTGTTCCCTTGTATGATGAGGGCGAGGCGAAAGCCGTGGTCCGTTGGATGCTCGAAAGTGCATTCAATCTGACTACCGCCGATGTGTTATGCGGCAAAGTTACACAATTATCCGCAGACGACCAACTGAAACTGGAACAAATGATGCGGCGGCTGGAAAAGGCGGAGCCAGTGCAGTATGTGCTCGGCGAAGCTTTCTTCAGGGGGCGGCGGTTCCACGTGGAGCGGGGCGTGCTCATCCCCCGTCCCGAAACGGAAGAGTTGTGTGGATGGGTCGTCGATACCGTGGGCGCAAGAGGTGGTCTGCGAGTGCTTGATGTGGGTACGGGCAGCGGATGTATCGCCATCACTTTGGCCAAGGAACTGCCGGGGGCAAGGGTTGAGGCGTGGGACGTGTCGGAAAAGGCCCTCGCCGTGGCTCAGGATAATGCCAATCGGTTGGAGGCCCTGGTGGTGTGCCGCCGGCAGGATGCGCTACATCCTCCTACTGAAGAGGAGTGCTGGGATGTCATCGTGTCCAACCCTCCCTATGTGGGGATGAGTGAGCGACAGGCCATGCACCGCAACGTACTGGACTATGAGCCACATGAGGCCCTGTTCGTCGGCGAAGACGACCCGTTGCTCTTCTATCGGTCCATCGCCACTTATGCCGCCACTGCCCTTCGACATGGTGGGCGGCTCTTCTTCGAGATCAATCCCCGCTTTGCCGACACGTTGGTACTGCTGTTGCAACAATGTCGGTTCTCGCAAATAGAAACCCGCGACGATGCTTTCGGGCGTTGTCGCTTCATACAGGCTCTACGCACATGAAGGAAATGACGGAAAACGAGGCTCGCCTGCGCTTGGAGACGCTTTGCGCCGCCTCGGAACAGTGCAGCCATGACATGGAGGAGAAACTGCGAAGGTGGCAACTCCCCGAAGAGGCGCGGGCGCGTATCATGGCTCATCTCACCGCCGAGCGGTATGTCGACGATGAGCGTTTCTGCCGTGCCTTCGTGAAAGATAAGATACGATACAACAAATGGGGTAGGCGCAAGGTGGAGCAGGCTCTCTTCATGAAGCATATACCCTCGGAATTGTCGCGCCCTATACTGGATGGCGTCGACGATGACGAATACCTGCGGGTGTTGCGCCCCTTGATTGCATCCAAACGCCGGACCATACGAGCGGCTGATGATTATGAGGCCCGGGCCAAGTTGGTGCGTTTCGCCCTCTCACGCGGTTTTACCTACGACCTGATACGTCAGTGTATGAAGGCAGACGATATAGAGGTGGACGATGGCACAGACGATTAGTTTCTGGCATAGGCTGATTCAGCTGATAGCGCCGAGGGCCTGTCCGGTGTGTGGACAGCGGTTGACCATTGGCGAAGAGGTGGTGTGTGCCCGCTGCAACCTGCACCTGCCGCGTACGGGCTTCGCCGCCGATGCTTACGAGAATGTGATGGCCAAGCGTTTCTGGGGCAGGATTCCCGTCGAACGGGCGGCGGCGCTCTTCTATTACGAGGCGGGCTCGGAGGTGAGCCGTATCATCTACGACCTGAAATACCATCACCATCCTGAGATTGGGTGGGAGATGGGACGGCTCACAGCGCAGGAGTTCGCTCGTGATGGTTTCTTCGAAGGCATCGACCTCATCGTACCTATACCCTTGGCCAAACGGCGCGAACGGCAGCGGGGATACAACCAAAGCTTAGAGATAGCGCGGGGAGTGGCTGAGTGGACTCATCTGCCCATCGGCAGGAAGGTGGTGAAAAGGACTCGTTTCGAAGGGAGCCAGACACACCAGAGCATGCAGGGGCGCATGGAGAATGTGGAAGGGGTGTTCCAATGTTATCCCAAGGCGGAAATCAAGGATAAGCATATCCTGCTGGTCGACGACATCGTGACCACTGGAGCCACCATCGTATCCTGCGCCAACGAGTTGCGCAAGGGTGGAGCCACTCATTTCAGTGTCCTCTCATTGGGCTTTGCAAAAAGTTAAAGTCTTTTAACGCTTGCAAGTCCATGGCTCGTGGATTTTGTTGTACCTTTGCAAAAAGGTTTTAAAGAGCAAGGGGAAAGCCTCCCCCCTGCCCCCTCCCAAGGAGGGGGGCAAACTGCAAGAAGCAAGGAGCAAGAGAATACCCAGCAAGCATATCTCTCACCCCTCACCTCTCACCCCTCAACCCTCAACCCTTCAACCCTCAACCGAAAATGAACGATCAGAAAAAAGAATTCGCTGGCAAACTGCTTGCCGTAAAAGCCATCAAGTTACAACCCAACGACCCCTTTACATGGGCTTCGGGATGGAAATCACCATTCTATTGCGACAACCGCAAGACGCTCTCTTTCCCTGAGTTGCGTAACTATGTGAAACTGCAACTCACCCATGCCGTAATGGCGCATTTCCCCGAGGCAGAGGCTGTGGCTGGTGTGGCCACTGGTGCCATCGCGCAAGGAGCCTTGGTGGCGGATGCTCTTAACTTGCCATTTGCTTATGTGCGCAGCAAACCCAAAGATCATGGTCTGGAAAACCTCATCGAGGGTGAACTGCCCCAAGGAGCCAAGGTGGTGGTGGTCGAAGACCTCATCTCTACGGGCGGCAGTAGTCTGAAAGCCGTCGAGGCACTGCGTCGTCATGGTTGCCAGGTGGTGGGCATGGTGGCCTCTTACACCTATGGTTTTCCCGTGGCGGAAGAGGCGTTTCGTGATGCCGGCGTGACACTGATCACCCTGACCGACTATGAGCATGTGGTGGCACAGGCCTTGGCTACAGGATATATCGCCGCCGAGGATGTCAAACTGCTCGATGAGTGGCGTAAAGACCCGGCAGGGTGGAGACGTTGAATGTTTAGTGTTTAGTGTTTAGTGTTTAGTGTTTAGTGTTCTGTGTCCTGAAGTAGTGTAGGAATATATACATTTATTCCTATGTGGACATATCTCTCACCTCTCACCCCCTAACAGCTAACAAATTTTTAATTTTAAATCATAATAATTTTGGACACAAAATTTGAAAGTAGCGTGAGGGAGATTCCCTATCCCCAGCAATTAGTATACGACACGGTGAGCGACCTCAACAACATGGAACGGGTGAAGGAGCGCATGCCAGAAGACAAGATTCAGGATTTTACGTTCGACCACGATACGCTCTCTGTGGAAGTGCCGCCCGTAGGTCGTATCACGCTTCGTATCATCGAGCGCGAGGAACCCAAGTGCGTGAAGTTCGAGACGGCGGAATCGCCCCTCCCCTTCTTCTTCTGGATACAGCTCCTGCCTGTGACGGAAGAGAGCTGCAAGATGCGTCTCACCATCAAGACCGAACTCAACCCGTTTATGAAGACCATGGTGTCGGGACCCCTGAAAGACGCCTTGGAAAAGATGGCCGACATCATCGCGGGAATTAAGTATCAATAGAAAAAGGAGCAAGGAGCAAGGGGTAAGGAGCAAGGAGCAAGGGGTAAGGAGCAAGAGAATACTCCACAGGCATATCTCTCACCTCTCACCTCACACCCCTCACCTCTCACCTCACACCTCTCACCTCTTAATAAATACATTATGAAACTCTGGGAAAAAGATTATGCCATCAACGCCGAGATAGAACGGTTCACCGTGGGTAGAGACCGCGAGATGGACCTTTATTTGGCACCATACGATGTGCTGGGCAGCATGGCCCATATCACGATGCTCGAATCCATCGGTCTGCTCAAGACCGAGGAACTCACTCAGTTGCTCGCAGCACTCAAAAAGATTTATGCCCAATGCGAACGGGGCGAGTTTGTGATAGAGGAAGGGATAGAGGATGTCCACTCCCAAGTGGAGCTGATGCTCACCCGTGAACTGGGCGACATGGGCAAGAAGATACATAGCGGGCGCTCGCGCAACGACCAAGTGCTGCTCGACCTGAAACTCTTCACTCGCCACCAACTGATGGAGATAGCCGATGATGTGCGCAGTCTCTTCGACGAGTTGCAGGCACAGAGCAAGCGTTATGCCCATGTGCTTATGCCCGGATACACCCATCTGCAAGTGGCCATGCCCAGTTCGTTCGGACTGTGGTTCGGTGCATACGCCGAGAGCCTGCTCGACGATATGTACTGTCTGCAGGCGGCCTGGCGACAGACCAACCGCAACCCCTTGGGCAGCGCGGCGGGCTATGGCAGCTCCTTCCCCCTCGACCGTTCGATGACCACCCGCCTGTTGGGTTTCGACTCGATGGATTACAATGTGGTGTATGCCCAGATGGGTAGGGGCAAGATGGAGCGCAACGTGGCCTTCGCCATGGCTTCCATCGCAGGCACATTGGCGAAGATGGCCTTCGATGCCTGCCTGTTCAACAGCCAGAACTTCTCCTTCGTGCGCCTGCCCAAGGAGTGTACTACGGGCAGCAGCATCATGCCGCATAAGAAGAACCCCGACGTGTTCGAACTCATCCGGGGCAAGAGCAATAAGTTGCAGGCACTGCCCACAGAGGTGATGCTCATCATGAACAACCTGCCGAGTGGCTATTTCCGCGACCTGCAGATCATCAAGGAAGCGTTCCTGCCAGCTTTCGACGAATTGAAGGACTGTCTGCGCATGGCGGCTTATATCATCCATCGCATGGAGGTGAACGAGCATATCATCGAGAATCCTCTTTACGACCCCATCTTCTCCGTCGAGGAGGTGAACCGCCGGGTGGTGGAAGGAGTGCCCTTCCGCGATGCTTACAAGCAGGTGGGCTTGGAGATAGAGCATGGCTTGTTCACTCCCAACCGCGAGATCAACCATACACACGAAGGGAGCATCGGGCGGCTATGTAACGAAGAGATAGCGGAACTGATGGATCAGGCCATGGCCGACCTGCATTTCGACAGGGTGCGCGATGCCGAAAAAGCCTTGCTGCAATGAAAGCGATGGGATATATGAGAACCTGGGCGGCGCTCCTTTTTACTACCTTGCTGCTCTCATGTGGTGAAGGGCAAAACGAGTATACCATGCGTACTGCCTTTTTCATCTTCGACAATTCCATCCACCAGAATTTCATCCTCTCGTCGGCGATGAACATCAATTCTCCTGGCATCTTCTGCAAGGTGAAGAGATCGATGAAGGCCGGGGCCACTTACTTTGATTTCGAGAACAATCAAGGGCAGACGGAATCGTCGTTAGCCTTGGCACCCGATATGCAAACGACATGTATACTGGGCTATAACAATTGTTTGATAGTGGGTTTCGGCAACCTCGACATGCCCGCCATCTTCTATGCCTACGATGGAGAGTGCCCCAATTGTTTCGACCCGAATGCCTTGCCAGTGCGCTCACGACAGCTCACGATGACGAGTGCGGGATTGGCTGTCTGCTCTACCTGCCACCGCGAATATAACCTGAACAGTGGTGGCAATATCGTCAAAGGCGATGGCGGCAACAAGCTCACTCGTTATCATGCCACCTGTACCGGACCCCTCGGCCGATTGGCGGTGAATTAATTCGTTGAATCCGTGCAATTCGTAGTATAAAAAGAACTGAACAATCCCTGACTACTTAAAAAATGTGAATTTTCTTTGCCGATTCGGCAAATAGGATTACCTTTGCGTTCTGTAAGCCAAAAGACATGGCTTTAGGAGTTGCGGCAATAGCTCAGTTGGTAGAGCACGACCTTGCCAAGGTCGGGGTCGCGAGTTCGAGTCTCGTTTGCCGCTCCAGTATTTTTTTTCATTTTGCCGCGATGGTGGAATGGTAGACACGAGGGACTTAAAATCCCTTGGCCAGGAATGGCTGTGCGGGTTCGAGTCCCGCTCGCGGCACTCTACCTACAATCTTGCTTATGAACAACCTACATGTTTCTTTTTCCCTTCTGAAAGGCAAGATTTTTGGCTTTCTCTTCCTCCTTTCCCTCTCATTCCTAATGGCGAGTTGTGGAGGTCGTAGTGGCTTCTTCAAGTTGGAAGGAAGGTTCACCAACATGAACCAAGGCGAGTTCTACGTCTATTGCGAGGACGGTGTGACCGAAGGCATTGATACCATCAAGGTCAATGGCGGCCGTTTTGCTTACGAGGTGCCTTGTTCGAGGGCTTCCATCCTCATGCTCGTCTTCCCCAACTTCTCCGAACAGCCCATTTTCGCAGAACCGGGTAAGAGCGTATCTATCAAGGCCGATGCCTCGCACATGAAAGAGATGGAAATCAAGGGTACCGACGACAATGAACTGATGACGGAATTCCGGTTGAGCATTGCCAACTCGTCGCCACCGGAAGTGGTGAAGAGGGCGGAGACCTTCATCCGCGACCATGCCGATTCGCCGGTGAGCGCGTTCCTCCTCCGTCGCTATTTCCTCCTGACCGACAATCCCGATTATAAGAAGATACAGTCGCTCATAGCGCTCATGACGAAACAGCAGGAGAAAAACGGCATGCTCATGCGCATGAAACAACAGGTGGATACCTTGCGCATGACGGCGACGGGAAGCCAGCTGCCTGCCTTTGCCGTTACTGATATCAAGGGCGAGGCGGTCACACAGAGCGATCTCTCCTCGGGTGTGGCGGTCATCAATGTATGGGCATCCTGGCGTTATGAGAGCAAGGAGACACAGCGCCAACTCAAACGCTTGGCACGCCAGTCGGGAGGGCGTCTTCATCTGTTGGGTATCGCCATGGATGCCAGCAGGCGTGATTGTGAGCAGGCACTCAAGCAAGATACCATTACTTGGCACACCATATGCGACGAACAGTTGTTCGACGGTAAGTTGGTGCGCCAACTCGGTATCTCTTCCGTCCCCGATAACATAGTGATGAAGGATGGCCGTATCGTGGCGCGCGGACTGTCCGCGAAAGACCTGAAGAAGAAAGTAGAGGAACTGCTCGGGGAATAGTTGGCGCCGAAAGGAGTATTCTCCCAAAAACATTGCGATGGCGATAGTTTGCCTGATGGCTGTAAATCAGCGTAAATGAAAGACAATAATAATCCTTTCAATCTTTTAATTATTTAATCTTTTAATCTTAAAAACATCCATGTTAGTCAAGACCTTTTGTGCAGCTGTCAATGGACTGGAAGTGACTACCGTAACCATTGAGGTGTCGCTCACGCGAGGGGTGATGTACCACCTCACGGGATTGGGCGACGAGGCGGTGCGCGAGAGTCGTGACCGTATAGCTGCAGCCCTCATGAACTGCGGCTTTAAGTTTCCCGTGGCCGATATCACGGTCAATATGGCTCCTGCCGATATACGCAAGGAGGGGAGCGGCTACGACCTGTCGCTGGCCATCGGCATCCTGGCTGCCAACGAGAATATGCGTACCGACCGCCTGGGCGATTATATGCTGGTGGGCGAACTGGGTCTCGACGGACGGCTACAACCTATCCGTGGCGCTCTGCCCATCTCCATACGGGCCAGGGCGGAGAAGTTCAAAGGACTCATCGTGCCGAAGCAGAACATCCGCGAAGCGGCGGTGGTCAACAACCTTGATGTCTATGGCATGGAGAACTTGATGGATGTGATCAATTTCCTGAATGGCGATGACAGTTATGAACCCACGCGTATCGACACGCGCCGTGAGTTCTATGAGCAACAGAGCCATTTCGACCTTGATTTCGCCGATGTGCGCGGACAGGAGAACGTGAAACGTGCCTTGGAGGTGGCGGCTGCCGGTGGTCATAACCTCATCATGATAGGGCCGCCGGGGAGTGGCAAGTCAATGATGGCCAAGCGCCTGCCGGGCATCTTGCCGCCGCTCTCCCTCTCCGAGAGCTTAGAGACCACCCAGATACATAGTGTGGCTGGCAAACTGGGACGTAACATGAGCCTCATCAGCCAACGCCCTTTCCGTTCGCCGCACCACACCATCTCACAGGTCGCCCTGGTAGGCGGCGGCAATAACCCGCAGCCGGGTGAAATCAGTTTGGCGCACAATGGGGTGCTCTTTGCCGACGAATTGCCGGAGTTCAACAAATCCACCCTTGAGGTGCTGCGCCAACCGTTGGAAGACCGCAAGATTACCATCAGCCGTGCCAAGTACACCACCGAGTTTCCCTGCTCGTTTATGTTCGTCGCCTCGATGAACCCCTGTCCTTGCGGCTATTACGGCGACCCCACGCACACCTGCGTCTGCACACCCGGGCAGATACAGCGCTATATGAACAAAATCTCCGGTCCGCTACTCGACCGTATTGATATTCAATGCGAGATTGCAGCGCTCTCGTTCGACGACATCTCGAAGGCGGCTCCCGGCGAGTGCGCTTCAAGGACTTCAAGGGCATCCACTGTAATGCCCAGATGACCGAGCGTATGATCCATCAGTTCGCCGAGCCCGACGAACATTCGCTCCAACTTCTCCGCCGTGGCATGGAACGCCTCAAACTCTCCGCCCGCGCCTACAACCGTATCCTCAAGGTCGCCCGCACCATCGCCGACCTCGAAGCCTCTGAGCGTGTGCAAAGCCACCACATCGCCGAAGCCATAGGTTATCGGAACCTCGACCGAGGCGACTGGGCAGAGAGAGGGGTGTAATATTAGATGCTAATATATAATTAAGATATGGACGAACAAAAAAATATCATCATCTATCGTACGGCGGATGGGCGTGCTTCGGTGGCACTCTATGCCAAGGATGGCAAGATATGGCTGAACCAGCAACAGATGGCAGAACTTTTTGCCACCTCAAAGCCAAACATTAGCATGCACATAGCAAATATACTGAAAGAAAAAGAGTTACATAAAGAGTCAGTTGTTAAGGATTTCTTAACTACTGCCGCTGATGGTAAGAATTACAATGTGGTATTCTATTCGCTGGAGATGATTATTGCTGTGGGATATCGTGTTCGCGGATTGCGAGGTACACAATTCAGACAGTGGGCCACGGAGCATCTGATCGAGTATCTAGTGAAAGGTTTCACGATGGATGACGAACGCCTGAAAAATCCCGATGGCAGACCTGACTACTTTGATGAGTTGCTACTTCGTTTCCGTGATATTCGTGCCTCAGAAAAGCGGTTTTACCAGAAAGTCCGAGACTTAGTCAAACTCAGCACTGACTACGACAAGACAGATAAGGCTACCCAGATGTTCTTTGCGGAAACACAAAACAAACTGCTATACGCAGTGACTCACCAAACCGCAGCAGAACTGATAGTTGCTCGTGCCGATGTCAACCAGCCCAACATGGGTTTGACAACATGGAAAGGTAGTATTGTCCGAAAAGGTGATGTCATCATTGCCAAGAATTATCTCCAAACCGATGAAATAGAATCCTTAGACCGACTCGTTGATATCTTCCTTACCAGCGCGAAAGAGCGGGTTAAAGGATGTAGGGACTTGACGCTTGACTATTGGCGTAAGAATGTTGACAATTTGCTTACTTTCCAAGAAGAATATGCGCAAACTACTTGACATCCGTGACACATATAGTTTAAGGGGCATTGCAATGCTGATGATAATCATTAGCCATACTTTCAATGGATATCCAGTTGGAAGTACCGATGTCTACTATCCTTTATGGATGAACTGGCTACATATGGAACTCTGGGGTGGAATGGGTGTTGCCGTTTTTCTCTTTCTTTCGGGTTACGGACTTTTCACTACACTTAGTCTGAAGAAGCGTATAGATAGGAGATATTTTTTCTTAAAAGGAAGACGATTATTTGAACCCTATATCATTTACTGGATAGTGGAAATAATCGTACTTGCTATATTTAGCCGTGAAGAGATTTCGATGAATTTGTTCACGGAAATAGTCACATTCTCCATCCATCCTGATGTGGAGAACTGGTTTTTCAAGGTCATAGTTGTTTTATATGTCATAATGCTGTTACTCTTCACAATCCGTTTGCATAATATTGTAAGAATTACAATCATATCTGCACTATCCATAGCATCTCTTTTTATCATGAAAGAACTTGGCTTTGGACAATGGTGGTGGAATAACATACTCTGCTTTCCATTAGGAGTGCTATTTGCTTACAAATATCAATTCTTTTCTGGCTTACCCTCACACATCATCTGTTTGTCATCAGGAGTACTTCTTCTGGCAGTTTACAACATTCACATGAACACTATTATTTTTCATTTGCTTTTCGCCGTTTTCTGCATTTATACACTAAGGTTGGTAAATATTCAGAATAGAGTACTATACTTCATCGGCATTAACAGTTTTATCTTCTATTTCATTGAGTGTCCCGTGATGGATACTATCATGATGTTCGTCTACTCACATTTCCCAATATATTCTTGTCTGTCTGTCTTAGGAACTTTTTTCCTTTCATTTCTATGCATACAATGCTCCAAACAAATAACGTCACAAGGTATTGGGAGAATTCACAAATAATCCTCTCGTTCGACGACATCTCGAAGGCGGCTCCCGGCGAGCCTTCGGCCTCCATCCGCGAACGGGTCATTGCCGCCCGCAGGATCCAGGAAGTGCGCTTC
>ONDS01000012.1 GCA_900316685.1 uncultured Prevotellaceae bacterium | reverse complement strand
ATCAGGAGCGGAATCCGGATATTGGAACTCAAAGGAACAAGGTCTGAACATGTGGTGGGGAACAGCGGTAAAACCAGGCAGGAGCGCGTGGAATTTCTTCAATACAGATATTCATTATGATCTAACATTTGATTTGCCATATGTCAGTAATAAGACCAACGATTGTTTAGCAGCCACCCTAACAGAGATTTCTGGGGATAAGAACTTATATGATTATTATCTAAAGAATTATAATTATGTAGAAGATAAAGGAGTAGAACTAAGCATACAAGACTATAGACAGATATTACAAGATAAATTTGGAAGTGTTTCTAACATGTCTGGAGCACAAGAGATGCTCTTTGATCCAGATTTTATAAAACAACGAATCAATGATGGGGACGTAATAACAGCAATGTGGAAAAAAGGAAACTATTCACATACAGATAATATTAGAAAATTGCGTTATTATCCATTTGTTCCAGAAAAAAATAAACTATATTTTCGACAAAGTATCTTTAATGTAAGGGCTATAGATTTTAAACCAATAGATGCTGTATTTTTAATTAGAAAAATTAAAAGATAGAATATATGAGAAGGTTTGTTTATATACTATTCTTATCATTTTGCCCGTATGTTTTACTGGGTCAGAACAACCTGTCCTATTTGGTTGATGTTTATCATAGTTTGGACGAGGATTGTTATACGCGTCTGATTCAAAAGTCTTTAGACGAATTCAATGCATGGTTGCCGTCTCATCCTGATGGGAAGAAACAGGTGGAGGAACAATGGGGGTTCTATGATAAAATAAAACCTCATTTCGTAGATTTGTCAAAAGAGAGAAAACTGTTTATGTTGGCCGTTTATATGGACTGGGAGAAATACTGCAGCAGTCCGTTTATGAATGCTACGGAATGTCTAACGGTTGACAGCACACGTATGTTTGTCATCGCTTGTTTAGACGACCGAGGCCACATCAAAGGTATTACCGACGTGGGAGAGACAGGTCTTTATGTGGAGACCACCAATAAAATCATACCGAAATGCCTATGGTTTGATTTTGATGTCATTAATTCGAGAATGGGAAGAGACGCACTCATCAATGCTTACAAACTTCATCCTCAATTAAGAGATGCAGATGCCATCCTATGGAGTTCAAATAATGAAGATGGAAGTTATGGTGGTTATAGTACTATTCTGTTTATTAAAGACGACCAAGTTTTTCAATGGCATTTTTGGGATAACCAATTACATGAATTAAATGGACAAGTGCGAAACACACTGCTTACTTGGAGTGTTAGTAAAGGCGTATTACATAACCGTAGAGATGATTTATTAGATGATGATGAAAATGTCAATTGGATATTGTATTATCCTGTAACTATGGAAGGAAAGAGATATAAATACGGCAGTACTCCTTTGAAAATGCTAAGGGTATGTAAATGAAACTAAGTTACTGATGTTGGCATAGGCTAATACCTCGTGCCATCCCCAAGTCCGTATATTCTGGGGACGTACGACGGAGGAGTGGTATCACGGGGACGGGGATTTTGATACTTTTTGATGCACATATACATCATTAAAGGCTTTAAATAGTAATAAGAGTGATTATGAAAAAAACAACAGTATCATTAATAGCGTTGTTCATCAGTGTGGCTTCAATGGCCCAATCGTTCAGCCAGTCCGACCTTATCGGGACTTGGGCACTGGATGAGGATAGCCCATGCCCGTTTTATCTTGAAGTGGAGATTACTGATTCGCTGTTCAACTTTAGGATTTATCATGAGAATAAATTATTCATGAAGCAGTGTTATTGGTATTACCTGTCTGATGACAATCAGGTGAGTGTTGAATCCTTCAACTATAGTTTGGTAAATAGGCAGAAATACGGGAAATACATGCTATGCATTAGTGACATAGGGCGAAGTGAATCTTATGATGATGATGGAAATCTAAAAGATTATCCTTCTAATGAGATTTACACACTTTATGTAAATATATTAGGACTCTCATCCCATCATCTGTCATTCATCTTCAGTGACAGGATTCAATATAGTTTCCATAGATGATTTGTCAAAATAATCATACACAACACCTGATTATGAAATTACGTCTTTTACTTATTGCTACGCTGGCCATGGCCGACATGTTGGAAATCCATTCGCAGGAGACCGCCAACACCGATGCCGACGGTGCCAAATACTCCGTTTCCGGCATACGCATGGACGGCAACACACCGTTGCCGAGAGGCATCTACATACAGGCGGGAAAGAAAAGGGTGGCCGGGCGGTAACCTGCTGATTTAACTTCATTCTGCGGGCGGGCACGAGGCACCGCCCCTACCACAAACCCATATTTCCTCTTACGTTCAACACCTGGCATGAGTGGTGTCATTAGCCAATGGTGTGAAGGGGCGGCAGAATAATCTGTCGCCCCTTTTGCGACATCCTTGACGCTTTTTCCCGTTTTCGCCGCAAAATAGCGTGGACCGCCGCCGCAAACGATAACGAAAAACTCAAAAAAAGTTGGAATGGGGCTTTTCATGGGCGTATCTTTGCATCGGAAATCACAAACAACACGACAACGACAACAAAACAACAACAACAAAAAAACGAAAAAAACAACGAAAGCAGCAACAACAAAAATACAATGAAAACAGTAACAACAAAAAATACAAAGAAAACAATTAAAAACAACAAAAATCATCAAACAACGAAAACAACAAAAAACAACATTCAACAACATTAACGACAAAAGAATTACGTTTATGAAAAAGTTCAAATCATTCACAGCAGCACTCGGATGCCGGGTTCTCTCACCCCTCACCAACTCGGCCACAGACCGTCCCATTCCTGCCATCCAGTTGCCCGAAACGACATGGCACTGAAGTACAGCCGCAGCAATGCCTTTTAGGAATAGAATACTAACCATCATTTATCATCATACTCAGTTTTTCCAGCTTTTATTTGTATTTGTTAAACAAAGGAAGGTTGCCGGCGATGGCACCCTTCCTTTTATTACAATGGTCCGATCCCACTTGTATATCATGGTGGATGGGGATTCGATGTGTTTTATACGTTTTTGTTTGGTAATGACGGGATAAAGACGTATTTTTGCAAAAAATATACCCCTATATCAAAAACCATCATCCTTTACCACCATGAGCATCAAGAAAAATACACTTCTCATCGCCGCCACGCTATCACTCTCGGCCACGGCGCAAACCATTACGGGGAAATACGAAGTGCCCAATATGCCGGAATGGGCGAAAAACGCCGTCTTCTATCAAATCTATCCGCAGACTTTCTGTGACTCCGATGGCGACGGCATAGGCGACCTTCAGGGCATCATCAGCAAACTCGACTATGTGAAGAGCCTCGGTGTGGATGCCATCTGGTTCAACCCCTTCTTCGATTCCCCGTTTTTGGATGCGGGCTACGACATCCGCAATTATTACAAGATAGCACCGCGCTATGGCACCAACGAAGATGCCCGCCAACTGTTCGAGGAGGCACACAAACGGGGCATGCACGTCATCTTCGACTATGTGATCAGCTATACCGCCATCGACCACCCGTGGTTTGTGGAGTCGCAGAAACAAGAGAAGAACAAATACTCCAACTATTACATCTGGACCGAGACCAACTGGGTGGATCCTCCCCGCGAGTTCGCAGGGTCGTTCATCAAAGGCTACGGTCAGCGCAACGGACAGTTCATGCGCAATTTCTATTGGTGCCAGCCGGCTCTCAACTTCGGATTCGCCAACCCCGACCCTGACCAGCCGTGGCAGTTGCCGGTCAACCATCCCGATGTGTTGGCCATGCGCGAAGACCTGAAGGATGTGCTGCGCTTCTGGATGGATATGGGTGCCGACGGATTCCGTGCCGATATGGCCGGCGCACTGGTCAAGACCCGCGCCGTGAGGGGCAATGAACAATTCTTCAACACCAACGAGAACGCCACGAAACTTTTCTGGCGCGAGATACGCCAACTGCTGGAGAAAGAATATCCGCGTGGGTTCATGGTGGCGGAATGGTCTTACCCCGCCGATGCGCTCGACAACTGTTTCCATGTCGATTTCTTCCACTGGTTCGATGGTTACAACGACTTGTTCCAAAAGGAAAGTTGGCGAATACTCAACGGTGTGAGCGAGGGGCATAGTTATTTCGATGCGGAGGGAAAAGGCACCATCACGGCTTTTCTCAAGAGTTACATGGACCAATATCGGAAGACCGTAGGCAAAGGGTATATCAGCCTGCCTTTGGGCAACCACGACAATGCACGACTGGGCAACCGCCGCAGCGACAAGGAACTGGAAATCATCTATGCCTTCGGGTTCACCATGCCTGGTGTGCCTTTCCTTTATTACGGCAACGAGATAGGCATGCGACAATTACCCGGCAATTGGCCTCAGGTGGAGGGTGCCTACCAGCCTCGCAACGGGGCACGCACGCCCATGCAATGGAGCGACGGGAAAAACCTGGGATTCTCCACCGCCGATGCCTCGAAGCTCTATCTTCCGGTCGACCCGTCGCCTGATGCTCCCAACGTCGAGGCGCAGGAAAAAGACCCCAACTCATTGCTCAACAAGACACGTAGCTTGATCAAGTTGCGCCATAGTGAACCGGCCCTGGCCAATTATGCGGAATTTGTGCCCATCTATCCCGCTGCCGACGCCTCGTCGCCCGACGTCTATCCTTTCGTGTACGCCCGCGCAGCAGGAAAGGATGTGGTGCTGGTGATGCTCAACCCCAGAGCGGAAGCCTCGGAGGCCACATTCCATATCAACGTGAAATTCAAGAAGACGAAACTATTGGCCGGCGACCGTTTCGACATCAAGCACGACAAGAAAAGCGGCGACATGACCATTCACATGCCCCCCACATCTTACGCCATCGTGAAATTGCAATAGATAGGGATTGGCTAAGAAAGACCAAGAACACGTATGAGAGACGAGGAATTTTTCGTACATAAACTGGAACACCGTGACATCAAGCCTACCGCCATGCGGCTGCTCATACTGCGCGAGATGTACCGCGGCGACGAGACCATCTCGCTGCCGGAATTGGAACGGTTGTTGCCCTCGGTGGATAAGTCGACCATCTCGCGCACGCTCACGCTCTTCCTTCTGCATCGGCTCATCCATGCCGTCGACGATGGTTCGGGATCGCTGAAATATGCCGTTTGCTCCGACGATTGCGACTGTACGGTGGAAGACGAACATACCCATTTCTTCTGTGTCGAATGCCGCCGCACCTTCTGTCTGAAGCATCTGCATGTGCCTGTGGTGCCGCTGCCCGACGGGTTCACGCTCCAGAGCGTGAACTACGTGCTGAAAGGGCTTTGCCCCGAATGCTCGGAAAAAATATAAAAACCATAGATGCTATAGACGCTACAGATACTATAGGCGCTATAGTATCTGTAGCGCGCTATAGAAGACTACAATGAAAAGTCTGTTTTCACTTGATCGAGCAGGGCGAGGAGTTCGTCGCAGGTCGTGGCGCGGAGTATGGCGATGCGCGTCTGGCGGAAGTTGGGTATGCCCTTGAAGATGGGGCTGGCCGCCAAATGGCGTCGCGTATGCAGGATGCCCCGGTATTCGTCGATACGCTCTACGTTGATACGCAACTGCTCTTTCAACACATCGAGTTTCCAATTGAAATCCATGGCCTCATCAGCAGGTCGGCCATCCAAGTAGTCGCGTATCTCCTTGAAAATCCACGGTCGTCCGAAGGTGGCCCTGCCCACCATCACCCCATCCACGCCATAGCGGTCGAAAGCCATCTTCGCCTCCTCGGGCGAGGTGATGTCGCCATTGCCGATGATGGGGATATGGATACGGGGGTTGTTCTTCACCTCGCCGATGAGCGTCCAGTCGGCCTCGCCAGTATACATCTGTGAGCGCGTACGTCCATGGATGGTGAGTGCCTGTATGCCGCAATCCTGAAGGCGCTCGGCCAGGTCGGTGATGATGAGGTCGGTCTTGTCCCATCCCAAGCGTGTCTTCACCGTCACGGGCACCTTCACCGCCTTGACCACCTCGCGGGTGATATCGAGCAGCAAGGGTATGTTGCGCAACATGCCGGCACCGGCACCCTTGCCCGCCACTTTCTTCACTGGACAGCCGAAATTGAGGTCGATGACATCGGGAGCGGCCTGCTCCACTATCTTGGCCGCCTCGACCATGCTCTCCACGTCGCGCCCGTAAATCTGTATGCCCACGGGGCGTTCCTCATCGCTGATAGTCAGTTTGTTCATCGTGCTCTTGATGGAGCGTACCAACGCCTCGGCACTCACAAACTCGGTGTAGACCATCGAGGCGCCATAGCGTTTGCACAGATGGCGGAACCCGATGTCGGTCACATCCTCCATCGGTGCCAGCAGCACCGGCCTATCTCCCAAATCAATCTTTCCTATCTTCATATCTTCATCAAATGATACATGCCACCGGCGAGCGTGCGCACCACTCCCTTCATCTCGAGTTCGAAGAGCACAGCCGTGAGCCTATGCACAGGCAAGCCCGACTGCACCGACAGCATGTTGACCTGTAAGTCGTTCTGTCGCGTAAGCGTCGCCACCACCTGCCGTTCATCGTCGCTGAGGTCGGGGAAGAGTTGGCGTTCGATGCCCTCGTGCTGAGCTTTCACCAGTTGCGCATCCTCCTCCCATCCCATGGCTTTCACAAAGTCGGCGGCGCCGGTGAGCAGGGCCGCCCCATTGTCGCGTATCAGGTTGTTGCATCCCTCGGAATAGGCATCGCCCACCCTGCCGGGGAAGGCGAACACCTCGCGTGCGTAGCCCCTGGCTATCTCGGCGGTGATGAGACTGCCTCCATGTGCCGCCGACTCCACCACGATGCAAGCATCGGACATGCCCGCCACGATGCGGTTGCGTCTGACGAAATTGATCTTGTCGGCATTGGTGCCAGCCATGAACTCGGTGAGCAGTCCGCCCTGCGAAACCATCTTATTGGCGGTGTCGCGGTGCCGCGACGGATAGAGGTCGTCGAGGCCATGAGCCAACACGCCCACCGTCTCATACCCTTGCTGCAAGGCTTGCCGATGGGCAAGGATATCGACCCCGTAGGCCAAACCGCTGACCACGAGCACCTGCGGGCAGAGGGCACGCAGCTCGGACATGAACCGTTGGATGATGTCCTGCCCGTAGGTCGTGTTACGACGTGTGCCCACCATGCACAGCACCCGTCGCTGGTTGAGGTTGGCCGTCCCTTTGTAATAAAGCACCAAGGGAGCGTCGTCGCACTGTTTCAACCGGTCGGGATAGAGAGGCTGGTCTGGTGTGAGCGGCATGATCTCATGGTTGGCACAGAAGGCCAGCTCTTCCTCCGCCCTGCGCAGGGCAGCATCCAGCCCTTGCAGTCCCTCCTCCAGGCGTGGCGACACCTCGGGCAGCACCTCGCGCAAGTGGCCGCGCTGCTCCACGATGGCCGTGGCGCTGCCCAAAGCTTGGTATAACTGATAGATGGCTGCCGAACGGAAATGGTTGAGCCGCGTCAGCGCCATGGCATAAATCACTTCTTTGGTATTCATAGCAACAGTTGGTCATAAGGACTTTCACGCACCAGCTTGCCATTCACCAAGCAGACGAGGTCGACGGTGCTTCGGAAACAGAGCATCCCGTCGCGCTCGCGGAACAAGTCTTGTTGGAACACGAACTTGGCTCCCTGTTTGGTGACTGCCAGGCGCGAGATGAACGCATCGTCGCAGCGGAGGGGCACCTTGTATTGCATGGTGACCCGGGCCACCACCGCATCGACACCCATCTCGTGCATCTTGGCGAAGCTCACCCCCCTGCTCTTGAGAAAGAGATGGCGTGTGTGCTCGATATAATGCAGGTAGTTGGCATTGTTGACGATGCCCTCGATGTCGCATTCGTAATCACGCACCTCCATGCGCGCCTCAAACACATAAGGTCCTTTTTCGGCTATGGCGGCGAATTTCTTGCTGATATTACCCATTGTCCTTGGTGGTATTGAGATTGATAACAAATGTTTTTCCCTCCTTGTCGGCAGGATACTCCCCCCTTCTTTCAGCGGCCGAGAGCGGCAGGCTAAGGTATTGGTGGCCGATACGGCAGCGCAGACAGTCGTGGCGGTCGCAATACTCCTTCTTCAGTTGTATCAAGGCCTGGCTGTCGCCAGCCGTCGACACCTCCAACCCACATTCGCTCCACATGCGCACGATACTGTTGTCCTCGGCCTCCAACTGTTCGAGGATGTCGAAAGCGCGGTCGCACAACCGTTCTTCGCCTTGGCTACGCCCGTAAGCGAAAAGCATGGGAATGGCGGCATTGAGGATGAGCACATCGACCGTCTTCTGCGTCAGACGCTTGTCGATGCGGTCGCTTTCACGGCCAAAGCCATAATGTGTGGCCCAATAGGGTGTCACCTGTGTGGTGTAGAGTTGGCGAAGTGCCTTGACATCCACGCATTCCACCAATGAGCGCAGACCCGTTCGCCGCTCAAAATGGAGATTGGCCAACTGGGCGATACGTATCTGTGGGAAATTCTGCGGGCGCAACCGCAGGTATTTCCATCGCTTGGGGTCCATGGTGGTGAGTGAGAACTTGTTTTTCAGGAACGCATACTCCGAGCGCAGACGCAGGAAATAGTCGTCGGCGAGTGCTTGCTCTCGATGGCGCTCGGGAACGGACGCGGGGTCGAGCAGTCCGGCCTGCCCTAAGAAGAATGCCTCCACTTGGAACAGGTCGTCGCGGTGGTGGTCGACGGCATGCAGGGGCATCGACAGAGCCCATTGCTCGAAGGCATCGCCATTGAGGGAGAACCCGAAGGCGCGGGCCATGGTGGCGAAATAGGCTGCCTCCCAATCGCCGTTGACCTGTCGGAGACGGCGGTCGATATCCACCGTCTTCCGCTCCAACCGTTCCGTCTGCAGGGCGCTCAACCAACTATGCACCACCAGTTTCGAGAGCGAGGGGATGATACGGTAGCAGGGCGGATATTTGTCGGCGGTAATCAATTCGGCATAGTGGGCGGCCACATGCCCAGGCACCTCCAGGCGCAGTTGCGGCAAGAGGCGGCCCTGGCTGTTGCACACCGGGGTGTCGATCTCGCCGCACACATGGAGCACCACATTGTCGTAGGCCGCATCGCGGTCGTGGCCATGAGCGTACCAGTCGCTGGCACGGTCGTGTATCTCGACATTGCCCACCCACAGCGCGCCATCAATCTTCACCTTGGCATTGAAGAAGTCGGGTCCGGCGTTGCGGTTGTGCAATCCCGGGTCGACCACCTCCACCTGCTGTCCATTGCTGGTTGCCAACGGCTCCAACGGCAACATCTTATGTTTCCACACATAATGCAATAGTTGTTCCATCGTCGTTCTTATGGCTTTTCAAACCACAAAAGTACGGAAATTTTATTAGATTGACATTCGTAATGGCCGCTTTTTGTCTGCTTTTCCGTAATTTTAGTTAAATTACTACATCTCGGCAGAACAAAAAGAACGAGTTCATTTTGTTCTGCACTCGATTTTCCGTAATTTTGCACGGAAATTATCAATTATCGTATGAAAATAGCATTGATCGGTTACGGCAAGATGGGCCGTATGATAGAACAGATAGCCGTGGAACGCGGTCATGAGATCGTCAGCATCATCGACATCGACAACCAGGATGAGTTTGAGTCGGCACGTTTCGCCGAGGCCGATGTGGCCATAGAGTTCACCAATCCCATGGCAGCTTATGGCAACTACCTGAAAGCCTTTGAGAAGGGTGTCAAGGTGGTGTCGGGTTCGACGGGCTGGATGAAAGAGCACGGCGACGAGGTGCGCCGCCTCTGCAACGAGGGTGGACAGACCCTGTTCTGGGCATCCAACTTCTCGGTGGGCGTGGCTATCTTCCAAGCCGTGAACCGCTACCTGGCGCATATCATGAACTCCTTCCCACAATATGGCGTACGCATGAAGGAGACCCACCATATCCATAAGCTCGACGCTCCCTCGGGCACAGCCATCACGCTGGCAGAGGATATCGTCGACGAGATGGACCGCCTGAACACATGGACGAAGGGAACACTGGTGGCTCCCGACGGCAGTGTGAGCGGCGAACAAGCCTGTGCCGCCGACGCTCTGGCCATTGACAGTGTGCGCCGCGACGAGGTGCCCGGCATACACACCATCCAATACGACTCCGAGGCCGACAGCATCACCATCACCCACGATGCCCACTCGCGCAAAGGGTTCGCCTTAGGAGCGGTGCTCGCCGCCGAGTACACCGCCAACCACAGCGGCCTGCTCACCATCAGCGATATGTTTCATTTTTAGGAGCAAGGGGCAAGGAGCAAGGGGCAAGAGAATAGTCCAAAGAACCTTCAACCCTAAACCATCAACCCTAAACCATCAACATCAAACTAAAAGATATGATCGACAAGAGAAAAGCAAATCTGAACATGAAGAAGCAATGGACGAAATTCATCATCGTCCTGGTGCTTTACCTACTCTTCCTCTTCTGGGTGAAGAGCTGGTTGGGACTGATTGTCGTACCCTTCATTTTCGATGTATATATCACCAAGAAGATCAACTGGCAATGGTGGAAAGACTCGGAGAAGCCCATCCGTGTGCTCATGAGCTGGGTCGACGCCATCATCTTCGCCTTAGTGGCCGTCTATTTCATCAACCTGTTCTTCTTCCAGAACTACGTCATCCCCTCCAGTTCGCTGGAGAAATCGCTGCTCAGAGGCGACTACCTGTTCGTGAGCAAGTTGAGTTACGGTCCGCGCATCCCGCAGACACCGCTCACCATGCCGCTCACCCAGCATACACTGCCCGTGTTCGGCACCAAGTCGTACATCGAATGGCCACAATGGAAATACCGCCGGGTAAGCGGATTGGGTCATGTGGAACTGAACGACATCGTGGTGTTCAACTATCCTGCCGGCGACACGGTGATGAGCGACGAGCGTTACCAGGCACAAGACTACTACCAGTACTGCTATGCCTACGGCATCCAGAACACCCCGAGCAGCACACCCGTCGACTCGCTCACGCCCCAACAGCGTTGGGACTACTATAAGACAGTGATGAGCCGAGGCGCGGAAATCGTGAAATCCAACCCCGCGGAGTTCGGCGACATCATCACCCGACCCACCGACCGCCGCGAGAACTATGTGAAACGCTGCGTGGGACTGCCGGGACAGACTCTGCAAATCAAGGACCGTATCGTGTACCTCGATGGCAAGCAGAACAAAGAACCTGACAATGTGCAGTACTCCTATTTCGTACGTCTGAAGCAGATGATCCCCGATGCCACCCTCGAGGAGCTGGCCATCACGATGGAAGACATCCAGAGCATGAACACGAACGGATATATGCCGCTCACACACAAGGCCGCTGAGGCTTTGGCCAAGATGCCCGACTACGTGGAATACGTACGTCCGGTGACCGATGACAACCACATGGATTCGGGCAAGACCTACCCCGTGAACGGCAACTACGGCTGGACACGCGACAATTACGGTCCGATATGGATTCCCGCCAAGGGAAAGAGCATCCAACTCACGATGGACAATATCGCCATCTACGACCGTCCCATCCGTGTGTATGAAGGCAACGACCTGGAGGTGAAGGACGGCAAGATATTCATCAACGGCAAGGAAGCGAAGGAATATACCTTCCAGATGGACTACTACTGGATGATGGGCGACAACCGCCATAATTCCGCCGACTCGCGTTACTGGGGTTTCGTGCCCGAAGACCATGTCGTGGGCAAACCCATCTTCATCTGGCTCTCCATCAATCCCGAAGACCTGGGCTCGAAGATCAGGTGGAGCCGCATGTTCCGCATGGTGGATAATATCAAGTAGCGAGAGGTGAGAGGTGAGAAGTGAGAGGCGTGAAGTGAGAGGCGAGGTTTTATTGTCAACCACCTATTTCGGACCGGTTCAGTGGTACCAGAAGCTGCATCGCTACGACCATGTGTGGTTGGAACGGATGGAGAACTTCCAGAAACAGACCTACCGCAACCGGTGCATCATCGCCTCGCCTAACGGCGCACTCGCCCTCACCATCCCCGTGACACACGACGAGGGAAAGACGCTCATGCGCGACATCCGCATCAGCGACCACGGCAACTGGCGTCGCCTGCATTGGAACGCCCTGCAGACAGCATACGGCGAGTCGCCTTTCTTCGAGTACTACGCCGACGAGCTGCATCCGTTCTTTGAAAAACGATGGGAATATCTCTACGATTTCAATCTGGAGATCACCCTACTGCTCTGTCAGTGGTTGGACATACAGCCCGACATACATCACACCGAGACGTACGCCAGGCCCGAAGAGACGGCAATGGACGATTTCCGAAGCGCCATCCGTCCCAAACACAGCGAGGAAGACCCCGACTTCAGCCCCAAGGAGTATTACCAGGTATATCGCTCCTCCTATGGGTTCATTCCCAACCTGAGCATCCTCGACCTGCTCTTCAACGAAGGCAACGAAAGTGTGTTCTTTCTTTAGGAGCAAGAAGTGAGGGGTGAGGGGTGAGAGAATAGTCCACAGCGGAGCAATGTCTGAACTCCCGAACTCCTACACTAAACGCTCAACACTAAACACTCAACATTTAAGAACACTCAACACTAAACGCTCAACACTAAACACTCAACACTAAACACTCAACACTCAACACTAAACACTCAACATTTAAGAACACTCAACACTAAACACTCAACACTAAACATTAAAAAACGATGAAACAACTGATCACATTATTGCTGCTACTCGTCAGCTCATGGGCTTTCTCACAGAACGCCTATACCAAGGTTACACTGAAAAACGGCACCGTCTTAAGCGGCGAAATCAAAGAATTCCAAGCCAACAGCCACATCCTGCTCAGCATCTCAGGCACAGAAGCCCGCATCCCGATGGCCGATGTGGCCTCCATCGAGGAAGAGAAGCCCAACGGCGGCACAGGACGACTTGTTTACGGCGAATATCGGATTACCGACCGGAAAGCCTATCCCGAATCCTTCGACATCGATATCGAAGGAGAGAAAATCACGATGGTGTTGGTGCGCGGCGGTGTGTTCAACATGGGCTACGATGCCCGCCATAGCGTGGCGATGAAAAGTGAACCGGTGCATCAGGTCACGCTGTCGTCGTTCTACATCAGCAAGACCCCCATCAAGATCGGTACGGCCTCCAAAATCCTGGGCAACCCCATCATAGGCAACAAGGACGAATATTACAATGCGAAAAAATGGTATGACGCCAACAACCTGGCCATATCCATCGCCAATGCCACAGGCAAGCCTTACCGACTCATCACCGAGGCCGAATGGGAATACACCTCGCTGATACCCGCCAACAGCTATTTGTTCGGCAATCAGAAATATTTCGAATGGTGCTTCGATTTCATGGGTGAATACCTGCCTACATCGCAAACCAACCCTACGGGTCCCAACACCGGCAAGGAACATGTCTACCGGTCGTTCAACGTAGGCAGGAACAGATGGGTGCGCTCCTTTGCCACCTTCGACCGCCCGGAATGGACATCCACCAAGACCTGTGTGCGGTTGGCCATCAGCGCCTCGGCTATCGCTGAGTAGAATCTCCGTAGCACAACACCAGCTCGTGGGCAGGGTCGAACAGCTCCTGCGCCGTCTGCATCACCTGCTCGGCCGTGATATCATCGATGCGGGCATATAGTTTGTCGACATCGCTCTCCCAGCCATAATGCAGGAAACTCTTGCCGAAGCCGAGGGTGAACGACTCCCGCGAATCGCAGGATACGCCTATCTGCCCTTTCAGTTGCCGTTTGGCAGCTGATAGTTGATGAGGTGTCAACAGGTGGTCGCGCAACTTATCCTGCTCCGTTCGCACAGCCTTCAGGCAACGGTCCACATCATGCAGGTCGCAACCGAAATAGGTGGTCCACACCCCCGTATCACTATAATTCGCCATGCTGCTCTCAACAGCATAAACCAATCCGCGGCGCTCACGCAACGCCATGTTCAGGCGCGAGTTCATGCCTGGACCGCCCATCATGTTGTTCAACAGATAGAGCGGCATGCGCAGGGGATGATGGATGCTGTAGGCACGCGTGCCCAAGAGCACATGTGCCTGGTGGGTGGACCGTTCCTCATGGATGGTCCTTGCCTCAAAAGGCGGCAGGATGGCAGCGGGTGCTTCGCTGTCGGGCATGAGTGGCGAGGCATCGGGCAAATCGGCGGTGGCCCGCTCCAACAATCGCACCAGGCGGGGGAACGACACATCGCCCGAGACGAAGAACACCATGTTCTCCGGCCTATAGAACTGGCGTGTGAACCGCAGGGCATCGGACGTGGTGAACGACCGCACACGCTCCGCCGTGCCCAGGATATGATGGCCCAAGGCATGACCGTGGAAAAGGGCATTGTCGAACTCGTCGTATATCAGTTCGGCGGGTGAGTCGTTGTAACTCTCTATCTCCTCGCAGATGACGGTGGCCTCCTTGTCAATCTCCGCCTGCGGATACTGACTGTGGAAGACGATATCGCTGAGCAGGTCGACGGCCCGAGGCAGGTGCTCGGCCAGTATGGCCGCATAATAAACGGTATCCTCCTTGTTGGTGAACGCGTTGAGGTCGCCCCCCACTCGCTCCAACGCATTGAGGATATGCCAGGAACGCCTCTTGGCGGTTCCCTTGAAGGTCATGTGCTCACAGAAATGTGCCAGCCCGTAATCCCCAGGCTCCTCGTCGCGTGAGCCACCATTGATGGCATAGCCGCAATACACCACCGGCGCCGCCACCGGTTGGTGGATGATGCGCAAGCCGCATCGCAAAGTATGTGTATTATATCTCATTTCGGGCGCGAAGTTACTACAAAAAGGAAAAAAACGCGCCGTTTGCTTTGTATTTATCTTTTTTTTCGTAATTTTGTGTCCCAAAACAGCAACACCACACTCTATATGCGAAAAGTATTCGGAATAGGCGAGACGGTTCTTGACATCATCTTCAAGAACGACCAGCCCATTGGTGCAGTGCCCGGCGGCAGTGTGTTCAACGGCATCATCTCGCTCGGCCGTTCAGGCGTAGAAGCCTCGTTCATCAGCGAGGCAGGCAACGACCGTGTAGGCCGCACCACCATCCAGTTTCTCAAGGATAACCATGTGAATGCCGACAACATCAATGTCTACCCCGGCAGCAAGTCGCCCATCTCGTTGGCGTTTCTCGACGACAACAACGATGCGGAATACCTGTTCTACAAGGACCATCCCCACGACCAGCTCGACTTCATCTATCCCGATGTGCAGCGCGACGACATCGTGATGTTCGGTTCCTATTACGCCGTCAACCCAGTGATACGCCCGCAGGTAATCGGCTTTCTCGAATACGCCAAGAACAGGGGTGCCATCCTCTACTACGATGTGAACTTCCGCTCGTCGCATCGCGACGATGTGATGAAAATCACCCCCAACCTGCTTGAGAACCTGGAATACGCCGACATCGTGCGTGGCAGTTTCGAGGATTTCCAGGTGCTGTACAAGAAAGACGACCCCGACCGCGTTTACAATGCGGAAATCGCCTTCTACTGCAAGAAATTCATCTACACCCGTGGGGCCCATCCCGTGGAACTGCGCACCAACACACTGAAGAAGAGTTATCCGGTGATAGCCACCAACACCGTGAGCACCATCGGCGCCGGCGACAACTTCAATGCCGGCATCGTGTATGGCATGATGAGATACGGCATCACGCGCGACACCATCGACGAAGGCCTGACGGAAGAGCAGTGGGACCAGGTGATACACTGCGCCCAGCTGTTCTGCGCCGAGTGCTGTAAACACATCAGCAACTCCATCCCCGTGGAATTCGGCGAAAGCATGAAGAAAGAGTTGCAAGAAGCCCTTAACACTCAACCCTAAACCCTAAACCCTCAACAATATTATGATTATCACCAACGACATTCATTACGTAGGTGTCAACGACCGCAACAAGACCCTGTTCGAGGGATTGTGGCCGTTGCCCAACGGCGTTTCCTACAACGCCTATCTTATCAACGACGAGAAGGTGTGCCTCATCGACACCGTAGAGGTAGACTTCTTCGTACAGTTCATCGAAAACATCCGCGGCGTGATTGGCGACCGCCCCATCGACTATCTGGTGGTCAACCACATGGAACCAGACCATAGCGGTTCGCTCGCCCTCATCAAGAAATACTATCCCGATGTGAAAATCGTGGGCAACAAGAAAACCTTCGGCATGATGGCGGGATTCTACGGCATCGAAGAGGCCGGCATGGAGGTGAAAAACGGCGACAGCCTGTCGTTGGGCCAGCATACCCTGCAATTCTTCCTCACCCCCATGGTGCACTGGCCGGAAACGATGGTCACCTACGACGCCTCGACCAAGACGTTGTTCTCAGGCGATGCCTTCGGCTGTTTCGGAGCTCTCAATGGCGGTGTCATCGACCAAGACATCAATTGCGACACGTTCTGGTTGGAAATGACCCGCTACTACTCCAATATCGTGGGCAAATACGGCACACCCGTGCAGAACGCCCTGAAGAAACTCGCCGGTGTGCCCATCGAATACATCTGCTCCACCCACGGCCCCGTATGGCATGAATATGTGGGCAAGGTGGTCGACATCTACGACCGGCTGAGTCGTTACGAGGCGGAAGAAGGCTTGGTGGTATGCTATGGCACGATGTACGGCAACACCGAGCGCATGGCCGAGGTCATCGCCCGTGCCGCAAGCGAAGCAGGTGTGAAGAACATCGTGCTCTACAATGTGTCGAAAACCCACCATTCCTATATCCTACGCGACATCTTCCGCTACCGCGGCCTGATAGTCGGCGCACCCACTTACAACACAGGACTGTATCATGAGATGGACGTGCTGTTGTCGGAAATCGCCGGCAAGGACATGAAGGGCCGCTTGTTTGGCTGGTTCGGCAGTTTCGGCTGGGCAAGCAAGGCCGTGGCAAAAATCCAGGAGTGGAACGACAACCACCTGCATTTCGAGGCCGTCGGCGAACCTGTGGAGATGAAACAGGCACTCACCGAGGAGACGCGCCAGCAATGCGAGGCCCTCGGACGCGCCATGGCCGCCCGACTCAAGGAAGCATAACAATCATTTTTTGAAATCTGAAAACAGCAATCGTGCCGAAAGTGGTCTTCATCACTTTCGGCACAAACTTTATTCCTAGGAGATTAGCGGGGGTCCAACAAACTTACCAACTCTTCAAAGGTGTCGGCCACCTGGATATAATCCTCGCGACGCCCTCGAAGCATGCCCTGAATTTCGATATCGTTGAGCAAGCCGATGAGCATTTTCCAAAAATCTTTCACATTATACAAGATAACTCGCTTGGAATGATAACCGATGGTATGCGAAGCCACCACGGTGAAGATCTCGTCGAGTGTGCCCACCCCACCCGGCAGGGCCACACACACATCGCTATGCGCCAATAGCAGGTCTTTGCGGTCGCTCAGGTTGGCGGTGGGTATATGCACATCCACATATTCCGACACCCTCCCATGCTCTTCCACCTTAGTGGGCACCACCCCGATGGTCTGGCCTCCCGCCTCATGCACAGCCTTGGCCACACACTGCATCAATCCCATGTCGCACCCACCGAATACCAGGGTATGACCATGCTTGCCAATCCATGTACCCAACTCGCGAGTGGCCGCGAAAAAATCACGGTCTATCATCTCGTTGGCAGAACAGAAAACACCTATCTTCATCTTGACTTCATTTTTTGAATACCTAATACGAAAGTAGAGTACAAAGATATGACAACAAACCGATATCTGCAAGTATTTCAACCCAAAAGAACAGTTTGCGGCGAAAGGCATATCCCAATTTGTTAACTTGTCTTTATTGACAACCACCCTATCGTTAATGTTTGTTATACGATAACGGAATTCCGTAAATTTCGCCATAAATATAAGAAAGATATTGTATTTTTGCACAAATTATTTAAAATTGAAAGAAAAACGTATTCATACGTACAAGATTATAGCGAAAACCATAAAACCATAAAAGCTAACTCAAAGCATCGGTCCGGCTGAATCCAAAAAATAAAACTTCGTTATTTATTTTGTATTCCGCCCAACTTGCACTACCTTTACATAAGGTAGGCTGCACCTTAACAATAAAAATAAAAACTTCGTTATTTATTTTGTATTGTCTTCGGTTTGCACTACCTTTACATAAGGCAGGCGGCACCTCAACAATAAAAATAAAAACTTTGTTATTTATTTTGTATTGTCTTCGGTTTGCACTACCTTTGCAGCCCAAAACATTAATACACAATAATTTGAAGACATTTGAAGAACTCGGCGTGTGCGAACCGATACGACGCGCCATCGAAGAGATGGGCTTCGTACAGCCCATGCCCGTACAAGAAGAAGTCATACCTTACCTGCTCGGAACTCGCAACGACGTGATTGCCCTGGCGCAGACGGGAACAGGAAAAACCGCTGCTTTCGGTATCCCTCTGCTACAGCGCATCGATACCACACAAAACATCACCCAAGCCATCATCCTCGCACCCACTCGCGAGCTATGCCTGCAGATTACCGACGACATGAAAGAATATGCCCGCTACATGGAGGGCATACGCATCGTGGCGGTCTACGGAGGCACCTCCATCGTCAACCAAATCAACGCGCTGCGCAAAGGGGTGCAGATCATCGTGGCCACCCCGGGCCGACTCATCGACCTGATGAACCGCGGCGTGGCCAAGCTCAACGACGTGCGCAACGTGGTGCTCGACGAGGCCGACGAGATGCTCAACATGGGTTTCTCGGAGAGTATCGACGAGATACTCAAGGGTGTACCCGAAGAGCGCAATACGCTGCTCTTCTCAGCCACCATGAGCCGCGAAATAGAAGCCATAGCGAAGAACTACCTGCACGACCACAAAGAGATAGTGGTGGGCAGCCGCAATGAGGGAGCGGAAAACGTGAACCATATCTACTATATGGTGCACGCCAAAGACAAATACCTGGCGCTCAAACGCATCGTAGACTTCCACCCACGCATCTTCGCCATCGTGTTCTGCCGCACAAAGATAGAGACGCAGGAGATAGCCGACAAACTCATACACGACGGCTACAACGCCGAGTCGCTGCACGGCGACCTGTCGCAGCAGCAACGCGACCTGACGATGCAGAAATTCCGCCAACACCTCACCCAGCTGCTCGTGGCCACCGATGTGGCGGCACGCGGACTGGACGTCGACGACCTAACCCACGTCATCAACTACGGTCTGCCCGACGACATAGAGAGTTATACCCACCGCAGCGGACGAACAGGACGTGCCGGCAAGAAAGGCACCTCCATCTCCATCGTCCACACCCGCGAGAAACACAAGATACGCGCCATAGAGAAAGAGATAGGCAAGCAGTTCGTGGAGGGCGAGATACCTTCACCCCGCGAGATATGCACCAAACAGCTCTATAAGGTGATGGACCAGATAGAAAAGGTGGATGTGAACGAGGAGGAGATAGCTCCGTTTATGGACGATATCAACCGCCATTTCTTCTACCTGGAAAAAGAAGACCTAATCAAGAAAATCGTATCACTGGAGTTTGGCAAGTTCCTCGCCTACTACGCCGATGCGCCGGAGATCCTCAAACCGGAGAGCACCAAGAAAGGGGCTAAGGGCAAGGAGCAAGGAGCAAAGGGCAAGGGGCAAGGAGCAAGGGGTGAAAACCGCCGCCGCGGTCCTCGCACCGCCGAACAGGGCTTCCAACGCCTGTTCATCAACCTTGGCAAGGCCGATGGTTTCTATCCGGGCGAGGTGATGCAGTTCATCAACAAGCACATGCGTGGCCGCCAGGAGGTGGGACATATCGACCTGCTCAACACCATCTCCTATATCGAGGTGCCCGAGGGAGATGCCGAGCGCGTGATGCACGCCCTCGACGGCACCACCTACAAAGGACGCACCGTGCGCTGCAACGATGCGGATGATAAAGGGGCAAGGGGCAAGGAGCAAGGAGCAAGGAGCAGGAAGACCGAGGACAGAGGGCAGAAGGCCGAGCGGGTTTCACGTGGAACCCGTGATACCGATGGTTTCAAGGCCTTTGAGAAGAAGTCGAAGCGCAACAATCCAGCCTCTGAGAAACCCTCACGCCGCGGTCAGCGTGGTGCCGCCCGCATGGAGAACGACGCACCGATCAAGGAGAGTGGCAAGAAAGACGACTGGCGGCAGTTCTTCCAGGGCAACAACATACAACTGGTGGGCGAGGAACCCGATTTCTCAGAAGAGGGCTGGGCACGCCGCAAACCGAAAAAGAAATAAGAAATGTGAAATATGAAATAAGCGCAATCCTTCAGGGATTGCGCTTATTGTCTGCCTTCCTACCGACTATCCTTAGCCTTTGGCTATCAACTCCAGCGCCTTCTGCACGATATCGTTGTTTTGGTTGACTATCTGGAAATACTCGTTCATATCCCAGAGGTCGCGTGCGATGAGTCCCTTGAGTTGCGTGCGCAGGTATCCCAAGGTACGTTGCAACTCATCATCATCCTTTGGCTCTATGCCCTGTTTTTTCGCCTCTGCGAGGATATCGTCGACCACGGATTGGGGAACCTCAAACTGGTTCAAGAACGCCTCAAACGACGCGTATTGCCTTTTCAGTTCCTTGCGGTGTTGGTCCACATACCTCAGATTGGCTGTGATGATGAGGTTTTTCGCAGCCAGCTTGCGGTGGAACCGCGTATATTTGGTAGTGTCGAGAGGCACGAAATAGTCGGGCATGATGCCACCGCCGCCATACACCGTGCGATGCTCATGCAGGGTGTGGAACTTGAGCGAGTCGGCGAAATGTATACTGTCGGGATTGGTCAACTCACCATGCTTGAGCCGGTTTTCGAAATCCATCTCGTAATCTTTCAGGTCGCCTTTCTTATACGGCTTCTGTATGCAACGGCCCGAAGGTGTGTAATAATGTGAGATGGTGAGGCGTATCATCGACCCATCGGAAAACTCGATGGGCCGCTGCACCAAGCCCTTGCCGAAGGAGCGCCGCCCCACCACGAAGCCGCGGTCTTGGTCTTGCATGGCGCCAGCGAGAATCTCCGAAGCCGAGGCCGAGAACTCGTTGACAAGGACATATAATTGAAGGTCGCGCAGACTGCCCCTCCCATCGGCGGTAAACGTCTGCCGCGGTGTGCTACGGCCCTCGGTATAGACCACGAGGTCGCCGCGCTGCAAGAACTCATTGGCTATCTGGACGGCAGTCTGCAGATAGCCACCGCCGTTCTCCTGCAAATCGATGATGAGCGTCTTCATGCCTTGTGCGCGCAGTTTCTGCACCGCATTCATGAACTCATTGTAGGTGTTTTGGGCGAACTGCTCGATACGCACATAGCCCACCTCGGGACGTATCATGTAGGACGCATGGATGGAGTAGACGGGAATCTTGTCGCGTACGACCATGAAGCTAAGCGGTTTGCCCGCTCCCGGCCGCACCACTCCCAGTTTCACCTTCGTGCCCTTCGGACCGCGCAGCCTCTTCATCATGTCCTCCTTCTTCATCTTCACCCCCGCGATGGCAGTGTCGTTCACCGACACGATACGGTCGCCAGCCACGATGCCCACTTTCTCCGATGGTCCGTTGGTCACGGGTTGGATGACCATGAGCGTATCCTCCACCACATTGAACTGTATGCCGATACCCTCAAAATTACCTTGCAGGGGCTCAGTGAGCGCCTTCACCTCTTCAGGGGTGGAATAGGTGGAGTGAGGATCAAGTTCCTTGAGCATGCCGCGTATGGCATCCTCCACGAGCTTGTTGTCGTCCACCTTGTCGACATAGAGATTGTTGATGGCCATCTGCGCCATGCGGAACTTGGCCATCGGGTTAGGCGTTTCGATAACGAATTGGGCCATTGCCGCCACAGGAATGAGCAACAATGCCATTGCTATATATTTTTTCATCATTGGTTCTTTCTTTTTTTTCGTTCAGTTTTTGTTTGGCTTTTTTCGTTATTTCGTTATTACGTTATTTCGTTATTACGTTATTACGGAAAACCGGAAAATCGGAAAATCGGAAAATCAAAAATCAAAATTCTTCCGGCCGGTCTTCCTCTATCACCAGGTTGTCGATGATGAAATTCTGGCGTTCCATGGTGTTCTTGCCCATGTAATATTCCAAAAGCTTCTGCACCTGGTCGGTCTTATGCAGTGTCACCTGCTCCAGCCGGATGTCGGGGCCGATGAAATGGACGAACTCGTCGGGGGAGATTTCTCCCAAACCCTTGAAACGGGTGATTTCCGGGTCGGGTCCCAGATCGTGTATAGCTTGTTGGCGCTCCTCGTCGCTATAGCAATAACGCGTGATGAAGTCGCTTTTCTTCTCGCCTTTCTGCAACTTGGCGTCCGCCTCGGCCACCACCTGCTTGTTCTTGACCTTGGTGCGTCGGTTGCGCACGCGGAACAGTGGAGTTTGCAGCACGTAGACATGCCCTTTCTTGATCAGGTCGGGGAAGAACTGGAGGAAGAAGGTGATGATAAGCAAGCGTATGTGCATGCCGTCGACATCGGCATCGGTGGCCACAATCACCTTGTTATAGCGCAGCGTGTCGAGCCCATCCTCGATATCGAGGGCAGCCTGCAGCAGGTTGAACTCCTCGTTCTCGTACACCACCTTCTTGGTCAGTCCGAAGCAATTCAGCGGTTTTCCCCGGAGTGAGAACACCGCCTGGGTGTTTACGTCGCGGCTCTTGGTGATGCTTCCGCTGGCCGAATCGCCCTCGGTGATGAAGATGGAACTCTCTTCCTTGCGGTCGTTCTTGGCATCGGAGAAATGTATGCGGCAGTCACGCAGCTTGCGATTGTGCAGGTTGGCTTTCTTGGCCCGTTCGCGCGCCAGTTTGGTCACCCCCGCCATGGCCTTGCGCTCTTTCTCGCTCTCCGAGATTTTCTGCAGCATGATTTCCGCCACGTCGGCATGCTTATGCAGGTAGTTGTCTACTTCCTGTTTGATGAAGTCGCCCACATACTTGTTGATGGAAACCCCGTCGGGGCTCATGGTGAGCGAACCAAGTTTTATCTTTGTCTGGCTCTCGAACACCGGCTCTTCCACATTCACGGCGATGGCTGCCACCAACCCGTTGCGAATGTCGCCATATTCGAAGTTCTTGCCCGAAAATTCCTTGATGGTCTTGGCGATATGCTCCTTGAATGCGCTTTGGTGCGTGCCGCCCTGGGTGGTGTGCTGACCGTTGACGAACGAATGATACTCCTCGCCATATTGGTTGGTATGGGTGAAGGCTATCTCTATGTCCTCGCCCTTCATGTGTATGATGGGGTAGATGCCCTCGTTGGTCATGCTGTCGTTGAGCAGGTCTTCCAATCCGTTGCGGCTGAGGATGCGCCTTCCGTTGTACATGATGGTCAGCCCGGTGTTCAGGTAGGTGTAGTTGCGCAACATCGTCTCCACGATATCATCCTGGAAGCGATAGTTTTTGAACATCGTGTTGTCGGGTTCGAAGAATATCAGTGTGCCCGTCTCGTCGGTGGTTGTCTGCGTCTGGTCGTCCTTCAACTCACCACGTTCGAACACCACTTTCCTCACCTTGCCCTCGCGGTAGGAAGCTGCCTCGAAATGGGTGCTCAGCGCATTCACCGCCTTCACGCCCACTCCGTTGAGGCCCACGCTCTTCTTAAATGCCTTGGAGTCGTATTTGCCACCCGTATTGAGCACGTTGACCGCCTCGATGAGTTTTCCTTGCGGTATGCCTCGGCCATAGTCGCGCACCCTCACCCTGAGATGGTCTTCGATATCTATCTCAATACGTTTTCCGGCATTCATCTTGAACTCGTCGATGGAGTTGTCGATGACCTCCTTCAACAACACATAGATACCGTCTTCGGGCAAAGAACCGTCGCCCAGTCGGCCGATATACATACCGGGGCGTTTGCGCACATGCTCCATATCGGAGAGGTGCACGATATTGTCTTCAATATATTTTGGGGAGAGGTCTTCTGTGGTGGGTATATTGTTGTCCATTTAAAAATGTTGTTTCTTAGTTGACGAGTTACAAGTTAGTTGCATGAAAATGTCTGAACTCCCGAACTCCTGAACTCCCGAACTCTAAATCTTCTTCTTGTAGCAGCGGCGACGCTTATGCAGTTCGTGGTTGAGGTGTTGCCACTGGCTCTGCACCTTGCCATTGGTTTCCATTTCCACGTGCGTCTCGCCCCACTTCACGCCCATGCGGTAGAACCGCGGTATGAGATAGCTGAAGAGCAAGGCGTTGGCACCCTTGCTGCGGTATTCGGGCAACACGCCGATGAGCAGGAGGTCGACGATATCCGACTTGTGGAATTTGATGACCTTGAGGATATGCCACCATCCGAAGGGCCAGAGCCTTCCCTTGCGGCATTTCTGCAACGCCCGGGTGAGAGACAGCACACAGACACCGGCACCCACCACCTTGCCCGTGTTGCCATCCTCGATGATGGCCACGATATCGAGGTCGAGTGCGGGCATGTACATCCTGACATACTCGTCGATTTGCTCATCGGAAAGTTCGGAATACTCGTACAGGTCTTTCATCGCCTCGTTGAGCACCTCGAAGAGTTTGCGTCCATAGCCCCCCTCATACACCTCTTTCTTGGTGAGGCCCTTCACACGCAGGTTGTAGCGCCGTTGTATCATGTCGGCAATCTTGGCAAACTTCTCAGGCACCTCTGAAGGCACGAAGAGTTTGTACTCCACATAGTCGTTGTCTTTCTCAAAGCCGCCCAACTGCTCCATGTGCTTGATGTAGTAGGGATAGTTGTAGATGGTGGCCATGGTGCCCAGTTCATCGAAGCCTTCCATGAGCATGCCCTCAGGGTCCATATCGGTGAACCCGAGAGGACCGACCATCTCGTTCATGCCCTTGCTTCGCCCATAGTCGGCCACGGCATCCAACAGCGCCCTCGACACCTCGATATCATCCACGAAATCGATCCAACCGAAGCGCACCCGTTGGTGGTTCCAACGCTGGTTGGCCTTGTGGTTGATGATGGCCGCCACACGCCCCACCAACTGCCCATCCTTATAGGCTAAGTAATATTCCGCCTCGCAAAACTTAAACGCGGAGTTCTTGTCTTTGCTCAGCGTTTTCACCTCCTCGCTGTAAAGATTAGGGGCGTCGTATTTGTTTCCTTTGTAGAGAGAGTAGTGAAACTCTATGAACTTCTTCAAGTCTTTCTTTGTCTCTACTTTCTTGATTTCTACTGACATGGTTGATGCGTTTAAGAGTGGGATTTGCCGAGAAAGCATAATCCTTTGCAAAAGTACGAAAAAAAAGATAAAATGACAAGAAGAATGGCCGCTTTTCTTTTCTTTTCATTTTTTCACGCACTTGAACAGGACGGCACGGCGCTGGAAGGTGGTGGCGAAAAGGAAAACATCGCCGCCATCGCGCAGACGGAGTTTCTTGCGCAGTTGGTCGGGCGTGAGATGGAAATTGCGGGTGGTGATATTGGCATGGCTGACGCCTTGCAGCGCCTCGGCACATGCTTTTTTGTTGAGCGAGAACACCTGTTGCACGTGGAACATCCTACCGGGGAGAGGACCTGTAGGTGCATGGCCCACGAAGAGATGGCTGTTGGGCGAGACGGCGCTCAATCCATAACGATGGGAGAGCATGCCGAAGCACCCGCTTTTCATGATGCAAGGATAAGGTTCGCAGAGTGTGCCGACAGCCTGTAGCGTCGACTCGTCGGCTACGTATGCACATGGCACCTGCCGTTCCTCATCGGTCATGGTCCAGCATTGTCCGTCGTGTACACAAAAAAGTGCCGGGGCGGCATCGACGGCGCGTGATGTCACCACGAAGAGCAATTCCTTGCACTCGCCACCCACATCCACGATATGCACCTCGTCGACATGTCCGCCCGCCTGCTCCAGTTGCCTGACAGCCTGATGCCAATCAAGCATGGGCGACAGTTTGACCATCACCATGTGGGCACACTGCAACAGCTTGGGCAACAATGGCAGTATGTTGGGCGTACAGTCGGCTATGCCCCATGTGCGCCCGCCATGGTTGTCGCGACGGGCGGGGTCGAGAAAGACGACATCCACCATCGGCAACCCATCCACATACGCCTCGGCGTCGGCCTCCACCACTTCCACATGCTCCAAGCCGAGCAGGGGGAAATTATGTAGTGCCAACTCACAAAGAACCGGCTGCCGCTCCACGAACAAGGAGTACTGGAAAAGAGGGGCCATCGCCGCATGGTCAACCCCCAGTCCACCCGTCAGGTCGACCAAGGTGGTGGGTCTCTCCTTCGACGGCCTATCCTCGCCCCATTTTGCGAGCCACCGCTCTACCACCGAGGCCTTATACAGTGCTGCGCTCTCCGAGGAACACTGCTCCATCGACAGGTGCGGGGGGAAGAGGATGCCCTCGGTGGCAGCCCATCGGGGCAGTTTGGTGCGTGCCCTCTGCCATGCGTCCACCTGCTGCACCACCCACGGCATATCCACCTCGGGATACTTGGCAGCCTGCAACGCCAAAGAGTGCACATCGTCGTTACGATGTGCACGTACAAAATCCAGGTCGCGGATCATGGTGTTCAGAACTTCACCTCGGGAGCCTTCTGTGCGGCAGCCTCGGCTTCGAACTTCTCCATCTTCTCGAATCCGAACATACCGGCGAAGAGCGAGTTGGGGAAGTGGCGAATGCTCTGGTTGTATTCGGTCACCGCCTGGTTGAAGCGCTGACGGGCCTCGTTGATACGGTTCTCAGTGCCCTCCAGCTGCGTCTGCAGGTTGGTGAACTGCTCACTGGCCTTCAGGTCGGGATAAGCCTCGGATACGGCGATGAGTTTGCCGAGAGCCGTACTCAGGTCGCCCTGAGCCTGCTGGAACTGCCTCAGCTGTTCGGCGGTGACGTTCGACGGGTCGATGGTGATCTGCGTGGCCTTGGCGCGTGCTTCCACCACCGCCTTGAAGGTCTCCTCCTCATGCTTGGCATAGCCTTTCACGGTCTCCACCAGGTTGGGGATGAGGTCGGCACGACGCTGATAGGTGGCCTGCACATTGGCCAACTCCTTCGTAGCCGTTTCTTGTTTGTCAACCATGCCATTGTAGGCACCGATGCCGAAAATGGCCAATACAGCCACTACGGCGATAAGAATCAATCCTTTTTTCATATTTTTGAGATATAATTAATTTTTCGAGATTACAACACTAATCACTCAACACTCAACACCAAACACTCAACACTAAACACTAAACACTAAACACTCAACACTCCTACCAGCTCGACCGCGATCCGCCGCCGCCGAAGCCACCGCCGCCGTAACTTCCTCCTCGGAAGCCGCCGCCCGACGACCGTCCGCCACCGAAACCGCCGGTGGAAATCCATATACCGCCGGAGTTGCCCGAACCGCCATGGCTGTTGCTATAGATAGCGAAGAGTATGATGAGGGCGTAGATAATCAGTTGCAGCCACCATGGAAGATCTTCGTCTTCTTCGCTTTCCATTTGGTCGGCCGCGGGCAACTTGCCCGTCTTGAACTTGTCGTAGAGGGCGCCGCTGGTCTGTACCACGGCGGCACTCACGTTGTTCTGTTTCATATTGGGGATGATGCACGCCCTGCTGATCTGGTTGCACTCCAGGTCGGTGAGGTCACCCTCCAGTCCCCTTCCCGGGGCGATGAACGCCTCATGGTCCTCCACGGCGATCACCACCACCAATCCACGGTTGGTCTCCTTGCTGCCCACGCCGTATTTGTTGCCCACATCCTGAGCCATGCGGAATGTGTCGCCCCCCTTGACGTGTCCCACCACGATGAAGGCGCTCTCTATGCCGCACTCACGGTCGAGCAGGCGCAGGAGATAGTTGGCAGAATCGCGCTGCGCCGCAGCCACCAGGTTCTCAGGATCGCTCACATACTGCGTGGCATCCTTCAGGTGCACCATCGGTATGTTGTCGGCGGTCCATTCCTTCTGTTGCCATGCCGACGCGCTCTCTGTAGAAGACACTTCATAAGTGTCTTCTTCGGCAGATCCTATAGCTCCTAAGATGCAGAATAGGATGAACAACCCCAGGAATACGTATTTTTTCATATCATTTGAGAATTAGATGTGAGGGGTGAGAGGCGAGGGGTGGGAGGTGAGAGGTGAGAGGTGAGGGGTGAGAGGTGAGGGGTGAGGGGTGAGAGAATAGTCCAGAAACCCAAAACCTCCAACACTCTACACTCTACACTAAACACTAAACACTCAACACTAAACACTCAAAATGCTCAGCGCCTTGTTCTCCGCACGCTCCATGATCTCGCGCTCCCCGGGTCCTTTGTCGTTGATGCCGCAGAGATGGAGTATGCCATGTATGAACACACGATGCAGTTCGTCGAGAAACTCCGTGCCTTGCTGTTCGGCATTGGAACGCACGGTGTCGAGAGAGATGACGATGTCGCCATTGAGGATGTCACCCTCGCAGTAGTCGAAGGTGATGATATCCGTGTAATAATCGTGGCCCAGGTATTGGCGGTTGACCTCGAGGATACGATCGTCGTCAACGAGCATATAACCTATCTCGCCCACCTTCTTGCCATAGGAGGCTGCCACCTGTTTGATCCATGCGGTGAGGGCTCGTTTCTTGATGTCGGGCCACTTCACCCCGTCGGTATTATATGTAATCATGGTTTGGGTAAATATTCCTTTATATCACGTCCGAAATGGACCAGTTCCCTTACGGCGCTCGAGCTGACACTGGCCAATGCCGGGTCGGCGAAGAGCAACAGCGTCTCCACCCCGCCCAGGCGTCGGTTCAACTCGGCCTGTTCGCGCTCGTATTCAAAATCCTTGATGTTGCGCACCCCCTTAACGATGACCGTGGCCCCTACCCTCTTGGCGAAGTCGACGGTCAGGTCGCTGTATGCCTCCACGCTCACCTTGGGCTCGTCGGCGTAGAGACGCCGAATGGCCTCCACCCGCTCCTCCACGGTGTGCATATACTGTTTCCGCTCGTTGTGGCCCACCCCGATTACCAAAGAGGAGCACAACGGGAGGGTGCGCCTGACGATATCGTCATGCCCGATGGTAAAGGGGTCGAAACTGCCAGTAAAGATTGCGATCATTGTTCGATGTTTATGAGTTATTTGGAGGAGTTTGGGAGTTTAGGAGTTTGGACAATAGTTGGATTGCCTGGTGGCAGACTATTTTTCTTAACTCTTAACTTTTAATTCTTAATTCCCACAACGGACATATCTCTCACCTCACACCCCTCACTCCTTTGCCCCCCTCCTTGGGAGGGGGTTGGGGGGAGGCTTAAAACAGGCTCTGCTCATACCCATCCATCCGATAGGGGTTGCGCCCCAGGTGTTGATAGGCCAGTTCCGTGACCATTCGTCCGCGCGGGGTGCGTTTGACGAATCCCTCCATGATGAGGAACGGCTCGTACACCTCTTCCACGGTGCCCGCGTCCTCGCCGATGGCGGTGGCGATGGTGGAGAGACCCACTGGTCCGCCTTTGAACTTGTCGATGATGGTGAGCAGTATCTTGTTGTCTATCTCGTCGAGCCCATACTGATCGATGTTGAGAGCTGTCAGCGCGAAACGCGCTATGCCTACGTCGATGCGCCCCGTGCCCTTCACCTGTGCGAAGTCACGCACCCGTCGCAACAGGGCGTTGGCGATACGGGGCGTGCCCCTGCTACGGCGTGCTATCTCCGATGCGGCATCGCTGTCGATGGGCACCTGTAGTATCTGCGCCGACCGCGTGATGATACGTTGTAGTGTGGCAGGGTCGTAATACTCTAAGTGCATGTTGATGCCGAAGCGCGCCCGTAGCGGTGCCGTGAGCAGTCCGCTGCGTGTGGTCGCCCCTACGAGGGTGAACGGGTTGAGGTCTATCTGTATGGAGCGCGCCGAGGGTCCCTTGTCGATCATGATGTCGATGCGGTAGTCCTCCATCGCGCTGTAGAGGTACTCCTCCACCACGGGTGATAGGCGGTGTATCTCGTCGATGAAGAGCACATCGTTAGGTTCGAGCGAGGTGAGTATGCCCGCCAGGTCGCCCGGTTTGTCGAGCACCGGTCCACTGGTGATCTTGAATCCCACGCCCAACTCATTGGCGATGATGTTGCTCAGCGTAGTCTTCCCCAGTCCAGGGGGGCCATGCAGCAAGGTATGGTCGAGAGGTTCGCCACGGAATTTGGCGGCCTCGACGAACACCTCGAGATTATCCACCACCTTCTGCTGCCCACTGAAATCGTGGAAGCGCAGAGGTCGCAGCGCATTCTCGAAATCCTTCTCGGCTGTCGCCCCTTCGTGTCGTATGTCAAAACTGTCCATTAGCGTGTCGTACGTATGGCTCCCCGTTCCAGGAACGAGGGAGTTGGTTATTCGAATGCAAAAATAAACAATTCCATTTGATTTTTGAAGGTTTTTAGCAAATAATCTTCGAAAATGTTTGGATAATCGGGGAAAAGGGCTTATCTTTGCAGCCGCAAATCATGCCCCGAGTGGCATTTGCACTGGACTTGTAGCTCAGTTGGTTAGAGCAACAGACTCATAATCTGGAGGTCACAGGTTCAAGCCCTGTCTGGTCCACAATGAAAATCAAGCACTTACAAAGATTTTGTAGGTGCTTTTTTCTTTGATTGCGAACACCACGCGAACACCGAGCGCAAACTCAAACACCCATGAACACAGAGAAATCTTGCGAACATGCTTTTGGTGTTCACAAGTGGTGTTAGCAAGATGCATTATTCAGTAATAATTCGTATTAAAACATGCCCTATACTTGTAATATTGCTTGTTTATAATTCAAACAATCTATAATTATGCAACCCAGTACGAGCAATAAAGTCTGTTATTCGTTCTTCATCATTTTTGGTGTGATATGATATTGTCCATGGGACATTCGTTCCTGTCTGCCGTACGACTTCTATCATATATGGGTAATCTACGTGATAGAAAGAATGCCCAATAACAACCACTTTTGTAATATCACCAAGTAGATTGAAAAAGGCATGGTTTTCCTTTATTATGCCATCGGTATCTTTCACCAATTCATTCATCCATGCTATAACTTTGCTCCATGTATCTTGCTTGAAAAGAAGTTCCGCTTCATCCTCATATGCATCGTTGGGGTCGCGTGGCTGGTCGTGGCCAATGATATAGTCATCATGTTTCAGCCTTGATCCGTGGATATGGAGGATATTCTCTTGGGGTATGCTATAGATTTTTTCCAAGGTCTCAGTGTAATTAAACGACAGATAGCGACTTTCGACTGGCAAATCAAACTTTGCTTTTACATCGTCCATGTCAATACTTTCCACCCATTGATTAAACGCCTCTAAGAATTCATCCAAGATTGGCTTAAACAACCAATCGGGGCCATCTTCGATGGCTGCCACTGAACGAGTTGGGTGGTCATAGTCAATACCTTCGTCAGGACTACACCGGTCCACTATCTCTTCTTCGTCATATTCCCCCAAGGCTTTCTCTATGTCCCCCCAAAAGTCCCTATTGTTACTGAAGAAAATCTCCATCATCTGTACAAGGCGGTAATTGCCCCGCTGTCGCACCCACTTCGCAAAGTCGCTATACTGCGACTTTATCCCATGAGCTAAATCAAACCCGTTGCCAATAATGAATAGCGTATGCTTGTTCTCCACATCTATTGCTGGAAATAGTGATTTCTGATTCATCTTACAAGGCATTTTACTTTAATTTAGACGGCTCATAACACAACACAAGCAACTCAAATGTGAGAACTTTGCAGCAAGCGTGGACTTATGCATCAACTTCAAACCTGTGTGGTAAAGCTTTTGGGAAAAAGCGGTCAGCGTGGCCTCTATCACCCTGAGGCTGGAACTTCCCGTGAACTGGGCGAAGCTCATGACCTTGAAATGGTCACGACACGTGAACTTCTTCGCTCTGTAATCACCTTGGTATTTGTCAATACATTTTCCCAACTCATAATCAGGGACAAGGTCCATTAGTTGGGAGAAAACGGTCTTTCCGGTTGGCATGACGAATCTAAATTGGATAAATACTATATCCAAAATAACGAAATCTTTATCAAAAAATTTAAATTCGCCATAACAAACTGAATGCCAATAAATTACGCGAGCAAAATTATTTTATTCCGGACACTAGTGATCGTAAATAAATAATATTAATTCTTCAAACAACCGATAGGAACAACCATTACGCCATCTGTTCTTATGTATGCATATTGTCCGACAGCAGTTAAAACCATCTTAAATGATGGTTTTTTCATTTTTGTTGTGTCTATCTTTTCTGCCAAAGTGTTTAGATTGGCTGCCCCTTCCGCGAGCGTTTCAAAAAACAAGCCCAAAGTGTTTAGGTCGTTCAGCAAGTCATTCGGTCCTATACCTAAAGCCGCAATAGCCAAAGATGGGTCGACAAAATAGCGTGTGTCGCTAGTTCGTATGGAGGTTTTTGAACGCAGATTAGGATTCCAGGCAGGCATGTCCTCTATTACAAAAATCTTTTTCAAAGCTTTGATATATGACGAGACCGTTTCGTCGCTCATGTCTTCTGGCTCATTCGTTTTCATGTCTTCTATGATAGTAGGTATGCTGGCCATCGCTCCTTGTAATCGTGCATATGAGCGCATAAGCCTCTTGGCACGAAACTCATCTCTTTCAACTCCGTCAACTCTTGAAATGTCAGAGCGTGTTATGGCTTCAAAATACTCTGTGGCTTGACGAAGTGATGCCTTCTGACTTTTCTTAGTTAGAGATTTAGGCCAGCCACCTCGGCAAATAGCGAAAGCAATATCTTCCATCTTCAGCATACTTTCTCCATCAACCTTTTCTGGTTCGGCAAAAAGAGCTCTGATACTCACATCTCCAGAAGATTCTCCCGATTCCCACAGCGTCATGGGGCGCATAGTAAGCCATGCGAAACGTCCAGCACCGGTATGGCGAATTTTTGACTTATCTGCAGGAATGGCAGAGCCTGTAAGCATGAACAAACCATCATCCTTTCTGTGGTCTACTTCAAAACGTACTGCATCCCATATTTGAGGGGCTATCTGCCATTCGTCAATAAGCCTCGGAGTATCACCTTGAAGCAGTCGTTTGATGTTTGTTTCCGCCAGCTGGAGGTTTTGTTGTATGTTTGCAGGGTCATCCATATACAGGATGCTCTTAGCTTGCTGTTCTGCTGTAGTCGTTTTGCCGCAAGCTTTAGGCCCTTCAATAAGAACTGCTCCCATTGCTTCTAATTTCTCTTCTAAAAGAATGTCTGCAATTCTCTTTCGATAATTGAAAGTTTTTTCAACCATAATAATAATCTTGCATAATTTCGGTGCAAAGGTAGTGTTTTTTCTTGAAGCGAAAAAATATTTCACGTACAATTTGGTCGTTTGGCTTGTTTTTAATTGGTTATTTGTCTTAATGTCATTTGGTTATTTGGCATTTTTTCGTTTGGTTATTTGGCAAGGTGTTGTTCGGTGATTTGGAGCAAATTCATTCGGTCATTTGAAACCTCCAGATTGTAGACTGTTGCTTATGCTGTCCATTAAACCCCAAATTCTGCGTAAACGACATGGGGTAAAAGGCTCTGAATATATGGTCTGGTGCTCCAAATCTGCGTAAACAATGCGTAAACAAACCATTTCAGTCAGGGGTATTTTGTGAGTTTCAATGAAAATTGCAAAACCGCAATCTATTGATTATCAATACTTTTTCAAATCGTAAACTATCACAAAATATCATTTTTAAGACTCATAATCTGGAGGTCACAGGTTCAAGCCCTGTCTGGTCCACAATGAAAATCAAGCACTTACGAGTTTATCGCAAGTGCTTTTTCTTTTCTTGGTGAACATGGGGTGAACACAGCACACGAGGTGGACAAGAACAAATCTGTATGATTGATTAAGAATTTGTTTTGACGGCATCCTGAATGACTAATCCTGCCAGCATAAAACCGAAGATGGCGGTGATGTGAGCCAGGGTGCCGTTGATCCGGGCTTTCGAAGAGCACCATTCATGATTCAGCAAGGTAGGGTCGCCAGGTCCTATCTTTGCTTTTGGACACATACACTGTTCAGTGCCACAGGTGGCATTGTGGCCTTTGTTCTCCAGCAGTTCATCCGAATACACACACTGGAACTTGCGCTTGGGATATTGTCCGTCGCACTTGAAACGCTTGCGAAGAGCACGGGCCAACGGATCGCCCTGGACCTTCCAGAACTCGGCTGTTTTGATCCTTGTGGGGTCAAGTTTCAGAGCTGCACCCATCGAAGAAAAGAACTTCGCCCGCGTCTGTGTCGCCATCAGAATCAGCAGTTTCTTGTCTTTCAGCGAGTCGATGGCATCGATGATGTAGTCGTAACTGCCGATATCAAAGCTGTCAGCAGTCTCGGCAGTGAATATCTGTTGCAGGGCCATGATCTCTGCCTGAGGGTTGATGCTAAGCAGGCGCTCCTTCAGTGCCTCCACTTTCACCTGACCGACAGTCTTCGAGGTGGCCATCAGCTGGCGGTTGACATTGGTGATGCAGACACGGTCTGAATCGACAATAGTGAGGTACCTGATTCCTGAACGCACCAAACTCTCGGCGCACCATGAGCCTACGCCCCCCACACCGAAGATGATGACGCGCTTCTCGCCGATGCTGCTCATCGCCTCATCGCCCAACAGAAGTTCTGTTCTACGGAAGATTGGCTGTTTTGCCTGTCGCCTCATTTCCGAACCTGTCGGCCCGCCTAACCGTTGCCTTTCTTGTGCCATATAATCCCTTTATGGCTGCAAAGTTACGACTAATTTTAGAACTAATCGCCAATCTTATACAATTTTCAGCAAAATACCCTCATGTTGGTATTTCCCGTTTCACGAGTTGTTCGTACCTTTACATCCGAAATATAATAAAAGAAAATGAAGAATACGATATTGTGGATTGGCGCACTCGTCGTGGGTACCATCAATATGAATGGCTGTGCGGCCTTCATCCTCGTCACCTCGCTCTTCGTGATGCAGCAGGGAGGCACACCACTCACCCTCGGCACCATCGTGTTGTGGACGTTTGTTTCCGTCATCTCTGCCGTCGGCAATGCCGGCGTTCCGATGGGCTGCTACTTCCTTACGCTCTCGCTGATGACAGGCATCGGAGCACCCGTCGCCGTGATGGGCATCATCCTGCCCATCTACACCATCATCGACATGGTGGAGACCGCCGAGAACGTGTGGTCAGACTCCTGCGTCTGCGCTATGACCGATCACGATATAAAATGAGAAAATATGCTATTCTGATTATTGCTGTCCGCTAAAAATTATGCTCCGTTCATAAAATAGGCTGAATCCCTCGCTTAGGTTTCAGCCTTTATAGTTACCTTTGTTTCTGCAACAAAACCCAGATAACATGAGCAAAGGTACACATTTTATCGGACAGCCGATGTATGGTTAGTTGTTACATTTGCTTGAAAGGCATAAAAGTCTTCGTTTCAGCCGTGAAAAAGGCGGTGAGAGGCTACCTACAAGAATGTACTTTCCTCGGACAGCCAGAGAGACTGGCTCAAAATTCTTGAAGAGGAAGCAGAACCACCCGACCAACCGATCTCGCTTATCTTGAAATCCACGTGTCTCAGCTGTTGGCTGAAACCATTGTTCTTTATTTTTCATATAATTCTCTTGTTCCATAATCCACAAAAGCATTTAAGGACACAGTGTCGCCACTGCGCCATCAGTTGTATTTTCAAAAAGGATTCTGTTTATTATTACACCGTGCTCACATCAAAGTTCATGAGTTCATTCACCACACTCTCAAACTTCTCTATTAGCACTATGGTCATACTTAATTCCTTTTCCGTATAAGTTGGTACACCATGCAGATGTGCATGCGACAAAGGATGCATCGACAACTTTTGAAACATCTTCAGTTCCCTGACTACCGGCAGTACCGTTTCCTTAAAGAATTTGTTGGCATGATAGTCTGCATATTTTGTTCTGAGCTGCTTCATCATTATGTCGTTCACCTCCAGTCCCATAATACCTTTCATGTGGTCGAGCATATCCTCTGCCGTCTTGAAATGATGGCCTTCGTCTTCATGCAGATAGACCGTCTTTCCATTCTCCAGACGGTCTAAGATATGGCTGCACTCATTTTTCCCTCCCACATGCACTATCTTTGAGAACTCGTGAAGCAGTTCCTCGAAGTAGCGACGTATGTCATTGCCCAAGTCCTGAAGATCTTCCTCTCCCGACTCCAACCGCTCTCTGAGCTGTTGGCTGCGCTTCTTCTCGTGTTCCCCCGGAGCCTTGTAGTTATAGACTTTATGCTTCCCGCCACAGTCGTAGATATTCATCGTTTGCCATTCTCCCTGCTCTCCTTTTATACTATTCATGGTGTAAAGCCATAGGTTGAAGAAACTGATGTTGTGGGTGAAAACAAACTTCTGGTATCTGGTAAACCTATTACGCACATAGCGCATCAGCAAGAGCCTATTTGAGGCATCAAGGCTGGTAATAATATCGTCAAGTACCAGAATACGTATCTTCTTGCGGTCTCCTTCTTCCAACATCTTGACAGTGTTCAGAAGCAACACCAGTACCACCAGATTGATGATGGCTTCATTGAAGTAGTCGCGTATGTTCTCTATATAGGTATCTCCGCTCCACGGCCCTTTCAGACTGCACTTCAGTTCATTCTCTCTCGATATGGCTACCGTAACGTATTCTTCCTTGAAGCACTCCCTCAAGTCTTTGTTCACGGACTCTGCAATAGCTGTCGTCTTTTCTTCATCTTCAAGGAGGGCTGCCAAATCGCCGTGAAAGTACACTCTTTCCAAAAGTTCCTTGTAGGAAATGTAATTCCCGACTTGTATGTCAGCATTGCTTATCATACTGACATGGTAGTCAGCATAGTCTTCACTTGCAATGAAGGTCAGGTAGTCTTCATTGTTCACCGTGATTCCGTAACCTGCCGCACCCCGATGGTCATACTTTCCGGACAGATATGATGCAAGTTGCGCCCGCTGTTCCTCGGGTGTTACGCCTACACGATGGTCATCGCTTATCCGCTTGTAAAAGAACACCACCTTCAGTGCATCGTACAGAGAGCTTTTCCCCGCACCATTCTCGCCGTATATCAAGAGGTTGTGCTTCCCTATGTTGAACACTGTCTCGTCCTTAAAGGCTTTGAAACGCTCAACTTTGATACTGTCTATCTTTTCTGCCATAAGTCTATACTGAGAAGAAATCGTAGAGCCGCTTCTTCAGCTCCTCGTTACGTTGCAAAATAAGCTCTTTATTCACCCGGGGACTCCCGTCCAACAGATGCCTCACCTCACTGATACTTGATGTAGCATAGTGATTGGCCTTCTTGTCACAACTCATAGAACGACGGTTGATGTCGAGCACAACCAAGTTACCCAAACAGCCCAGCATCTTATTGTAGCTTTCCTGCTCGTCCTGCGGCACCCACCTCTTAACGTCTGCCTGCGTATATATCTGGTCTATACTGTAGTAAGGTAAGGGTGTTTTTGCAGTAAGATAGTAAGCCAGCAGGGTGTAGCCCTTGCGCAACTGCCCCACCCAGTCGAACCTGCTGATGTCAAGTTCGCTTATCCGGTTCTCTCCGATGTCTTGTCCGTTGGCTATCTGTTTAATGTATTCGTACAGTCGGAACTTAACTGTCGTGGTAGAACCCATAAAATAGCAGTATCGCACGATGGCTTTCATCAATTCCACAAACTGCGTACTATTATGCTCCACTGTCTCTACACCTTTCTCAAAAAGATAAGTCGTCAGCACATATTTGGGATACTGGTTGGTGTAGGCATTGATGATTTGCAGCCATTTTCCCACCTCACTTGTCTGACCGGCCTCTGTGTCTATATACTTCAGCACACGCAACATCTTGTAGAGGTCATCGAGTATCTCCTTATATTCCTTGTTCTGCAAGGGCGAGAATTTTTCAAGCAGGAAAAACTGTCTGAGGCTCTTTTCACCGTACGTGATATTGTTGCGGCCGCGGATGACGTGTGAATAATAACGGAACACGTCATCAATCTTCATTCCGACATCCTCCACCATCGACTTCAGGTCTGTCCAACTCTGCACAAAGGTATCCTTCTCTTTCACATTGACAGCCTTCCTGTACAGACGCTCCTTGAAAATATCAGCATCCTCCAAGTCCATACCACGGTTGTTCAGGGTCTCAAAGATAACCAAGGCACGGTCGCTGGCATCTTCCATGTTGGTTCCCGTCAGCTCTATAGGTAGCATAGACACACTCTCCAGCACGAAGAAAATAAAATCTTTCATCTTGCTGTCACCATACTCTTGACGCTTTGCCAACACCCAGCTGTAAATATAGAACAGGTTAATATCAATCTTGCTTTTGCACAGATTTTCCCTGATAGCGCCTTTCTTGTCGAGCACTGACTTGTATTGGCGGTCCAGCTCGTCAAGACTCTTGGCGTGTATCAACGGTATCTCTTGAGGGTCGCTGGTTTCAAACACCTCCGACACTATCTTCGGAAAGGTGTCATCCCCTTCCCTTGCAGGCACGGCAACCACCGCCTTCAAGTCGTTCAGTTCCGGATAGATAAGATACATCACCTTGAACATCAGCCATAGTGTCAGCAACCGCTGCTGTCCGTCAACAATCCGGGGACGGTTCTTCTCAACCGGACTTTTGGCCATCAGGATATTGCCCACAAAAAACTCATTTCCGCTCTCAAAAGCCTCCACGATGTCAGTGAACAACTGCGAACACTGGTCATATTCCCATGAGTATGGCCGCTGATAACTTGGAATGATAAACACGTCCGACGTTCCGAATATACCCTTCAGATATTGTTGTGATGCCTGTAAATTCAGTCCCATAAGCCTACCTCCTTTATTATTCTGCCAGTTTCGTTTCCAACTTTTCCAGCAGCGTCGTGAAGCCCTCCATGTCAGCCGCATTAACGGTTGTCTTTGCAAATTCAGGCAACAAACTTTCCTTTAGGTCTTTCTTTACTTTCGGAAACTCATTGAACGGCCCGGTAAATTTTTGGTCGATATATTGTTTCGATATAGCCAGCACTTTTGCATGGTCAAAGTAGTCCTCTATTAGGAAATCCTCGCTGTAGTTTGTCCCTGTCGCAGGAGGGAGCATCAACAAGAACATATCTGTTCTTCCGTTGACTGCCCGAAAATCAGTAATATCCACTTTTTTCAGATTCTCATTGCCAATTAACGCTCTTGCACATTTCAGTCCTGCCTCATCTCTATCCACCAGACGGATAATCTTTCTGCCTTCCAGTTGCGCTATCTTGGCAAGGAAATCCTTGTCCACCTCCGGATCTGTACCACCGATGGGTATGAACTCTGTTTCAGTTCTCAGCAGCGGGAAACTGCCCGTCAGCTTTTCCAGGGCTTTCTTGATATACAGGCAGTCGGTCTTTCCCTCGGTGACAACAATATTCTTGGTGGAGAACAACACGTTATAGAGTGTGGTATCATCGGTCAGTTTATGCCCGGCCTCTATCTGGTCTGCTACTGCCACCCGCTTGCCTTTGTCCATCATTACGATAGAGGGGATATTCTTCACAAAACGGCATACCGAGGGCGAGTGAGTGGTCATCATAACATGGCGGTTAGTGGTGTACTCCTTTACCGTGTCAACTATCTGCCGCTTGTTCTTGATGTGTACGTGAGCATCGGGTTCATCTAACAGAAACAATGTATTCTCCTGTCCGGCATACTCCAGTGCAGCCTTAATCAGCAACCGCTTCTTGCCGCCCTCACTCAGCGCATCAACCTCCAGCCCTTGATTGAACTTCACAGTAATATCTGAAATAATTTTCTTGTTTTTGGAGGTAAAGGCCAGATACAGATACTCAAAGAGCATGGCACTATCCACACCGCTCTGCAACAAGAACTGCTTGAACGCATCCAATGATGCAAAGGTGTTGTTCCCTTCAAGCTTTTTAACGAAGGTCAACACATCCGTAACGGTATAGTCTTGATAGTTGGCAGTATTAAGAGTGAATTTTATTTCGTTAACCATTCCGATGCCCAACTCATCGGTGCAGAATTTCTTGATGGCCGCATTGTCTGAACACAACAACGACAACAATGACAAATGCCAATAGTAGCGATTCAGGAAGAGCATTCTGGGATAGGCCGGCACCACAAGGCCACCAGCCGCACTTCTGTTGATGCTCGATATGAAATTCTTGTACGAAGGCTCATAGAAATGCTCCCACAAGCGCTGCGACTCGCCACTATAGATTGCCACCACTCCCTGCGGCAGACGAAATGGTGTCAACGGACTAACGGCATTGCCTCCACTAAGTTTGGATAGGTTGCTGCCATCCCACGCTGCTGTATAATCCACACCGTCCAACTCCCAGACAATCTGGAATGGAGAGACAAACTTAAATGCCCGTCCCTCTTCCTCGAAGTACAGGTTGCTGAAAATGTCGCTGATACACTCCAGCAGACTACTCTTTCCACTCCCATTATTGCCAATGAGTAAGGTCAACCCTTCGCTGTTTCCGAAGTCAAAGGTTTCTTCCTGTATGTTGGCAAAGCTCTTTATGTAAAGCGTCTTAATCTTCATAGCTACTATATGCCGTATTTATCAAACAATTTCTCCGTTTCAAATCCTCTAAGTTTTTTTAATTTTTTTCGATTGCCATCAACCTCTTTCTGAATCTGCAAACATTCTTCCCCTATCTGTTCCTGTATATCCATGCTTGGAAAAGGCACTTCCAAATCCAGAAAATCAGATGTTGACAAACGAGGCATGCGTGTCCCGGACAGTTTGCCTGAAATCTGCTTCTGTATATAGTCCGAACCAAGGATAGCCAGAAAATAATGCAGATCGACAATTTCTGAAGGACGGAATACCAGAAACTCTGACGAACATATCACATCACCTTGATAGCGTTCATTCAACCAATACTTGTTCAAATAAGGGCGCAGCTTTCCATATATTACATATCCCTTTGGCACTGCCACCGATGCACTCTTGATGTCCTGCCCTGTCGCTTCCAGCGGTTTGTCGGTCAAAAGGCCCAGGCGTTTCTCCACATTCTCCATACCCACGTAGTGAAACCTCTTGGCAGGCGTTTTCTGAGGAGTTACCCGCAGCGACTTGCCGCCCCGAGTCATCAATTCTGCTATACAGTCCTTCATCCTCATTGTGCTTGAGGAAGGGGCTATCTGCTTTGCCTCACCACTGTTCCACTTGTACAAGTCTTGGTACGCTACCGTAAAAAGCGTTCCTTTTGTGGTTTCACTTGATTCATCTGTCATGCCTACAAGTGTCTTAATGACGGTCTCGCACCTATCCCCAAATGAGTTGATTGCAGCCTGTAGCTTTGTCACTCGGTCCTGTAGCCGTTTATACTGTATCAGAAACCGCTTCTGCTCCGGCATTTCAGGCAGTGTAACCCTTACCTTAAGAAACTGGTCGATAGTGATATACTGTCGATTGGTGGTCCCATGGCTGATGGCTTCTATCTGCGAAAGCACCCCCGGCCTGGACAGCAGCAACTGCAAAAAAGATGGCACCACCTTGTTGTCCTTGACCGTGAACACCCAGAAATTGTCTGTCACCACGCTTCCCTCAGCCTCTTCTGGCACTATGCCCGCAGCACCGTTGCGGGCATCGATACTGCTGACAACCAACTGACCGCGATGAACCCTGAATTGGTTTTTCCGTCCTATCTCCTTTCCACAAATCCGTTCCGGGACGCCCCCTTTTCTCCTCACCTGCGCACCTGCCCCGCCTGTCTTGATGGTCAAGCGGGTGTATATTTCATCGTCCTGTATCACCACCGGCTCCATCACGCGTTCTATGAGGTCATCCAGCAGCACAGCATCCAGACTGGCATACTCCGCACTGGGACAGCTCTCCGGAATGGAGTATAGCCAGTTGGACAGAGTGCAATATTGAAGTGTGTCAATCATCGTTCCCATCTGTCTGTCCGCAAAACCGTTGATACTCCTTGGCCAGCGTCTCCAATTCCGTTTTCAAATCCATATCTTGAGGACTCTTGCTGTCCCGACCCAACACAGCCCGTGCAATGCGGTAGTTCAGTCGCTCCCTGACAGCCCTGAAGGTCTCGTCGTGCATCTGTGCTTCCAGCTTTTCTATCTTGTCACGCTGTGCATCCCGCTCCTTCCTGCCTTTTATCTGCCTTAACGCTTGCTTGAGTTCCCGCAGCATATCGCCATGTCTTACGTCTGCGGCATTGCGCTCCTCCTGCAACACTTCACGGTATCGTACAGCCTCCACTTCCGTGTATTTTTGGAAGAACATAATGCTCGACTTGACAGCGGCTCCCGACGAGAGAAACACATCGTCGGGAAGCGACACGATGAATAGAATACGCGCCCTGCTTTCTATATATTCCCTCACCGCCTGCAGGTTCTCATTGCTGAGCACACCATCAGGCAACACTATGCCCATACGTCCTCCCTCTTTCAGAAGGTTCAGACAACGCTCTATGAAGAGCACTTCCGATATGTTGGTATATTTGCCCGTTTCAAACAGCGACAGAAGTGGCCGCCCAATATGGTCCTCCACCTGAGCCAACGACCTCACATAACCCTCACCGTATAAGGTAATATTACGCTGCTTCTTCAGCGTATCAGTAAAGCGCTCTGCTTCGCTGATCAGAAGGTTTTTGTTCACACGCGAACCGAAGGGAGGGTTGGTCAGTATCAGGTCGAAACGGTTTTCAAACACACCGTTGATATTCAACAGACCGTCATAATGATACACGCAGGTATGGCCGTCGCCATGCATAATCATATTCATCTTGGCAACACGTGCCATCCGGGCATTGGCATCCACACCAAACAGGCTACTGGTCGAGAGCTTCCTTATCCGCTCCTTTTTATCGTCGTCACCTGCATTTTTGTCTGCTTCTATCTGCTTCCTGATTTCATCGAACACGGAGATGAGAAAGCCGCCGCTGCCGCAACAAGGATCACATACCAGCATATCTTCTACCGGATGAAGTACCGACACCATAAAATTCACCACCGCACGGGGAGTGAAGAACTGTCCCAGCTCGCCTCGGAACGTCTTTCCGAGAAACGACTCAAAGGCGATACCTTTCACGTCATCTTCGGTAGTTGCCAGATTCATTGTCTCCAGACAATAGATGATAGCCTCAAAACTATGCTCACGTATTTTAATAGTGTCATAGTCGTCGAATATTTCCTCTTCCCGGTATTTATCTTTCGTCTGACGAAACAGGAACTGATAGTACGGTGTATTATCTATGGCATACTTCTCGCGGTAGTTCTCTTTCTCCTGAAAGTAGTCCGACATTGTATATACCTTCCCGTCAGCCCGTTCGCGTTGTATCTTGATAAAAAGGATTTTGCTCGTTTCGTCAAAAGCGGCCTCAGGCGACAACTTGTCGTTGTCCCTGATGATGTTATGACAGCGCGTCAGTATGTCTGTAAACTGATTACGAGAAAAATCAATATCCATTATACATTCGTTTTATATCCTGCAAAAATACACTTTTTCCCCGACACAGATAGCGTTTCTTGTGTTTTTTTAAGATTGTTTAAGGGGATAACCTGAAACTTGAAGCCTATGGCATCAATCCTTATTTTGAAATGATATTGACGTAATCTCTTCTTTCATCTCGTCTATTACCTTCAAAAGGTACTGTCCGTACTGGTTCTTAAGCATGGGCTGAGCAATCTCTCGCACACGCTCCTCGCTTATCCAACCATTGCGGTAAGCAATGCCCTCCAGGCATGCAACTTTGAGTCCCTGACGTTTCTCTATCACTTCTACAAAGGTGGATGCCTCTGCGAGACTGTCGTGCGTGCCGGTATCAAGCCAAGCAAAACCACGGCCAAAAACCTGTACTTTCAGTCCTCCATCTTTCAGGAACTCCTGGTTCACAGTCGTAATCTCTAGTTCTCCACGAACAGAAGGCTTAATGTGCTTCGCAACATCAACGACCTTGTTGGGGTAGAAATATAAACCTACCACAGCATAGTTTGATTTTGGCTCTTTCGGTTTTTCCTCAATAGAAAGGCAGTTGCCCAGCTTATCAAATTCAGCTACGCCATATCGTTCTGGATCACTGACCCAATACCCAAAGACGGTAGCTTTCTTATTTTCCTCTGCATCCTTCACAGCCTTGCGGAGCAAACCTGTGAAGCCACTCCCATAGAATATATTATCTCCTAGTACAAGGCAGACACTTTCATCTCCAATGAATTTCTCACCAATGATGAAAGCCTGCGCCAGTCCATCCGGTGAAGGCTGCTCTGCATACTCGAAGTGTACACCGTAATCGGAACCATCACCTAACAAACGTTTGAAGCCTGGCAAGTCGTATGGTGTAGAGATAATAAGAATATCTCTAATTCCAGCCAACATAAGTGCAGAGATCGGATAATACACCATTGGTTTATCATAAATAGGGAGTAACTGTTTGCTCACACCTTTTGTTATTGGATAGAGACGTGTGCCACTACCCCCTGCTAATACTATTCCTTTCATCTATATTGAATTTAAAGATACATACTTACAGTCTCTTTTCCTTTGTTAGATATAATATTGTTTAATCCAAATCCCACGACAGAACCTTCTGGTATATCTTTACAAACAAAAGCCCCTGGTGATATAAAACACCAATCTCCAATCTTACAATTTCCTATAATATGATATCCATTACCCAAGAAACAATAGTCGCCAATAACAGGTGCCCCACCCTTTGTTCGTGAAGTGCCAACCTGCACACCTGGATGCCCGATGCAGTGGCGGCCTAGCTTGGCATGAGAATGTATCACGACTGGAAAACCATGAGGAAAACACAAGCCTGGGGCTATCTCGGTTTCTGGTTCAAGGTTACATCCCATCTTTGCCGTTTTCACATGAAAACGGTAATCAAACCATATGGCGATCTTCTCTATTCATGATGTGTAACAAGCGTTAATGAGCCATTTCTTGGCGTATAGTGCAGTTTGTAAAAACTTGTTGTTAATGCTTGGTGGTGCAAATGTGGCGCGTTTGAAAAATGAAATAATCCGCAAGAAACTGAAATTCAGAATCTTGCGGATTTTGTAAAGTGATCCCGTTGGGATTCAAACCCAAGACCTTCAGAACCGGAATCTGACGCTCTATTCAGCTAAGCTACGGGACCTTTCCAAAAGTGGATGCAAAAATATCAAAAATATACCAATCCACAAAATAAAAGGTGAAAAAGATGATGATATTTTTGTTTTCAGTCCCCCAAAGACGAAGCATAGTATTGTCTTCCAACTTCTTCTTTCTTCCAACTACTTTTACCTCCTAACTACAGGAAATGGCGGTAGTTCATTGATAACTCCTCATCCCTTCAAGGAACTTCTCCTGTAGTTGCCGGGCCAGTTCGTTGTTGGGATTGAGTTTCAGCGCCGTCTCATAGTTGTCCATCACCTCAAGGTAATAGCGTTGCCCATTCGTCATAGGGTCCTGCACAATAAGTGTCATCAGGTAGAAACCGCGCAGGGTATGAATGTCGGAAGGGTCGGCCGACGGAATCTCCGACAGCTTTTCAATGGTTTGTTGTGCTTCGGCAAGTATGCGCTGCGTTTCAGGGGCATGAGGATTCATGATACCAAAGGTCAGACTTTGCAGCGCCAACTGGTATTTGGGTTGTACACTGTCGGGATACATGGCATCAATCCTTTTCATCTCAGCGATGCAGGTGATGTAAGCCTCCGGCGTGGGTTGTTGCAGTTTCGACAGCGACTGTTGGATGAGCGCGTTCATGTCAGGTCCTTGTGCGTTGATGTTTGTTGCAGCGATAAGAAACAATACGACGGTGCACACGTGGTGCCTAAAAGTTTGAGATGTCATAAGCTTTATTATTTTTAAGTGAAACAAATATTCCGATGTAGAAAAAGCGATTCCGTGTAGCGGTTATGGAGGAACCATCGGGACGGTAACCGAAGATGTTGTTACGCCCAAAGACATTGCTCAGCGAGGCATAGACGATGACCTTGGGATGGAGCAGATAGGTCACATTCAGGTCGACACTGTTATAATGAGGTGACTTACCCATGGAGAACTGTCGCCGGCTGGCGTAAGACTCCGTGACACCGATGATCGCCTTGCCGATGGTGTATTTGGCAGATAGCCGTAGGTTATGCCGTGAGGCATAGTATGGCATACGAAGGGTGGCATAGTCGAGATACAATCGCTCTGAGTCGTTGTATGAATAAGCGAGCGAAAGAGACGGGAGGCGGTGATTGGCCGGAGCGTATTCCACGAAAGCATCCACGCCACGACTCGTACCATATCCCTCGGAACGGTAAAGGTCTTCGAATGGGTTTTCCGTAGAGCCCTGCTCCTTGGCCAGCAAAGGCAGATGGCGATATTTCTTCCAATAAGGTTCTACGCGCAGCATGAGGCGGTCGTTTTTATATTGCATACTGAAGATAGCATGGTAAGCAATGCCTTGGCTCAATGGTTTGTCACATCTGGCGAGATAGTCATCTTCCGCCGCTTGGCTGTAACGTCCGAACATGATGGATGTTTGGAATCGTTGGTTGGGAATGTAGCTCAAGGTAAATCGCGGCAAGAGTGCCAGCTCATTGTTGTAGCTGGAATGCTCCGCTCTTGTCGAGAGGTGAAGGAACAAGCGAGGCACCAACCGCCATTGCGCGTCGATATGGGCCGCCAGGATATTGTGGTCGAGATTGTACTGATAGGGACTGTAGGTCATCTCACTGTGGCGATAATAATCCTCCACTCCCGCCGACATCTTCAGAGATGGTGAAAAAACCTTGCGGATATCCATCTTCAGATGTATCTCATTGCGCCAGTTATGGTAATGATCGCCGAGGGTGAGGGCGTCGCCAATGTTGCTGAGCAAGGTAGAGTTGGCGATACCCGCAAAGAGTGAATAACCCCTGCCTATATTACTTTTCATGGTGACATTGGCATAGATGTTATGTTCGACAAGTGACAATCGCCTGTCATCGATATGCTGACCTACTGAGGTGAGGTCGTAGCCGAAATATGATTTAAGCATGCTGGCCGACGACAAGTCCACCTTATATTGGGCCTCGGTAGACAACTTGCGATATGGACGGGTCCAATCCGCATGATCGGTGAACAACCGGTTGTAAACGCCCATGTCGGTATAAGCGGCATTGAACGAAAGGCTGCTCCGTGGGAATGCTTTCGTACCACCGATGTTCCAGTCTACCAGCGACGCGCTCACACCAACCTTGTCGCTTGTCTGCACATCGGTGGTTTCCATGGGCAGGACTGAGGACAGCGCCTGTCCGTACTCACCTCCATAACCGCCTAATGAGAAATTGATGCCTTTGAAGAGGAAGGGTGAGAAGCGTCCACGCTGTGCCTGCCCTTCCACATTGGTGCTGTAGGGTGAGAGCACGTGCATACCATTGATAAATGTCTGGCACTCGTTGCTCTCACCGCCGCGCACGTAGAGTTTGCCATCCTCGCCTACTTTCTGTGTGCCAGGCAGCGACTGCAAGGCACCAATGATGTCGCCACATGAGTTGCCAGACATCACCACCCCATGGGCATCCATGGTCTTGAAGTTGTCGCTCTTGCCGAAGCTGTAGGTACTGGCCAGCACGACCACCTCATCGATAGATGCGGCATGAAAACGCATGGTGATAGTGATATCATGCATATCGCCCACCTCCGCAGCAAGCATGAAGTCTTCAAACCCGATGTAGGTGGCTTTGAGCGTGACATTCCCCTGAGCTGTCGTCGTAAAGGAAAAACGACCCGATGCGTCGGTCAGGCAACCGTCTATTGTACCTAATATAAAGACATTGGCGCCGACAAGAGGTTCGTGTCCGTCGCTTACCATGCCTGAAACGGTGACTTGTGCCGACATGCTGACAGCGGTCAGCAGCACGATGATGAGATTGAGCATTCGTTGTTTCATGCCGCAAAGATAGGCATGGAAAAACGTAGATGCAAATAACCGTGATACACGGCTAAAAAGATGGACGAAAAACTAAGGCGACAGACGAATGACTAACTTCGAGGACGAATGACTAAGCGACAAACGACTTAAGAAGAGGGACATAAGTGCGCGATACGGGCACCATCGTTGGGCAGTTTCCGAGGGTCAGTTGATAGCCGTTGCTGTTGCCCTTGGCCGAGGTGATATTGTTGAGATTGACGGCAAAGGAGCGGTGGCACTGGAAGATGGTCTTGAAATCTTTCAGTCCGTCGAGTACCGCCGACAGCGTAGCGTGTATCTCCGTCGAGGTGGTTTTCCCTTCGACCACATGATACACCATCACGGTGTTTTTCCGAGCCTCTATATATAGCAGGTCGTTGATGGGCAGCGTAAGGTCTTCTCCTCGCACATTGTTGTTGTGGATGGTAATCATGATGTCGCGCTGTTCATCGGTGGTGTTCTCAAGCAACGTTTCCATACGGTTGCGCAAATGGCGTGTGTAGGTGATGCCCATCGACACCACCGTGATGATGACACCGATGATAAAAGTCCAATAAAGGAAAAGCAGGAATGTATGGAAGGTAAGGGAATGCTGGAAAACCAGCGAAAAGGTCAGGAAATTGGCGATGCCGACGAACAGCACCATACCGATGAGGGCCAGGGCATGATGCCAGACCTTCCATGGTTGGATGCGTAGCGGCAGGGTATTGAACACCAGGAATCCATAAACAGCGCAACAGACGAAGGTCACTCCTCCAAAGACCAGCGACAACACCAATTTGTTTGCCGGATAGAGACCGAGCCCGAAGGGTTGAAGGAAAAAAAGTATAAGAAAGACGATGACACTATAGGTCAAACAGTCGCCCAACCAATTCCTGCTTTGCTCAAAAGGGTATTTTCTTGTTAATATGGACATCTGGTAGTGAAATCAAGATTTCCGGGCCTCTCCTTATTGCGCTCCCAATTTCCTGAGCCATTTGCCTCCTCTCATACAGGCTATGCCGAGGATAATGAAGGGTATGCTGAGCAATTGTCCCATGTCGAACATCATGCCCTCCTCGAAGTCGACCTGGTTTTCTTTGGTGAACTCGATGAAGAAGCGGGCAGTGAAAATCAATGTGAGGCAGAGCCCGAAGAAGAAACCTGAACCGACTTTTTTTGAGGTTTCGGTGCGTTGGCTCCTCTTGTAGAAATACCATCCGATGAAGAAGAATATGAAATAGGCGATGGCCTCGTAGAGCTGTCCGGGATGGCGTGGCACACCGGCATATTCTGGTCCGGCAGCCTCGAAGATAAATGCCCAGGGCACATCGGTCACCTTGCCGATGATTTCAGAGTTCATGAGATTGCCTAAGCGTATGAAACAGGCTGTGGTAGGCGTGGCGATGGCTATCATGTCGAGCACCCGCCAGAGGTTAACCTTCGTCTTCTTACAATAGAGGAAGAGGGCGATCATCAGTCCGAGGGTGCCTCCATGCGAAGCCAGTCCCTCGTAGCCTGTGAATTTCCAGGAGCCGTCGGCCATCTTATGGATGGGCAGGAACATCTCCAGGATATGTTCGCCACTGCTGAGGAAATAGCCTGGTTCGTAGAACAGGCAGTGGCCAAGGCGAGCTCCTATCAAAATGCCGAGGAAACAATAGATGAACAAGGGGTCGAAATATTCATCTTTGATCTTCTCTTTCTTGTAGAGGTATTTCACTATAAAGAACGCACAGGCCAATCCCAACAGCCAGCATAGGGAGTACCAGCGGATGGAAAATGAGCCGAGGTGAAAAACCACCTCATCGGGATTCCAGACGATATAACTAAGCATATTACGAGGGTTGAGGGTTGAGGGTTGAGTGCTGAGGGTTGAGGGTTGAGGGTTGAGTGCTGAGGGTTGAGGGTTGAGGGGTGAGGGTTGAGGGCTGTGGGTTGAGGGCTGAGGGTTGAGTGTTGAGGGTTGAGGGTTGAGGGCTGAGGGTTGAGGGCTGAGGGTTGAGGGTTGAGGGTATTCTCTTGCCCCTTGCTCTTTACCCTCTTTGCGGGCGAGACAAGCACGCCCCTACAGCAGCGATTTCATGGGCGAGACAAGCACGCCCCTACAGCAGCGATTTCTGAATAGCGGACTATCTTCTCCCCTCCTTTTCCAAAGGAGGGGCAGGGGTGGTTTGTAAAAAACTGCCCCAACCTCTTTTTCACTCCCTCCCTTGGGAGGGACGGGGTGGGTATTCTTTGGGAGGGACGGGGTGGGTTAAACATTAAACCTAAAGTGCATGATGTCGCCGTCTTGCACTACGTAGTCTTTCCCTTCGATACCCATCTTGCCCGCCTCACGTACGGCGGCCTCGCTGCCGTAGTGGATATAGTCGTCGTATTTGATGACCTCGGCGCGGATGAACCCTTTTTCGAAATCGGTATGGATGACACCGGCACACTGTGGTGCCTTCCATCCTTTATGGTAGGTCCAAGCCTTGACCTCCATCTCGCCGGCGGTGATGAATGTCTCGAGATTGAGCAGCGAATAGGCTTTCTTGATGAGACGATTCACACCGCTCTCCTCCAGTCCCAGCTCGTCGAGGAACAACTGCTTGTCTTCATAGTTGTCGAACGAGGCGATGTCTTCTTCGGTCTTGGCGGCGATGATGAGTATCTCTGCTCCCTCGTCGGCAGCCACCTGCTCCACACGGCGCGAATAATCGTTGCCGTCCTTGGCGGCACTCTCATCCACATTGCACACATAAAGCACGGGCTTGGCGGTGAGCAGGAACAGGTCGTGGGCCGCCTGCTGCTCCTCCTTGGATTCGAACTGCACAGTGCGGGCGTTCTTTCCTTGTTCGAGCACCTCCTTGTAAGCTTGCAACACACCCACCTCAAGCTTGGCCTCCTTGTTGCCGGCGGCGGCAGGCTTGAGCTGTTTGTTCAGACGAGCCTCCACCGTCTCCAGATCCTTGAGTTGCAGCTCGGTATCGATAATCTCCTTGTCGCGGATGGGGTCGATGGTGCCGTCGACATGTGTGATATTGTCGTCGTCGAAGCAACGCAACACATGTATGATGGCGTCCGTCTCGCGTATGTTGCCTAAGAACTTATTACCCAGTCCCTCGCCTTTGGAAGCACCTTTCACCAGACCGGCGATGTCTACGATCTCACAGGTGGCGGGCACGATACGTCCCGGATGGACCAATTCTGCCAGTTTGGTGAGTCGTTCATCAGGTACGGTGATCACACCGACATTAGGTTCGATGGTGCAGAAAGGGAAGTTGGCTGCTTGCGCCTTGGCGCTCGACAGACAATTGAACAAGGTTGATTTACCCACGTTGGGCAATCCTACGATACCACATTTTAATGCCATTTCTTTTCTTTATTATAGTTTCTCGCGTGCAAAATTAGGCATATTTTCCCAATAATGAGCACATTTGGCCAAGTAAGTTGTTCCGAGCAACGGTCAATAGGGCGAAATGTTGTTCAATTCGTCCAGCTGACGGTCGCCAACCTTGCTTTTCAGCAATGTCATCAATTCGCCCAGACGGAAGGAGGTGGTGGGCTGGAAATGGGCACTGTGCATATATTCCAGCAGACTGCGGTAGAATGCCTCGCCCTCCGGCCTGGAGGAGGCGGCTTCCAAGTCGCTCATGCAGAGCATCAGCCGCCCTTTACCCACGGCGAACTCCATCACCATGCCCAACTTATGGTTGCGTTCTATATTGTCGATCACCTGAACCAAAGGCCGATAGTCGGCAGGCAGGTTGTCGAGGATGAGCGGCTTGCTGTGTCTGACCACCGGCCACCATTGCCAATCCGTATGCCCCTCGGTGGGGAAAGAGCCGAACAGGGGATGCCCGGAATCGGTCAATATGCCCAAGGTGCCTGGTGACACTGCCTTTTTGTTGTTCTCGCAGATGGTCTTGAACATTCGGTAGTTCCAATAGTCGGTCATGAACAGGCCGCCCACGGTATTGTCGGCGAAGAGGGTGCTGTCGGGCATGAAGAGTACAGTGGCCCCCTCTTCCAACTTCTTGCCAGTCCGCTCATCCATGGTACGGGTGATGAGGATGCCTTCTTTCAGCGAAGCGAGATTGGATGTGTTGGGATAAACCCAAAGCTTGTATTCATTGTGGATACGCCCCTCATCCATGGTCAGGCTGAGCCATAGTTGGCGGGCCTCACCGCCGAAGGATGCCATGGGGATATGGATGTCGCCCAAGGTGATGAGCCCTTGGTCGTCGGTTTCCACCGTCAGCGAATGACCTTCCGACAATCCTATCAGCCTGCTTTTCGGCTCTTCATACGACAGTTGGTAGGTCAGATTCTTGCCGCGCAACGATTGGCCGCCATAGTTGGCCACCAGCAGGGTGGCGTGCAAGGTGTCGGCGGCGGTCAGACAATAACGGTCGGTCTGCAGCAACGGTACCACGGGAGCGCAGAACCCCTGCCAGGCATATTGCGCATTGTCGTCGAAACAGTCTTTCTCGTCCATCAGTGCGTCGAGCATACCCACATAGGCACTGCCCTGGCCTGGGTAGTCCTGCAGGTCGAGCAACTGGAATCCTGCCATATTGCGCGTGCGCAGGTCCATCTCGATGTCGGCTTTATACAATTCGAAGCTCCAGGCACCCGAAGCGCGGTGGAACGCCTTGGCTTGGTCGCCCATGCCCGCCTGCTGCAACCGCCGTTGGAACACTTCCATATTGCATGGTGTGAGCACACCCGTGTATTTTCTCATCTCGTCGAAATCGGGATAGGTCTGGAACTGTGCCGTTTCATGGCTGATGACAGGTACGGACGAGCGGCTACATCCCTCCTCGAAATTCATGCTGAGGTTGGGTGCGAAGTGGTTGATCATGCCTCCTTCGAAAGCGTCGGCAAAGGAGAAAGAACCTCGGGTATGGGTGTCGTACTGTCCCCAGGCCTCGCCCCCCACCCTGCAGGTGGTGAAATAGTCCATTCCGGGTTTCACGCCTTGATAGCCAAGGTAGTAGTTGGAACCAAAGGTATAAAGTATGTGGCTATTGATCTTCCGGTAATCAGCCACGAATTCACCCATTTTCTCTATTGAGCCCCACAACTCATTGCCCAAGGCGAACATGACGAATGAGGGGTGATGGCCATAGGCATGTATGATACGCTCTCCCTCGCGGTGCAGATAGGTCATGAGCCGTTCGTCGTCGGCCTTGAAGTCACCCCAGAAAGGCAGCTCGGGTTGGAGATAGATGCCCAGGGCGTCGGCGGCGATGAAGGCAGCCTCGGGCGGGCACCATGAATGGAAACGCACATGGTTGATGCCATAATGCTTGCATTTACCTAAATATCTGCGCCATGCCGCCTCGTCCATGGGCACATGGGCGGTGATGGGGAAGACACAGGCATCGTGTTTGCCACGCAAGAAGGTTTGTTTGCCGTTGACGTAGAAATGATGGTCGCGGGCTTGGAAATCCACCAGTCCGAAATCCTTGATTTGGCTGTCCACTCCCTCCCACAGCAGTTCGAGCTGGTAATAATCGGGCGAGAATTCGCTCCATAGGTGGGCATCGGCACCCAAGGGAACCACACATGTGAGCAACGTTCCTTCCGGTGTCTCGCTGAAGGCGTAGGTGCTACGGTTGGGCCACAAGTCGAACAGGGTGATGGGGCCACTCCATCCATTAGGGTCCACCCGCACCACGAAATGGTCGCCCTTCTTCACTTTTCCTCGTAGCAAGGCACTCACCGCCACTTGTTTGTGATGCACATCGGGGCGCACCTCCATGCTGACGATGCCTCGCGGCGACGATGCCTCAAGAAAAATCTCTCCGATGATGCCGTTCCAGTTGGTCTGGGTGTCCTCCGTATAGGCATGTGAACTGCCTAAGAGTTGGGGTGGCACGCTCTCCCCGTTGTCTACCATGATGTCGATGGTATGTCTGCCAGGGGTAAGAACGGAGGAAAGGTCGAAGTCCTGACGGGTCGACACACTTTCCGCCTTTCCCTGGAAAGTGCCGTCCACGTACACCTCCGAGGGTTTGCTGCGCTCCAAGAAGAGCCTGATATGTTTTTTCTTCCATGAGCGGGGTATCTCCACTTCCTTACGATACCATGCCCGTCCTTTGTAGCTGAATAGGCGTGACAAATGGGTGGTCTCCTCACGGCTCATCAAGGGGTCGCCCTTGAGGTTGGTGTCCGTCGTACTGGGCAGGTTAACCGTCTCCATAAAATGGGCAAGGGGAGTGATGACCGTATCACGGTCGAGTGAGAAAAACCATTCGCCCGACAGGTCGATGCGCTGCCGGTCCTCGGTGTCTTGTGCCGCCATCCATAGGGTGAGGCACAAACACAAGGAAAGTAAAAACGTTCTTTTCATGATTTCGTAGGATTATAGGCCACAAAAATACAAAAAAAGCGAAAAAGAAACTCCTGTGGAGAGTTTCTTTTTCGATAAGAACCCAAATTCTTTAAACTTTTATTTTTTACCTCCTTACTTTTTTGCCTTTCACAATAACCAATCCTTTGTAAGACCTGTCCACACGCTGACCGGCCAGGTTGTACATGGGAGCGTCACCGTCGATTTCGGCAGAGGTTATAGCCTCGATGCCCGTGGTTTGGTCGAACACGAATGCGGGGGCGTTGGCTGCCTGGCTCGCTGTCAGTGTGAGCCATGCTTTGTGGGCTTCACTGGTGGCATTATGTCCATCGGCACTGGCCAGATAGAAGCCCACGATGCCGTCCTTGGCACTGAGGAAATAGATGAAGTTGGTGCCTGCGCCGATATTCACGCTCTCATCGGCACCATGCAACATATTGCCACTGACAGGGTCGGGGTTCTTCACACTCTGTCCGAACTTCACGGTGCTGTTGGGTTCGCCTTTCAGGATGACGGCCATGTCGGCAGGTATAACCCCTTCGACAGTGCCCTCTTGAAGCACCTTGCCTTCTATGCCGGAGACGTAGGACACTTCCACACCGGTGGGAATGACATAAGCATTCTCTTCGTAACAGAACGTACCATAGCCATAGCCGTTGAAGGAGTATTCGAAGTTAGGTGCATATTCGTCGCTAATGCCCACATCCAAGTCAGAATATTCGTATGTACAGACATAAGCCTCTTCCAATTCATATTTGGCACCCGAGGGACCCTGGATGTAAACCTGCTTGACGGCGCTCTTGCCTGCCTCGTCCAAAGAGAAGATGCGCTGGATGCACGACACATCGAACTCAGCCTCGCTATTGGCAGTGCCATTGTCGTATTCCACCACGATCTTGCCGACAGCAGGAGTGGCATCAGCAAAACAGATGACCAACTTGTCGTAAGCGGAATAGTCGGCGGTACCCTTCCACCATCCCTTGCCGCTCCAGTCGTCGCCGATGGTGATGGTCTTGGTGGCGGCATCGTAAGAGGATTCGCCCCAACCTGAGCCTACATCGCTGGCGGTAAGACCTAAATCCTTACGGTCGACTTTATAGAGGGTGGCATAGCCATTCTCCTCCAAATATTCCTGCGTACAGACGAATGCTTCGTCTACGCTGTAGGTATAACCCGATTGGGCTCCCTGGATACATATCTGGGAGAAAAGCTCGTAGTCGGGCAGCGGAGCCACGAACACCATACATTTCTGGTCGAACGAAGTAGTGGTATTCTCGTCGCTTCCCGTGCCTTGGAAGAATAACTGCCCATTGTTGGAAGTGGGAACGGCAAACACGAGCACCACATAGTCGTAGTAAGTGAAGTCCTGTCCTCCGTTCCACCAGCCCCATCCGCGACCGCCATAGCTGCCGCTGATGGTGATATTGCCAGAACCATCGGAAGAGGAGCTCCAACCGGCATTCATGTTGTCGACCGGCAGGTCAACACGTGGGTCCAACTGGATCTCACCACCGGCCAAGGCTTCCTCGTATTCAGCGGTAGTGCCAAACCAGATGCCTTCGATGGTGACGGAACCTGCTGTGCCTTGGTCCTGCAGCTGAACCTGACGGATAGACTGAGCATAGGTCTTCCCGGCATTGTCGGACATGGAGGTCTTGTCGAGCTTCACACCTACCACACCACCCTGCGATACGGGTATCAACACGGAGCCTGTAGCATATACATCGCCCCACGACTCATGACCCGTCACCTTGTTGTAGACCACACCGAAGGAGATGGGTGCCGTACAGTCGGAATATTTCACGAAAACATAGTCATAGGCTGACTTGTCTGCATCGCCCAGCCAAGTGCCCGCACCTGCCCAGCTGCCATTGAAGGTGAAGGTGGTGCCGCTTACCGTGCAGGTAGCCTCCCACGGTGAAGGCATGTCGACATCCTCTACAGCAAAGGAACGGGCGCTCCCGAGAAAGAGAGCCATCATCAAAAACAATGTAAATTTTTTCATGTCGGTTATTCAATTATTTAAGTTGTTGTAATAGGCGAAGAAGAATAACAATAGTATCAATTGGCAAAATTATCAACAAAAAATGTAATTTGCAAAAAATCAATGTCTTTTTGCAAAAAAAGTGCATCTAACGGCGGAAAAAGCACCAATATTTCCGCCAATCAGATGCACCTTGTAATATGAACATGAAATGAGTAGACGCCCCTTCCACCCTTTCAGAATAATACGCTGCGCGACAGCATCGAGCCATCATCGGCATAGCAAACGATGATGCGAAGTCCCGAGCCTGTACCACTTAAATCGATGGTGGCTTCTTTTTGCCGATCCACGGTATGGGATGCCAGCAGGGTACCGATGGCATTGACCACATCGATTCGCACCAAGGGCCGTTCGGAACGGACTACCGCCGAAGTACCAACCATCTGTAGGCTGATATTCTCCCACGACAGGTTGTCGATACTGTCGGTGGTTCCCGTGCATTCGCCTGGCAGGTTGGCATCGAGGAAGGCCAGTCGCTGGCGGAACCAGTCTTTCACCGTGGCTATTTCTTCCTCGTAGGAGGAGACGCGATAGGCGGCATAGAAAGAGGTAGGTCCGAAATCCCAAGGATTGTTGGATTTGAGGATTTCCTTGTATTTCTGCAACTGGCGGTCTTTGGCCTCGTCGAGCAGAGCGGCATAACTGTCGAGGAACGCATCGATGGACTCCTCGCTGAGGATGGTTTGCCGCAGCGCCAGATAACGGCATTTCACGGCGTTGCGGAAGGTGGGGTCTTCGAGCAAACGGCGCCACATCACAGGTGTGGGATTGGTCTCACAACCCTCGTACACCCATGATTCGACTTTGTTGGCATTGCAGAAACTACAGTTGCCATAAGCCAGGTTGAAGTCCCAAACGGGTCCGGCGAAGAGTTTGCCTACACTGCCGTCTTTCTTGTCTTTCTCTTTGTAGTAATAAGCGCTACGCTTGAACCCATCGGCATTGAGGCTCAGTTCGGTGTGTATAAAATAGTCGACGAAGGACTCTACATTGATGAAATGAGCATAGCCCTCTTCAGGGTCGGCGAAATTGTCGGCTTGGATAGCCTGTTCGGTCTGGTCGACATAGTCTTGTATGTAAGCACGCTGTTCGGGCTGGATATCCTCTTTCTTGGGGTAATAGATGGTCCATGTGATGGGTGCCTCGATGGTGGTGGTGGTGCCGCCCCATCCCCAGTTCTGTTGCACCTGTATGCCCTTGACTTTCGATTGGAACGTCTCGTCCTCCTCATCATACGCATCGATACGAAGGATATAGCCACCGGTAACATCACGCCCTTCGATATCTTCAGGTTTGAGCTTGCTGATGTCTATGCGGTTCTTATTGCGTTTGATACGCTCGCACAGGGCATACACGCCCATATACTCGCCGTTGACCACCGCCTCGCACATCTGCGTGCGGGGTCCCCAGTGGCCCATCTCGTTCCACATATAATAGGCGAACACATCACGCACCATCGACACGTCGTTATAAGGGGCCAGCAGCACCCAGTCGGCTTCCTCGGGCATGCCCAACAGCGACACATCAATATCGTTGCCGGCCTCATCCCAAGTCTCGATGGTGTATTTCTTCTGATTGAAGTTGAGTGAACTCTCCCCACGCCATTTGATGCCGATATAACCGTCGTAATCATTGGGTGTGTCGGTCACATGGTTGGTCTCCCCCACCCCGTTGTTGATGATTTTCATCGTGCCTCTTACCTTCTCGTCGGCATTGATGGCTTGTTCGGTCTGGATGATGACGATAGGCAGGTTGGATGACGTGAAAGTGACGCTCTGCGCACTTGCCGAGGTGTGAATGGCAAATGGCAGCATCATGGTGCATAATGCTTTGTAGAATTGTTTCATAATAATAGTCAACGCGTTCTTAGTTAGAATGAATAGATGTTTTTACGCCTGCAAAAATAGGAAAAATTATCGGGCGACTAAGACAATGGCGTTGCAGATGATTTCAAAAACGTTTCATGAGGGAAAAAACGGATACCAACTTTTTCAACGTTTGTTTCGTTGTTGGAGCACGTTCAGCACCAGACGTATCTCCTCATAGGTCACCTCGGGCGGGCAGAGGCTTTTGATGGCTGTGGTGGTGGCATCGGGGCCTACCATGCGCACCACCCGTCCGATGGCTTGCTGATGCTCGGGGATGATGAGGCGGTCCAAGGATATGTTGCCGTTTTCCACATAACGGGCGAGATGGCCGATGATGGTGCTTACCGCCAACCGGCGTTCGATGGCTATCTCTACGGGCTGCATTCCCTGTTGGAAGAGTTGATAGGTGATTTCCCATGTCTTGGGCTTGACCTCTTTCGGGGTCTTTTCCTTCGCCCTCCGCTCCCGTCGTGGCTTGGCGAGGCTTTCATCGAGCGCGTCGAGCATCGACAGCTGTTTCTCTTTGAGATAACGGGTTACGGTGAAGGTCTGTTCGGCCATGGCTGTGAGCAGATAGCGATGGGCGAGCCATGCCTGCCGCAGTTCGGGCAGGAGATGGCCCAGACGGTTCATTGCCTGTTTGTTGTTGCTCTTCACCTCCTGGGTCAGGCGTAGGGGCTTTTCGAGGAGGTTTTTCAGCGTGTCGGCGAAATAGGTGGCACTACGTTTCACCCTGTCGAGAAATTCCTGTGTGTGCAACTCATCGAAGGTCTTCGCCTGGATGAGGGTACGCCATTTGTTGGACACATCGACCACCTGCGTGCGAAGCAAGTCAAAGGTCTGGTTGTGCAACACTTTCAGCGACGCATGGCTATGGTAGAAATATTCGGCGAATACGCGGTTCATCGACTCCTCCATATTAACGAGGTTGCGGAAATCGAAGAGTTGGAGCAACACCTGGCGTTCATACTCCTGCTTCAGCAGGGGCAGACGCTGTATGCTCCGTTTGGCATCTTCCTCCTGGCCGCTTATATAGGTGCTCACCCGCTCATCGTTGATGATGGCATGGGTGTTGAGGGGGGCGGCGAGTACCAACCCCTCCATCGTGCGGCATCGGCTTAGGGCCACATATACTTGTCCTGGCGAGAACGATTGGTTGGCCTCTATGATGGCATGGTCGAAGGTCAGCCCCTGGCTTTTGTGGATGGTGATGGCCCAAGCCAGGCGCAGGGGGTATTGGCGGAAGGTGCCTTGCACCTCGGCCTCGATCTCGCGTGTCTTCTCATTCAGGGTGTAGCGGGTGTTTTCCCATTCCAAGGCTTCCACCTCGATGTCGTCATCATCGCCCTCGCAACGCACCTTGATGTGGCTATTGTCAAGGTATACAACCTGTCCGATGCGACCGTTGTAATAGAGATGGCCGGCCGAGGGGTCGTTCTTTACGAACATCACCTGCGCCCCCACTTTCAGCTCCAAAGTCTCAGCGGTGGGATAGGAATAGTCGGGGTAGGTGCCTTCTATGGATGCCTTGTACTGAAAGGTTCTTGAAGATAACTTGCGCAGCTCTGTCTCGTTGTAGTAGTTGGCCAGGTGGTTATGTGTGGTCAGCCGGATATAGCCATCGCCGGGCTTGGGAATGAAGTGGGGTTGATAGCGGCCGTTCAGTTTGGCAAGGTTTTCCTGTGTGAGTCGGCCGTCGCGTATCTGGTTGAGAATGTCGATAAACGAATCGTCTTGCTGTCGATAGACATGTTGTAATTGTATCGTCACATATTCGATCCTGCCGAGGGCTTTCGAGCCGAAGAAATAGGGGGTGTCGTAATAAGGTTTGAGCAGCTGTTCGTCTTCAGGGGTGACCACGGGGGTGAGTTGTGCCAGGTCGCCTATCATGAGCAGCTGCACACCTCCGAAAGGTTGGAGATGGTCGCGAAAACGGCGCAGCACGCTGTCGATGGCATCGAGCAGGTCGGCGCGCACCATGGATATCTCGTCGATGATGAGCAGGTCGATGGAAGCGAGTATCTTGCGTTTCTCCCTACTGAACTCGAACTTGCTTTCCATCTTGGCACCTGGCACATAGGGGGTGAAGGGCAACTGGAAGAAAGAATGGATGGTGACCCCGCCGGCATTGATGGCCGCCACACCTGTGGGTGCCACCACGATGGGCCGTTTGCGTGATTTCTCGACCACGGTTTTCAGAAACGTCGTCTTGCCCGTGCCCGCCTTTCCTGTCAGGAAGATGCTCCTGCCTGTATTTTCCACGAAGTCCCACGCCAAGCGTAATTCATCATTTCGTTCCATATGTCTATTAACGTTTTTCTTTCACAACATGGTCATGCCGCCTCCTTTTTGCCATACCGAAGGCCGAGGTAAGCATCTCAATCAAAATCGAGCAGTAGTTGGTCGCCATCCTTCTCCCTGAAATCGAGCAGTAGTTGATCGTCAGGTTCACGATTCGACGGGAGGGGCGTCTCGGCTGTGGGGGTTCTCATCCCATTGATGTCGGCAAGCATCTTTTCGAAGCGATATTTTCGGTAACCCTTCAAGGCTTTCTGATTGGAAAAAGAATCCCAGTACCAGGCAAGAAGTTTGGAGTGTTCGCGGGATGTAGGCAGACGGTGGTTGTCGGCGAAGAAGGAGGTCAAGGTATCACATTGCTTGGCGAAGGCCAGTTCACGCTCATTGGAGGGATAATGGTCGTCTTCTATGTCAGCCATGCCGGCCATGAACTGTTGGTGTTCTTCGGCTGTCACGTGCAGCATCCTATTGTACTTACGCCATGTATAGTAGAGGGAAGCCTCGATACCATCCTTTCGCGAGGAGAAAGGCCACCTGCCGTATTGCACAAGGAACCGGCGTAGGCTGTGCAGGGCGCCCTGCACATTGACGGGCGACAGCCAAAAGCGCTGTTCATAGTTGCGCCCAACCAGCCCGACGTATACACCTTTGTTGTTCTCTTCGGTATAATACAACAGTCGTCCTGCATTCACAGCATGGTATATGCTTGTGGAACAACTGTTCCGGGTGGTGTTGCCCCGCTGCTCTCTCATCATCTCACACAGTTCATCCACTTTCACGGGGTTGTCGTATGCCATCAGGATGTGTTCCGCCAGTGCTCCCAACGTACCGGCGAATCGTTTCCATTCACTCAGTTGGTAAGTGGATTTGCTGCCCACAGCCTCAAATCGCTTGTCGCTCAGCATATAGCTGCGAATAAAGGAACTATCGGTATGGTGGTCCTCGGGATGACGTTGTTTGAATTCGGCGAAGATATTGTCGACGGTCATGGCATTGCCATGATGATTGAGGATGTCATAGATCTCGTTGGTATAATTGATGCGGTTGGTGTGCAACACGATATCGTCGCCCTGTATCTCCACGTCGGAGAACATCGGCAACACCTCGCAGAGCATATGTCGTATCTTTTGGTAGACCGTATGGTTGGGCTGTTGGCAAAGGAAATCATCCATCAGGGCTTTCAGCGACAGGCGCTTGTCGTTGATACGTTGCAGGTGGGCCTCATGCCCCACCCTACCCAGCGCATCGGCGAAGCGGAAGATATTGTAGCGGCTGTCATAAGCAAAGAGCACACGTGGCTGTTGCCACCCCTTAGCCACCGCCCTCCGTCCGTTGGATTTGGTGCCGTCGCCGAGCAGGGCTACGATGGTGATGTTGCGCATCTGCGCCAGAATGGCAAGTGCTCCATAGAAATCGAGGTTGTCGAGATGCTCTCGTGTCTTTAGCTTTTCCCACCCGGTGTTCTTCTCGGTGAGCAATAGCTGGTTGAAGAATGGATATTCTTTCCATGCCTCTTCTTTCCATACATACGGATAGTCGCAGTCTTCCGACAGTTTTTTCTGGACGAGTTGGCGGATGCGTTCGCGTGAGAGGTCTAATTCATCGGCCAGTTGATGGATGGACGTATGTTCACCCACGATACCGTTGACACGGGCGAAAACCTGTGCCGTGCGGTTGTTGGTCTGGCGCAGGTGGCATAAGGCAATGAACAGGGCGGGCACTCGTCCTTCCGCCTTGAGAAACGACAACACGAAGTCGCGTTGTTCCTCATTGAGGAAAGGATAATGGAAATCAATCAACTTAGATACCATCCTCCCTTTTCCTTCCTTGATAATGGCCAAGTATTCTTCATGGAAGGCGTTGAAGAATTGCAGGATGATGGTCGAGGAGCTGATACCGGCATTGTGCCAATTGTTGACAAGCGACGGGTCGTTGAGATAAGGTTCTATGTCTTTGTAATTCCTAATATGGTAGGCTACCAGGTTGCGCGACCTCACATGAGGAATCCGGGCTCTCATCCTGACATAGATTTCCTGTAGGCATCGGTCGGTTTCGTCGTCTACCTCTTTGAACTTGATGGCATAGTTTCTCTTCTGAGTGTCGGCGATTTTCTCCTGTTGCCTCTCCCAGTTCTCCTCCTGCTCTATTTCCTCTGGGGTCATGTTCATCAGTTTTTGATAGTATGGGCGCAACTGGTCGAGGAATGTGTTGATGTAGGATGCCGTCTGTTTGCCGCAGGATGGGATGCTGATGGCATCACGTGAACCGACGATGAGAGGCACCAGTTGTCCTTCCACATCCTTGAGCAGACGGAATATCACGTTGCGTGTCCTCACGTTGATGTCTTGCGTGAGTTCTTCGCTTTTATCTATCAATCGTTTACGAACCAGCGCATCCATAGGCTCCGACTGCGAACATACTGTGGAAGTCAGAATGTAGACATACCATCCCAACAAGCCATATCCTTGCGGATATAGCCCACCTTGCCGTCAATACGGATTTTGTAATAGCCGTTTTTCACACCTAAACAGGGATAGGTGTCGGGCACCCCGTCGAACTCGGGAATCAAGGCGATGACCGTGCTGTTGCGATAAGCGCCCTTGCGCACATTGATATTGCCTTTCTTGTCTTGGTTACGGTAGACGATGCCCTGCCCCGCGGCGGCACTGAATGTCACCACGCGATGACCAGCCTTTGGCACGTCGTAAGCATCTTGCACACTGATGGTGTAAGTGGAGGCATTGGTTCGTACATAACGCCCAACGACCTCGCCATTCTTGTCGACTACCATCTTCATGCTTTGTGCTGAAGCCACGATACAACAAACCAAACCGACTAATAAGAAAAAGATTCGTTTCATGATTATCCAAAAATAAGTTAGTACGAATGATAATAATGTTGCAAATGTAGTGTTTTTTCTTGAAAAATCAAAATTGTACGGCAGTTATTCCTTATTATTATGGGAATAATGATGGGATGGGGAAAAAAGTCCGGAAAAACAATTTGGGCGGATTCATGAGAATCCGCCCAAACGATTGGGATAGATGTACTGAATTCGTCGAATTCGAGCAATTCGTTGTCGAAAGACTTAGTCGTTCAACTTCGCCTTGATGAACTCGCGGTTCAGGCGGGCGATGTTGGAGATGGTCTCGTTCTTCGGGCACACAGCCTCGCAGGCACGGGTGTTGGTGCAGTTGCCGAAGCCCAGCTCATCCATGCGGGCAATCATCGCCTTGGCGCGCTTGGCAGCCTCGGGACGACCCTGCGGCAGCAGAGCCAGCTGGCTCACCTTAGAGCTCACGAAGAGCATGGCTGAGCCGTTCTTGCAAGCAGCCACGCAAGCACCGCAACCGATGCACGAGGCGCAGTCCATGGCCTCGTCGGCATCCTGCTTGGGGATAAGGATGGCATTGGCATCCTGAGCCTGACCCGTGCGGATGGTGGTATAACCACCGGCCTGGATGATTTTGTCGAAAGCACTGCGGTCGACCATACAGTCCTTGATGACGGGGAAGCCGGCGGAACGCCAGGGTTCCACGGTGATCACGTCACCATCGTTGAAACGACGCATATACAGCTGGCAAGTGGTAGCGCCACGCTCGGTCTTTCCGTGCGGCGTACCGTTGATATAGAGCGAGCACATGCCGCAGATACCCTCACGGCAGTCGTGGTCAAAGACGAAAGGCTCCTCACCGGCCTCGATCAACTCCTCGTTGAGGATGTCGAGCATCTCGAGGAACGAGGTGTCATCGGGGATGTCATGCATTTCGTGGGTATCGAAATGTCCCTTGTCCTTGGGGCCGTTCTGGCGCCAGAACTTTATTGTGAAGCTTATGTTTTTTGCCATAGTCTTTAATTCTTATAGTTTCTCGTTTGTACCTTGATTGCTTCATACTCCAACGGCTCCTTGATGAGCTCGGGCTCCACACCCTTGCCCTTGTATTCCCAGCAGCCTACGTAGAAGTAGTTCTCGTCGTCGCGCTTGGCTTCGCCTTCCTCCGTCTGGTACTCCTCGCGGAAGTGTCCACCGCAGCTCTCATTGCGGGAGAGGGCATCGTAAGCCACCAGCTGACCCATAGTGAAGAAGTCGCGCAGGTGGATGGCCTTGTCGAGCTCGATATTCAGACCTTCCTTGGTTCCGGGGATGAAGAGGTTGGTGTCGAATTCCTTCTGCAACTTCTTCATCTTGTCCAGACCGGTCTTCAGACCCTCGGCGGTACGACCCATACCTACATATTCCCACATGATATGACCCAGCTCCTTGTGGATGGAGTCAACACTGCGCTTGCCCTTGATGTTCATCAGACGGTCGATCTCGGCCTGCACACCCTTCTCCGCCTCGTCGAACTCAGGCAGGTCGGTGGGGATACGCGGCCACACGGCTTGGTCGGCCAAGTAGTTCTGGATGGTGTAAGGCAGCACGAAATAGCCGTCGGCCAAGCCCTGCATCAGGGCGGAAGCACCAAGACGGTTGGCACCATGGTCGGAGAAATTGCACTCACCGATGGCGAAGAGACCCTTGATGGAGGTCTGCAACTCATAGTCCACCCAGATACCACCCATGGTATAGTGGATGGCGGGATAAATCATCATCGGCTTGTAGTATTTCACGCCATTGATCTCGTTGGCCACATCGCCGGGGAACACATCGGTAATCTCCTCATACATCTCGAAGAGGTTGCCGTAGCGTTGCATGATCTGGTCGAGACCCAGACGGTTGATACTCTCGGAGAAATCGAGGAACACGGCCAGACCGGTGTTGTTCACACCGAAGCCATGGTCGCAACGCTCCTTGGCGGCACGTGAAGCCACATCGCGCGGCACCAGGTTACCAAAGGCGGGATAACGACGCTCCAGATAGTAGTCACGGTCTTCCTCGGGAATCTCCCAACCTTGCTTGGTGCCAGCCTGGAGAGCCTTGGCATCTTCCAGCTTCTTCGGCACCCAGATACGACCATCGTTACGCAACGACTCCGACATCAGCGTAAGCTTCGACTGCTTGTCGCCATGCACGGGGATACAGGTGGGGTGGATCTGCACATAGGAGGGGTTGGCGAAGTAGGCACCCTTACGATAGCACTGAACGGCAGCCGTACAGTTGCAACCCATGGCGTTGGTGGAGAGGAAGTAGGTGTTGCCATAACCACCGGTGGCGATGACCACGGCGTTGGCGGAGAAACGCTCCAACTCGCCGGTGACGAGGTTCTTGGCGATGATACCGCGGGCACGACCGTCGACAATCACCACATCCTCCATCTCATAGCGGGTGTAGAGTTTCACCTTGCCGGCTTCCACCTGACAGCTCAATGAACTGTAGGCACCGAGCAACAACTGCTGACCTGTCTGACCCTTGGCATAGAATGTACGGCTCACCTGAGCTCCACCAAAGGAGCGGTTGGCCAACATGCCACCATATTCACGGGCGAAAGGTACACCCTGCGCCACACATTGGTCGATGATATTGTTCGACACTTCAGCCAGACGGTAGACATTGGCCTCGCGGGCACGGTAGTCACCACCCTTCACGGTGTCGTAGAACAGACGGTAGACGGAGTCGCCATCGTTCTGGTAGCACTTGGCGGCGTTGATACCACCCTGTGCAGCGATGGAGTGTGCACGGCGCGGTGAATCCTGGATACACAGGTTGATGACATTGAACCCCATCTCACCGAGCGAGGCGGCGGCGCTGGCACCAGCCAGACCCGTACCCACCACGATGATGTCGAGCTTCAGCTTGTTCTTGGGGTTGACCAAACGCTGATGAGCCTTATATTCCTTCCATTTCTCAGGTACTGGACCTGCGGGAATCTTCGAATCAATTACTTTTGCCATATTTCCAAAATTAAGGATTGAAAAACTAAAATGTTAAAGGGCAGGCTCAACAACAAGCCTGGGCTGCCTCACAGCAACTGCCACCATCGCAGCAGAGCGAAGGAGCGATGCCGAAAGCGAATGCCAGCACGACAACCAAGAAGGCAAGCATGAGCAGGGTGACATACACCAGTCCGATGATGCGCCAACGGTTGAACCAAATCTTGCCACTCACACCGAGTGTCTGCATGGCACTCCAGAAACCATGGGAGAGGTGGAACCAGATGGCCACAATCCAGATGACGTACAGCACCACGTAGATGGGGTTGCTGAAGGTGGTGACGATCTTGCCGAAACCATCAGCAGGTGCCGGGTCGTAATGGATGGAGGGGAACAACTCGGCGAACATCATGTTGTACCAGAAATTGAAGAGGTGGAGGATGAGACCGAGCAGGATGATGATGCCCAGCACGAGCATGTTCTGCGATGCCCACTCCACTTTTTCGGGTTTGGATGTCACCTCATAGCGCTCAGCACCACGGGCACGGCGGTTCTGCGCCGTAAGGATGAAGGCATATACAATGTGAATCACAGCCAGGGCAGCCAGTCCCAAAGTAGCCACAATGGCATACCAGTTGGCTCCCAACAATTCACAAATGGTGTTGTACGCCTCCTTGGAGAAAAGCGCCACGACGTTCATGCACGCATGGAACGTCAGAAAAAGGATAAGTGCCATACCGGTGACCGACATGACCACTTTCCTTCCTACAGATGAATTAATTAGCCACATAAATGATTGATATTTAAAAATTTATAATGAATTTCGAATTTTCACCAATGAATAATAGACTACGTCTTTCGATTTAAGAGTTACCAAAAATACCTTTATTTAGGTATGGTTTAGGCCTATACCGTTTGCAAAAATACTATAATTTAATGATATTTCAAAGTTTTTAGCAAAAAAAATAGTAACTTTGCCCTGCAAAATATTTATTACCCAATGAATCAATCCTACGATGTGATAGTTATCGGAGCCGGACACGCCGGTTGCGAGGCAGCGTGCGCCGCCGCACGTATGGGCGCGCATACGCTGCTCATCACCATGGACATGAACAAGATCGCCCAGATGTCGTGCAACCCCGCCGTGGGTGGTATCGCCAAGGGACAGATCGTGCGCGAGATTGATGCCATGGGCGGACAGATGGGACTGGTCACGGATGCCACAGCCATACAATTTCGTATGCTCAATATGTCGAAGGGACCTGCGGTATGGAGCCCCAGGGCACAGTGCGACCGTGGAAAATTCATCTGGAAATGGAGGGAGACGCTCGACAGCACACCCCACCTCGACATCTGGCAAGACCAAGTGGAGGAACTCTTGGTGGAAGGGACCACGGCCGTCGGCGTGAAAACCATCTGGGGTGCCACCTTCCATGCCAAGAGCATCGTGCTCACCGCCGGGACATTCCTCAACGGACTCATGCATATCGGTCCGCGACAGGTGGAAGGGGGGCGCATCGCCGAACCCGCCGCCCATCATCTCACAGAAAGCATCACGCGCCACGGCATACAAAGCGCGAGAATGAAAACGGGCACCCCTGTGAGAATCGACCGCAGGTCGGTGCATTTCGAGGATATGGAGATACAGAACGGCGAGGACACCTTCCACCAGTTCAGCTTCCTCAACCGCCACCGCGCGCTGAAGCAACTGCCCTGCTGGATTTGTTACACCAATCCCGATGTGCACGCCACCCTGATGGGGGGCATCGATCAATCTCCACTCTACAACGGACAGATACAGAGCATAGGACCGCGCTACTGCCCATCGATAGAAACCAAGCTGGTCACCTTCCCCGACAGGGAGCAGCACCTGCTCTTCCTCGAACCCGAGGGGGAGAACACCAACGAGATGTATCTCAACGGCTTCTCGTCGAGCATGCCCATGGACGTACAGATAGAGGCGCTGCGCCATATCCCCGCCCTACGCGATGTGAGGGTTTACCGCCCGGGCTATGCCATCGAGTACGACTTCTTCGACCCCACTCAGTTGCACCATTCACTGGAATCGAAAATCATCGAAGGACTCTTCCTCGCCGGACAGGTCAACGGCACCACGGGCTACGAGGAAGCGGCAGGCCAGGGACTGGTGGCTGGCACCAATGCCGCCATCCGTTGCGGCGGCGGCACCCCTCTGGTGCTCGGTCGCGACGAGAGCTATATCGGTGTGCTCATCGACGACCTGGTGACCAAGGGCGTAGACGAGCCTTACAGGATGTTCACCTCGCGCGCCGAATACCGAGTACTGCTCCGACAGGATGACGCCGACGAACGACTCACCGAAAAGGCCCATGCCTTGGGACTGGCCGACACCGAACGACTCAACTGGTGGCTCGAGAAAAAAGAGGCCATCCATCGCATCATCGACTTCTGCGAACACACTCATGTGAAGGCGCAACAGATGAACGGCATGTTGGAAAGACTGGGCACCACCCCACTCCACGGAGGCTGCCCTCTCATCGACGTGCTCTGCCGCCCGCAGGTGACCATCGCCGATGCCGCCGAGCAACTGCCCGAGCTCAACGCACTGCTGCAAGCTCCCGCCAACCGCCGCGAAGAAATAGCCGAGGGAGCAGAAATAAGACTCAAATACAAAGGCTATATTGAGCGCGAACGCATGATGGCCGAGAAGATGCGGCGGCTTGAGAACATCAAGATACGAGGTCATTTCGATTACGACAACCTCAACGCCATCTCTACCGAGGCACGACAGAAACTCAAGCGCATCAATCCCGAGACCCTCGCACAGGCCAGTCGCATACCCGGGGTCTCCCCGAGCGACATCAACGCCATGCTGGTACTGATGGGACGCTGACGCCCCATCCGCAACCACCAAAAAGAGATAAAAATATTTTACAAAACAACACACAATCCCACCCCGCCAAAAAGAGCCGCAAGGCACGGGCCAAAGATTGTTTCACGTGGAACATTAACAACTAAACCCATACGAAATGAACAACAAGATTCTTTTGGACAACCTCCGCTCCATTCCCGATTTCCCCGAGAAGGGCATCAATTTCCGTGACGTGACCACCCTCTTCAAAAACGCCGAATGCCTTCGCGTGATGGAGGATGAGCTTTACGACATCTACAAGGACAAGGGCATCACAAAGATAGTAGGCATCGAGAGCCGCGGCTTCGTGATGGCCTCCGCACTGGCTGTGAAACTCGGCGCCGGCGTGGTACTCTGCCGCAAGCCCGGCAAGCTGCCCGCAGAGACGGTGCAGGAGAGCTACACGAAGGAGTACGGAGAGGACACCATCGAGATACACAAGGACGCCATCACGCCCGACGACGTGGTGCTACTGCACGACGACCTCTTAGCCACAGGCGGCACAATGAAGGCGGCTTACAACCTGGTGAAGAAATTCCACCCCAAGAAGATCTACATGAACTTCATCATCGAACTGGTGAACGAGGGCCTCAACGGCCGCGAAGCATTCGACAAGGACGTGGAGATCACATCGCTGATGGAGATTTAAAGTTTCACGTGAAACAATCCAACCCACATCATGACCAAGGAAGAAAACGAAAAAAGGTTGCAAGGACTCAAGGACATCGTGGCCAACATGCCCGAGCAGCCCGGCAGTTATCAGTTCTTCGACGCTGATGGCGTGATCATCTATGTGGGCAAGGCGAAAAACTTGAAGCGAAGGGTCGCCTCCTATTTCCACAAGGAAGTGGACCGATTCAAGACCAAGGTACTCGTTTCCAAAATCCACCACCTCACCTATACGGTCGTCAAGACCGAGGAGGATGCGCTGCTGCTGGAAAACAGCCTTATCAAGAAATACAATCCTCGCTACAACGTGTTGCTGAAGGATGGCAAAACCTACCCCAGCATCTGCGTGACAAAAGAGGAGTATCCGCGTATTTTCAAGACGAGGATCATCAACAAGAAGGGAGGACAGTATTTCGGGCCCTACAGCAATGTGGCGAGCATGTATGCAGTGCTGGAACTAATCCATAAAGTGTACAAGCCGCGCACCTGTCGGCTGCCGCTCACCGAAGAAGGTGTGCGAAAGGGTAATTTCCGGCCCTGCCTGGAATACCATCTACATAATTGCCAAGGACCTTGCATCGGCAAGCAGACGAAAGAGGCTTATGCCGACAGCATCCAACAAGCCCGGGAAATACTCAAAGGCAACACGCGTGAGATATCGGACATGCTTTTCGAACGCATGCAGAAGAAGGCGGAACTGTTGGAGTTCGAGGAGGCGGAATTGCTCAAACAACAATATCTGTTGATTCGCAATTATTGCGCGAAAAGCGAAGTGGTGAGCCATACGGTGAACAATGTAGACGTGTTTTCCATTGTCAACGACGACTTCGACAAGATGGCCTTCGTCAATTATATGCACGTCACCAACGGCAGCATCAACCAGGCTTTCACCTTCGAATACAAACGCAAACTCAACGAATCTGACGAGGAACTGCTCACAATGGCCATCCCCGATATCCGCGAGCGTTTCCAGTCCACAGCCAAGGAAATCGTCGTCCCCTTTGAATTGGAATGGCAACTGGCAGACATCACCTTCACCATTCCTCAGAGAGGGGAAAAACGCCATCTATTGGAACTCTCGCAGATGAATGGCAAACAATATAAGGTGGACAGGCTGAAACGGACGGAAAAGCTCAACCCCGAGCAAAAGACCACCCGACTGATGAAGGAGCTGCAAGGAGCTTTAGGCATGGAAAAGATGCCCTACCACATCGAATGTTTCGACAACAGCAATATCAGCGGCACCGATGCCGTGGCGGGTTGTGTGGTGTTCAAAGGGATGAAGCCGAGCAAGAAAGACTACCGCAAGTATAACATAAAAACGGTGGTGGGTCCCGACGATTATGCGTCGATGCAAGAGGTGGTGCGACGTCGATACTCGCGTATGCTGGAGGAGGGCACTCCCCTACCCGACCTCATCATCACCGATGGCGGCAAAGGACAGATGGAGGTGGTCAGACAAGTGGTGGAAGATGAGCTGCATGCCGACATCGCCATCGCCGGCTTGGCTAAAGACGACAAGCACCGCACCAACGAATTGCTTTTCGGATTCCCTCCCATCGTCGTAGGCATGAAAACGAATTCCGAACTATTTCATACCCTGACGCGCATCCAGGATGAGGTTCACCGCTATGCCATCACCTTCCATCGCGACAAGCGAAGCAAACATGCTGTACATTCCGAACTCGACAGTATCAAGGGTATCGGGCCCAAGACCAAGGAAGCACTGCTCAAACAGTTTAAATCGGTAAAGAGGATGCGCGAAGCCTCCCTGGAGGAACTGTCGGCCATGGTAGGAACCCAGAAAGGGATGGTGATGTGGCAGCATTTCCATCCGGAAAATTCATCAGAGACACAATCCTGAAGAAAAAAAAACAAGTATTTATTGAGCCATGAAAGTAGTTATTCAACGTGTGACAAACGCCAAAGTGGTGATAGATGACGCCGATACAAGCCAAATCGGCAAAGGCATGCTCGTGCTTTTGGGCGTTGGCGGCGACGACACCACCGAAGATGTAGAGTGGCTGGTGAAGAAAATCGCCGCCTTGCGCATCTTCGATGATGAGAATGGCGTGATGAACCGTTCCGTGACAGACGTTGACGGCGAGATAATGGTGGTGAGCCAGTTCACCCTGATGGCTTCCACGAAGAAAGGCAACCGTCCATCGTGGATACATGCCGCACCTCATGAACTGGCCATCCCTATGTATGAAACCTTCTGCGAGCAGATGGGGCGAGCCATACAAAAGCCTGTGGCCACGGGACGTTTCGGCGCCAATATGCAGGTGTCGCTGACCAACGACGGACCTGTCACTATCATCATCGATACGAAAAACAAGGTATAATGAAAAACGTAACATTACTGCAAGCGCAAGAGATGGTGGACGAATGGATCCATCGTTACGGGGTACGTTATTTCTCCGAACTGACCAATATGGCATGCCTGACGGAAGAAGTGGGCGAATTAGCTCGTGTCATGGCGCGTTTATATGGCGACCAGAGCTTTAAAGAAGGAGAAAAGGCCAACCTTGGCGAGGAGATGGCCGACATACTTTGGGTTCTACTCTGTCTGGCCAACCAAACGGGCGTCAACCTGACTGAAGAATTTCTCAAAACGATGGAAAAGAAGACCAACCGCGATAGTCTGCGACATATCGCCAACCCTAAATTGACAACGTGAGGAAAGTTTAAAGGAGGACTATTTCGGTATTTCGGTATTTCGTTATACCGTTATTACGTTATATCGTTATTACGACAATAATTCATTTCAAATTTCATATTTCAAAAGCAAATATTATGAACAAATACGAAGAAGCTTTAAGCAAGTACAGCACCGACATCTCTGATGCCGAAGTGAAAGAGGCCGTGAAAAAAATCATCGCCGAGAAAGTTCCAGAGAACGATAACCTCGCAGTGAAACGGTTCTTGATGGGAAGTATCGAACTCACCACCCTGAAGACCACCGATTCGGAGGAAAGTGTCTTGGCTTTTACCGAGAAAGTGAATGCTTTCGAAGACCAATACCCTACCCTACCCCACGTGGCCACCATCTGCGTCTATCCGTGTTTTGCCAAAGTGGTCAGCCAAACCCTCGAAGTGGAGGGTGTGGAAGTGGCTTGCGTGTCGGGTTCCTTCCCCTCCTCCCAGGCCCTCATCGAAGTGAAAGTGGCGGAAACAGCCTTGGCCATCAAAGATGGTGCTACCGAAATAGATATCGTGATGCCGGTGGGCAAGTTCCTCAGCGGCGATTACGAGGGTCTTTGCGATGATATCAACGAACTGAAAGCCATGTGTGGAGAACACGACATGAAGGTGATTCTTGAAACGGGTTGCCTGAAAACGGCATCCAACATCAAGAAAGCGTCCATCCTCGCCATGTATGCCGGAGCCGATTATATAAAGACGTCTACTGGTAAGTTGGAACCGGCGGCTACACCCGAGGCTGCCTATGTCATGTGCCAAGCCATCAAGGAGTACTACGATGAAACGGGCATACAGATAGGTTTTAAGCCCGCTGGCGGCCTCAATTCGGTGATGGATGCACTTATATACTACACCATCGTTAAGGAGGTCCTGGGCGAAAAATGGCTTACCAACAAATGGTTCCGTTTAGGAACAAGTAGATTGGCCAATTTACTGCTCAGTGAAGTGGTTGGCGAAGAGACGAAATTCTTCTAAATGCCAAAGAACTAAAAAAGAGTGATGAGCCTTGGGAAATAAATGTTCCCATCGCTCATCACTCTTCGTATTTAGAGGTTGTTCATTACATGTCGTTTCAATAAACTCGCTGTGAAACGAAGTCCAAATATGCTTGCAGGGAGATGGAAATGGGTTCATTTTTTACAAATTTCTCTATGAACGATTTACCTTCCTCATGCCATTCGTTCATCTTTTGCTCTGCATATTCTATTCCCCCTTGCTCCTTGGAGAAGGCCACCAAACGATGGATTTCCTCGGTTGTGGCTTGCTGATGCTTTACCTTGTCGGCAATGGTCAACATCTCATTATCGGCACAAGCTTTCAGCGCATATATGGCAGGTAAGGTCAATTTCCCTTCAGCCATATCATTGCCCGTAGGCTTGCCTATATTCGTGGCGTCGTAATAGTCGAAAATATCATCGCGCACTTGGAAAATCATACCCACTATCATACCGAATCGTGTGGCAGCAGCCACGGATTCTGCATCAACTCCAGCACTGAGGGCTCCGATTTTCGCACAAGTGGAGAATAACGAAGCTGTTTTTTGTTCAATGATATCGTAATAGATGTTTTCATCCAGCCCGCCTTGCGTGAAATTATTCAGCTGGAGTAATTCTCCACTTGAAAGCGTCTGCCCCAACTCAGCGAGACTTTGTATAATCAACTGACGTTCGGTAAAAGAAACATGGAGCAGTGCGGTAGATAATATATAATCACCGACCAATACGGAAACCTTATTGTTGAAACTGGCATTCAACGATGGCTGACCACGCCGTTCGGCACTTTCGTCAACCACATCATCATGTATCAAACTGGCGGTATGCAACAGTTCCAATCCTAATGCCGCGTGCTGGGTCACCATGCTCGCCTCGCCGAAATTCTTGGCCATCAAAAAGGTCAGGATGGGACGCATTCGTTTTCCACCTCGCTGCCGGATGTGGTCCAAAGCGTGTGATAATAGCTCGTTTCCATGTGACAGTGACTCGGAAAAGAGACGCTCAAAAAGAGCCAGCTCTTCGCGAATGGGATTGCCTATAAGAGAGAGATAATCCATAGAAATTGAAATTTGTCACAAAATTACTCATTTTTAATCGATTAATCACAAAAAAATGTGTAATTTTACACGGAAAATTTAATTAGTATGGACAAACTGTTTCTCATCGATGCCTATGCCCTTATCTATAGGGCCTATTTCGCTTTCATCAAGAATCCACGAATCAACTCCAAGGGAATGAACACATCCCCCATTATGGGTTTTTGCAACACCCTCCACGAGGTGTTGGAAAAAGAAAAACCCGACTACATAGCCGTGGCTTTCGACCCACATGGACCCACTTTCCGGCATGAGGCGTATGCACCATATAAGGCACAACGCGAAAAAACTCCTGAGGACATTACCGCTTCTGTTCCTATTATCATGGATATCCTCAAGGCCATGAATATCGAAATATTCATGCAGGCGGGTTTTGAGGCTGACGATGTGATAGGCACTCTTGCCAAAAAGGCTGCCCAACACAGCATCCAGGTGTTCATGCTCACACCCGACAAGGATTATGGGCAACTGGTTGATGACAATATCTATATGTACAAACCTCGTTTCGGAAGCGGTTATGATGTACTTGGCCCCAAAGAAATCACCGCCAAATATGACATCCAACATCCGGAACAGGTAATCGACATTTTGGCGTTGATGGGCGACTCGGCTGACAATTTTCCTGGCTGTCCAGGTATTGGTGAGGTGACCGCCAAAAAACTGATCAGCCAATTCGGCTCCGTCGAACAACTCATCACCCACACCGATCAAATCAAAGGTGCCAATAAGAAAAAAGTGGAGGAGCATATCGAGGATATCAAGATTTCAAAATTCCTTGCCACCATCAAAACAGATGTGCCCGTCGAACTCGACCTGGAAAAAATAAAGGTGAAAGATCCCGACGAGGAAAAATTGCAGTCGATCTTCGCCGAGCTGGAATTCAAGACCCTGGCTAACAAATTTCTCAAGCAAAAGGAAAAAACCCTCAAAAAAGGGCCTGTTGAACTCGATTTGTTTGCAGAATTTTCGGACAACGGGGCGGTCGCGTCAGAAAATTCAAGTTTTGAAAGCGTAAAAACCATTCGTCATGATTATCATTTGATTGAAAATCAAGAAGATATAATAAAACTTCGTGATTTTTTATTGACAAATCAAATTTTAAGTTTAGATACGGAAACGACATCCACCAATGCTATCGACGCTGAACTGGTAGGATTGAGCTTCGCCGTGAAGGAACACGAGGCTTTTTATGTGCCTGTTCCCGAAAATCAAGATGAGGCGAAAAAAATCGTCGACCTCTTCCGCCCGCTTTACGAAAATCCAAAAATCCTCAAGGTCGGGCAAAATATCAAATATGACTACATGGTACTCCGCCGCTATGGCATCGAGCTGCAGGGTGAGATGTTCGATACCATGATAGCCCATTACCTCATACAGCCCGAATTGCGCCATAACATGGATTACATGGCGGAAACCTACCTTCACTACCAGACCATCCATATCGACGAGCTGATAGGTCCGAAAGGGAAAAATCAGAAGTCAATGCGCGAGTTGGCTCCTGCCGACGTTTATGTATATGCTGCCGAAGATGCCGATATCACCTTGCAACTAAAAAAACTCTTGGAACAGAAAATCAAGGAGGGTGGGGTAGAGCAGCTCTTCTATGAGGTGGAAATGCCACTTGTCAAGGTGCTGGCTGAAATGGAGCTCACAGGCGTACGCATCGATACGCTGTCGCTCGAGGAAACGTCACGCCAACTTACCGGTCGCATGAACGAGCTGGAGCAGCGTATTTACGATCTGGCCGGCGAGACATTCAATATCGCTTCGCCCAAGCAGGTCGGCGACATCCTCTTCGGCAAGATGAAAATCGTGGAGAAAGCGAAGAAAACAAAGACAGGGCAATATGTCACCAATGAAGAGGTGTTGCAGGCCCTCAAAGGGAAACATGAGATAGTGGAGGATATCCTTGCCCATAGAGGGCTGAAGAAGCTCTTAGGCACCTATGTTGATGCCTTGCCAAAACTCATCAATCCACGCACAGGACATATCCATACCTCATTCAACCAGACGGTGACAGCCACAGGACGACTCTCGTCGAGCGATCCCAACCTGCAGAATATCCCTGTCAGGGGCGAGGATGGCAAGGAAATACGCAAGGCTTTCATTCCTGAGGAGGGTTGCTTGTTCTTCTCCGCCGACTATAGCCAGATTGAACTGCGTGTGATGGCGCATCTCAGCCAGGATGAACGCATGGTGGAAGCCTTCCGTGAAGGCTACGATATTCATGCCGCCACCGCCGCACGTATCTATCATGAAACGATGGAATCGGTGACACGCGACCAGCGTACAAAGGCCAAACGGGCTAATTTCGGTATTATCTACGGCATAACGGTCTTCGGGTTGGCTGAAAGGCTGGGTATCGAGCGGTCGGAGGCACGCCAACTGATGGATGGTTACTTCGAAATGTTCCCGCAAGTACGTGAATACATGGAGCGGGCCAAAGAAGAGGCGCGTGAGAAAGGCTATGTGGAAACATTCTTCCACCGCCGTCGGTTCTTGCCTGATATCCATTCCGCCAACGCCACGGTCAGGGGATTTGCCGAGCGCAACGCCATCAATGCGCCCATACAAGGCAGTGCCGCCGACATCATCAAGGTGGCCATGGTGCGTATCTTCAACCGCTTCCGCCGCGAAGGCATCCAATCGAAGATGATCCTGCAAGTACACGACGAGCTCAACTTCTCCGTCCTCCCCGACGAGAAGGATAGGGTAGAGCAAATCGTCATCGAAGAGATGGAAAAGGCCTATCCCCTGAATGTGCCGCTCATAGCGGATGCAGGGTGGGGGAACAATTGGCTGGAAGCACACTGATTGCCATCCTAATTGACTGATTGTCAATTATTTACAAATTTCCGCCCATATCTGAATGGATATGGGCGGAAATTGTATGCAAACCCCAAGTGGGGTAGGGGGTAGGGGTGCTAAGCCATCATTGCGGATTGATTTCCTGCAACAGCCTGTCGGCATGTCCCCAATGCTCCATCATGAACAAGACATAGCGTATGTCCACACCGATGCAGCGAGCCAGTTGCGTGTCGAAATGGATATCGCTCGACAGACTGTCCCAGTTGCCATCGAAAGCCAACCCGATGAGTCGTCCTTTACCGTCGAACATCGGCGAGCCGCTATTGCCGCCGGTAATGTCGTTGTTGGTCAGGAAGCACAGGTTCATCGTTCCCGATGTCTTGTCGGTGTAACGGCCAAAATCCTTTGCCGACAGCAATTCTTCCATCACGGGTTCGGCGAAATAGTCGTGTGTGGCATCATCGTGGCGCATCTTGGCCACCATGCTTTGCGGAGTGGTGTAGTAGCCCGAGGGACTGCCATTGAGCGTATAACCGCCCACCTGGCCATAGCTTAGACGCATGGTGAAGTTGGCATCGCTGTAATGAGGCATTTCCTGCTCCATCTCGAGAACGGCGGCACAGAGGTAACGCTCCTGTTCCTCGATGATCGCGGTGGGACGGCTGATCTCACCCCGTATATTGTACATCACCTCCATCAAGTCATCACCGAACTTCACGCCCGGATCGTCGTGGTAACCTTTCTTGTTGAAATAGATTTTCTTCCCTTTCATCAGGACCGACTTCTTATAGAGGTAGTTGACGTAAGCAGTGTAATCACCCTTGAAATCGTTCTTGATGGTTTGGTAGAAGGCGGGCAGATAGCGTGAATCCACATGCTCCTCATAGTTTTTAAGCATGGCTGCCATCACCTCTTTTTCAAGAGCCTCATCCCATTCACTGCTGTTGTCGGCGAACTCGAAATATTGTTTCTTGGGCTTATCCTCAGGCCCTTTCACCTCGATGCCGTTGCTTAGCTTGCGCGCACGGGCGGCGAACTCCGTGGTCGAGGATATACATTCCCACAGGTAGTAGAAGGCGCGGATGCCGTTGAACCGCTGCTGGTAGGCGCGGCGCATCACGTCGAAGTCGAGTTTTCCCTTCAGGTAGCCCGTACTGTCCTGCCATGTTCTCAATCGCTCCTCGAATTGTTGCTTCTGCGATATGATGCCGATGGAGTCGATACATTTGTTCATACCCATCGAGTTCTTCCAGTAGTTCGAGCTCTGGGCGTATTTTGAATCGTATTTGATGCGTACCGCTTCACTGGCATCCATGTGGCGGCGCATGATGGCCTGTTTCACACCTCGTGCCTGTACACGCACCGTATTCTCGCCGTCGCGCATCTCCTGTATGCCATACGACGACATATAACGTGAGGTGCTGCCAGGGTAGCCGATGGTCATGGCGAAGTCGCCATCCTTGTACCCCTGCAACGACACGGGCGACCAGTATTTGGGACGGTAGGGCACATTGTCCTTGCTGTAGGCCGCCGGCCCATTGGTCTTCGGGTCGGCATAGATACGGAACACACTGAAGTCGCAGGTCTGACGTGGCCACATCCAGTTGTCGGTGTCGCCGCCGAACTTACCCATCGATTTAGGGATGGTGAACACCAGTCTCAGGTCGGTGAAATCCTGATAGGTGGTGGCGAAATACTTGTTACCCTCGAAAAAGGCATCGATGCTCACATGATAGGTGCTGTCGATGGCTTTCACCGAGTCGGTAAGCTGCTTGGTGAGTGAATCGATGAGCTGTTCCTTCTCATAATCGTCCATCGCTTCAAATCCCTTGGCGAAGAGTTCTGGGGTGATATCCTTCTGGTCGATCATGAAACTCACAAACATATTTTCGTTGGGCAGCTCGTCGGCATAGGTTTGGGCGTAGAATCCGTTGAGCATATAGTCGTGTTCCACGGTCGAATGGCTGCGGATGGACTCGAAACCACAGTGGTGGTTGGTGAACACCAGACCATTGGGCGAAACGACCACACCGGTGCAGTAGCCACTGAAATTGACCACGGCGTTTTTGATGGCCTGTTCGCCATAATACAGGTCGTTGTAGGGCACTTGGAATCCCTCGGCCACCATTTGGTTGTAGACGGCTGGAGGCAGGTTGTAGAGCGTCCACATTCCTTCATCGGCCTTGGCACCGAGAGATAGCAGACAGGCTGCAAATAGGATAATCAGTTTTTTCATAATATGTAGGATTAATAATATTTAAAGATTAAAAGATTCAAAGATTTAAAGATTTAATGATTAAAAGATTAAACAATTAATGAATTGCAGACATTTCTCTCACCCCTCACTTCTCACTTCTCACCTCTCACCTCTCACTTCTTACCCCTAAAATACTTCCCCACCACAGGGAGTTTCGACAGGGGGAAATCTTTCCATACCACATAAGCGGCAAAGACCATCAGCTGCAGGGTGTTCACGCCAATGGCAGCCAAGTGGGAGAGGTGCTCATTGGCGAGCGACATGCCCACGAACAGGATGGTGGTGAGCAGCACATAGGCCATCATCTCTGCCAAGGGATAGCGGATGGGATTCTTGCGCTGTCCTACGATGTAGGAGAGCGTCATGGCTGTGGCATAGCCGGCAAATCCCGCCCATGCACAGGCGATATAGCCATATCGAGGCACGAAAATGAGGTTGACCAGGATAAGCACGGCGCAGCCGATGCCGGAGAACCATGCGCCCCAGATGGTCTTGTCGATGAGTTTATACCAGAAGGAGAGGTTGAAATACACTCCCATCATGATTTCAGCGGCCATCACGATGGGCACCACACGCAGTCCTTCCCAATAGTCGCTGCCGATGATGTAGCGCAGGATATTCATGTAACCCACCACTATGAGAAAAGCCATTAGGGTGAAGATAAGGAAATATTTCATGGCCTGTGCGTAGGTCTTCTTGCTGTCTTTTTCCTTGGCCTTGCCGAAGACGAACGGCTCGTAGGCATAGCGGAAGGCCTGTGTGATCATGGCCATGATCATGGCGATCTTCGAGGCCGCCCCATAGATGCCCAGTTGGGCATGGGCGTCGGCATTTTCGTATATCTTAGGGAAGAGTATCTTGTCGGCGGTCTGGTTGAGGATGCCCGCGATGCCCAGCACGAGGATGGGCCAGCTGTAATGCCACATCCTCCCAAACAGTTTCCTGTCGAACACATAACGGAATCCCGTGAGTTCACGATAGAAGAAGAAGGTGATAACCGAGGTGCAGAACAGGTTGATGCCGAACACATAACCCACGCCTGTCGGTTCGCCCGTGATATGGGGCAACACGAGGAAGGCGAAGAGGTTGAGCAGGATATTCATACCAATGAACAGCAACTTCAGCGCAGCGAACTTCACCGCTTTTTTCTTGTAGCGGAGGTAGGCGAATGGTATGCACTGGAAGGCATCGAGCGCTACGGTGATGGCCATCATCCAAATGTACGACGGATGGTCTTCATAACCCATGAACCGCGAGATGGGACCGAGGAAGACGATGACCAGCAACACGAACATCAACCCGATGAAGCCCACACTCATCAGGGTCGTGGAATAGACGCGCTGCGCATCTTCCTCCTCTTTGTTGGCGAAGCGGAAAAATGTCGTTTCCATGCCGAAGGTCAGGATGACCAGAAGCAATGCCACATAAGCATACACATTGGTGATGACTCCATAGCCACCACTCGCCGCCGATATCTTGGCGGTGTATAATGGTACGAGCAGGTAGTTGAGAAAACGCCCGATAATACTGCTCAGTCCGTAAATGGCCGTATCCTTGGCCAGTGATTTCAAATTAGCCACGTTTTTACCTTTTTTACCCTTTAAAAGAACATATATGCCAGGGCGATGGCAGCTATGACGCCGGCCAAGTCGGCCAGCAGTCCACAGGTCACGGCATGGCGGGTGTATTTCACGCTGATGGAGCCGAAGTAAACGGCCAAGATATAGAAGGTGGTGTCGGTGCTGCCCTGGAACATGCAACTCAACCGGCCCACGAAGGAGTCAGGACCGTATTGCGTCATCGCATCGAGCATCATGCCTCGCGCTCCACTGCCCGACAGCGGTTTCATGAGGGCTGTGGGCAGGGCATCCACGAAGTTGGTATTGAAACCCAAGGCACCCACTATCCACTTGATGCCCTCGATGAGCCAGTCCATGGCTCCCGAGGCGCGGAAGATGCCGATGGCCACCAGGAAGGCCACCAGATAGGGGATGATGCGCACGGCGGTGGTGAATCCGTCTTTCGCACCGTCGATGAAAGCATCGTAAACGTTGATTTTCTTCCTCATGCCCGCCACGATGAACCCCACGATGATGGTAAGCAGCAGGATGGACGCCACGGAGATGCTCACCTTGTCGACCATCATGGCATCCAGTTGCATGAAGCCCCACATCACGGCGGCCATGAATAGGCACACGCCACCCAGGGTGAGCAGCAGGGTGCGGTTGAAAAGGTTGATCTTCTGGTATATCGAGGTCACGATGATACCTGCGAGGGTGGCCACGGCGGTAGCCAGCAGGATGGGTATGAACACATCGGTGGGTTGTGCCGCCCCCTGTTGTGCCCGGTAGGAGAGGATGGACACCGGTATGATGGTCAGTCCCGAGGTGTTGAGCACGAGAAACATGATCATCGGATTGGTGGCGGTATCTTTCTTCGTGTTCAGCTCCTGCATCTGCTCCATGGCCTTGAGGCCGAGGGGTGTGGCGGCATTGTCCAATCCCAGCATGTTGGCAGAGATATTCATGAAGATGGAGCCCGTGGCGGGATGCCCCTTAGGAATATCCGGGAAGAGTTTGGTGAACACGGGTGAGAGGACGCGCGCCAGCACGTTGACCAGTCCGGCTCGTTCGCCTATCTTCATGATGCCGAGCCATAAGGCGAGCATGCCTGTGAGTCCGATGGAGATCTCAAAGGCATTCTTCGATGTGTCGAAAGTAGAGTCCATCATCGCCGGGAACACGCTGACATCTCCGAAGAATATCAGTTTGCACAGTCCCACCACGAAGGCAATGACGAAAAAAGCTATCCAAATATAATTAAGTACCATACAAAGTGCAAAGATAGTGCAAGGTGAGCGAAAAACCAAATTTATTTGAGTTTTTCCAAACCGCCGCCTATCTTATGAAAAGATAGTGCAAACCGAAGACAAAACAAAATGAACAAGTTCATTTTTTTGTTGAGGTGCCGCCTATCTTATGAAAAGATAGTGCAAGGTGAGCGAAAAACCAAATTTATTTGAGTTTTTCCAAACCGCCGCCTATCTTATGAAAAGATAGTGCAAAAAATCGAGTAAGCGAGAGAAAACCAAATTAATTTGGTTTTCCGAGCAAGAGATTTTTATCTTTTGTGTAGGGGCGGTGCCTTGTGCCCGCCCGCAAAATAGAATCCATAAAAAAGTGAGGAGGGGGTGTCCTCACGGCATCCCCTCCTCTGAAGTGGTAAATTGAAAAGATAAATGATGATTAGTCGTCTATACCCATAAACGCACCGCCCCTATTGAACTTCAGGTCCATGCCGTTGGAGAGTTCGATGTCATAACCATGACGCTCCTTGTCGACCTTGGTGATTACCTGGCCCCTGAAGTGAGCCGATACATACTGTTGGATGGTTGCGGGCACGATGGCTGCGGGTACGGGGGTGGTGTGGGTGTCTACTTTATCCCATACCCCTTGTCCGTTGAAATCGATATTCGTTCCGTCGTTCAGACTCACCTCATAGGTGGTCTTCATATATTCGGTATCCTTTTCTGCGTAGGCAATGGTCTTGCCCGGGAAATTCTTAGCGATGAACTGTTTGGCCGCTGCGGGCAACTGGTTTGCTACGATGGGATGGTCTGCTGCAAAGCTGGTGAACGGTGTCAATGTCAGGCATACTATTGCTGCCAAGAATGTTTTGAAGGTTTTCATAATTGTAATGTTTTTGTTTGTTGTTGTTTTGTTTGCTTTATCTCTTCGCACATGTCTTGTGTGCGTTTTCTGTTTGCAAATTTAAATGCTATTGACAGCCCTTTCCAACTATTTCCTTCTTTTTCTTCACCTGTTGTTGCGACAAGCCCCAACCATTGCGACAAACCGCGCGAAAAGGCGCAATAACTGTCGCAAAAGCATAAAGATAATGGTCTTGGCGGGGATGAATCATTCCGCCAAAACCATCCTGCGGGAGCTAACACTATCTCTGTGGTCACCTCTTATTTCTCCGCCTTTTGCGGCTCCTCTGGCTTCCCTTCCTCCTCCTTTTGTACGCCTAAGAGGCTCATCAGTGTGTTCCAGATACTCATGTCGTTGGTTGTGTTGGGTGTGTACATATTTTAGGTTTTTCAGTTATTTAGATGCATTTGTGTTGGAAAAAATGAAGTAGGGTGGGGGTGTTTTGTTGATAGGTGGGCGCGTACGGTCTTTGGCGAGTATCCACTCGTCATTCGTTTGATTCTGTTGTGTGAGGGTTTAGCGGTTGTGTTTTGTTATTAGGTTGCAACGTTACATAAAACTGGAGTCAAGGAAAAGCCTCCTTCATTCTCGTCGTTTCTGTATGTCACAACAAAGGTAAACACCCAGTCCGCAGTCTTTTTGCGTAGTCGGATTTTTTTTGCAGATTCCCGCTTTTTTTATTTGTTTGCGATGTTATACACCCACATGGACATCCGCAAAGTCCACATAGAGTTAGCACTGGCCGTTGCACAGATTGCGCTTTTACTGTCTGGTGGTAGAAGAACACCATCATCAGAATGGAGATAAGTGAAAGGGTTTTTAAGATTTTTCATGACTCCTTATCCTGTGTTATCATTGTTGTTGATTGTCATGTCAGAATTACTCTTTACCCATTTATACTTGTTTTATGAAAAGGTCAACAAGAAAAATGCATTTTATTGCATAAAAACCTTTTTTTTGAACAAAAAAAGCCTTTTCTGATTGGCTTTTTTCCATATATTATATATTTTTGCAAGGTAAGTATATCTCAATTGAAACCTAATACCCAACCATCGTGAAAAAACTTATATTCATACTTCTCACCCTTGTCTGTTCTGTTTCCATGTTTCCGCAAACGGAAATGGAGATACTGGATTGGTTTTATACAGGGCTGGCTGCATATGAGCAAGATAATTATCAAGAAGCTATATCATGGTTTGAGCAGTGCAAGGAAGCTTATGAAAGACATCAAAAGCAGGATAATGATGATTATCTGGATTGTCTTAATTATCTAGGGTATAGTTATAATGGGTTTTCCGTAAGTTGTTATAACATTGGCGACTATTCCAAGGCTGTGGAGTATGGCATCCAAGCCTCTGAAATCTTACGTTCTGTCCTCGGCGAGCAACATCCCGATTACGCCACGTCCCTGAACAACCTCGCCGGTTATTACGCCAATCTCGGCGACTATGCCAAGGCGGTGGAGGTGGGAACGCAGGCCATGGAAATCCGTCGTTCCGTCCTCGGAGAGCGGCATCCCGATTACGCCATGTCGCTGAGCAACCTCGCCACTTATTACTCTCGTCTCGGCGACTATGCCAAGGCGGTGGAGGTGGGAACGCAGGCCATGGAAATCCACCGTTCCGTCCTCGGCGAGCGACATCCCGATTACGCCATGTCGCAGAACAACCTCGCTTTTTATTACTCCTCTCTCGGCGACTATGCCAAGGCGGTGGAGGTGGGAACGCAGGCCATGGAAATCCGTCGTTCCGTACTTGGCGAGCAACATCCCGATTACGCCATGTCGCTGAGCAACCTCGCCAATTATTACTCCTCTCTAGGCGACTATGCCAAAACCCTTGAATTATTTAAAAAAAATATCTCCATACGCCAATCCAACGTTTTCCAGCAGTTCGCAGGGTTAACAGCGGCCCAACGAACCATGTATTGGTCTAAGGATTCCTACCAATTTACTGACCTTTATCCCAATTACTCTTATCAATCCCACATCTCAACTGCCCCCGACCTCTACAACAAGTCGGCTCTCTTCGCCAAGGGATTGTTGTTGTCCACCGAGATAGAAATGAACAGGCTGATCCAGGAGAGCGGCGATGCCGAGGCTTTGCGGATGTTCGAGGAACTGCAGACGAACCGCATGCAGCTGCAGAAACTCTACGAGACACCCATCGCCGAGCGGCACATCAACACCGACTCGTTGGAGCAGGCGGTGGACCGACAGGAACAGGCGCTGGTGAAACGCTCAAAGGTATACGGTGACTTCACCCGGAAGCTGCGCACTACCTGGCAGGACGTGCAAGGGGCATTGAAGGATGAAGAAATGGCTGTAGAGTTCCTGTCGTTCACCGTCTTTGGCACCGACAGCACAATGGTAGCTGCACTCACCCTGCGTAAGGATGACAAGGAACCGAAGTTCATACCTCTGTTCGAGCAACGTCAATTACAAGATGTGAGCGACCCGCAGTTCTTCCACTGCCCCGAGCTTACCGCCTTAGTGTGGCAACCCCTGCAACAGGAATTGCAAGGGATCAAGCGCATCTATTTTTCCCCCGCCGGGGTGCTCCATAATATTGGAATAGAATATGCGCCCGGGATGGAGGGGTATGAGATGTACAGGCTGTCGACGACGAGGGAGGTGATAGATAGCCATAATACCCACCCCGGCCCTCCCGAAGGGAGGGAGAGCGCTACCACCCCAGACCCCTCCTTCCCGAAGGAGGGGAAGAGAGTTACCTCGACGACGGCACTTTTCGGCGGTATAGACTATAATGCCCTGCCAGAGGTTGGCACCCCCTCCTTGGGAGGGGGACGGGGGGAGGCCTTAGGGACGAGTGAGGTTTCCATCGCCCTGCATCGTTCTCTCATCGACAGTTTGAGCGTGCGTGGCATGACAGCCACCTATCTTCCTGCCACGTTGGACGAGGTGCAGGCCATCAAGGCTTCTTTTGACAAGAAGTACCAACCGGCGACCCTGACTACGGGCAATGAGGCCACGGAGACCGCAGTGAAGACCCTTTCGACGCACACTCCGAAGATACTCCACATCGCCACGCACGGTTTCTACTTCACGGAGAATCAGGCCGAAAGGCAGAAGAGTCTCCGGTTCCTCACTATCGACGGTTCCCCCTCCTTGGGAGGGGGGCAGGGGGAGGCTTCCCCCGAAGACAAGGCCCTCACCCGCAGTGGCCTTCTCATGGCGGGAGCCAATGCCACTTTGCGTGGCAAGGACATCCCCATGGATGCAGACGACGGCGTGCTCACGGCACAGGAAATATCGCGCCTCGACCTGCGCGGCGTGGATCTCATGGTGCTCTCGGCCTGCAAGACGGGCAACGGCGACATCAACCAGGGCGAGGGGGTGTTCGGTCTGCAGCGCGGCTTCAAGAAGGCGGGGGTACAGACCATCGTCATGAGCCTTTGGGAGGTTGACGACAAGGCCACGCAAATTCTCATGACCGAATTCTACGACAACCTGCTTCAGGGGCAGTCGAAACGCGACGCTTTCCAGAATGCACAGAAGCACCTCCGCACAGTGGAGAATGGACACTACGATGAGCCCCAATACTGGGCGGCTTTTATCCTGTTGGACTAAAGAATACATGCATTTCGTGTTCGGTAATCGTTCGCAATGCAAGTGCTGATACTCTAAGCGGTTGGATTGCAAATCGACCGAGCATGTAATTTCCTTCCATATAGATACATCAATTTTGATTTATTTTTTGCGGGCGGGCACGGTGGCACCGCCCCTACTACCAACCAATATAAGATAGGCGCTTTAGAACTTCCACCTGACTTGCAGTTGCAGGTCGGTCATCGAGGAGTGGTCTATCTGCTGCAGGCCGCTTGAGATATGGTCGCGATCGAAATAGTTGGTGTGCTGCACGCGGGCGATGAGCGCCAACCGCGGGGTGGGGTCGATGCGTGCCACAAAGGTGGCGCGTAGGCCCTCGCCCTCGAACGAGGGGAAGGAGAAACGATAGAGCAACCCCGGTTCCATGGTGTAGATGCGGCTGTCGTTGTCATCGGTGTGGAAATAGCCCACCGAGGCCGCCAACTGGCATATCTTGCCCACTTGGGCTTGGAGCCGTTCGCTGACCATCCATCCGAAACTGCCGTCCTCGTATTGTGAGTGGGCCATATCGCCCTGCGTGGTGCTTTTCCACATACCCCCGTCGTAGGTGAAGGCGAGCCTTCCCCGCTGTTCCCATTGGTTGATGAGAGCTTTCTTCTCGCTGTTGTCGCGTTGGCGGTAGCGCAGGCGGTAGCGTGCTGTCCAGGAGCACGAGCCGTGGTTGACGGTGGCCTGCACCATATTGTCCCAACTGTTCGACGCCTCCGAGGCGATGAAGCGCGGCTGCTCGAAGTGGGCGTAGTCGGTATAGGCTTGCAGCAACAGGTGGTCGGAGGGGTTCCACCGCGCACCAAGATACACGCCGTGCTCGTTCTGTGTGCGCCCTCCCTCGCTGAAACTGTTGGCATGTAGCGCCTGGTATTTGGCGGCATAATAGCGGTGGAGCAGGGTGAGGGTGAGACGGTCGGCGGCCTGGTAGTTGATGCTGTTGATGGTGGCGATGCCGCCGTCCTTGCCCGTTGCCGTCTCGCCGCTGATGCTGATGCGGTGGGCGGTGTAGCCATAGTCGGCACTGACGTTCCAGAAGTCGTTGCCCGCAGGATAGTAACGGCGGTAGACAGCACTGGTGTTAGGGCGCAGGTCACGGTCGAGGTGGGAGTAGGTGGCGGTCACGCCGAGGTGCCACCCGCCACCGGTATAGCCGATATGTGTGCCCGCCATGGTCTCATGGGTGTTGTTCTTCTTGTCTATCTCGGTGGTAGTGCGATGGTAACCGGTGCGCACGATGGTGGTGATATCCTCGCCGTTGTCTGCCAAGGTGCCGTCAATGCCCCGATACGAGGCGAAGACGGTGATGGCCACATGCCGCCCGAACTGCAGAGTGGCGGCGGCTCCTTGCAGGTAGTCGCCATCGTAGTTGGAGGCATGGGGACGGATGACATTGCCCGTGCTGCCCGCCGTGTTGGTCGACATGAGCTTGCCCACGCTGAACTGGTTGTTGAGTACCAGACCCATGCCTGTCGACACGCGGAAGCGGCCTACGGTGAGTTGCTCAAGCACTCCGAGGTGGCGCACGTCGATGTAGAACGAGTAGAAGTCATAGCCCCAGGGGTTGTGTTTGCTGAAGAATGGCTCTCCGGCATCCTGCGCTCCTGTGATGCCTATCCTCACGCGGTCGGAATGGCGGAAGGCATAGCGGAAACGGTGGCTGTAGGGCTCGCCTAAATAGCCCTGGTCGAAGCCACGCCGTTTGTAGAACGGTATGCGACCATCGATGAACAGCTCGTGCCGCCCTTGCTTGAAGATGTCGGCCAAGGAGGGCCATCCTCGTTGGGGTACCGCCCCCGCCGTCACGAAATGGGTGAGCAGGCGGCGCGTGGCGAAGTCGATGGACGGTATCATCGCCAGTTCACCCAACGATTGCATCTGGTGGTATTGGTATAGATAGGCACAGATATCTTCTATCTGCCGCTCGCTGAGGAAGGGCAGTTGCTGTAATTGCTCCCGCGTGGCGGTGTTGATGTTGATGGGCGACTGCTCCAGGTCGCAGAGCGTCTCGTAGAGTTCCTCCCATGAGCCGTTCTCACTATCGTCGAGGGTCGTCCACTGTTCGAAATCCTCTTCCCAAGGATGGGTGTCGGGCACGTCCTGTGCAGCCACTGCCAAGGCGAGTAACAAGGTAGGGAGTAGTAGGATGTATTTTTTCATGGACAATATGGTGTTTCGTTGGTGGTATTCTTTTTGCAAATATACGAAAAAGAATTGTATGTGGATGCTGACGACGTGAAAAACGGTCAAAATATGCTAAAAAAGGGGTGGGATAGGGGCGTAATACGAAATATTGATTATTTTTGCACAAACAACCAATGATATGACGATGACGAGGGTGTTGATGCTGTTGTTGACATGCTGTCTGTTGACAGGTGTGCGGGCCCAGACGGGTTCGCCCAAACAGCCCCATGTCAACCCCGAGGACCGTGAGGTGGACATGAACAGTCCCACCTTCGTGCCTACGATGAAGGTGGGAAAGACATTGCTCGATGGCGACAGTGCCTTGTTCATGGATCTGAGCAATGTGTATGTCTACCCGCCGATGGAGATTACCTCAAGCAAGCAGCAGAAGGCTTACAGCCGGCTGGTCAGGAATGTGAAGAAGGTGCTGCCCATCGCCAAGGAGTGCAACCAGATCATCATCGAGACGTACGAGTATCTGCAGACCTTGCCCGACAAAAAGGCCAAAGATACACACATGAAACTGGTGGAGAAAGATATCTACCAGTCGTATAAGCCGCGCATGAAGAAGCTTACCTATTCACAGGGCAAGCTGCTCATCAAACTCATCAACCGTGAGTGTAACTCATCAGCCTACGACATCATGAAGGCTTTCCTCGGTCCTATACGCTCAGGATTCTGGCAGGCTTTTGCCTGGACCTTCGGCGCATCGCTCAAGAAGGAGTACGATGCCGAGGGCACCGACCGACTGACCGAGCGCGTGGTACTGCTTGTCGAGGCAGGACAATTATGAATGTTGAATGTTGAGTGTTGAATGTTGAATTGTCGCTTCGCGATGATTAAATTATGAATGTTGAATGTTGAGTGTTGAATGTTGAGTGACGAATTAAATAATTCTTAATTCAACAATTCATCATCGCCGTTAGGCGATAATTCAACACTCAACATTCAACACTCAAAATTCCGATTATTCTTCGGTAAACAACACTTGGATGACGGTCTGTCCCACAGCCTTGAGCGTGTTCTTGTCGAGGTGGGCCATATCATCATTGATGGTGTGCCAGGTAGGACCGAAGGTGCCTTGCGGACAGTTGGGATAGAAGGGGATGATATCGATGGTGGGTATGCCTGCCTTCTGGTTCACCGGCACATGGTCGTCGGTGATGTAACCTCCCAATTCAAATGGGAAATAGTCGCTGTATCCCGCGTCGCGCGCAGCCTTCCATACCTTGTCGACCACCGAGGGTGCAAACTCCATCGACATACGCTCCTGATAGAACTGGGCTTGTTGTCCACCCACCATATCGAGCAGGATGCCGTAGAGCGTGGTATAGGCTGTGGGTTTCTGATAGTTGTTCGCCCAGTATTGTGCTCCCAACGCCCATGAATCTTCCGAGGAGATGCGCAGCCACTGTGGCACGCCCCAGTCTTCGGCATCGAAGCAGATGAAATCGACACCTACCTTGAGTGTCGTGTCGTTTTGCAGCAGACGGGCTATCTCAAGCATCACACCCACACCCGATGCCCCGTCGTTGGCCGCCATCACCGGTTTGCGCCAGTTCAGGCTGTCGGGGTCGTTGTCAGCCCACGGACGGCTGTCCCAGTGGGCGCAGAGCATCACATGGTAGGGGCGTTCGGGATGCACCGATGCGATGATATTGGTGCTCTGCAGCGGTGTGGCGTCGTAGCCTCGCAACGTGGCTTTCTGCAAGTCTACCGTGCAACCATACTTACGGAAGGTCTCGGCTATCCATTGTGCGCATCGCTCATGGGCCTCGCTGTTCATCGTACGCGGACCGAAGTCGCATTGTGCCTGGCAGAAGGCGAAGGCCGAGTCGGCGTTGAAGGTAGGACCTACGGGCTGTGCCGTGACGGTCGACGTGGTGTCGCCCGTACCGTTCTTGGTCTTGTTGCACGAAGCACCCGTGCAGGCCATGATGGCGATGAGTGCCATACTGATATAAAGGAGTTTTCTTGTTTTCATTTTCTCATGTTTTGCACTTGCGCCATCACACGGAGCCAGTTGCCGCCCCAGATCTTCTGGATGTCGCGTTCACTGAATTTTCTTCTCAACAGGTGGAGGGTGAAATTGATGACCTCGGAGGCATCGGCCATGCCACGCACGCCGCCGTCGCCGTCGAAGTCGGTGCCTAAGCCCACATGCTCGATGCCCATGATGCTGATGGCATGTTCGAGGTGGGCGATGGCATCAAGGATGGAAGCCTCGCCCTCCTGGCGCAAGAACCCACCATAGAGGGTGATATGGGCCACACCGCCTTTCTTGGCTAATCGGCGCAGCTGGTCGTCGCTCAGGTTGCGGGGCACGTCGCACAGCGCCTTGCAATTGCTGTGGCTGCACACGATGGGCGTGGAGCTGATGTCGAGGGCATCGTAGAAGCTGCTCTCCGCGGCATGGCTCAGGTCGACCATGATGCCGTAGCGGTTCATCTCCTCGATCACCTTTTCGCCGAACTTGCTCACACCATGGTGTGTCTCGCTGCCTTTGGCACTGTCGCAGATGTCGTTGTCGCCGTTGTGGCAGAGGGTGATATACACCACGCCCCGTTGGGCGAAATGTTTCACGTTGGCCACATCGTGGTTGAGCGCCAGTCCGTTCTCTATGGCGAACATGATGCTCCGGCGTCCTTTGCGCTTGTCTTCGTAGAGCTCGGCGGGACTGCGAGCGATGCTCAGGTAACGCCGGTTGTTCTTCACGATATCCTCTATCTGGTCGAAGATATTGTCGGCATACTCCTTGGGGGTAGCCACATCCACCGCCACCTTCGACGAGAAGGTCTCGCCCATCTTGGGCTGGGGCAGATAGGCGGCCATGATCACCGCATCCTGACGGCCGTCGTTCATCTTGTGCAGGTCGACGAGGATGCGGGGGTCGCGCTGCTCGAAATGGATGCCCTGTGGGAAGAACATCGGTGTGTCGCAATGGGTGTCGAGAGTGAGGATGCGGCTGTGCAGTTTCTTCGCCACATGGAAATTGTTGGCCTGGTGGACGAGCCACTCGAAGAGCTTCCTACCTTCCTCGCCCAACCATTCAGGATGCCATTGCACACCGAGGATGGGTTTGTATTCACTGCTCTCCATGGCCTCGATCACCCCGTCGGGAGCTGTTGCCGTCACATGGAACCGTTGCCCAGGGTCGGCCACCGCCTGGTGGTGGAAGCTGTTGACGAAGATACGGTCGGTGCCGTAAATCTCGTGGAGCATGGTGTCGGGCAGGATATTTACGGAGTGGGAGAGGAGGTCGCGGTCGCCGTCTTGGCTATGCTTGATGAGCGACTGGGAAGTGCTTTCCGCCTCTTTCTCCTTGTCTTTCTTGCTGTTCTTTTTCTTGTCGTCGGCGACGGCTGCCTTGTTCTGCTGCCATGCCGTGGCGATGTCTTGTGTCACCTTGCCGTCGAGGGCCACAGCCAACGTCTGTATGCCGCGGCAGATACCCAAGATGGGAATCTGTCGGTTATATGCCAGACGGGTGATGAGCAGTTCGGGCAGGTCGCGTGTGGCATTGATGCCGTGCAACAGGGGCGATGGCTCCTCGCCCGTCCACAGCGGATTGATGTCGCCACCGCCGGTGAGCAGCAGTCCGTCGAGATGATCGAGGGTGTTGACGATGGCTTCTTTCTCGGCTATGGGAGGGATGATGACGGGTGTGCCACCGGCGTCCACTACCTGTTGGTAATACTTGTCGCGCAGGCAGGCATCGCCATCAGCGTAGTTGGCTGTGATGCCGATGATGGGTTGGTGGTTGGCTTCGGGAAAGGTCTTGTATATTTGGTTGAGATGGTCGTTGAGTTGAAAGGATGGCATGGTGTGTGTTGGTTATTCTTCGTCGGTTTTTACGGGTATTTCTCTCTTGATGCTTTGTTCCAGGGATATGAGCGTTTCAGTGGCCACCACGCCGGGTATGCCCTGCAACTGGCTGTTGAGCAGTTCCATCAGTTGCTCGTTGTCGCGAGCGTAGAGTTTCACCAGCATGGTGTAGGGACCGGTGGTGAAATGGCATTCCACGATTTCGGGGATATGGCGCAGGCGTGACACCACATCCTTATACATCGACCCGCGTTCGAGGGTGATGCCCACGTAAGTGCAGGTGGAGTAGCCCAGGCTCTTGGGGTTGACATCGAAGCCGCTGCCGGTGATTACCCCGTCTTCGATGAGTCGTTGTACGCGTTGGTGGATGGCTGCCCGCGATACGTTGCATTCCGCTGCCACATCCTTGAAGGGTATCCTGGCATTGAGCGAGAGAATGCTCAGGATCTTCTTGTCGAGATTGTCTATTCTTTCCATATTGTAAGTTGATAATGTCGTTTTGACGGCTAAAGGGTGATATTCAGATAGCAAAAGTACAACAAATAAATGAAATAACCAACAATTTGATTATTTTTTTGGTTAAGGACTCTTATGGTTGAAGGTCGGGGGGATGGTGTTGGAGGGGTCTTTTGGTTGTGAGGATTAAAAAAAATAGAGGACAAATGACCTATACAGGTATTGTCCTCTATCATCCTTATATCTTACTTTATCTTCTTCCTATTTCCCAGCGGAAGCCTTCACTTCTTCCACCTCGACAATGAAGATAAGGGGTGAGTAGGCGGGAATCTTGCCTGCCTGACGGGCTCCGTAGGCCAGTTCTTGGGGGATGTAAAGCTCCCATTTGCTACCCTGTGGCATGAGGGTGAGCGCCTCAGTCCATCCCTTGATGACCTGGGTAGGACGGAAGGTGCTGGTTTGGGGATTGCGCTCATACGAGCTGTCGAACACGGTGCCATTGATAAGCCGACCCTCGTATTTCACCGTCACCTCGTCGTTGGCCTTGGCGATGGGACCATTGCCCTGGCGCAGAATCTTATACTGCAAGCCACTGGGCAGGGCGACGACGCCCTCCTTGGTCTTATTTTCGGCCAGGAACACTTCGCCCTCATGCTTCGCCGCCTCGATGGTGGCATGATGGGCATCCGCCACGAGTTGGGCGGCCACGGAGTCGGTGATGAGCGAGTAGTCATGACGCAAGGCCGCTACAAAGCCCTCGTTGAAGAGCGCGGAGAACAGGGTGTCGCCGGCGTAGGCTCCATTCGTCTCCTTCTCCTGCGAGGCGAGGATACGTCCGTTGGCCATGCCTGCCACCTCGATACCGGCGGCATAACCCTTGGCGCGGGCATTGCTCATGGCCGACACGGCATCCTGGAAGCCCCTGATGAACTCGGGCATGTCTTTCTCCTCGATGCCGTAGTTCTGGTGGAGGAACTGCTGGAGGCCCTTGGTGGCCGCCATGCCAGCGGCATAACTCAGCGAGTCGTAGGTGGTGATGAGTTGCGTGGGTTGCGCCTTCTTACCTTTCTTCTTGCCTTTCTTGTCGCTGGCCAGCGCTATATTGAAAGAGGCACTCGCCAGAACGACGAGTGCCAGTAACATGATTTTCCTCATCTCAGCGGATTATTTCTTTTGGACGGGAATGGAGATAGGTGCTTGCGCGGGGGCTGCAGCCGTCTTGGGCTTCTTCTCCGAGCTCAGCAACTGAAGTTTGAAAATCAGCGGAGAGAACGGGCCGATCTTCTGCATGCCACGAGAACCATAAGCCAGCTGTTGAGGGATATACACCTCCCAGGTAGAGCCGACAGGCATGTGGAGCAGTGCCTCGCGGAAGCCCTGGATGACGGCTTGTGGACGAGACAGGTCAACAGTCATCGGGTCGCGACCCTCGGAACTGTCGAACACGGTGCCGTCGATGAGCTTGCCCTCATAGTGAACCTTCACGATCATCGAGTCGGCGGGAACGGCACCCTTACCCTCGGTAATCACCTTGTACTGCACACCCGAGGGGAGTGTCTTCACGCTGTCTTTCTTGGCGTTGGCAGCCATCCACTTCTCACCCTCTTCCTTTTCTTTCTTGTATTTCTTGGCCACTACGCCCTCGTGTACTCTCTCGGCCAGCGGGTCGATCATCTTCATGGCACTGTCGGGCTTGATGCTCGACTTGCCCTTGACGGCATCCTTCAGTCCAGCCACCAAGTTGTTGTAAGACACGTGCTGAGTGCTGTCGCCAGCGAAGATGGAGTTGTTAATGCCTTCGGACATCTGACGGCCAATCTGAAGACCTTGCAGATAAGCGGCCTTCTTCTTGTCGCCGGCAGCCTGCACACCCTCGTCGAAGCCTTTGATGAACTCGTCGATATAGGCGGTGTCGATACCTTGTTGCATGAGGTAATCTTTCATCTGTGCACCATTGGCCACACCGATGGCATAGCTCAAGGTGTCAACGTCTGTTTTCAAGTCGGCAGAACGGCTGCCGCAAGATACGAATGTTGCTGCAGAGATGATAGTGGCAGCAAAGAATAAGATTTTTTTCATTTTTCCCTTTATGAATTATATAAGTTTATGAGTTATCTTGGGAGTTTGGGAGTTCAGGAGTTTGGGGGAGGGACGGGGTGGGTATTTATTTCACTTCTATCAGTTCCACATCGAAGATGAGGGCTGAGAAGGGTGGGATGGAGGCACCGGCACCACGCTCGCCGTAACCCAGACGGTAGGGGATGAAGAAACGGTATTTCGCTCCTTCCTGCATGAGTTGCAGACCCTCGGTCCATCCGGTGATGACCTGGTCAAGGCCGAAGGTGGCGGGTTCACCGCGCTGTACGCTGCTGTCGAACACCGTGCCATCGATGAGGAAACCCTCATAGTGGCATTTCACCTGGTCGGTGGCTTTCGGCTTGCGGCCGTTGCCCTCGCGCAGCACCTGGTATTGGAGGCCGCTGGGCAGGGTGACTATGCCTTCACGCTTGGCGTTGTCGGCCAGGTATTTCTCGCCAGCCTCCTTGGCCACCTTGCCTTGCGCCCTGCGCTCGGCTTCGAGTTTCTCTTCTTGTTTGCGGAAATAGTCTTGTACGACCACTTGTGCGTCGCGGTGCGACATCTTCAGTTCCTTACCTTTGAGCACATCGTCGATGGCTGCCGCAAATTCTTTAATGTTCAGGTCGTTCGTACCCATTTGTGCCAACTGCTGACCTATTCCGAGGCCGAGGGCATAGCTTAATTTATCCATCATTGCTTTCTCTATGTTTTTTTTCAGCGTGCAAAGTTAGTGCAAACCGAAGACAAAACAAAAAGAACTTGTTCTTTTTTTTATTTGAGGTGCGGCCTAACTATCTCAAAATTACGTTTTTTCACTCTTCGGTTTTGTTTATTTAGAAAAAAATACTATTTTTGTACATTGTTAATCCATCATTTTGTTTCAACAAAAAAGAAAAAGCTATGGAAAAGAAAAAAATTGTGGTGCTCACCGGTGCGGGCATGTCGGTGGAGAGTGGGCTGAGAACCTTCCGCGATGCCGATGGGTTGTGGGAAGAACATCCCGTGTCGCGTGTGGCCACCCATGAGGGGTGGTTGCGCGACCCCGAGTATGTGAACAGCTTTTATAATATGCTGCGCAAGAAATGCCAAGGTACCAAACCTAATGAGGGTCATCGTTTGGTGGCTGGTCTGGAACGTTGGTATGACGTGGATGTGGTGACGCAGAACGTCGACAACCTGCACGAAGTGGCGGGCAGCACAAATGTGATCCACCTGCATGGCGAGTTGATGAAGGTCTGTTCATCGCGCGACCCATGGGACAGCCGTTATATCCGCACCCTTGAGGCTCCCAATCTCGATGTAGCCCCCGGCGAGAAGGCCGGCGACGGGTCGCTGCTCCGTCCGCACATCGTGTTCTTCAACGAGGCGGTGCCGATGATAGAGAAAGCCGCCCAAGCCACACAGATGGCCGACATACTCATCGTGATAGGTACCTCGTTGGTGGTCTATCCCGCCGCCGGACTGCTTCATTATGCACCGAGCAGCTGTCCTATCTATCTGATAGACCCGGGAGATGTGAAAGTAGGTATATCCAGGGTAACCCACATACAGAAAGGTGCCTCCGAAGGTATGAAGGAGCTATATGGGCTTTTAGGGCTGAGCGTTGAGGGTTCTTAGGACTATTCTCTTGCTCCTTTCTCCCCCTCCTTGGGAGGGGGGGGGAGGCTCCCCCCTTAACTCTCTTTCTGTCGCAAACCCATACGGGCCTCGACTACATTGACCACATAGTCGCCGAGTTTCTCACACTCATTGACGATGTCCATGTAGATAGTGCCCTCGGCATAGGTGTATTCGTGGTTGTTCACATCGATGATGTTCTGCTTCTTGAGCTGGTTGCGGTAGTTGTTGATCTCATCCTCGATGTTGAATGAGCGGTTCACGTCGAAAGCTTCTTTCCTGCCGCCCATGAGTACGTTCATCTGTGTGAGTGCCGAGTCGGTGAGGGTGAACATCTGGTGGATACGCTCGTATTGCTTCTCGTTGAAATGATCTTCCTTGCCAGTGAATTTGCGGTTGATGGTGCGGGCTATGTTATAACAGGAGTCGCCGATGCTCTCCAACTCGCTGATCTCACGTAGCATGGCGCGTATCTTGCCCTTGGTGTCGTCGGAGAGATGGGCATCGCCCACATGGTCGAGATATTTGGCTATCTCCAACTCCATATTATCACTGATGTCCTCGTATTTCTCTATGCGGGTGAAGAGCTTGCCAAACTCCTGTTCGTTCTTCTCGGTGAGCAGTGTCTGCACCATGCCGAACATGCGCTGGATGCGCTCCGAGAAGGAGCGTATTTCTTTTTGTGCCTCCAGCACCGACAGCTCGGGGGTCTTCATGATGCCCGAGGTGATGAAATGCAAGCGGAAGTCCTCTTCATCATCCTGTTTCTTAGGTTTGATGATTTTAGAGACCAACATCTCAATCTGCGGTATAAACCAAATAAGCAACAAGGTGTTGGCGATGTTGAAGGCCGAGTGGAAGGCAGCCAATACGAAGGTGGCTTTCATGGGGAAGGCCGAGTCGGCGGGCGACATGCCTGGGTCGAAACCTACCAACTGACATATCATGTTGAAAAACGGTTTCAGCAAGAAAATCATCCAGATCACGCCGATGCAGTTGATGGCCAAATGGGCGAAGGCGGCCCGTCGGGCCTGGGTATTGGCCTTGATGGCCACGATGTTGGTGGTGATGGTCGTTCCGATGTTCACTCCCAGCACGAGCACCACACCTTGTTCGACAGACATCAGTCCTGTAGAGCATAGCGCCATGGTGATGGCGATGATGGCCGACGACGACTGTACGCCGAGCGTGAGCACCGTACCCACAACGAGCAATAAGAGTACATTCCATATCTCCCCACCACTGAAGGTGTCGAAGAAGGCCCTGATGCTACCTGCCGTGTCGGATGCCATCACTTCTTGTCCTGTCATCTCCAGCGTGCCCAATCCAAGGAAGAAGAAGGCCACACCGAAGAGGAAATCGCCGATGATACGGTATTTCTTCATATAGATGAGGATAATGCCGAAGAAGAAGGCGAAATAGACGAAGGGAGTGATATTGAACGAGAATCCCAAACTCATGATCCATGCCGTGACGGTCGTTCCGATATGGGCACCCATGATGACGGCAATGGCCTGGATAAGTGTGAACAGGCCTGCGTTGACAAACGACACCATCATGAGGGTGGTGGCCGTTGACGATTGAACCGCCGCCGTAACGAACATACCGGTGAACAAACCAGTGAAACGGTTGGTGGTCATGGCGCCAAGCACGTGGCGCAGTTGCGGACCCGCCATTTTTTGCAAACTATCGCTCATGGCTTTCATGCCATACATGAGCAGGGCGAGCGATCCGATGAGTTTGAAAATTATCCAAATCGACATAAAATATTTCTTTTTTTCTTATGATGGTCGATGGTTTCAGATTTTTTTACTACCTTTACACGGCGTTAAACACTATAGTCATATACAACCATGAACAAGACAATAAAAATCCGCTGCAAAAATAATAAAAAAACTCTGAATTTCCCAATCGGTAGCACACTTTCTGAAATTTTTCCGGCTTTTGGACTGGAAATGCCTTACGGGCCCACGAGTGCCAAGGTGAACAACAAGGTGGTGGGCATGGATTTCACGGTGTTTCACGACAAGGATGTAGAATTTCTCGACATCACCGATGCCTCGGGGCATCGTGCTTACACACGCACCTTGTTCTTCGTGCTCTGCAAAGCGGTGCACGACCTTTATCCTTCCTCAGAGGTGATGATCGACATACCCGTGAGCAATGGATACTACTGCGACCTGAATATCGGCCATACGCTCACCACCGAAGATGTGGATGCCATACGCCGGCGGATGCAGGAGATCATCGCCGCCGCACATGTCATCAACAGGCATGAGTGTCCCACCGACGAGGCCATACGTATCTTCGAACAACATGGCACCAACTCCAAGGCCAAACTGCTCCGCACCACAGGACGGCTTTATACCACCTACTACGACATCGACGGCTATGCCGACCATTATTATGGCGCCTTGCTCGTCAACACCCGCCAGCTGCACCTCTTCGATGTGGTGAAATACTACGATGGCATCCTGTTGCGCCTGCCGCTGCGCAACGACCCGACGGTGCTGGGCGAATTGATACGGCAAGACAAGATGTTCGGCATCTTCCAAGAGCACCATCGCTGGCAGGATATCCTGGGTATGACCACCGTAGGCGATTTCAACGAGGCGGTGAAGGCAGGTCACGCCACCGATATCGTCAATGTGTCGGAAGCCCTACAAGAGAAGAAAATCGCCCATATCGCCGAACAGATAGCCAACCGTGAGGGTGTGCGCGTGGTGCTCATCGCCGGACCGTCGTCGAGCGGCAAGACCACCACCTGCAAACGGCTGTCCATACAGTTGCTGTGCAACGGCTTACAGCCCATCATGATATCACTCGACGATTTCTTCCTCGACCGAGAGGACACGCCGCGCGACGCGTCGGGCGACTATGATTTCGAGAGTCTCTATGCGCTCGACATACCGCTGCTCAACAACACCCTCAACGCGCTGCTGCATGGCGAGGAGGTGCAGATGCCTAAGTATAATTTCCAGAAAGGTGCCAAGGAGAAAGGCAAGAAACTGCGGCTCAAAGCCAATGAGGTGCTCGTCATCGAGGGTATCCATGCGCTGAATCCCGAGCTGACCAAACAGGTGCCTGAGGAACAGAAATTCAGGGTGTATGCCTCGGCACTCACCACCATCCTGCTCGACCGCCACAATTACATTCCCACCACCGACAATCGCCTCCTGCGACGCATCATCCGCGACTATAAATACCGTGGGGTGAGCGCCGAGGAAACCATCCGCCGATGGCCGTCGGTCAGGGCGGGCGAACAGAAATGGATCTTCCCCTTCCAAGAGAATGCCGACGAGATGTTCAACACAGCGATGATTTACGAACTGTCGGTGATACGCCAACAGGCTGAGCCGTTGCTCGAACTGGTGCCCGAGCGCTCCGACGAATATTCCGAGGCCTACCGCCTGAAGAAATTCCTACGTTATATCACCCCCATACCCTATAAGCAGCTGCCCCCAACCTCGCTTTTGCGCGAATTCCTCGGCGGCAGCTCGTTCAAGTATTGAGAGGGTTTAGGGTAGCCGCCACTCAAATTACAGGTTGTTCCAAGCACTCATTACTCCGATGAGCGGCTCTGCTGCGGCTTTGCTTATCTTGTCGATGAAAGATTGGGCCTCTTTCTCGTCATAAGGCTCGTCAAGGTCATTGGTGTAAGTCTTCTTTCCATCTTTCTCCGTCATGGTGAACAGTTCGTTGAAGCCCTCATGCTCCGTTTTACTGAAATAGGTGGTCTTGTCGCCAGCATCGGTTTTCTCTTTCAGCACCAGTGCATCACCTTGGAATGATAGTTCCTGGCCTCCCTTCACGGCGATGCCATCGAAATTGTCGATGTCTTTCGCGTCTTTGTAGAACGAGAGGAGCAGACCATCCTTGCCGTCCTTGGTGCTCAGGAACACGTAGTCCTTCGCCAGGGCGAACTTGGCTATTTCCTTGCCTTCGCCTATGGCTGATTCCCATAGCGCCCGTATGTCTTCCTGGTGCGCCTTGAGGTTGTTGTCTGCCGCCACAACAAGGTTGCTGTCGGCTACCGTTACGGAGGGTTCGTCACTTTGTTGTTCTTTAACAGGTGCTTTGCTTGTACACGAAACGAACACCATTCCCACTGCGATGATGGAAAACAGGGTGTTTCTCTTGGATGATTGCTTCATAGTCGTTTGTTGATTGTTGATAAATCCGTGGTTCAAAAAATCCTAAACAAAGGGTGAGTTTGGTTTTTGCAAATATATGGATTATTCATTAATTCGGCAAAAATATGAGTGTGGATTTTTGGAGTTACGACAAAAGTACACACTTTCAGTCGTTTTCATTCCTGCCTTATTGCTGATGGCATAAATTCTTGTTTTTCTTCTCTGTTTCTTTTCTTCTTTTATGAAAAAACATTACCTTTGCATACCACTTTCCAAAAGTGTAATACAGCATTGAAGTATGCCATTTTATTATTATCTTACACTCTTCGCGTGTGGTGTCACGTCCATCATGCTTGCTGTGGTGCTTTCGGGCATTTCCATCCGCCAGGATGAAATGTTCAAGAAATATAGCACGGCGCGCTGGTGTTTGTGCGTCGCATTTGTCGTCTTCGGTTTGGCGAATCTCTTGCAGGTAGGCATGGAGTCCGACGGCAAGGAAGAGGCGCTCACTGGGGCGATGATGGTTTGCATTGGCAGCATTTGTGCCATGATGTTTACCATGGTGGCTCTCGTCTTCATTCGTCCTTCCGTGGTCACCTTGCGCAATGTGATGATTCAGTTGGCGTTCATCCTGCTGGTGTCGGCCTTCCTGCTGGTGGCACGTTTCATGTTTCCCCTTCACCTTTTCTACATTATATATTACGTATATATTTGTGTTTATGTAATGCTTTTGGCGGCATATACTTATGTATATGTGAAGAACTATCAAGTGTTCAGGAAACAGATGATGGACTTTTACGAGGAAGACGAATTGCTCTATCGGCTGCGTTGGATACAGTGGACTTTCTGGTCGGCGTTGATGGTGGGCGTTATGGCGTTGTTGCTCGTCATCGACAGCCATTACGTCAACCTGTTGTTGACCTGCCTCTTTACGGCTTATTTCCTGTTCATCACCATCTCGTTCATCAATTACCAACAGTATTCCCAACTTATCTCTCGTGCCGTCAACACCCCAGAATCTGTGGAACCGACCCAAATACCGGCAACGAAGGCCGATTTTGAGGTGCTTACGGCAAAGATAGATGAATGGGTGCGCCAAAAGAAATTTGCAGAGACCGACAAGTCGGTGGAGGAGATAGCCAAGCAATTGGACACCGACAGCAGCACATTACGCGAGTATTTCACCAACCACATGGGAGAGGACTTCCGCAGTTGGCGTATACGCACACGAATCGAGGAGGCGAAGCGACTCCTCGACGAGAATCCCTCGATAAAAATCATAGATGTCATAAGACTGACGGGGTTCAACGACCGTCCTTATTTCTACCGTGTCTTCACCAAGGTTACGGGAATGACGGTGGTGGAATACAGACAGAAGAAACAGGGCAACCCCTCTTGATGATGTATGTAGAAACAAACAGCAGGCGGTCGTGCCGACCGCCTGCTGCCATTTCATGTTATAATACCGTATACAGCATTATTTGTCGTTGGTGAACCCCACGATGAACCATTTGCCGGCCTCATATCCCGTCATTTCCTCGGTGTTCTTGCCTTGGGCCTCAAACTCCAGCCCTTCTTCTGTACCCGGCTTCTGGGTGACTTTCTTTACGAAGTCATTATAGTCGGCCTCGCTACGGAAAGCAATGGTGCCATAAGCTACCGATTCGGCTGTGAGGTAGAGGACAACAGCATGTTCGTCGTTGGCTGTTACCTTGGTCAGCTCACCTTCCTTGTCAAGCTCCACCGATGCTCCTTTACCATAATAGTATTGTAAGACGTCACACTGTGCATCTTTCACTTCTTGTTTGAAAGAATTCAGCATCTTGATGCCCATGGAGTCAAGCAATGCCTGCGGTACTGCGCCCCAGTCGTCGGCATCTATCAGCGACTTCAGGTTGTCGGATGTGAGGTTCACGGTTGTTGTTGCCTTTGTGCTCTCAGCTTTCTCCGTCGGTTCGGCTGTTTTAGGCTTGCAAGCTGATACGCAGAAAGCTGCCAGTGCGGTGATGGTCAACGATAAAATGATCTTTTTCATAATTAAACTTGGTTATTGGTGTAAAATCTAATGTTTAATCCAATAAAATGAATGCCGCCCAGAACTGTGGTTCATCGAAGAGGTGGTTGCCTTCGCTGTCGACATATTGACGCAGCGTGTGTTGTGCCTGATGGAAGGCGGCGTGTTTCGGCTGTCCCTGCATCATGTTGTCGTAGAATGCAGTCATGAGAATCTGCGTGGCTTCATCGTTCACCTCCCACAAACTCATGACGAGTGTTTGTGCACCCGCTTTCTTGAATCCACGTTGTAGACCGAAGACCCCTTCGCCTTGGTTGATGTCGCCTGTGCCTGTCTTGCACGCCGAGAGCACCACCAGATCGAGTCCACGCAGGTCGAGATGAGAAATCTCCTGTGCCGTGAGGATGCCGTCTTCCTCACCTTGGGGTACGGTCTTGCCCTTCATTGTGGCATTGGCCCCCGCCAGGAGCAGTCCGCTGCGGGTGAGTGCTTTGTCTTCGGAGGAAGCCTCCCCCTGCCCCCCTCCCAAGGAGGGGGAGTCGTGTTGGGCGAGGAAGTGAAGTTTCTTCCTACCCTTTGCCTGTTTCTCAGTAAAGTAGAACCCATGCGTGGCGATGTGCAGGATCCTCGGTGCATGTTCGGAAAGTGCTTTTACCGATGCTTCCGTGGCTGCAGTGCCAGTGGTGATATTGGTCGAATGGTTCTTTTTGTCGAACGAAGCCTTGATAGCCTGCACTTCCGACAGTGTGAATGGGAGATACGAGGCGGTCATGCCGCGCACGCTCAGGCTATCGATGAGACTGCGGTGGAGGGCTATGGAAGCCTCCCCCAGCCCCCCTCCTTGGGAGGGGGAATCTCCACCCGACGAAGCGTTGTAATCGATGCCGCCGAAAAGCGCCGCCGTCGGGGTAACTCCCCTCCCCTCCTTCGGGAAGGAGGGGTCAGGGGTGGTAGCGCTCACCCTCCCTTCGGGAGGGCCGGGGTGGGTATTATGGCTATCAATCACCTCCCTCGTCGTCGACAGCCTGTACATCTCATAGTTCTCCATCCCTGGCGCATATTCTATTCCGATATTATGTAGTACCCCAGAGGGGGAGAAATAGATGCGCTTTACCCCTTGCAGCTCCTGTTGCATGGGCTGCCACACTAAGGCGGTGAGTTCTGGGCAATGATAGTATTGTTGGTCGCTCACCTCTTGCAATTGCCTTTGTTCAAATAGAGGTATGAATTTCGGCGCTTTGTCGTCTTTGCGCAGGGTGAGTGCTGCCAGCATCGTGCTGTCGGTACCTTCGACAGGGAACGACAGGAATTCGATGGCTATCTCGTTTTTTTTCAGTGCTTTTTGTACGTCTTTCCATGTGGTGCGCAACTTGCGGGTGAAGTCGCCATATTCCTTCGAACGCTTCACCAAAGCCTGCTCTTGCTGGTTGACGACTTGTTCCAGCGAGTCGGTGTCGACAAACCGTTCCGCTATAGGTGTCTCATAGAGTTTTTGCAGTTGCAGTCGGTTGAGGGTCAGTTCCTCAAACATCTTCAATGCCTCGGCATCGCCACTCTCTTGGATAAGTCGGTTCATCTCTATCTCTGTGGAGAGGAGCAGACCCTTGGCAAAGAGCGCCGACTTGTCGTAAAGGTCGGCAGCAGTGGTGGCATGTGATTGGTAAACCATCAGAGGATAAAAGTCGGTGAACTGATAGGAGTCCTTATCCCAAAGCATCGTTCGCTGGGCTGCTGTCAGACTGGCAAATTGTCGGAGGGTGTTCGACTGGAGTAGGTTGATATTCTCGCTGTAGTATTCAAGGCATTTGGCATAATTGCCGAGGTCTTGATGGCAATAGGCGAGGATAGCCAACGACGAGGCATAGTCGGGATGGTTCTCTCCAAGTACGGCCTTGCGGATCTCCATGGCTTTCGTTGCCAATTCCAAGGCTTTGGCGTAGTTGTTGGTTTCGAAAAAATAACTAGCGAGGTTGCACAGTGTCGTGGCGTAAGCAGGGTGGTTCTCCCCGAAAGTGGCCTTTCGTATCTCCAATGCCATTGTCCCGGCCTTCACCGCCGTGTCGTAGTCGCCGAGATGGGAACAATAAGTGGCGGCATTGTTCAGGGCTGTGGCCACCATGGGATGATTGTTGCCGAAGGAGGCCTTATAGATGACCACGGTCTGTGTTCCCAACTCCACAGCCTTGTCGTAGTTGCCCAATCGGTCATGATAGCCAGCCAGGTTGCTCAGTGTCGTAGCGTAATCAGGATGATCTTCCCCGAGTACGGCTTTATAGATTTCCATGGCTTTCGTGCCCAATTCCACCGCCTTCGTATTGTCGCCCAATTCGGAATAATAGCTGGCTATATTGTTCAGCGACATGGCATAGTAAATATTGTCCTCTCCAAGTATGTCCTTGCGGATTTCCATGGCTTTTGTCCCCAATTCCACCGCCTTGGCATAATCGCCGAGGTCATAAAAATAGCCAGCGAGATTCGCCATGGCCGTGGCGTAGTTGGGATGGTTCTCACCGAGTGCTGTCTTGCATATATCCAAAGCCTTTGAACCCATTTCCAAAGCCTTTCCGTAATCACCCAGATCGGCATAGTATCCGGCTACATTGCTCAAGATGGATGCATAACTGGAATGGTTTTCGCCAAAAACCAACTTGTAACTTTCCAAGGCTTTCGTTTCCACCTCCACGGCTTTGGCGTAATCGCCAATATGGGAATAAAACGTGGATAGGGTGTGACAGGTTAGACCATAGGCTTCGTTTCCCACTCCGTATTGTTCCTTCATGGCCGCACAAAGGTTCTCAAAATAGGGGATGGCCTCTTGATAGTTACCCTGTTCAGCAGCTGACTGCCCCCTCTGCATCCATTCCTGCAACTGCGCCCCTGTCTGGGCACAGCAGGGAAGGAAGGATAAGAGGAAAGCCATCAAGATGAAAACAGTCCTTGTCATGGCACGTACTGCTGATTACGTATTTGAGGGGGCGGGTGGTTTACATCGCGAGGCGGAAGCCGAGACCGGAGGAGATGTAGCCGGGAGAGTAACTGCGTGCCGATACGCGGCTATCATCGGGACTGTTGATGAAGCTGCCTCCACGGCTCGAGTTGGCCTCGGCGTCGTCGATGCCCTGCGGGTTCGTCTGTGGGGCGCTGCTGTAGGGGCCATAGCCGTCGAAACACCATTCCCACACGTTGCCAGTCATGTCGTAAAGACCCAGTTCGTTGGGTGCCTTCAGCTTCACGGGGTGTGTCTTTTCGTCGCTGTTGCTTTCATACCAAGCCACGGAAGCGATGTCGTTACTGCCCGCATATTTATAGCCGTGGCTCTTGTTGCCGCCCCGGGCCGCATATTCCCATTCCGCTTCGGTGGGGAGCCGGAACTTCATGCCGGTGAGGGCGTTGAGTTTGTCGATGAAGAAATCGCAGTCTTCCCATGACACCAGTTCTACGGGCAACCCCGGACCTTTGTATTCCGATGGGTTGTTTTCGCCCATGACAGCCATCCACAGTGCCTGCGTCACCTCGGTCTCGCCGATGTAGTAGTCGGAGAGCGTGACGCTATGGGCGGGTTTCTCGTCTGCATCGGCTTTGCTCCCCTGCTCGGCTGTGGCTCCCATAGTGAAGGTGTCCCCTTTGACAAAGACCATGGTAAACATAACGCCGTTGGCAGTAATGGTGATGTTCTCACCTGTTGTAGGACATGTGGCGGTGCTTTGTGCTGTAGCGGTGAAGGCCACAAATGTCATGAGGAGGATGGAAAAAAATTTTTTCATATGCTGTAGTTTTGTAAGTTTGCGTCTTTTTCTTCGCCATCACATATACCTAAAAGGAGGCGAGGCGTTTATTTATATGCAAAAATAAGATAAGGTTTGTTTCCACGCAAAAAATGAAGTGTGGACTTTTGTAAAAACCACAAAAGTCCACATTGTTTCCTTGGCGTTTTTTCACAAACTTTGCGCAAGATTGTGTAAAATCGTCCGGGTGGGTAGTTGATTACCCCTCGGTCTTTTGATTGCGAGCGGGCGTTTTAATACTGTTCGGGTATTAGTAGTATTTGAACCCTTTAAAGAGTAACTATATGGTGCAAAAATAGTTATTTACTTTATATGAGCAAAAGAAGGTAAAATCAGTAAAAACCGATTTTTCCTTCATTTTTTGTGTAACTTAGGGCGTATAATTCATTTTTCATGTCTTTGCCGAAAGATTACGAAAAACGTCTGAGAGAACGGAAGGGCCAATTCCAAATCACCTATCGCAATAACATGCCCCATCCTCCTTTCATTTTCTCTTTTTCGGGCTGACAAATATGTGAACATAGAACTTTTTGTTATAAAAATGCAATAATCTGCAATATTTGTGCCAAAAATGAATTTTTATGCTAAAACATTTTGCCATGTCAAGATAATTTAAGAACTTTGCAGGCATAGTTATAGAGGAAGTAATAAGAGGAAGTAAAAAGGAAGTTAAGCGCTTCGCGCAGGACAATAGTCCACAGCAAAGCAATGTCCTATTTAACTTCGACTTTAACTCCCATTTAAATGAATTTTAACTCCAAAAAATAGTATCAATCACGAAAATCATTATCAGTTATGGCTGAAGCATTGGAAGTGAAAGAATTAGAACAAGTAGTGGTCCGTTTCTCGGGCGACTCCGGCGATGGTATGCAACTCGCCGGAAACATCTTCTCTACGGTGTCGGCCTCAGTGGGCAATGGCATATCCACGTTCCCCGACTATCCCGCCGACATCCGCGCTCCGCAAGGATCGCTCACGGGCGTGAGCGGATTCCAGGTGCATATCGGCTCAGGTAAGGTATACACACCCGGCGACCTATGCGACGTGCTGGTGGCGATGAATGCCGCGGCACTGAAAACCCAGTATCGCTACGCCAAACCTCAGGCCACCATCATCATCGATACCGACTCCTTCGGACCTAACGATTTGAAGAAGGCACAGTTCGCCACCGACGACTACCTCGGCGAGATGGGCATCGATGCCGACCGTGTGGTGCAATGCCCCTTGACCACGATGGTGAAGAACTGTCTCGCCGACAGCGGCATGGACAACAAGGCTATCCTGAAATGCCGCAACATGTTCGCACTGGGACTCGTCTGCTGGCTCTTCAACCGCGACCTGAACCTGGTGAATAATTTCCTGCGTGAGAAATTCGCCAAGAAACCCGCCATCGCCGAGAGCAACATCAAGGTGGTGCAGGCAGGCTACGACTATGGACATAACGTACACGCCTCCGTTCCCGCCACTTACCGCATAGAGTCGAAAGTGAAAGAGCCCGGACGGTATATGGACATCACTGGCAACAAAGCCACGGCCTACGGACTGATAGCTGCCGCCGAGAAAGCAGGACTCAAGCTCTTCCTCGGTTCCTATCCCATCACACCGGCCACCGACATACTCCATGAGTTGTCGAAACATAAATCGCTCGGCGTGATGACCGTGCAGTGCGAAGACGAGATATCGGGCGCTGCCAGCGCCATCGGTGCTTCCTTCGCTGGAGCCTTGGCGGCTACCTCCACCTCCGGACCAGGCATCTGCCTAAAATCAGAGGCGATGAACCTTGCCGTCATCGACGAGCTGCCGCTGGTCATCATCGACGTACAACGCGGTGGACCCTCCACAGGTCTGCCCACCAAGAGCGAACAGACCGACCTGCTCCAGGTGCTCTACGGACGTAACGGCGAGTCGCCCATGCCGGTGATCGCCGCCACCTCGCCCACCAACTGTTTCGATGCAGCCTATGCCGCTGCCAAGATAGCGCTTGAGCATCTCACCCCCGTGGTACTGCTCACCGATGCCTTCGTGGCCAATGGTTCTGCTGCTTGGCGTCTGCCCAAGATGGCGGAACTGCCGGAGATCCATCCTCATTATGTCACGCCGGAGATGAAGGGCAACTACACCCCGTATTTCCGCGATGAGGAGTCGCTGGTGCGTTACTGGGCCATCCCGGGACAAGAGGGTTACACCCATATCCTCGGCGGTCTGGAGAAGGACGGCAAGACAGGTGCCATCAGCACCGACCCCGAAAACCACGACCAGATGTGTCGCCTACGTGCTGACAAGGTGGCACGCATCGCCGTGCCCGACCTGCAAGTGGAGGGTGATGTCGACGATGCCGAGTTGCTCATCGTGGGCTTCGGCGGCACTTACGGACATCTCTACTCTGCCATGGAAGACTTGCGGCAGAAGGGTCACAAGGTGGCTCACGCCCACTTCGAATTCATCAACCCACTGCCTAAGAACACTGCCGAGGTATTGAAGAAGTACCCGAAGGTGGTGGTGGCGGAACAGAACCTCGGTCAGTTGGCTGCGTATCTGCGCACCAAGGTCGACGGCTTCATTCCCTACCAGTTCAATCAGGTCAAGGGCCAACCCTTCGTAGTGAAAGAACTGTCCTCCTTTTTTGAGACGCTAATTTAATGTTAAATAGCTATTATATAATGGGATAAAACAACGAATTTCACGAATTTCACGAATTTTTCGGATTGTCTATATATGAATAAACAGCTTATAAGATATTCAGAAGAGGCTTACCAAATTATAGGAGCGGCGATGAAAGTCCATAGTATTCTTGGTCCAGGTTTTACGGAAAAAGTGTATCAAGATGCATTGGAGATAGAATTTCGTGAAAGGAACATTCCTTATCAGCGTGAAACATCTCTACACGTTTCATACAAAGGTGTGATATTAGGTGGCACTTTTGTGCCCGATTTCATTTGTTATGAAAAAATAATTGTTGAATTGAAAGCGGTAAAGGTGCTTGATGACGTACATCGTTCCCAAGCCATTAATTACGCTAAAGTTGCTGATTATAAATTATCCCTGTTACTGAATTTTGGTGAACTATCGCTTGTAAGTGAGAGATTTCCAATAGGATAAGACCTTGGTAACGATTGTGATGAACAAAAGGGGAAAGATAATTCGTGTAATTCGTGTAATTCGTTGTAAAAAAAATTAAAATAATGAAACAGTTTAGTTCTTCCGATTATAAAAAAGGGCAACCTCGTTGGTGCCCGGGTTGTGGTGACCATTTCTTCCTGGCCTCGTTGCATAAGGCCATGGCAGAGGTGGGTGTAGCTCCACATGAGATGGCCGTCATCTCTGGCATCGGCTGCTCCAGCCGTCTGCCGTATTATGTCAATACCTACGCCATGCAGACCATCCATGGTCGTGCGGCTGCCATAGCCACAGGTGCCAAGGTAGCCAACCCCAATCTCACCATCTGGCAGGTGAGCGGCGATGGCGACGGACTGGCCATCGGCGGCAACCACTTCATCCATGCCATGCGTCGTAATATCGACCTGAACATGATACTGCTCAACAACCGTATCTACGGACTGACCAAGGGACAGTACTCACCCACCAGCCCGCGTGGCTTCGTGTCGAAGTCAAGTCCTTATGGCACCGTCGAAGATCCGTTCCGACCAGCCGAACTCTGCTTCGGTGCCCGTGGCCGATTCTTTGCACGTGCCGTGGCTACCGATGCGCAGGGCACCGTCGACATCCTCAAGGCAGCCTATGAGCACAAGGGAGCCGCCGTATGCGAGATACTGCAGAACTGTGTTATCTTCAACAACGGTACGCACGACTGTGTATATAATAAGGAAGGGCGAAAGAAGAACGCCATCTATGTGCGTCATGGCGAGAAACTCGTGTTCGGTGAGAACGATGAATACGGCCTCATGCAGGAGGGCTTCGGACTGAAGGTGGTGAAGATAGGTGAAAACGGTATCACACTCGACGATATCCTCACCCACGACGCCCATTGCGAAGACAATACACTACAACTTAAACTGGCGATGATGGATCCCGAGAACGGATTCCCCGTGGCTCTCGGTGTCATTCGCGATGTGGAAGCTCCTACCTACGAAGCAGCGGTGCACGAGCAGATAGCGCAGGTGAGCGCCCAGAAGAAATATCACAACTTCGAAGAGCTGCTCATGACCAATGATACATGGGAAGTTCATTGAACATTGAACATTCATAATTTAAATGCCCTCTGACTCATGGTAAGTTAGGGGGCATTTTTTTGTCGCTTCCAGCTGGATTTACCTTCATTTCTGTTTTGGTATTCTACTCCTTTATCATATTTATTGATTAACTTTGCATCCATAAAAAGAGAAAGAATAAAATGATAACGATACGAAAAGCCAAACGTGAACAGGCGGCAGACATAGCCAGGCTGATTATGATGGCCATGACTGATGAATGCTGTCTATACTTTTGTGGTGAGGGATATGGACTGGACGATTTCCAGCGGATGATGACCTGTCTCGTAGAACGTGAAGATTCACAATACAGTTACAAAAACACCTTGGTAGCGATGGAAGGAGAAAGAGTTGTCGGCATTTCCGTTAGTTACGATGGTGGTCGGTTACATGAACTCCGTCAGGTGTTCATCAATTACGCCAAACAGTATATCGGCAAAGACCATACAGGTATGGATGATGAGACACAGGCAGGTGAACTCTATCTCGACTCCCTCGCTGTATTGCCATCCCATCGTCGACAGGGAATAGCCATGCAGCTACTGAAAGCCACCAGAGAACGTGCGGCCAATATGGCTCTCTGTTGTGTCGGACTGTTAGTTGACAAGAGCAATCCTACAGGTGAGGCACTATACGCCTCAGCTGGCTTTAGATATGTCAACGATGAGATGTGGGGCGGACATCCTATGAAACACTTGGTGTGCCAAACTTAAAGAATATGAAGAAATCAACTGCAAAAGATATTATCAGCTATATGGAGTCGTTGCGCAACGAGGAGCAACGGCTGGTGCTCATGCGGTTCTTCAAGACCGGAGAAGGTGAATATGGCCATGGCGACGAATTTCTGGGATTGAAGGTGCCACAGACTCGGGAGGTAGTAAAACATGTAGCACATGATATGGATCTTTGCGGGATTCCTGAATTGTTAAAGTCACCTTGGCATGAGGTTCGGCTCTGTGGATTGCTCATCATGGCAGAGAAATTCAAGAAGCTGGCCGTGAAGAAACTCTCCAGCGACGAAGAAGCCATCAGCCAGCGTGACGATATCCTGACACTCTATCTCAATTACGCCGAACAGGCCAACAACTGGGATTTGGTAGATTTGTCAGCTCCTTATATCCTTGGCCAATGGCTCATGCTGCCAACGCATATCGTTAAGGAGAAACAACAGGTGGTAGACGAATTGGCACAGAGCGACAATCTCTGGAGGCAGCGCATGAGCATGGTATGCACCTGGATGACTTCGAAGATGGGCGATCCTTCATGGTGCCTACGTTATGCAGAGATACACCTACACCATCCCCACGACCTCATGCACAAGGCCGTAGGCTGGATGCTCCGTGAGATGGGGAAGCGGGTCGACATGGAACTCCTCCGCGATTTCCTGCGCCAGCATGCAGATAATATGCCCCGCACCACCTTACGCTATGCCATCGAAAAGATGACGGATGAAGAGAGGAAGTATTGGATGATGTATGGTAAGTGATTATTAACTTCTACACCATCGTATTATCTTTCAATCATTTTCCTGTCAAGATGCGTTTGATGCCGTGCAACTTGTTGAGTGCATCCATAGGAGTGAGGTTGTTGATGTCAAGACCGATAATCTCGTCGCGTATCTGGCTGAGTACAGGGTCGTCCAATTGGAAGAAACTCAGTTGCATTCCCTCACGACTCTGACCTAATACCTCGGTCTTGGGTTTTCCTGCATTACCCACTTGGGCGTTCTCACTCTCCAACTGTTTCAAGATGATATTGGCCCGTTTGATGATGCTTCGGGGCATACCTGCTATCTCCGCCACATGGATACCGAAAGAGTGTTCCGAACCACCACGCTCCAACTTACGCAGGAATATCACCTTGTTGTCCACTTCTTTCACACTCACATTGTAGTTTTTGATACGAGAGAAATGTTTTTCCATCTCATTCAACTCATGATAGTGAGTGGCAAACAAAGTACGGGCATGCGCACGCGGTTGTTCGTGCAGATATTCCACAATGGCCCACGCGATAGAAATACCATCGTAGGTGGAAGTGCCTCGTCCCAACTCATCAAACAATACCAGGGAACGGGTAGACACATTGTTGAGTATGTTCGAAGCCTCGGTCATCTCCACCATAAACGTACTCTCACCCTGCGAAAGATTGTCAGAGGCACCCACGCGCGTGAATATCTTATCCACCAAACCGATTCTCGCTCGTTCGGCAGGCACAAAGCTACCTATTTGCGAGAGCAGCACAATCAAGGCCGTTTGTCGCAACAATGCCGATTTACCAGCCATATTGGGACCCGTGATGATGATGATCTGTTGTTTCTCGTTGTCAAGAAAAATATCATTGGGCACATAACGCTCACCTAATGGCAGTTGGGTTTCTATGACGGGATGACGCCCCTGCTTGATGTCGATAACCTCGGAATCATCCATCTCAGGACGGATATAATGGTTTTCCTCAGCCACTTGGGTGAAAGAGAGCAGACAATCGAGGTGAGCCAACAGGTTGGCATTGATCTGTATGGCAGGAATGAATTCCTGGATGGCCATTACCAATTCGTTGAAAAGACGGGTTTCAAACGACAGGATTTTCTCTTCGGCTCCAAGGATTTTCTCCTCGTATTCCTTCAATTCCTGGGTGATATAACGTTCGGCTTGTGCCAAGGTCTGCTTGCGCACCCAGTCGGCAGGCACCTTGTCCTTATAAGTATTGCGTACTTCCAAGTAATAGCCGAACACATTGTTATAACCTATCTTCAGACTGCTTATACCCGTCAGTTCCGTTTCCCTTTCCTGTATTTTCAAAAGATAATCCTTGCCGCTATAGGCTATATTACGCAACTCGTCGAGTGTTGCATCCACACCCTCCTTGATGACATGACCTTTATTCACCAACAGTGGTGAATCCTCAAACACTTCCTTTTGGATACGGTCGCGCAACACCTCACATAGATTGATTTGCCTGCCTAATTGACGCAACACCTCATTGTCGGCTTGTTCACACGCCGATTTGATAGGAACCAAAGCCTGCAAGGCTACTTTTAGCTGTACCACTTCGCGAGGAGAAACCCGAGCGGCAGCCACACGCGAGATAATTCTCTCCAGATCGGAAATGTTTTCCAACTGTTCATGGATACACTGCCTGAAGTCAGGCTCACGGAAAAAATAATCCACTACATCATGCCGTTCGTTGATCAACCGTAAGTCTTTCAATGGAAAAACCACCCAACGTTTCAACAGACGACCTCCCATAGGAGTGATTGTCTTGTCTATCACATCCAATAGCGACGATCCTTCATCCTGCATGGGAGTCAAAAGTTCCAAGGAACGGATGGTGAATTTATCCAACCTTACATATTTATCCTCCTCAATACGCGAAAGCGTGGTGATATGGTTGATTTGGGTATGTTGTGTCAGTTCCAAATACTGAAGGATGGCTCCCGAGGCTATGACACCTTCGCGTAGATGGTCGATGCCAAAACCCTTCAACGAACGAGTATGGAAATGCTTCAGTAGTTTTTGTTTGGCCGTTTCCTCGGTAAACACCCAATCGTCCAACTCAAACACACAATGTTTGGTGCCGAAATATTGCTGGAAATCATGTTTGCGCGTACGCTCATACAACACTTCCTTAGGTTGGAAATTACCCAATAGCTTGTCTACATAATCGTATGTGCCTTGGCCGGTGAGAAATTCTCCCGTACTGATATCAAGAAAGGAAACACCACAAGCACTCTTACCGAAGTGTATGGCAGCCAGAAAATTATTCTCCTTATAATTAAGCACATTGTCGTTGATGGCCACGCCAGGAGTAACCAGTTCGGTAATACCTCTTTTTACCAAGGTCTTGGTCATCTTGGGATCTTCCAATTGGTCGCAGATGGCCACACGCCTACCCGCACGGATCAGTTTGGGCAGGTAAGTGTCAAGGGCATGATGTGGAAAACCAGCCATCTCAGCACTGCCAGAGGTGCCGCCATTATTTCTTTTTGTCAGTGTGATGCCCAGAATTTTTGATGCATCGATGGCATCCTGACAATATGTCTCATAGAAATCACCGCAACGAAACAGCATCAGCGCATCAGGATGTTTGGCCTTCAGCGTGAAGAACTGCTTCATCATAGGAGTCAATCCTTTATCTTTTGTCGCCATTTGGATAATGAAGGGTATTTAAATACAATGATTTGGCTTTTCGCTACAAAGTTAATCATTTTTTGTATTAAATGGATTATTAGGAAAGGAAAATCGATTTTCCATGATTTTATATAACTCATTCAACTTTCGCATGTTTAGAAGATATTGCAGTGTTTATGCAGCAAAACTAATGTCTTTTATCTTCCTCTGTCTTCTTCTAACTCCTTTTATCTACAAGGCAAGCGGAGCTTGAGGAAGTTGAATAACTAAGTTTCTATTCTGTGGATAACTATGTGGAAAACCCATGGAAAAATATGTGGATAAAAATGAGGATTATTTTGAGAGAAGAAAAATGGTGGAAAAAATCTTTTTAAAAACACCTTTTACAAAAGTTTTCCATACTTTTTACATGAAAAAAGATATAAACTTATTAAATTTGCACCAAATTGGTGAATTGTGGATAAAGTGTGATAACAACTGAAAATCAAGGAATAAATATCCACCCATGATGTTGATAACCCATCTTGGATGGTTGATAAGATATAATGTCCTTTTTCTATCAAAAGTTATGCACATTTTCCACATCCTATCATTATCATCAATAAATTTCTTTTTAAAAATAAAAAACAAAAATAATAATGATATGAAGTTGAAAAAGGAATGGATAGCGCAAGGATTCATCGATGAGCCTGTGGATGAGTCTTTTGATTTGAAGAAAGAAATACGTAAGCTGTGTGAGGAAAAGAACGCAGTGATTCTCGCACATTATTATACGCAAGGTGAGATACAGGATATAGCCGATTTCATTGGCGACTCGTTGGCACTCGCCCAACAAGCCGCCAAGACCAATGCCGACATCATCATGATGTGTGGTGTGCATTTCATGGCGGAAACAGACAAGATTCTTTGTCCCGACAAGAAAGTGTTGGTGCCCGACTTGAATGCCGGTTGTTCGTTGGCTGACTCCTGTAAGGCTGAAGACCTGAAAAAATACAAAGAGGAGCATCCGGGCTATCAAGTGGTGAGCTATGTCAATACCACCGCAGCCGTGAAAGCCCTTACGGATATAGTGGTCACTTCCGGCAATGCGAAGAAAATCGTAGATACGTTCCCCAAAGATGCCAAACTGATTTTCGGACCCGATTATAATCTGGGCAGTTATATCAACAGTATAACAGGCCGCAACATGTTGCTTTGGAATGGTGGTTGCCATGTGCATGAGCGTTTTTCGGTGGATGGCATCCTGGCATTGAAGAAGGAGCATCCCGAGGCCGTCATCCTCGCCCATCCTGAATGTAAGGGTCCTGTCTTGGCTGTTGCCGATTTGGTAGGCAGTACGGCTGTCATCCTCAAATATGCCATCGAAAGCGATAAGAAAGAGTTTATCGTGGCCACAGAAGCGGGTATATTGCATGAGATGGAACGTAAATGTGTAGGTAAGACCTTCTATCCCGTACCACCGGAGGTTTCCGAGGGGGGAGTAGGATGCAGTTGCAATGAATGTGACTATATGAAGATGAACACCCTGTTGAAGATTTACAATGCGCTCAAATACGAATGGCCAGAGGTGGATGTGGATGCTGAAATAGCCAAGGAGGCGGTCAAACCAATCAACAGGATGCTGGAACTTTCCTGATACTATATAAAGGGGTAAGGAGCAAGGGGCAAGGAGCAAGAGATATGAAATATAAAATGTCGTAATAACGATATAACGTAATAACGAAAAAGTCCCCCCAAAAGACTATTGTCTAAACTCCCAAACTCCCAAACTCCCCAAAAAAAATACAACCCACAATGAAATATTTGTTATTATCACTTTTTTTAGCCGTTTCCACGGCTTGTTCGTCTGAAGCGCGCCAATCATCGCAGGAGCAGACTTTGGAGCCTACAGACAGCATAAACACCGAAAAACGTGAATTACCCGACACCATGACCATAGCCATGTGTGGCGATATCATGATGGGTACTACTTTTCCGAGTGTGCAGTTACCCGCCAACGACGGACGCGATCTGTTCAAGGATACCAAGGAATACACCTTGGCAGCCGACCTGGCTGTGGGTAACCTGGAAGGTGCCGTATGCGATGGAGGCAGTTCGACCAAAGGAAATGGTCCCAACAGTTATTCATTTCGTATGCCCACCCGTTTTGCCCCATTGCTCACGGATGCAGGCTATGATTACCTCAGCATGGCCAACAACCATGCCAACGATTTTGGTCAGCAAGGCATAGAAAGCACGGAAAAGGTATTGACGGAGCAAGGCATCAAGTTTTCTGGCATCAAGGGTAGGGTGGAATCTGCCGTGGTAGAGCGAAATGGTGTGCGTTACGGGATATGTGCCTTCGGACATAATTCCTATACGCTGCGCCATAAGGATTTGGCCACTGTCAAACGTATTCTCGACGATCTGAAGAGTAAAAGCGATATACTCATCGTTTCTTTCCATGGCGGTGCTGAAGGACGCACCAAAAATCATCTGCCTCATGGCACGGAAACATTCCTTGGCGAGGATAGAGGCTCATTGCGTGAGTTTGCCCATTATTGCATCGACAATGGCGTGGATGTGGTCTTTGGTCATGGTCCGCATGTGGTACGTTGCATGGAGGTATACAAAGGACGGTTCATCGCTTACAGCCTGGGCAATTTTTGTACTCCTTATGGCATGAGTCTTTCGGGTATATCCGGTTATTCTCCTGTGGTGACCATACAGATAGGCAAGGATGGCTCTTTCCTTCAGGGAAAAATCCATTCTTTCATACAACAAAAAGGTGTGGGTCCGCGTAAGGATGCCAATCATGCCGTGGCACGCGAGATAAAGTCGCTCACAGAGTCGGACATCAAGAATAGTCCCATTCACATAGATACCGAAGGCAATATCACCGTCAATTGACGATGGCTATCTTGCAAACGGTTCCTTTATTGCCATCGCTGGTAGCAGTGTGTACCATATAGACACCTGAAGCCACGCGATGGCCTTTTTTATCGCAACCGTCCCATGTGAAGGTACCACCATTGCTCCTACCTTCCGCCACCAAAACCCCATTGGTCGTGGTAATCTTGATATCCGCATTATAGCTGAGACCGACCACGGTAATCAGTCCTTTATATTCAGGAGTTACAGGATTGGGATAGGCATATACATTGTCGTCGGTCATTTCTTCGCTCACCTCCGTAGCATCGCTCATATATGAACATAATCCCTTGTCGGTGGCGATGAACACCTCTCCCGTCTGGTCGTTGATGGCGAGATGGATGATATTGTTGGATACCAATTTGCTGTCGCTCGACATAAAATGATGTATTTGCGTCATATTGTCGGCGCTGATGAGATATAGACCCTGACCGTTGGTACCTATCCATTTACGGTTGCCTCCATCGATGGCCATACAGGTGACATCCACTCCATTGAGCAGGTAATCGGCGAAATTGGTGCCATCATTGCGGGGTACTTTTATCTGTGTCAGGTTGCCGGTGCCATCATTGGTGCTGATTTCATTGGCAGGCAAGATAAAAGGACCAGCCACGGTGCCTGCCCATATATTCCCTTCCTTGTCTTCAGCCACCGTATGCACATAGTCGATGTGATAGGATGTGCCATCTTGGTTGGTAAAACTGGTGAAGAGTTTCGACTGGTTGTTTTTCGTGTCGTAATAACCGAAGGAAGGAGTGTTGTAATGGTTGTTGGCGAACCATAAACGACCATTCTTATCAATAAAAGAGTGACGCATGTGGGCAAGGCTCCTCCCATTGTTTTCTTTATCCCAGAAGGTGTCTTGAGGATAAGAATGCCATTTTCCGCTATTGTCGAGACACAACACGTTAGTGTTCTTGGCTTGGCTGTTGAGCACCCATAGATTGCCTGACGCATCGTAAGAGGTGCCGAACACCAACACATACGTATTGTCGTTTGTATCCAAGGCAGAGCTCAACAGGCTATTGTCGTTGTTGTAATAATTGTTGATTTTTCCATTGAGAATCTCAAACACTCCCGTTCTTGCTCCTATGAATACATGATCTTTGTTTCTCGGATCCACATCCAGAGACATCAGGTCGAAGAAAGCATTGCCTGAATAATTCATGTTAGTGGCATTGTAACAAGTCCAGTTGCCATTGTCCATGATTTGAAGGTTGCCCGGTATCAATTTGTCTCCGCTATGGAAACCGCCTCCGCAAGAATAAAAAATATTGTTCACCACGCGTATGTAATAAAAATCGTTGGTGGCGGGACCATCAGGTTGGATGTTGGCTATTACCGTCTGCAATCCTCCATCATTTTGTTGTAAAGCGCACAATTTGCCATTGTCCTGATTGGTCCAGTACATATTGTTGGTAGCATCGTAGGCGAATGTGGTATGGTTGTTCTCGTCCATGCGGATGGTGGTCAGTTCACCATCAAAGAGTTGCATCTGGTTACCTGTTCCCAACACCAACTTATTGCCCGTCAACGTGAAGAAATCAAATGTTACGTTCACACGTTCCACCCAATTGTTGTTGCTGTATTCCATGATGGAATTGTCGGTCAAGGCATATAGGTGATTGTTTATATTGAATAAATAGTTGAAATGCAGGTCACCCATCTTGGTCCAATTACTCTTGTCGAGCAGGTTCTTTTTCATATCGCCGAGCCATACTTCCGTATTGGTGGCGGCATAGATCACACCGTTATATATGCAGCTGGTCTTCACATCCATGTCCAAGGAATAAGTGGCTGTGATTTCCCCTTTCTCCACATTGATCCTGATGATGCCGAAAGCGGTATTGAGATACGCATATTCGCCACTGATGCTCACACTGTTGATGGTTTTCGAACTCGACATGGATTTATTGTAATAATCGCTGATGTTGGTAACATTCTCATTATTATCGAGCACGTCGATGTTTTGGTTTTCATAAACGATGACCAGTCGATTCGCTTTTTGGCTATAGGCTATTTGGTCGATGGAACAATCGGAAAGAAAGTTCATCTTATGGTAGGTCTGTATGCTACCATCATTGATATTGTAACTGAACAATCCTTTTGAACTGAGCATATAGATGAGTTTTCCCGCCGGCTGAATGGTTTTAATGTTTCCATAGGCAGGATAAAAGTTCCAGCTACCTATACCTTGAGCTGATAACCATAATGTTTGCATCAATGTCAGTAACAAAAGGACAGTTCTTTTCATTTTCTTTTATTTTTTAGGGGCAAGATATGGGAAATGTGAAACTTGAAATGTGAATGAATGATTGTCGTAATAACGATATAACGTAATAACGAAAACGTACCCACAGATTATTGTCTTCACTCCTGAACTCAATGTTCAACGTTCAATGTTCCCACGTATTCCGCCAGTTTTTTCACCGCACGGGCACGATGGGATATGTTGTTTTTCGCGTCATTGCCCATTTCGGCGAATGTTTGGGTGTAACCTTCGGGTTGGAAGATGGGATCATAGCCGAAACCGGCACCTCCGCGTCGCTGGCGGATAATCTCGCCTTTGACGATACCCTCGAAGAGATGTTGTTGGACTTTTCCACCCTTTACTTCCAATAACGCGATAACTGTGCGAAATTGTGCCTTACGATTGTTATTTTGTCCTAAATTTTTAAGTAATTTATCCATATTGGCCTCACTGTCGTGTCCTTCGCCGGCATAACGGGCTGAAAAGATGCCAGGTTCGCCATTCAGTGCTTCCACCTCCAGACCGGTGTCGTCGGCAAAACAGCTCATGCCATAATGATCCACCACATATTGGGCCTTTTGCAGCGCATTGCCCTCCAGTGTGTCGGCTGTTTCCGGTATATCAGCATGGCAGTTGATGTCTTCAAGTGAGAGAATCTCCACTTGTTCGCCCAAGATGGCACGGATCTCACTCAATTTGTGTTTGTTGTTGGTAGCAAAAACAAGTTTCATATCCCAATGTTTTAATTATTCAATCATTTAATTCTTCAATCTTCTTAGGCACTTTCACTTTCATCTCATCGAAACCCTCGCCGTAAACACCGATGACGGAGCTTTGACTGACGAAGGCGCGAGGATCTATTACCTTGATGAGTCGGAAGATGGACACACTCTCGTTTTTCTTTGCCAAGATACAGAGTACTTTGCTTTTCTGACCCGTATACCATCCCTGTGCATCGAGAATGGTCACGCCATGCTGCATCTTCGTGCCTATCTCATTGGCTATCTCCTGCCATTTCTCCGAGAAAATCATGAACTGTACCGATTGGCGTTGGCGGTTCATGATATAGTCGAGCATGAAATTCTCGATGATCATGGTGCAGAATCCAAAGACTATCATCTGTGTGCGTTGCAGATAGCTACCGAATTGCGGGATGAACATACAACTTCCGATGATGAAGAAATCGACGAAGATGAGTATTGTGCCCAGTGAAATATTGCGGTATTTATTGATGGAGGCGGCGATGATATCCGTTCCGCCTGTGCTTCCATTATTCAGGAACACCAGTCCTAAAGAAATGCCGGTCATGATACATCCTATGACCAGCGACATGAAGTCCTGTCCCTCGCCCAGTATCTTCACCATGTTTCCCTGGTCGTCGACGGGTACAGCCTCGCGCATGAGTTCCAGCAAGATGGTAAGCATGAAGATGGCGTAGATGGTTTTCACCAAGAATTTCCATCCCAGTATTTTCAAGCCTATGGCCAACAATACCGCATTTACCAGGAAATAGGTGTAGGAGTTGGGAAAGGAGGTGGCATAATATACGATGGCGGAGATACCGGCCACTCCTCCCGTTACTATCTCATAAGGCATGAGAAAGAAAGAGAAGCCGAAAGAATAGAGCAATACGGCGAAAGTGATGCCCAAGTAGTCCTTGGCTTCAGCCATTATCAGTTTTTGGTCGATGGTCATAGTATTGAGTATGAATAGGTTAGAAAGGTAAAAATGGGGAAAGGAAAGAGAGGGCAGGTCAACCACCTGCCCCCATCTCATCCTAACGTTTTATTTAATGACGATATTGACAATACGTTTCGGCACGATAATCACTTTCATCACTTTCTTATCGCCGATATATTTAGGAGCCCGTTCGTCGGCCAACACCTCACGTTCGATGGTGGCGTTGTCGGCATCGGCGGCGAAGGTCATCTGATAGCGTGCTTTGCCATTGAACGAGATGGTCAGGTTCATCTCATTCTCCACTAAGTGTTTCTCATCCCAGGTGGGCCAGGGTGCATCGCATACACTGCCTTTTTCACCCAGTCCTTGCCATAGCTCCTCCGCGATATGTGGTGCGAAGGGGGCGATCAGTGCCACCAACGTACGCAGCAGTTCACGGTTGCGACATTTCATCTGTGTCAGTTCGTTCACACAAATCATGAAAGCCGAAATAGAGGTGTTGTAACTGAAGTTCTCAATATCCTGACTCACTTTCTTCACCAGCTTATGCACACTCTTGAGCATATCGGCAGTGGCTTCGCCGTCGAGCGGATAGATGGTATTCTCCGCCGAACGGGCATCTTGGTACAGGGCCCAGAATTTCTTCAGGAAGCGGTGACAGCCGTCTATGCCGTTTGTGTCCCAAGGCTTGCTTTGTTCCACCGGGCCGAGGAACATCTCATACAGGCGCAGTGTGTCGGCACCGTATTTCTCCACTATCATGTCGGGGTTGACCACGTTGAACATCGATTTCGACATTTTCTCTATGGCCCATCCACAGATATATTTGCCATCTTCGAGTATGAATTCGGCATTGGCATATTCAGGTCGCCACTGTTTGAAAGCCTCCAAGTCGAGCACGTCGGCGGAGACGATGTTCACATCGACATGTATAGGAGTGGTGTCATATTGGTCTTTCAGTCCGTAGCTCACGAACACAGGAGCCTTGTCGTGGTCGTCGCTGTTGATACGGTACACGAAGTTGCTTCGCCCTTGTATCATACCTTGGTTCACCAATTTCTGGAATGGTTCCTCCTTACATGAATAGCCATAATCGTGCAGGAATTTGTTCCAGAAGCGAGAGTAGATGAGGTGTCCTGTAGCATGCTCGGTACCACCCACATACAGGTCGACGTTCTGCCAATAGGCATCCACCTGGGCATCCACCAAGGCTTGTTCGTTGTGCGGATCCATATAACGCAGGTAGTAAGCTGAAGAACCAGCGAAGCCCGGCATGGTGTTCAGTTCGAGCGGGAACACCTTCACATTGTCTATCAATGCCTTGTCCACCACCTCGTTCTTCTCCGTGTCCCATGCCCACATCTTGGCCCTACCCAATGGCGGTTCCCCCGTCTCGGTAGGTTTGTATTCGTCTATTTCCGGCAGTTCGAGCGGCAATTTGTCTTCGGGAATCATATAAGGCATGCCGTTCTTGTAAAACACGGGGAAAGGCTCACCCCAATAGCGTTGGCGTGAGAAGATGGCATCGCGCAGGCGGTAGTTCACCTTCACACGTCCCAATTGGTGGGTCTTCACATACTCCTTGGTGGCGGCGATGGCCTCTTTCACTGTCAGTCCATTGAGAGAGAAGTCGATGTAGGGTTTCACATCGGCGCGTGGTGAGTTGCATACGATACCCTCCTTGGCATCGAAGCTCTCCTCGCTCACGTCGCATCCCTCAATCAGTGGCACGATGGGCAGATTGAAATGTTTGGCGAAGGCATAGTCGCGTGAGTCGTGGGCTGGCACCGCCATGATGGCACCTGTGCCGTAGCCGCTGAGCACATAGTCGCTCACCCAGATGGGTATCTCTTCGCCTGTGAAGGGGTTGATGGCATAGGAGCCTGTGAACACGCCTGTCACCTTACGGTCGGCTATACGTTCACGCTCCGTACGTTTTTTGGTGGTATTGATGTAATCCTCCACGGCTTGGCGTTGTTCGTCGGTAGTCACCTGGCTGACATATTCACTTTCCGGAGCGAGCACCATGAAGGTCACGCCGAACATGGTGTCGGCACGTGTGGTGAAGATGGTGAAATGTACATCACTATCCTTCACATTGAACTCCACTTCCGTACCTTCCGAACGACCGATCCAGTTTTTCTGTGTCTCCTTCAGCGATTCGGTCCAGTCGATGGTATCCAGTCCGTCGAGCAGGCGCTGGGCATAGGCCGACACGCGCAGGCACCACTGTTGCATCTTCTTTTGTACCACGGGGAATCCGCCACGCACGCTCACACCGTCCACCACCTCGTCGTTGGCCAACACGGTGCCCAGACCGGCGCACCAGTTCACCATCGTCTCTCCCAGATAAGCTATACGGTAGTTCATCAGTGTCTGTTGCTGCTCTTTCTCCGTCATGGCGTTCCATGCCTCGGCGGTGATGGTCAGTTCCTCGCTGCAAGCCACATCCAGTCCTTCAGTGCCTTGTGTGGCAAGATGTTCAATAAGTTGGGTGATGGGCTTGGCTTTTTGCGCCTGGTTGTCGTAGTACGACTCAAACATCTTCATGAACGCCCATTGCGTCCATTTATAATATATCGGTTCGCAGGTGCGCACCTCACGTTCCCAGTCGAAGCAGAACCCTATCTTATCTAATTGTTGGCGATAGCGGTTGATATTCTCGTTGGTGGTGATGGAGGGGTGTTGTCCTGTCTGTATGGCGTATTGTTCAGCGGGCAGTCCATAGGCATCATAGCCCATGGGGTTGAGCACGTTGAATCCTTGTTGTCTCTTATAGCGGGCATAGATATCAGAGGCGATATAGCCGAGTGGATGTCCCACATGCAGTCCCGCCCCGGAGGGGTAGGGGAACATGTTGAGAACATAGAATTTTTTCTTCTCCGGATTTTCCGTTACGCGATAAGTATGGTTCTCCACCCAGCGGCGTTGCCATTTTTGCTCGATATCCCTAAAATTGTATTCCATTTTGCATAAATAATTAATTCGCCTGCAAAGTTAGTGCAAATCGAGAGAAGAACAAAATGAACTTGTTCATTTTTTATTCAGAGATGCCGCCTAATTTATTTAAAGTTAGTGCAAAATTTCGATTTAGTGAGAAGAATGACAATGAATTGTCATTCTCAAACGTGAGATATTTATTAAAATCGAGAGAAGAATACGATTTAGTCCTTAAGCGGACAAAATCTTCTGAACTTGTTCATTATTTCTTCAGAGCAATAGCGAAACTTATATGACTTTATTGTTTTAACATAAATGTTCATAAATAGACCATGAATTTTCCAAAAATAGAATTCAAGATTATTAGCGGTTCATTTCGCCCTCCGCCTCGTTGTAGGCCAACAGCTCCGTGAACTTCGCACCCTGCACCTTCGTGGGCCACGACTGTATGTTGTAGTTCATCTTCCTCGTTCTCAATGAATTGTATTTAAAATCAAATTGTATCAAATTCTCCGTCCGTGTGATTCATCCCGTTTTCCCAGTTTTAAAATTCATTTTCGATGCCAACATTTTCCATTCCTTTCCACTTGTAAGGGTTGCCTATTTGGCGATTTTCCTTTCTCCAAATCCAATATGGCAAAAGATTTATATGTTTCATGTTCTTTTCATCAATATTGTATTTACTCTTAACTTTATTATAATCAGCTTCTTCCCAGTATCCATATTTTTCCCATCCCGGCCCTTTTACAGTATCGGGCACAAGCAGATTAATGATATAGTACTTTGCCGTATCATTCTTCACTACCAGGAGACTATCGTTCCACCACATATCCATGATATATTCTCTTTCCCTTAATATACCTATAGCCTGTCCATTTTTATAATCATAATATAAAGCGTCAAATTCTCCCCCGAAATATACAGGAATGCCATCAAGCCTTATAATATCAGGATCATCCAAACCAATTATATTCCAAAATGAAATATCACATGAAATAAAGAAAATAGGAAATAAGATAAAAAAAAATCTTTTCATTTTATTTTTGTTTGCCAGATATAAAACTGATATGTAGTACCGAATTCTTTACTTTTACTTCTTCTGTGCTCGTCGGAAGTTAGATGATACAGTGCCGAATAAGCAGACTTACTATCACTAATTATGTTGTAAATGCATTTCCCATCTTTACTCATAAAACCATCATACCGATAAGAGCCAATGAACTGTTTCGGGAGGGAAAAGGTTGTAAGAGCATCCAAAGGTGTCCAATTAGAAGGATAGTTTGTAATTTGACCTTTTACATCAGTATGTCCATATAATAATTGATATTGGGCTTTAAGAACAGCATCATCTGTCTTCATCTCTTCTGTATAAGGATGATTATCAAGCAAAACAGAGAATTCCGGCCCTGTCCCATGGATAAATTCATCCGTGAAATCCCAATCTCGTTCTTTGGAGCCGATTAAAGCCCCTTTGTCATTTGGTGAAATATCAAAAGTAAATCCATTAGAATAAAGACTTTCGATTTCAAACCCATTAGTAAGAACATAATCGATAATACCTTCAAATTCACCCAAGACAGAGCCTTTTCCTCCTATATGATTGTAACCATCAATATCTCCATTTTGGTTTTCAAACCATGTAAAGTATTGTGTATTAAGATTTTGATACCAGTCCCTACCATCATCATATCTATTCACAGGATCGCCCCCGCAATAGGTATAGGGTGATATGGAATAGTATTTCTCGCAGAGGGGGTCCATCCTGTCCCATCGCATGGTGACGGGGTTGTACTGCCTGGCTCCGAAGTCGTAGGTGCCCAGGCCGTGCATCCTGTCGAGTTCCTTGCCGGAGAACCTGACGGGCTGCACGTCGCCGTCGGAGTTGCCGTCGCAGAACCGCAGGCCTGAGGGGTAGTAGTCC
>ONDS01000014.1 GCA_900316685.1 uncultured Prevotellaceae bacterium | reverse complement strand
CTTCGAGACCACAGGCATCAGCACCGTCGAGACCGCCGCTACCGAGAGCGACGCCCCGATGTATAACCTCGCCGGCCAGCGTGTGAACGGCTCCTATCGTGGTGTAGTCATCCAGAACGGAGTGAAAAAAGTAAACAAATAAAAGAGGTAAGAAGAAAAATAGTAAAGATTATGAGAGAATACATCAAACCGGAAAGCAAATACCTGATGATCAACGGCGAGGCCGTGATGATTGGTGGTGGTGATGAGGAAGGCTATGGTAGCGCCATGGGCAACGATGCCACCTTCGAGAGCGAAGAGGCCCAGGTCGAAGAAACCCTTCCCGCTTCCACCTCGGTGTGGGACTAATGGAAAGGTAAAAAGGGCAAAAATAAAATCAAGCCCTACAGCGTAGAAACAAGGATACAGAATCCTTCAGATAAGGTTAGGTCCCTGTGGCGTCACATCGCCACAGGGACTTTTCTTGATGCCAAACACGAACAGTCTATAATTCAGTTCTTCTGTCTAAAAAAACATTCCTTTGTCCTTATGTCCTAAAAAAACGCCCTCGATCCTTTGTCGTTACCCTTTTTTTTGTTATCTTCGCAGCGGATTATTTTCATTGCACCATGAAACCTTTTGAAAGGATGAGATGGAACTACGAATTCCACGAATTCCACGGATGATGAGATGGAACAACGGATGAGATGGAACTACGAATTTCACGAATGAAAATGAACAACGGACTATTGTCTAAACTCCTAAACTCCTGAACTCCAGAAAGAATGAACTCCTAAAAAAATATATTCACTAACTTAAATAAATTATTATGTTAAAACAACTACGTTATTCTTTGCTCATGCTGCTCATGGCAGTGTGTGGCTCGGCGTGGGGATTGGGATGGACCGTCTCAATGGCAGATTACGAGTCCACATCCTTCACCACAACCGATGGGCGGTTTACCATCACCGCCGACAAGGCGGGCGGGTCTACTGCTCCTACCTATTATGCCAAGGGAAAAGAACTTCGTGTCTATGCCAAAGGCACTGTCACCATTAAGTGCAACCAAGGCACGTTGAACAGTCTCTACTTCAATCTTACACAACAGGGCCTGAACCGTTTGGCGGCCATCACCGCTTCCGTAGGTACCGTAGGTGAACTGGTGGTGGGGTCGAACACCGTAGAATGGACGGCTCCCGAAGGAACCGCAGTATCGGAAGTGACCTTTACCGTAGGCGAAAAGGCGGTATATGGCATGGATGGCTCGGATAAGGCCGGACAGCTCTGTTTCAACCAGGTCTTCATTGACATGACTGAAGGCGAAGTGGCTCCCACTCCTGTGGCCAGACCCACCTTCTCTCCCGAACCGGGCGAGGTGGAATCGGGCACCGAGGTGACCATCACCGCCGCAGCGGGATGCGTGGTTTATTATACCCTCGACGGCTCCTCGGCACTTGAAAACGGAGTCGCTCCCAACAATTCGAATGTGGAGACGGTAACCATCACCGAAGATGTGACCATCAAGGCGGTGGCCATGGATATCACCAATGTCAGCAGCGAGGAGGCGGTGGCTTCCTATACCGTGAAGGCGGCGGAGGAACCCATCACAGAAGAGCCCGACTATTCGTTCGACTTCAACTCTATGCAGAATGTGCCTACAAGCAATTCCTCTGATGCCGGCGACATCACTGAGAACCTCTCCATCGAAGAGGATGGCGTTACGATGACCATCTCTCCGAGTACGGGCTCGAATCCCAACCGCTGGTGGAGCACCGCAAACGGTCCGCAGCTGCGTATGTATAGTGGAACTTTGACCTTCACATCACAACAAAACATTACGAAGATTGAAATCTATAATGGGAAATGGAACGATGGCAACAGCGTGGATAATGGCGAGATAGCCAACTCCAGTGGCGTGGCCACATGGACTGGTTCCTCAAAGTCGGTGACGCTCACCATCGCCGGCAATACACAGATGAACAAGGTGGTGGTGACCACAGGCGATGAACCCATCGTTGTCACTGTTCCCGTTCCTACCTTCTCACCGGAGGCAGGCGAGGTGGAGGAAGGCACCGTGGTGACCATCTCCAGCAGCAGCGCAGCGGCGGCCTACGAGGTGTACTACACGCTCGACGGATCCAGTCCCGTCAACAACAAGTCGGCCCTGGGTGGCAACACGACGGAGACCGTGACTATCAACGAAGATGTGACCATCAAGGCCATCTGTATGGACGATGAGGGCAACGCAAGTGATGTGGTCGAAGCTGCTTACACCGTGAAGGCAAGCGTGGAGCCTGGTGGCGACAATGCTACGGCTATGTTCGATGCCACGAAGGATCTGGCTTCCACCGGTACATCGGCTGCAGCATGGAGCATCACAAAGGATGGCATCACCATCGCTTGTACAAGCGGCATAGGTGGCAATGGCACCGAATATCGTATCTATAAGAACCAAACGTTCACCGTTTCCTCACAGGTGGGTAATATAACCAAGATTGAATTCACCGATGTGTCTTCCAATCCTGTCTCAGGATTTGGCACCGTGGCAGGTCTCAGTGGGACTACATGGACCGGCAATGCTGAGTCTGTTACCTTCACCGCTTCTGAAAAGCAGGTGCGTCTCACCTTGATCAATGTCTACTACACTCCGACGGGTGAGCAACCTGTAGAAGTGAGCAATCCTGTCATATCTCCCGAGGGTGGCAACTTCTTCGAGGCTACCGAGGTGACCATCACCTCCGACCAGGAGGATGCCATTATCTATTATACCCTCGATGGTTCCACTCCTACCGAAAACAGCACCGTTTATACCGGTCCGTTCATGGTTGAAGAGAACACTACCGTCAAGGCTATCGCTTATCTCGAAGACTTCCACTCTGTCGTGGTGGAACAGACCTACACCTTCCCGACCGTGTGCAACAATATTGCCGAGTTCCGCCAGTTGGAAGAAAATGAAACGGCAGTACTCTTCCTCAATGGCGCAGAGGTGCTGGCTGTCGATGGTAGCTCGGTTTATATCCGCGATGCCGGAGCCGACAAGGCTTCCGCCATCATCATCTATAACGCTTTCGGTGCTGACGTGACAGCAGGTACATTGGTCACAGGACAACTCACGGGTAAGTTCGTCTATTTCGGTACGAACCGTATTCCTGAACTGACCAATGCCACGGATATGGAGATTTCCACAGAGGCGGGTCTTCCTGCTCCTAAAACGATGGTTGACGATTATAAGATCACTGCCAATACGGTGTATGACTATGTCTGCGACTTCATTGAAATCAAAGGTGAGGTATCCATACAGGGAAACAATGTATATATCGGCGAAGTGCAGCTCTATGTGAGAAACAATATCGCAGCGGCCAATGAACTTTATGGCGGCAATATCAAAAGCGGCGACCATGTGACCGACCTCGTAGAGGATGGTGACTATGTGGTGGCTAATGGTATCCTGACCATCTACAATGGTGTGCCCGAACTCTATCTTTTGAACGTAAAGAAGGCAACCCCGGTGGAATACACCTTCAACGACTACGGCATCGGTACGCTCTACTATAGCAACCTGCGCTTCAACGAGCTGCCCGAAGGTGTGACTGCATCGATCATCACCGGCATTGATGGCAAGACGCTGCAAGAGCAGACCCTCTATAACAACAACCAGACCAGCTTCATACCAAGCGGCAACGGCGTCATCCTGCGTGGCGAGCCGGGCAGCACGGTAACACTCCTTGGCGAGGAATGTGAGTATGAAGGCACGTACGGCGGCAACCTGCTCAGCGGTACCGACGAGGTGTACAACGACGCTACGACCAGATACTACTTCTATGTCCTTTCCGCCAAGGAAGGTAAGGTGGGCTTCTACTACTTCAGTAAAGATGGCCATACCATCCAGAACCAGCCCCACCGCGCTTATCTCCAGCTCACGGAGGAAGAGGCGGCACTGGCTCCTGCCTTCTTCTTCGCTGGCACTACGGGTATCGCTGCCGTAGAGGGTGACACGCTCGATGCTAACGCTCCGATGTACAACATCGCCGGACAGCGTGTGAGCGGCTCCTACAAGGGCGTCGTCATCCAGAATGGTGTGAAGAGAGTGAAATAAGAAACAAAGACCTAAGGCCTCCCCCTTTCCCCCTCCCAAGGAGGGGGGAGGCTTCCCAAAAGAAAATCTATGAAAAAGTATATCCAACCAACAGTAAGAATGATGTCGCTCGACAGTGAGGACATCATGGACCTGCCCATCAGCAATACCATGGGCGATGAGGGACAGTTCATCAACGAGGGTTTGTTCGATGAACTCGACGACAACCTCTACGACGACGTGAAATTGAGCGAGACGGAATCGCAACGTCAGAACTATTCCAGTTTCCACGTTTGGGAACAATAAGAAGACTAAGCCCCTACGTGTTGCTGCCTGTTCACCACATGTAGGGGCTGACTTTATGTCTGCCCTTATTGTTTAGGGCATAGATCAACTAAGCCCCTACAAGTGGTGTAACTTGTCTAAAAAACTATGTTCTTTTGTTCTTGTGTCTAAAAAACGATGTCCTTTTGTCTGAAACACTACTCTCCCCGGAAGAAACGGTGGTCGTTGTAGATGGTGTAAAGGAAACGCTCGGGCGACTGTTGGGTGGTGATGCCGAATGTCTGTTGTACCTTTGTCGACAAGAGATAAAGGTTGTGACCCCGACTAATGCTGATGGGGGAGAAAAGCACACGCTGAAGCAATTCCGACTGACCCTGCGATAGGAGGGCGGCCTCAGGATAGGTGGGCTGGTAGTCGGGCAAGGCATACTGGAAATCGCTGAGGTTGATATGCAGCTGAGCATAACCGTTTTTCTGTATCACCGTGGTGCCCGCCGCCAAGTCGCCCAGACGTTGGCTGTTCTTCGTGAAGATAATCGACAACATGCCTATGCTGCCCATCATCGGACCATCGACGATGAGCAACAGCCAGCGCAGCAGCAACTGGCTCAGCGAGGGGCGCGACCCGTCCAACGCCACCACCTGGATGCGGCAAACCATCTTGCCAAGGCTCTGCCCGTGGCAGTATCGCTCCATGAGCAAGGGGTAGAGCAGGATGCAGATGATGAGGCTTACCCCCACAATGATGCCGAGGGTGTGGTTGCTCCACATCATCGTTCCCGCGAGGCCAGCCACCATCAGGATGGAGATGAACATGACGATACCATCCACCACCCACGCCAGCAGACGCATGGGTAGGATGGCCGCCTGCTGGTGCAGACTGACATATTGGCTCGTGACAAAGGTAGTTTCCGCCATGGCTGCTTTTTTTTACTTGATTCTTGCAAAAGTAGCGTTTTTTCCTTATTTTTGCAAGCACAAAAGCCTTTTTTGCAGTGATAAGGAACTAAAATCCTAAAAAAGAACGATCGGTCAGCATGAAAGAGTCTGCATTCATAGCGAAGAACATGGCCAAATGGCGACAGATGGAGGTGCAGATAGCCGCCATCAACAACACCGCGCCCGACAAGCTCGTTGACTCCTATGCGGAGATCAGCGCCGATCTGGCTTTCGCACAGACCCACTATCCCGACTCGCGCATCACCGAATACCTCAACAACATGGCTGTGACCCTCCATGGTGAACTCTACCAGCGTAAGAACGAGAAAGCCAGCCGACTTATCACCTTCTGGACCCATGAGGTGCCCCTCTATGTGTACGAGGGTCGCCGATGCATCCTTCTCTCACTTGCCATCCTGCTCGTAGGAGCCGTGGTGGGGGCACTGAGCGCCCTGGGCGGCGACGAGTTCGTCAGGGCCATCCTCGGCGACCAGTATGTGGAAATGACCGCCGACAATATACGCCGAGGACAACCCTTCGCCGTCTATGGCAGTGAGGTGGCGCCCACGATGTTCCTCTCCATCATGGTCAACAACGTGTGGGTGTCGTTCCTCTACTTTGCCGTGGGCGTGTTCACGAGCATCGCCACCGGCTATTTCATCTTCTACAACGGGATGATGGTGGGAGCCTTCGTCGCCTATTTCGCACAGCACGGACTGCTCATCGACAGCCTGCTCACCATTCTCCTTCACGGCACGCTCGAACTGTCGGCACTTGTCGTGGCGGGTGGCGCAGGCATCACTTTGGGCAACGGCTGGCTCTTCCCGGGCACCTATTCGCGCATCGAGTCGTTCAAACGGGCTGCCAAGCGGGGCGTGAAGATACTGGTGAGCACCACGCCCATCTTCGTGGTGGCGGCGTTCATCGAAGGCTTCTTCACACGGCTCACACAGGCGGGCGACGTCCTGCGACTCACTGTCATCGTGCTCTCGGCACTGTTCATCCTCTTCTATTACGTCTATCTCCCCATCCACCGACATCGCCATGAACCGACAAGATAGGCATCTGCTACTGTTCCGGCGGCGCTCGCTGAGTGAGATGATGGGGGCGACCACCGATTTCCTACGCCGCCACCGTCTGATGTGGCTGCTCTACGTGGGGCTGCCCCTGCTGCCCTGTTGCCTGCTGTTGGCACTGATGAAGTCGCCCAACGAGGATGCGGAATCCTTCAATGTGATATGTTCGGTACTGGTGGGCTTCGACTTCGACTTAGGAACGGGCATTTTTACGTTTGAGGCCCTGCTCTTCACCGTGGCGCTCACCTGGGTGCTCTGGTCGGTGCATGCGTTGCTGCGATTAGTGGTCGACTCTCCCGGAGATGGGGCAGGCCATGCCGCCGTGCGCGCCTCGCTCCGTCGTCTGCTGCCCAAGGCGTGCGTGCTCTTCGTCGTGGTCTACGTGGCGGCGCGTTTGCTCGACATCGAATCGGGACTGGCCCTGTTGCTCATCCTGCTGCTTCTCCCCCTGTCCTTCTTCCCGCCAGCCTGGATGTTGCATGATGACAGGTTCGACATGTCTTTGTCGCGCTCCCTCAATATCGCCTTCTCGCAGTGGGGCTACCTCGTGGTGGTCATACTGGTTATGGGTTTCATGGTTTTCATGTTGCGCGGTACGGTGCAGCTGCCCACACTCCTGTTGGAAAACTCCATCGATACGCTCACGCAGATGGACGAACGGCCCGAGGGATGGTACCTCGTGCTGCAATACATCGCCGAGACGCTCTCGTGGTGGGCTTTCTTCATGGGTCTCTCCATCCTCGCCATCGCCGTGGCGTATGTCTATGGCAATGGGGTGGAGAAGGAAAACGGCGATTCGCTCGTCGATGATATCTACCAATTCGAAAACCTATAGGCCATGGGAGCACTCGCTGATACACTGACACTCAACAGGGCGCTCATACAGAAGTTGCGCTACGACTATGGCTATGTGGACGGCCTCACACCCGACATGAAATGGCCTGTGGACACAGCAGCTCGGCAGCCGCTACAGATACCGTCGATGGGCGACGGCGACAATTTCATCACCGATTTCTTCCAGTGGCTTGGACAACTGCCTTCCGCCCTGTGGTACTCGCTCATCGCCCTCGTGGTGCTCCTCTTACTCATCTGGGTGATACGCAACATGAAGAAAAACACGAAGGTAAAACAGGCTGAGAGCGACGAGGCCGATGAGCCCGTGGATATCTATGCCGTAGACCAACCGCAGGAGGAACTCAACAGGGCGGTGGCTGACAAGAACTGGGAACAGGCGGTTCGCATGACCTATATACTCACCCTGCGCCACCTGCACGAGGCAGGGCGCATACAATGGTTGCCCAACAAGACGCCGATGGAGTATGTGAGGGCGGTGGGCATGATGCCCTTCCTCCACCTCACCAACGCCTTCCTCAGGGTGCGCTTCGGCCAATATCCCGCCACGGAACAGGACTGGCAGGATGCCGACAGCTGGCGTAAACTGACAGAGAAAGGAGGTGAGGCATGAAAAAGGTGCTGCCGGCAGTGCTCATCGGGCTGGCCTTGCTCGCCCTGGGATGGTTCGTGCTCTTCTACAGGCCAGGGGCCAAATACGACAACCCCGCCATGTGGAGGCCTTCCTATCACCATACTGACAACATGCCTTTCGGCATGGAGCTCTTCGACAGTGTGATGGCCACATCACTGCCCAAAGGCTATCAATATAAGAAGATGTCGACGGAGGAGGCTTGCCGGAGCGACTCTGCAGGTCTCATTACCTTGATGTACGTCGACGATTATGCCTTCTTCGACGAGGAGGAGAGCAACCTGCTGCTGCAATTCGTGGCGCGGGGCAACAACCTGCTCATCGTGGCCGATGGTGTGAGTAACTACACCGCTGACCAAGCAGGCTATTTGGATGAAGAAGTGGAAGGCGGAAAACCTCCCGTCAATTTCTTCAATGTGCTCGGCCTCTCCATGACACAGCTGCCGTCGTTCAACTTCTCCGCATTCAAGGACTCCTTGGCGGCAGGGGCCGTCGACTCCATACGATGGGTGAGCGACCGACACCTGTTCCACCTGCCACCACAGTTGCTGTCGGCCTTCATCTCCACAAGTGACAGGAGCAACAGAACGGTGGCCGACGTGAAGGTGGAGTATTTCGCCGAGGATGCCGGCATCGAGAGCGTGGAGAATGAGCCGGTGCTCATACAGCGCAACTACGGCAAGGGGCGCATCGTGGTGGCTGCCAATACGTGCTGCTTCACCAACTTTGGAGTGCTCCATCCTGAAATCTCCGCTTATGTGGGACGGACGATGGCACTGGTGGCCGACAAACCGGTGGTGCGTTATCGGCATGTCTATAAAAACATGGATACGGCACAGCGGTCGGAATCGCCGCTGAAATTCATCTTGGCGCACCGACCCACACGCTGGGCGCTCTACGTGGCACTGGCCGCCATCGTGCTCTTCTTCATCTTCAGGGCGCGACGCCGGCAGCGGGTCATACCCGTCATGCCCGTGCCGGAAAACAAGTCGGTGGAACTGGCACAGGTGCTCGGCACCATCTATTTCCGACGGGGCGACCACCGCGACCTGCTCTGCAAGAAATACCGTCTCTTCGCCTACGAACTGAGGAAGAAAGCCTTCGTCGATGTGGCCGACCCCACGGTGGACAACCATACGGCAACAGTGCTGGCCAACATCACGGGCATGGATGCCACCGCGCTACTCCGTCGGCTGCAGACCATCAGAGAGGCGATGAAACCCAACGAAGAACAGCTCGACAAGGAGCAAATGCAACAGTATATCGATTTCATGAATAATGTAATGTTGAAGGTTTAGGGTTTAGGGTTTAAGGTTTAGTGTCCAGACAATGCTATTGTCTTTTATCTTCTCCTACCTCCCTTTAACTTCCTCTAACTCCATAAAGAATAAATACAACTATGAACGAAGAAAATAACCAATCAAGAGTAGACCTGACACGGTTTGCGGAAAAAATGCTTGAGGCGCGACAGACCATCGCCCAAGTGATAGTGGGACAGGAAGAAGCGGTCGACCTCGTGCTCACCGCCATCCTCGCCGATGGCCATGTACTGCTCGAAGGAGTGCCGGGTGTGGCAAAGACCCTGTTGGCCAAGGTGGTAGCGCGGCTCATCGACGCTCGTTATGCGCGTATACAGTTCACTCCCGACCTGATGCCTTCCGACATCTTAGGCACCTCGGTGTTCGACATGAAGGAGTCGGCCTTCCATTTCCACCAGGGACCCGTGTTCACCGACATCCTGCTGGCCGATGAGATCAACCGTGCCCCGGCCAAGACGCAGGCGGCACTCTTCGAGGTGATGGAGGAGCGGCAGGCCACCGTCGATGGCACTACTTATCCCATGGGCGACCTTTTCGCGGTGCTCGCCACGCAGAATCCCGTGGAGCAGGAGGGTACCTACCGGTTGCCTGAGGCACAACTCGACCGTTTCATCATGAAGGTCACGATGGGCTATCCCACGCTCGAACAGGAGGTGGTCATCCTGCAACGCCACCAAATGAACAACCGACTGACGCTGCTTGAGAATATCCGTCCGGTGATGGCGCGCGAAGAGGTGGCGCGGTTCAGGGCTTTGCTCGATAGGGTGGTGGTCGATGCCTCGTTGCTCGACTATATCGCCCGTGTGGTGCAGGCCACGCGCAGTCATCGTGCTGTCTTCCTTGGAGCCTCACCCAGGGCCGCCGTGGCACTGCTGAGGGCTTCGAAGGCCTATGCCTTGTTGCAGGGACGCGACTTCGTCACGCCCGACGATGTGAAACACCTTGTGGTGCCGGTGCTCCACCATCGTATCATCATCTCATCGGAGGCGGAGATGGAGGGAGTGACACCTGACAAACTGCTCATAGAGGTTGCCAACACCATGGCGGTGCCAAGGTAATGTTGAATGTTGAGTGTTGAATGTTGAGTTGTCGCCTGCGGCGATGTGGTAATGTCGAATTGTCCAATGACGAATTAATAATTCAACATTCATCATTCAATCATCGCCGAAGGCGATCATTCAAAATTCAAAATTCAAAACTCAAAATTAAGAAATGTTCTTACGTAACCGGTTCTTCATACTCCTCGTGGTCGTTGCCCTGATGATGGCTTTCGGACTGCTGTACCCCCCGCTGTTTCATGTTGGGGCGGTGGTATTGGCCTTGCTCCTGGCACTGACTGCCGTCGACATGATATGGCTCTATCTGGGTGGCGAAGTGGGGGTGCGCCGACAGTGCGAAGAGCGTTTCTCCAATGGCGAGGACAATACCGTGACGCTCACGGTGAACAACCGGTCGGCTATGCGTCTGGGGGTGACGCTGCTCGACGAGGTGCCACCGGAGTTGCAGGAGCGTCACTTGCAGTGGCGCATCACGGTGGGGGCGCATGAACAGCGGACCATGACGTATCATCTCCGGCCCACACAGAGAGGAGAGCTGACCTTCGGACATGCTTTGGCCTACGTCTCCACCTTCTTGGGATTGGCAGAACGGTGCTTCCGAGGGGCCCGACCTACGACGGTCAAGGTCTACCCCTCATACCTGATGCTGCGCCGGCTGGCGTTGAACCCCGTTTCCGACCGGTTGGTGGAGCAAGGCATGAAGCGCATACGCCGCGTGGGCAGCAATACGGAGTTTGAACATATCAAGGAATATGTGACGGGCGATGATTACCGACATATCAATTGGAAGGCGTCGGCACGGAGGATGCAACCCATGGTCAATGTCTACCACGACGAGCGTTCGCAAGAGGTGTACAGCATCGTCGACATGGGACGTACCATGCAGCTGGCCGCCGAGGGGATGACCTTGCTCGACTATTCCATCAATGCGGCGCTGGCCCTCTCGTTCGTGGCCATCAACAAAGACGACCAAGCGGGCGTGGCCACCTTCGATGTGCATTTCAATACGTTGGTGAAGGCTTCGCGGCGCACAGGACAGATGCACCGCATCATGGAGGCTCTGTACAACGCCACCACCGCGTTCGGCGAGTCGGACTATTCGGAGTTGTGCGTGGCCCTCGACCAACGGCTCAAACGACGCTCCTTCATCGTGCTCTTCACGGCGTTTGATGCCATGAACAGCCTGCAACGACAGTTGCCGTACCTCAGGCAGATCAGCAAGCGCCACCGTCTATTAGTGGTGTTCTTCCGCGATGAGAAGCTGCGCGACTATGCCGCCTCGCCTTCCACGGATATCGAGGATTATTACCAGCGGGTAGTGGCGGAGAAGATGATTCATGAACGTCGGCTCATCGCCGATATGCTCCAGCAGCAAGGCATTCACTCCGTGCTCACCACGACCCACCATTTGGTGGTCGACGTGGTGAACAAATACTTGGAGATGAAAGCCCGCCGTATGTTGACGTGAATGTTGAGTGTTTAGTGTTGAATGTTGAGTGTTTAGTGTTGAGTGTTGAGTGTTTAGTGTTGGGCGTTTTGTGTTTCGTTTTTAGTGTTGAGTGTCAGAACCATCCCATCAATACGCGGAGGTAGGAGGTCAGCTCTCCTGCCATCTTTTGGTGTTGCCAGAGGCTGGGATGCCAGCTGGCGCCGTACTTCAGGTCGCCGTTCTGGGGCGTGAAGTCGAAGCGGTACACCTCGTTGTCGCCGCGGTCGTGGGCTTCCTGGCACACCTGGTCGAGGTGGTGCTTCACCAATTCCAGCTCCTTGCCTCCCAGCATGCTGCCACAGAGCAGCACGATCTTCGCCTTGGGATGGTGGCCGCGCACCTGTTTGAGAAATTTCCTGTAGGCTTCCAACAGCAGGTCGCCATCATAGTTGTTGGTCGAGGTGTCGTTGGTGCCTAAGTTGATGCACACTACGTCGGGAGTATAGCGGGTGAAGTCCCACAATTCGCTGTGGTCGTCGAAGTTGGTGTAATCGTATTGTGTGGGCATGGGGTCGGGACTCCCTGTGCGCGGACCGTTGTAGTTGCGGTAGACACCGATGCCGCTCCGTGCCACCACATATTCGGCGGCACCCAGGTTGCGTGCGCTGATGGCGGCATAGGTGAGGTAATGGTTCTCCGTAGCATCCTCGAAGGGGTCGGGGGCGTTCATGCTCTCCACTCCGTAGCCGCAGGTGATGGAGTTGCCGATGAACTCGATGCTGCGTGAGGGCATGGCGGGAGGGGCTACGAGGTGGCATCCCTCATCGAGTATGAACCCGCGGAACTCCGGGCGGCGTTGGTAGCTCTCTATGGCGTTCATGATTCTCACCTCGTGCACACCCTGTGGCAGGGCCACGGCCACGGTGACCACGGAGTCCTCCTTTGCGGTGAAGCCCACCTTGAAGGCTTCGCTACCGTCGATGGTCACCATGAAATAGCCGCTCTCGGGCTTGAAGTGCAAACGGAGTGAGGTGCCCTCGAAACGGGCGTTGATCTGCACGCCGGGATAGGTGAACAGGGGTGCTTCGGGATTTTTGAAACTGATGCGCCCGATATACTGTATGTTGGGGTCTGTGGCAGGTATGATGCTGCCTTGCAGGGGCAGAGTGGTGCTACCCATGGTGGTGAGGGTGCTTGCCATGATGAGCAGGCTGGCGAGGATGTTTCTTGTTTTCATATAAGCTGTTTTTGTTTGGTTGCAAAGGTAGTGTTTTTTTCTTTTAATCATCGTCTTTCATTCTCTTTTTCTTCTTCCTCTGCCCGAAAATGGTGACTTCATTCGGTGAAATCCGACCGCTCCGACTTGATTTAAATCAAGAAAATGAGGAATTTCCTCCAAAAAACTTTCAGATTATTGCAAAATCGTGCCGTTTGCTTTAAATTTGCAATGTGTTTTTCATAGTATTAGATTTAAGGTTAACAAAGGTCGGAGTACAGCGGTACTCCTTTTTTTATGCCCAAAAAATTTGGTCGACATAGCCTTTTTCTTTAACTTTGTATCCATCACCCCTCACTCTCCATTTCCCAGTTAAATTCTAAACCCTCATCAAACCATGCGTAGATTTTTTATTTCCTTGATGGCAACCATGGCGGTTGGCGCGTGCTTGGCACAGTCGACGGCGGGTTATCGCAACCCCGTCATACCAGGTTATCATCCCGACCCGAGCGTGTGCCGTGTCGGTTCCGACTTCTATCTGGTCAATTCTTCGTTTCAGTATTTCCCGGGAGTGCCCATCTTCCATAGTCGCGACCTGGTCAACTGGGAGCAGATAGGCAATGTGCTCGATAGGGAGTCGCAGGTGCCACTCACCGGTGCCTCATCATGGCAGGGTATCTATGCGCCGACCATACGCTATCATGAGGGCACCTATTACATGATCACCACCAATGTGGGCAATGGCGGCAACTTCATGGTCACCGCCACCGACCCACGCGGACCGTGGAGTGAACCCATATGGCTTCAACAGCAGGGTATAGACCCTTCGCTCTATTTCGAAAACGGCAAATGCTATATGGTGAGCAACCCGGGCGACGCCATCTGGCTTTGTGAGATCAACCCCACCACGGGCGAACAACTGACGGAGAGCCGCCAGCTGTGGCAGGGAACGGGGGGACGTTATCCCGAGGGACCTCACCTCTATAAGAAAGATGGCTTCTACTACCTCCTCATCTCGGAGGGGGGCACGGAGTATGGACACATGATCACCATCGCCCGAAGCAGAAATATCTATGGCCCCTACACGCCCAATCCCGACAACCCCATCCTCTGCCACCAACGACGCATCACGCAGGGCAGTCAGATTCAAGGCACAGGACATGCCGACCTGGTTGAGGCCGAAGATGGATCGTTGTGGATGGTGTTCCTCGCTTTCCGCACCTATGGGGGCAACTACCATCACATGGGGCGTGAGACATTCCTCGCTCCCGTGAAATGGCCCAAGGGAGGGTGGCCGGTGGTCAACGGTAACGGTACCGTGGATACGCTCATGCAGGTGACCACGCTTCCCCAATACCCCACTCCACGACGCACGGGACGATTCACCTTTCCCAAGGATATGGAGGATCCGGGATGGCTCTACATGCAGAACCCGCAACCTGATATGGCGGCGTGTGTGGCGGCCAACTCATGCCTTCGCCTGAAGGCGGGCAAATCACTCACCGAGAACGACCGCCCTGCCTTCGTCGGACGGCGACAGGAAAGCGCCGCGTTCTCCCTGGAGACGATGATGCCCATCTTCGAGACAAAGACGGTGGGAGCAGAGGCGGGCATTACCGTCTATCAGATCAACGACGGCCACTACGACCTGTTCGTGCGCGTCAACGAGGATATGAGCCGGTCGGTGGCGTTGCGTTGCAAGCTCAAGGCTATCGATTATATTGTGGCGGAATGCAAACTACCCTTCGAGGCTTCGGGCGACACAAGGCTGCGCGTGCGCAGCGATGGCTCGATGTATTATTTCGAGTATGCCCAGGAGGGGAAGGAATGGCAACAAGTGGGAGCACTCGACTGCCTCCTGCTCAGCAGCGAGGTGGCTGGAGGCTTTACGGGTGTGGTGCTCGGACTTTATGCGGCTTCGCCCAAACCGGCAGAGGCTTATTTCAAGTATTATGACTATGAAGAAAAATTTTGATTTTTTTTGCAAAAAATGTTGCCGAATTAAAATAATTTGACTATTTTTGCGTTTTGAAAGTTAGAATTTATTATTCATTAAAACATTTGGATATATGAAAAAGTATTTAGCTGAAATGATTGGCACATTCGTGCTGACATTCTTGGGTTGCGGCGCAGCCGTGGCTCTGGGTTGCGGTTCCGACACCGCTTCGATTGTAGGTACTGCTTTCGCTTTCGGTCTGTCTGTTGTGGCTATGGCCTACACCATCGGTGGCATCTCGGGTTGCCACATCAACCCCGCCATCACCCTCGGTGTGTTCCTCAGTGGCAAGATCAGTGCCAAGGATTGTGGTATGTACATTATTTTCCAGGTCATCGGTGCCATCCTGGCCGCCGCTGTGCTGGCAGGTATCGTTGCTTCGGGCGATCCCAGTCCGATCATCACCACAGCTACCGGTGCCAACGCCTGCTCTTATGGCGTGACCAACGGATTGATTGTTGAGATTGTGCTCACCGCCCTCTTCGTGCTCGTGGTGCTTGGTGCCACCTCGAAGACCAATGGTGCCACCAACAACTTCGCCGGTCTGGCTATCGGTCTGTCGCTCATCCTTATCCACCTGGTGGGCATCCACTTCACTGGTACCTCTGTCAACCCCGCCCGTTCCATCGGTCCGGCTCTCTTCGAGGGTGGCAAGGCTCTGTCTGAACTGTGGGTCTTCATCGTTGGTCCGTTCATCGGTGGTGCCATCGCCGCCGTCATCTGGAAATGCATCTCTACCGATAAGGAGTAAGATAACCTCCTAAGGCCTCCCCCTTGCCCCCTATAGCCTCCCCCTGCCCCCCTCCCAAGGAGGGGGAAAGCGAATGGAGGGAATGTAAAAGGGAAATATAAAAGGGAAATATTAAATAGCAAAAGCGGAAGCACCATGGTGCCTCCGCTTTTTGCTATCCTTATCTTTCTCCTTTTACCTTACATATAGAAACATCTATTTTGGCTTCCTTTTGCGGGCGGGCACGGTGGACCGCCCCTACCACAAGCCAACACTTTATACTATTCCTCTCTTTCTTATCTTCCCGTCCCCTTTCCTTTCCCCCTCCTTGGGAGGGGGTAGGGGGGAGGCTCCAGGCTTTAGTTTTTTACATCCCCGGCATACCGCCGCCCATGCCGCCTCCGCCGATGTTGTTAAGTTGTTCGCCGGCGTTCTGCTGTTCGATGAAGTCGCTGTTCACCTTCGACTGATGGCGCATCAACTGTTTCTTCAGGTTGCCGAAGTTGAAGCTCACGTTGAGCGAAATCTGACGGATGGGCACGTGTATCTCCTGTTTGCTGGTGAAGTCGTGGCCTTGGCTGTAGGAGTCCATGTGTATCTTGCCGCCTGCACCCAGACCTGTCAGGGCCATCACGCTCACCGAGAGCTTGTCCTTGATGATATCTTTCGAGAGGTTCAGGCCCAGGATGTTGAAGCCCGTGCTCCATCCCTGCAGCGTGTAGCTCTTCGAGTTGGCTATCCAGAAGAGGCTGGCGTTCATGTCCCACGGCAGTTTCTGCTGTGCATTGATCATCATGTTGTAGCTCCATCCGCTGTTCTTCAGGTCGAGGGCGTCGCTGCGCATGTCGCTGTAGCTCAGTCCGCCGTTGAACATCAGTCGGGTGTCGCGGGTCACCGACCAGTTGGCGTAGAAGTTGAGGCTCGTCACATGGCGTTTCACGATATTTCCATAGGTGGTATTGAGCAGGTTGCTGCTGTCATAGAAACTGTATTGTTCGATGGCATTGTCGCAGAAGCTGTGTCGCAGCGTGGCGTTCATCATCCATTTCGACGAAAAGCTGTTGAACACCAAACTCACGTTATGCGTCTTCTCCACGTCGAGGTCGGAGTTGCCGTAGGTCAGCGCCGTGGGGTCGGAACGGTTGATGTAGGGGTTGAGGTAGCTGATGCCGGGGCGAGAGATGCGCATGTTGTACGACAGGCCGAGGTTCTGTGTGGGCGAGAACGAGTAGGAGAGGGTGCCGGAAGGCACGAACGTGCCGTAGTTGGTGCTGAAGTCGCTGCCCGTGCCCAAGAGGTATTCCACCTTCTGCCATGTATGTTCGTAGCGCACGCCCGCCTTGGTGCCCCAGTTGCCCCAGTGTCCGTCGTATTCGAGGTAGGCGGCGCCGATATTGTTCTGGTAGCGGTAGTCGGAGCTCATCATCTCGTTGTACACATCGCTTAGGTAGTATTTAGAGTCGGCATGGTTGTGGCGGTTGAGATATTTCACGCCCGTGTTGAGTATCTGCTGTGGCGCCAAAGGTGTGCTGTAGTCCACCTGCACGGTATGCTCCGTGGTCTTCTGATGGCTGTCGGAATAGCGGTCGGTCAGGTCGAAGAAGGGTACGTCGGTGCTGCTGGCGTCGAAGTCGCTCCAGTTCTCGGTATGTCCGGGCGAGTGGGTCAGTTGGTAGCTGATGGTCAGCTGGCGGGTGCGGTCGGTGTTGAAGAAGCGTTGGTAGTCGATGCTACCCGTGAACGACTGGTTCAGGTTCTCCGTCTTCGAGAAGTTGCCGTAGGTGAAGCCGTCGCCGTACATGCCACCGATCATCGTGGTGGTGGGATGGCCGTCGTTCTGCATGTTGAACCGCGTGAAGCCGAAGGTGGCGTTCATGCTGCTCATCGGGTCTATCTCATAGCCCACCGACACGTTAGCCATCATGAAAGGTAGCTTTGTCTCACCCTCCTGGTGCATCTTCATCGTCGAGGTGCCCAGGTCGGTGGTCTGCTCCCGGGTCATGTCCACCTCGGTTCCGTCCATCTTCTGACGGTTGAAGAAGGTGTTGGCGCTGATGGTGAACTTACCCTGCTGTATGTTGAGGAAGGCACCGCCACCGAAGCCGCGGGTGCTGGCTTGGCCGCGCAGGGTGCCGCTGTAGCCGTTCACCTGGCTCATGGCGCTGCTGCCGTCGGGACCGGTGCGTTGCATCACGATGTTGAGCACACCGCCTGCTCCCTCGGCATCGAAGCGGGCACCGGGGTTGGTGATCACCTCGATGTTCTTCACCATCGAGGCGGGGATGGACTTGAATATCTGCGAGGGGTTGCTCGACATCATGGGATTGGGCTTGCCGTCGACATACACCTTGAAGTTCGACGAGCCGTTGACGCTGATGTTGTCTTGTGCGTCGACGGTCACCATGGGCACCTTGCGCAACATGTCGAGAATGGTCTGCGATTTGGCATCGGCGTCGTTCTCTACGTTGTAGCTCATCTTGTCGGTCTCCATCTTCACCAGCGGTTTGTGTGCCACCACCTCCACGCCCTGGAGCGTCTTGGAGTCGTCCTTCACCAGGATGGTTCCGAGGTCTATCTCGCGCTGTCCGCTCAGGTTCACGGTGCGCTGCACATCCATCTTGCCCATCGATGAGATGGTGACGGTATGCTGGCCGTTGCCCGTCACCTCCTGGCGTATCTTGCCGTCGATGTCGGTGAGCGACATGGCCACGGCCTTCGTCATGTCTTTGCCCTTGAACACGCGGATGGTTGCATAGGGCTCGGTCTCGCCTGTGATGCTGTCCTTGACCACACCTTTGATGATGGTTTGTGCGGATAGGTCGGCGAAGCTGATGAACAAGGCTGCGAGAGCCAGAATCATTGATCTTTTCATGTCTTTTCGTCTTTTTTGTTGTTATTTCTATTTCTGCCTGCAAAATTACATTGTTTTATAGGTCTTCCCAACGGTTTTTCGATGAAACACCCGTTTTTTTTCGACCATTTTGGTGTTTATTTCGGAAAGATATAGGGACAAGTTCCGAAAGAAATTAGAATCATTAGAATAATTATACATAATATATATCCTATTTCTTCTTCCCATTTCTGGTAAATTATGTACATTATGCACATTTCTGTCCTAATCTGTTCCTCGTAGGGAGTGACTTAATGTCCGCCCTCATCCGTCACGCGTAGGGGCGGTGCCGCCGTGCCCGTCCGCAACTCGACATTCATACCACTGTTATAGTGTAATACTTTAATAGTACACTGCAAAAGTAATACGTTTTTTTGAATCCCGCAAATTTTTCTCCAAAAATTTTGTTGCAAAGTTATTAGTTCTCGTTATTCTGGTTTCTGAAGGCATGAAGTCATCGTATTTGTGAACAATACATGGACAATTTATGGTAATTCGCGTTACTTCCCCCCCTTCAACACCACATCATTAAATTCTTTCTTGCCAGAATAGCCCCTAAATCATTGTTTGTGAACAATATACAACTTTTTTTTAGTTTTATTTGGCTTATAGACGGATTATTGCTAATTTTGCAACCGCAAACTACGGATAATGCTGGATAATTGAGATGCTGTCAAATTCGCAATAGCGATACGGCTCGTTTCATTATGATGATCTAACGAATAATCAAACCATATAATATGAGAAAACTATTACAACTTACATTTTTGTCGGTACTACTATCGATGTTCTCCTTGTCGGTGGTAGGACAGACGGTCGTGACCTTTACCGCAGGGACGGATAAGGGAAATTATACACAAAATGACAGAGAAGGTGACGGGTCTGATGAGGTAACAAAAGACGGAGTTACTATTACAGGAACTAAAGGAACTTCTACTACTAGTAGTAATATTTGTGCTATCTTTGGTGGTAATGATTACCGTGTCTATACAGGCGGTCATATCATCATTTCCTCTTCTATAGGTAATATCACAAAAATTGTTTTTACGCATTCTAATGGTTATGGTGCCGATCGACTTCGTACTAACGTTGGAAGATTTGAACTTAGCAATAACAATAATAAAGGTACTTGGACTATAGGAAGTAGTGGTGGTGATTATAATAGTGTAGATTTTTGGACAGAAAAACAGGTGCGTATTGTTTCAATTGAAGTCACTATTGAATCCGGCAAATCAGATCCCGCCTTGGCTTTCCCGGAAACATCATACAATGTGCAGTTCCTGAACACGGGCTCCTTTGCTGCCACTTCGACAGCCAATCCGGCATCGACGGGAGCTATTACGTATTCGTGGGATGCGTCGTCGTTGCCAAATGGTACGACTGCCGCTTATAACAATGGGACAGGCAAGGTGGATGTGACAGCCGGTGAGACCGAAGGCACGTTCACGTTAACTGCAAACATCGCCGAGACCGATAGCCATGCGGCAGGAACGGCAACTACAACTATCCGTATCATCGATACCCGTTCTACCCCGACTTTTGCTTGGTCCACCAATGCGGTGACTTTGCATGTAGGCGACGCGTTCACCGCTCCTACACTGAACAACAACAGTGATGGCACGGTGACCTACAGCAGCAGCAACCCCTCTGTGGCCACTATTGACGCGAGCACGGGCGCAGTGACCCTTGCCGGAGGCATAGGCACTACGACCATCACGGCATCGGTGGAAAGTACCGCCAACTATAAGGCGGCAACAGCCAGCTACACCCTGACGGTGCAGAATGTGAGTGGCTTGGACACCTATGTTTTAGTGACGGATATCAACAACCTTGCCGCCGGTGATGAGATCATCTTCTTGAACTATGCCGACAAGATGGCCATGAGCACCAACCAGAAAAGCAACAACCGCGGTGCCACGAGCATCACCATCAAAGGTTCCACGGCGTATGCCACTGCTGACGTGCAAGTGATAACCCTCGAGGGCGATGCCACCAACGGATGGTACTTCAATACCGGCAGTGGTTATCTGTATGCAGCATCTTCGAAGAGCAATTACCTTCGCACCGAGACAACAGCCGACGATAATGCCAAGGCTAACATCAGTTTCTCCGGCTATATCGCCAGCGTGGTGTTCCAAGGTTCCAACACCCGCAATGTATTACAATATAATTCAGGAAATGATGGTTTGTTTGCCTGTTATGGAGGTGCAACACAAAGAGACGTGGAGATATTCAAGAAAGGCACGCCTCCCGCAGAGGTGACGATCACCGAATGCCGTGAATTGGCTGATGAGACAAGTACTGTTCTGGCGCTTGATGGCAGCACCGTCTTGGGCAACTATATAGATGCAGAAGGTTGTCATGTGTTTGTTCGTGACGGAAAGGAAGCCAACCAGGCCATAGAGATCCTGTTGGCTGGCGAGAGCAGCGCTCCCGAATGGGCCGCCGCCAAATACACCGTGAGTGGCTCGTTTACCGGCACGCGTGAGAAGACCGCCACCGCAGACCGTCTGAACTGTATTGCCGCCCTTGCTGTTCCAGGGAAGGAAAACAGTGGTGACGTAACCCCCGTAGAACTCAGCGACTTGACCGACATCGCCGATTATAGTGGCAACTCGGTAGTGCTGACCGATCAGGCCTGCACCAACGACGGCACCACCTGCACGATAGGAGGGCTGACCGCCAGCACCGCGTTTAAGAACTATACCCTTCCCTATGAGGGAGCTTATGTCGATGTAGGCGGTATCGCTTACAACGGCAATACCCTCCATCTGATAGACTACTCCGAAGGATTGGGTGCCACTCAGTACCACCGTTGCTTCGTGTATGTGTTCGACGAGAATCGAGCCATGGCCCTGCCTACTGCCAACAATTATAAAGATGTAACAGCCCGTATGGTGCGCACCTTCTACAAAGATGGTTGGAACACCCTTCGTCTGCCGTTCCATAACACAACAGATTATTTCCTTTCCATTTTCGGGTCGGGAGCCATTCTCTCGGAGTTCACCGGCCTTGAAAAGGATGCCAACAGCAACACGCTCCTCATGCGTTTCTCGGAAAGCAATGCCACGACCCCGGGTACCGATAAGCGACTGTTGGTGAAATTGGATCTGTCTGAAGACCTTGTGAATCCCAAGTTCGCCCGTGTGACCATTGATCCCGATAAGGGTGAAGACAAATCGGCGAGCATCACGCTCAACGGCGAGACCTACACCGTGACCTACCGAGGCATCCTCGCTCCCACGCAGATTGCCGCCAACGATGGTACGAAGTTGTTCCTCGGGTCGGCGGGCAATGAGTTGGTGTATGCCAGCGTGACAAATAACCTGCGCGCCACTCGCTGTTATTTCGACCTGAGCTTCGATGTGCTGGCCGCCGATGCCGCCATCAACACCGCCTTCTTCGAGGTGGGTGGCGAAGAGGTGACATCTATCGACGGCATGCCCGTGATGGAAGCCAAGCAAGGTGCCGTCTACACGGTGCAAGGTCAGTATGTAGGCGAACGCCTGCAAAACCTGCCCAAAGGCATCTATATTGTGAATGGAAAGAAAATGGTCATCAAATAATGTCAGGAGGAAAGAACAATGGATAAAGATATATACAGAGCTCCAAAAAGCGAGTTAGTGGAAGTGGACGGCCGTCTGGGTGGCGTGCAATTTTCCCGAGTGGGAGCCTTTCACAAGAATGATGCTATCATCTACTATAACGGTAATTCGGAGGATCCCGATGATGCACGAAGCAACTCGTTCAATCTTTGGGATGAAGACTGAAGCTGAAGCAATAAGATAATTTTATCATACGTACATTTGCAGGCCTAATCTGTGTTTTTCTCAGATTAGGTCTGCAAATGTTTTATATGGAATCAGGAGGTTGCTGTAAAAACACTTTAATTGACATTTTACCCCATGAAATATTTGGAAATACAAGTAAATATTCCTATTTTTGCATTTGTAATCGGAATAATGCTTTATGGGACAATTGGCTTTCTTGCAGATGTTTATTTTGGTCGCTATCTCGATAGATGCGAATGATAATCGTCGCCATGTGCATGTGTTTCGCAAGGGCAAACGTCATCAGCATTCTCTGGCAAAGATCTGGATTGAGCGCAATGGACAGCAGTGTGTGGAAATAGCAGAGTCGGAACTATCCGCTAAAGACAACGAGATGATAGTGGCCGCCATTAATCGTCACTGGGAGGCCATCAATGAACAGGTGACCAAAGCATTCAAAGGAGAAAAGACAGTTTCAATCAATATAGAAAAATAAAAAGTAGGAGGTCGACGAGATATGTGTAAGATGAAAGACGTCAACGTTGGTATAAGGGACTTGAACTTCAGGTATCGTCGCGGCAAGATGCTGGTGCGTCTGACCGACGGTCGCGAGGTGCTGATACCCTTAAGTTTCTTTCCTGACATCCAGCAGATGCCTGTGAAGGAGCGAGAGAAGTGGATGGTGCTCGATGACCAGTATTTTACGTTTGAGAACATGACACGGGTGTACTCCGTACTCGACTTGCTGAAAGTAGCCTGAGGAAGATGATGACGCAGGAGCAGCAGTTGATACAGGTGCTCAGCAAGAGATGGCGGCTATGCCACATTGCGGAGCCTAAAGGAGCTTGTGGATGTTCCTATCCTTTTTTTCGTATATTTGCATCGTAAAGCAAATGGATGAACCTATGGACGACAACAATAACATGACGGGCACGCAGACGGCGGCTCTTCAACAACAGGCAGGGCAGGCCCTGGAGAAGGCGCGCGCAACGCGCGGACATTTCGCCGATGAGCGATGGGGGGCGGGCAAACGACTGGCCAACGAGGCGAAGGCCTTCCTGGCACAGATGCTCACGGCGATGGGGGCTGACGACCCTCGCTATCGGCAGGTGGCGGAGAACATGGCGGAGGAGATACTGCAGTGCGCCATCGACTATGTGAACGGCACCGATGACGACAGTGCGGCACAGAAGGCCATGCCGCTGATGGAGTATGCGCGTGAGATAGCGCAGACACGGTTCACCGAGGAACGGTGCGACGACAATATCAGTGTGGTACGGCAAATGCAGGTGGAACGGCCACCCCTGGCACTCAAGGAGACGGACGGCCTGCTGCGCCAATGCCTCATCGATGCCACGGCGCTGCCCGACGAGGTGAGCTATGCCGAGCAGACGCTGGGCAAGGCTTTGCCTCTTTTAGACAAGATAAGGGAAGCCACGGCGGCGGACGACCATTATTACCTGGCGATGTCGACCAAGGTGGTGGACAGCGTGCTCGGCACCATCGTCGACGATGTGAACGAGCGGCTGCTGCATACCGATACGCAGGAGGGACTGGCGCGTATCAAACATACCATCATGGTGTCGATGAACCTGTTCAGGAAGCTCGACGTGATGGCCATGTTGCCCGAATACAAGGCTGGGCGATATTCTGAAAACCGCAACCGGCTGGCATCGGTGTTCAATCAGATCATGAACAACACCGACCAAGGGGGTAAGATACGCTTCCGCTGGGAGTATCACCTCCTGGGCTGGGCCATCGTCATCGCCATCTTCCTCATCTTCAAATTCGCTTGCCAATAACCCTCAACACTCAACATTCAAAATTAAGAGTATGCAAGAACTACTCCTGAAAACCGCTTTCGCCTGCATGGCTTGCGACGGCGAGATAGTACAACCCGAGGTGGACCGCATACGTGCCTATGCCGCCCACAATGACCGTTTTGCCTCGCTCGACGTGGAGGCGTGCCTGAACCAGTGGGTGGCTGAGATCAACCAACGGGGCGTGCGCTTCCTGCGCGATTATATCATGACGCTACGCAACAGCCAGATAGATGAGCGGCAGGCACTGGATATCCTGCAAGTGGCCGTGGATGTGGAACTGGCCGACGAGAGGGTGGACTATTTCGAGATACGTTTCTTCAAGATCATACGTGAGAACCTGCCGGCCTTCGACGACGAGGTGTTGAAGAGGGAAATCAAGGGCATTACCCATCATTTCACGGATAAAGACGTGAAACGTGACTACCTCGCGCTCTTCAACTCCTATTTCAAGAACATCAACCTGCCTAATTTCGACGTGACCATCCTGCAACGTATCGATGCCGAGGCTTGACCCTTTCACCATACGACTGCTGTTGTGGTTTGAACAGCATGGGCGCGAACTGCCGTGGCGTGGTTCGCGCAATGCGTATCATATCTGGCTGAGCGAGGTGATCCTCCAGCAGACGCGCGTGGCGCAAGGCATAGACTACTGGCACAGGTTCATAAACCGTTTCCCGGATGTGCAGTCGTTGGCCGAGGCCTCGGAGGACGAGGTGCTCAAAATGTGGCAGGGGCTGGGTTATTATTCGCGGGCGCGCAACCTGCACCACGCGGCGCGCCAGATAGTGGCGCTGGGCCGTTTTCCCGACACCTACGATGAGATCAAACGACTGAAGGGGGTGGGCGACTATACGGCGGCGGCCATCGCCTCGTTCGCCTTCCATCTGCCCGTGGCGGCGGTCGACGGCAATGCCTATCGCGTGCTGGCGCGTGTCTTTGGCATCTCCACGCCCATCAATACCACTCGTGGGAAAAAGGAATTCACCCAACTGGCGCAATCGCTCCTGCCCACAGAACGGCCACACGACTTCAACCAGGCGATGATGGATTTCGGGTCGGTGGTGTGTACACCCACCGCGCCTCATTGCACCGACTGTCCTTTGGCCGACCGCTGCGAGGCATTACATAATAATAAGGTGGAGGTGCTGCCAGTGAAAGAGAAGAGGCTGAAGGTGAAGGAGCGGCGGATGGTGTACGTCTATTTGCGCTGCCAGGGAAAGACGGTGCTGCGGCGGAGGGGCGCGGGCGACATCTGGCAGGGACTGTATGAACCGCTGACCTTCATACCGGAGGGTGATAATGTCCGGCTCAGATTCTTGCGTGGTGGGGTGAAGCATGTGCTCACGCACCGCATCATCATGGCTGATTTTTACTTAGCGGAGGCAGACGACTTCCCTTCTCTGCCCGACGATTATTTCTGGGTGGAGGAGACCGACCTCGATCGATATGCCGTTCCGCGGTTAGTGGAGAAACTCATCGCCACGGTCTCTTCCTGAAAGAAACAACACTTCAACGTAGGGGCATGCTTGTCTTGCCCGTGCGGCCTTGTGTTTTTGGGCATACATAAAGTAAGCCCCTACAGGCTCACATTGAATCATCGCGAAACGACCATTCAACACTCAACACTCAACACTCAACATTCAATTTCCGGTTCCCACAGGTGGCGGGTCATGTCGACATGGCCGTTGGCCTTGAACGTGACACCTTCGCGCTCGAGCATCTCACGCTGGGCCGACCAACCGGGGGCGGTGCGACCCACGGCGTTGACCACACGGTGACAGGGAACCCGTTCGGCGCCGGGGGTGTAACGTAGGGTGCGACCCACCAAGCGGGCATGGCTGGGCCAACCAATGAGAGCGGCAATGTGACCATAGGTGGTCACACTGCCGCTCGGTATCTGGGCCACCACGCTGAGCACGTCCTCACCAAAGGCGCGTGCCTGCTGTGGCGTCATGTGGCTGGGATAGTCTCTCATGCCTCGGCCGCTTCCTCTGCCTCTTCTTCCTTGGCACGGAAACTGGGCAACTCCTCGGGAGTGAAGTGGCGCACGTAGATGGCCTTGCCCATCACGTCTTCCTCGGCCATGCGCACATACACCTGGGCGCTCTTGCCGAAAAGCTCGGGGGCTTTGCTGGCATCGCCGATGATGAGCAGCGACATGATGATGTCGCCCGTCATGTCGTACAGACGGCGGGCCAGGAAGTCCTGCATCTCCTGGTTCTGGGCTTCCTTCACATAGTTGAGGGCTGCCTCATACTGGGCCACCATGCCCTCAATACGCTTCTTGAGGGGAAGCATGTCGGCGCTCACCTCCTGCTCGAGCATCTCTTTCATGATGCCGAGATAGGTACCGTTGGTGATGTAGCGGATGGCGGCCACCACCTGCAACTGCGTCGTACCTTCGTAGATGGAGAAGATACGGGCATCGCGGAACAGTCGTTGGCTCTTATACTCCATGATGAAGCCCGAACCGCCGTGGATGCTGATGGCATCGTAGGCGTTCTGGTTGGCATATTCGGAGTTCATACCCTTGGCCAGAGGTGTGAAGGCATCGGCCAGACGCTGGTATTTCTTCAGTTCCTGACGCTCCTCGGCCTCAAGCTTGCGGTCGCGCTGGATATCCTCCAGGGCCTTGTAGATGTCTACATGGCAGGCAGTCTGGTAGAGCAGCGAACGACCGGCGTCCAACTTGGCTTTCATACGGGCGAGCATGTCGTAGACAGCGGGGAACTCGATGATCTTCTGACCGAACTGCTGACGCTCCTTGGCGTATTTCAGTCCTTCGTTGTAGGCTTCCTGCTCCACACCCACACTCTGCGCGGCGATCCCGAGGCGGGCGCCGTTCATCAGTGCCATCACATATTTGATGAGACCCATGCGGGTGCTTCCGCAAAGTTCAGCCTTGGCGTTCTTGTAGGTCAACTCGCAGGTAGGTGAACCGTGGATGCCGAGCTTGTGCTCGATGTGGCGCACGTTGACACCGCCCTGACGCTTGTCGTAGATGAACATCGACAGGCCACGGCCGTCTTTCGTGCCTTCCTCCGAACGGGCGAGCACAAGGTGGATGTCAGAGTCGCCATTGGTGATGAAGCGCTTCACGCCGTTCAGGCGCCAGCAATCCTCTTTCTCGTCGTAGGTGGCCTTGAGCATCACGCGTTGCAGGTCGCTACCGGCATCGGGTTCGGTGAGGTCCATCGACATGGTCTCGCCAGCGCACACGCGAGGGATGTATTTCTCGCGCTGTTCCTCGCTTCCGAACTCATAGAGCGTGTCGATACAGCTCTGAAGACTCCAGATGTTCTGGAATCCGGCATCTGCGGCGGCTATCACCTCGCTCAGCATCGAGAAGACGGCATTGGGCAGGTTCAGACCGCCGTAACGGCGAGGCATACTCACACCATGCAGACCCGCCTTGCGGGTGGCATCGAGGTTCTCGAAAGTCTTCGAGGCGTAGATCATGCGTCCGTTCTCGAGGTGCGGACCTTCCAGGTCGACACTCTCCGAGTTGGGCTCGATGATGTTGGCGGCCACGTCGCCCGTGATTTCCAAAATTTGTTTGTAGTTCTCGATGGCATCGTCGAAGTCAACGGGTGCATCGGCATATTGGTCTTTGTCGACGAAGCCTTTTTCCTTCAGCTCGACAATTCTTTTCATCAGGGGGTGGTTCAAGTAGAACCCGATCTCAGGATGATCGCTATAATAGTTTGCCATTGGTTTGTTCTTTTATATGGAGTTAAAGGAAGGTAAAAGAAGGTAAAGGAAGATAAAGGACATTAGTCAGTTATTCCTTTATTATCGACAATGCTGTTAATATATGCGTTCAACATATAACTTGCAGAGTTCAATGCATTTTGTAATTGGGAAAATGTCATTTCGTCGATATAACCAAGATCTTTGGAGAGAATGCAATAGTATCTGCATTCTTCCATACTACCTTGCGAAATGTTGAAAAAGCGAAGTTTATCTGCCTTGCTTATTTTTTTATAACCTTCAGCGATATTTGCTGCTATGGATACTGCGGCACGTTGAAATTGAGAACAAAGTCCGAACCTTTCAAAGTCAGGGAATGACTTTGTGGCATTATATACCATCAGTACAAACTCATGGGATTTTTGCCAGGCTCCAACTTCTTCAAATGTCCGCGTCATAGCATTTGTCCTTTATCTTCTTCTAACTTCTCCTAACTTCTTCTATCTCCTGTAATTATTTACTATTCTGCTTATAATACTTAATCAGTTTCGGAACAACTTCCTCCACCGTGCCCACAATCACGTAGTCGGCAATCTTGTTGATGGGAGCCTCGGGATCGGAGTTCACAGAGATGATGATACCAGAGTCCTGCATACCGGCGATGTGCTGGATCTGACCGGAGATACCACAGGCGATATACACCTTGGGATGGACGGTCACACCTGTCTGACCAATCTGACGGTCATGGTCGCAGAAACCAGCATCGACGGCGGCACGTGAGCCACCCACCTCGCCGTGGAGCACCTTGGCCAGGTCGAAGAGCATGTCGAAACCTTCTTTCGAGCCCATGCCGTAACCTCCCGCCACCACGATGGGAGCACCCTTGAGGTTGTGCTTGGCGGCTTCCACATGGTGGTCGAGCACCTTGACGACGCCAGCCACAGCCATATCCACATATTTAGCCACGTCGGGATAGACCACTTCTTTGCGGCAGTCGCCCTCGTAGATGGCTTTTTGCATCACGCCCGAGCGCACGGTGGCCATCTGTGGACGATGGTCGGGATTGACGATGGTGGCCACGATGTTGCCACCGAAGGCGGGACGGATCTGATAGAGCAGGTTGTCATAGTGCTTGCCTGTCTTCTTCTCGTCATACTCGCCAATCTCCAACTGCGTGCAGTCGGCGGTCAGACCGCTGGTCAGCGACGAGGAGACGCGGGGACCGAGGTCGCGACCGATGACGGTGGCGCCCATCAGACAAATCTGCGGTTCCTCCTCCTTGAACAGGTTGACGAGGATGTCGGTGTGGGGTGCTGAGGTGTAGGGGAACAGTCCCTCTCCGTCGAAGACGAACAACTTGTCTACGCCGTAGGGAAGTATCTGGTCTTCCACCTTGCCCTTGATGTCGGTGCCGATGACCACGGCATGCAGTTCAACGTTCAGTTCATTGGCCAGCTTGCGACCCTTGGTCAGCAGCTCCTGAGATACTTCCTGTACCTGGGTGCCTTCTATTTCTACATATACAAAAACGTTCTGCATGGCTTTATCCTATAATCTTTTCTTCCAACAATTCTTTGATCATACTCTCGACATCGGCATCGGAAGCCGTCAAAGTCTTCGACTCCTTAGCCTGGAACACGATGTTCTTCACTGCTTTCACCTTGGTGGGCGAACCGGCCAGACCGCATTGGTTGGCATCGCCGTCGACATCGGCCACTGACCACTGGTTCAGGGTCAGGTAGGGACGCTCCTCATAGAGGTAATCGTATGACGTTCCCTCAGCAGGGCGTTCCATCGGACAGGTGGCACGCTTGTATTTCATCACCAGTTTGGCATTGCAGGGACGACAGGGTGCGGCGCTGCCGTTGACGGTGATGACCACGGGCAGCGGGGCTTCCACCGTCTCCACACCACCGTCGATATGGCGGCGGATGGTGGCTTTGCCGTCTTCAATCTTCAGGATTTCCTCTGCGTAGGTCACTTGGTTCAGACCCAGTTTCTGGGCTACCTGCGGACCCACTTGGGCGGTGTCGCCATCGATGGCCTGACGACCACCGATCACAATGTCCACATCGCCAATCTTCTTGATGGCGGTGGCTAAGGCGTAAGAAGTGGCCAACGTGTCGGCTCCTGCGAACAGACGGTCGGTCAAGAGCCAACCGGTGTCGGCTCCACGATAGAGACCTTGGCGGATGATTTCACCGGCACGTGGAGGACCCATCGTGAGGATGCCTACGGTGGAACCAGGATGCTGCTCCTTCAGACGGAGGGCTTGCTCCAGGGCATTCAGGTCTTCAGGATTGAAGATGGCGGGCAGGGCGGCGCGGTTGACGGTGCCTTCGGCAGTCATGGCGTCCTTGCCCACGTTGCGTGTGTCAGGTACTTGCTTGGCAAGTACAACAATTTTCAAACTCATATTATTTTTTGATAAAAAATGGTTATTCCAAAAACATCCAAATGTAGCTTGTGGCTTGTTCTCTTCCAACTGTCGAGGGCAAGCACAACAAGCCCTTTGCAGTTTTCGGCTGCAAAAGTACTCATTTTTCAGCGTGTGACAAAGGATTTGTAATTAAAAATGCACATTTATACTCTTTTTGTGCACATTTCCCCCTTTTTGTGCAAGAAATGGTTGAGTGTTGAGTGTAGAATGTTTAGTGTTTAGTGTAGAGTGTTTAGTGTTGAGTGTTGAATGTTTAGTGTTGAGTGTTTAGGGTTTAGTGTATAGTGTTGAATGTTTAGTGTTGAGTGTAGAGTGTTGAGTGTAGAATGTTGAGTGTTGAGTGTTTAGTGTTTAGTGTAGAGTGTTGAGTGTAGAATGTTTAGTGTAGAGTGTTTAGTGTTCTGTGAGAATTCGTGTAATTCGTTAGATTCGTTGTTTTGAAGGGTTAAGGAAGAGTGTTTAGGGTTTGGTGTTTAGAATCAGGCTGCCTTGTTGGGTGGCTATCACGTAGATGCCGGAGGGAAATGCCGAGAGGTCGAGGGCAGGGCAGTCGGTGGTGAGAGTCGTCGTAGTAACCAATTGTCCTTGTGTATTGTAAATACGCAAAGAGAGCGCCGGGGAGCCTTCTTGCGGTATCAGCACCAGTTGCTTGCCTTCCTTCTTCAGCCATCCCTCGTGCAAGGGGTGGCATGGGATGTCCTCGATGCCGTCGAGACCCAGCAAGTGGAGTATGCCTCGGTGGGCGTCGATTTCGCCATGTCCGTAGAGGTCGTTGGGGTAGGGCAGGGTGTCGTCGGGATGGGTGCACGACAAGGCCAGCAGTTCGCGCACATCGTCAGGCGATAGGTCGGGTTGCGCCTCCAACCACAGGGCGATGATGCCTGCCACCATTGGAGCCGCCATCGAAGTGCCACTTTGTGCCATCCAGTAGTAGGGCGTCTCGTCGTCGGTCTGCCACACCAGCTGGGAGCGCAACTTGTCGGTCAGGGGGTAGAAGTGATTGAGTGGAGCCTTGACGGCTGTGCCTGGGGCGCATGACTCGGGTTTGACTGGGCTGCCCGGATACAAAGGGCCGCGCCCGGAGAAGATGGCAGTTTTTCCCGTACCGTTGGGCGCATCGCCGCTCTCGTCTTGCTCCTCACCCATTAGGTTGGTGAAAGCCAGCGTGTGGGCGGTGGCACCCACGGCGATGACCGATGGGCTGATGGCGGGCCATCCTATGGTGCCGCCGAGGGTGCCGTCGGCATAACCCTCGGGGGTGGGCGTGTCGAGGAAATCGCTCACGTCGGCGTTGGTGAAGACCGTGGCTTCTGCCTGTCCGTCGAGATGCAGGGCGATGATGGTACGCAGGCTCCCCCTGTCGGGGGTCAAGACGAAATGGTACAACCGCTTAGTCCCCATCATGCCCATATCCGTTCCAGTGAGCGTGAAATGGGTGACATTGTACGTGGCTGTTTGGCTCCAACTCCGCCCTTCGGCTTGGTCTATGTCGTTGGTGCTTACCGACAACCGCAGCTTTTCAGTGGCGAGGTCGCTGCCAAGCAGTGCGATGGTCATGTCGATGTCGCCGTCGGTGTAGAGGTCCCATTCCACGATGCCGCTATAGTTGCTGGTCACATTATTCATGATGGCTCCTGCTCGGGGCTGTCCCTCTTGCTTGTGCATACAGCAGCGTTTGGCTCCCCTGTTCGAGGCTGCCGCCACGATGATATGTCCCGGTCCGGTCATCGCAGCCAGACATTCTTCTTCGAGGGGGCGTGGACTGCCGGCGAGGTAGCCCACGCTGCTGCTGAAGTTGAGCACGCAGGGCTGGCCCAGGGCGTCGGCATGGTCGAACAGCCGCTTCATGGCAAGAAGGATGGTGGCCGCCGACCCTCCTTCGAAGTTGCGGGCGTAGCCGTCGAAATCGGCGGCGAGGATGGTGGCCCCGGGAGCCATGCCGCAGAAAGGGCCGACGGGTGAGCCTGCCATGATGCCCAATACGTGTGAACCGTGGTAGGAGCGCTCGATGGTCGACGACCCTTGCTGAGCAGCGATGAGGTCGGCCCCTTCGTAGGTCTCGCCGGTTGTGCAGTCGTGGAAATAGGTGATGCGTAGCCGTCCTTCCTCATCATGGAAAGCCGGGTGGGTGAAGTCGAGACCATGGTCGAGGATGGCGCAGCATACCCCCTTGCCCGTGAAGGCGCGAGGCAGCGATGTGCCGTTGTGAACCTCCGTGGCATGAATGATCCGCCCGCTCACATCGGTCTGCGCCCGACCGAAAGGTTCGCCTTCCATCCGAAGCACTTGATGGTCGGTGGCCATGTCGGTCAGGTCGGTAAGGGTGCCGCGTACCACCGCCACCCGGCCTATCCATGTCATCAGCCGGCAACCATGGCGTTGTATGGTCGTTTCGCCCATCGCCGCATCGCCGAACCGCACGAGCACGTCGATGCTGTCGGGGCGTCCCTCGGGTTGCTGGAGGAGCAGGGCCAGATGGGGCGACAACCGATGGCTGGAACCAACTTCTTGTGCCAAGGCCTTCGCCGCCATTCCCCAAAGAAATGCCGATATGAAAAAGAAGGCTGATATCTTGCGAATACGAATCATGTCGCTAAATTACATTTTTTATTTCGAATAACCGAAAAAAAAACATGAAAAGTTCATATAGGATTATCCGATTGCTCCGATTGTGCAACCGATTGCGCGACCGTTGTGGAATAATTAACCACACGTTGCGTTCATCCTATGGCTAAAAATGATAAATTTGCAGGGTGTTTTTCAGAATCTTCTAACAATCATCACTTTATAAGCTATGAAAAAAATCTTTACGCTGTTTTTGGCCATCGTCGCCGTGATAGGGCTTAGGGCCCAAGGATGGCCGTCGAACTATGGTGGGGTGATGCTGCAAGGGTTCTATTGGGACTCTTACGACGAAACCAACTGGACTTCGTTGGAAAACGCTGCCGACGAACTGTCGGAGTATTTCGACATCATCTGGGTGCCCAACTCGGGCATGCCGTCGGGCTATTATTACGACAACACCTATAAGAGCAATGGTTACGACCCCTGCTTCTGGCTCAACCACAATTCTTGCTTCGGCACCGAAGAGCAGTTGCGCTCCATGATACAGACATTTAAAGCCAAGGGCGTGGCTGTGATGGAGGATGTGGTGGTGAACCATAAGAACGGCATTTCCAACTGGACCGACTTCGTGGACGAGAGCGTGACGGGACAGAATACCGGTGTGACCTATACCATCACGTGGGACAACGTGGGTAACACCGCCATCTGCAGCAACGACGAGGCTCAGGTCAATTACGGCTATCTTTGTGGGGGCAATCCCGACACCGGCGACAACTTTGACGGATACCGTGACCTCGACCATACCAACGCCGCGGTGCAGGAGAACATACACACCTATCTCGATTTCTTAGTCAACGAACTGGGCTATTCGGGATTCCGTTACGATATGGTGAAGGGCTTTGGCGCCAAGTATGTGGCCATGTATAACATGCAGGCCAAACCGACTTATTCGGTGGGTGAGTACTGGGACACCAACTACGACAACCTCGTGGGATGGATCGCCGGCACGGGCTATGCGTCGAACGCTTTCGACTTCCCCCTGCAGGCCTCCATGCAGAACGTGTTCAAGAACGGCAACTGGAGCGGGCTGTCCAACAAAGGAGTGGTGGGTGACCCGAAGATGAGTCCGTATGTGGTGACCTTCGTCGACAACCACGACACCTACCGCAACGACAACCGCATCACCTCGAATGTGCTGGCTGCCAATGCCTTCATTCTCGCCATGCCGGGCACTCCCTGCGTGTTCTGGCCCCATTGGACCGCCTATAAGGAAGAACTCAAGAAGATGATAGCCGCTCGTAAGGAGGCAGGCATCACCAGCCAGAGCAAGGTGCTCGTAGAACAGGAATACGAGGGTGGCTATGTGACCGTCGTCCAGGGCTCGAAGAAAAACATCCTCGTTATCAGTGGCTATCCGCAGGGCGTGGATCTCACGGGCTATGAACTGGTGAGCTCGGGCACAGCCGAAAACCCCAACTACGCGTTCTATATCTCCACCGCCGAGAAGACCGACATCACCGTTTATGTGAAGGCCGACAAGGCTCCCTATCTCTATGTGTGGGAGAACAGCGGCAACCAGCTCAACGGGGCTTGGCCGGGCACGCTCATGACCAAACGGTGTTTCGTAGGCGACGAACCGTATTATTACGCTACCTTCAGCACCTCGGAGGGTCTGCTCAACTGCATCTGCAACGACGGCAATGGCAACCAGACCGCCGACCTGACGGGGTTCACCGAGGATGTGTACCTCACCTACAACGGTTCGACCGGCGCCACCGACGTGACGGCGACAGAGAAAGACAAGGAGGTGACTCCCATCAGCAATGTCACTTATACCGACGACGAGATATGCGCCTTCTTCGAGGCTCCGCTGCCCTGGACCAACGTGATGTGCTGGGCATGGAACGATACCGACAACTACACGGGCGACTCCTGGCCGGGACAACAATGCGAGGTGGTGGGACAGACCGCCGATGGACTGAACATCTGGAAATGGACCTACACAGGAACGCTCACCTCTATGCCAACAGGCATTATCTTCAACAACGGCGAGAGTGAGAACACGCAACAGACGGCCGACTTCGCCTTCACCAATGGTGGTTACTATAAGTCGACAGGACTCTCGGGCATGGGACTGAACATCACGGGCATCTTCGACCGCGAGTTCGTCAAGGACCAGCGCAACACCATCTGTCTGCCGCTCAGCCTGAGCGAAGAGGAGATGCAACTGGTGGATGGTACGGCGTATGAGCTGACATCGTTTGAGAACGACCAACTGGTGTTCTCCTCGGTCAGCAGCATTCAGGCTTACAAACCTTATATTTTCATCGCCAACACCACGGGCAAATGCTTCCAGCAGTTCAGCAACAAGCAGTTGACGGAGGGTGAACCCATCGAAGTGACCGCAGGCGATTACACCTTTACGGGTACCATAGAGCGTAAGCACCTGGTGTCGACCGACAAGGTGGTGTATTACGGCTACAAGGCCAGCGACGGCTCCTTCGTGAAGGTGGGCACGGGTGGCGGTGCCAATATCTCCGCTTATCGCTGTTTCTTCTCCATACCGGCCGACAAGGCTTCGGCGGCCCCCACGGCGGTATTCCAGGAAACGACAGATGGTATCTCGTCGGTGCGTCATTTCTCTGACCCGTCAGCCGCCATCTATACCCTCGATGGGCGAGTGGTTGATGCTGACGGACACGGCGAGGGCCTGCCCCGTGGCGTTTATATCCAGAACAATCGTAAAATCGTAATCAAATGATGAGCAACATGGAAAAACAAGCATATATACAGCCCCGTATGGCGATGATGGCCTTTGCCGACCCCTTGATGGACACTATCGTGGAGAGCCCGAACGAGGCTCCCGTCGTTGACGACGGCGAGGAACTGGGAGGTAACAGCAGTTCCGTTTGGGACTGTGAATGGGATCATCCTGTTTCACAAGAAGAGGAATAGACGAGCATGATATGATGAAGAGGCGGGGCGGATAAATCTACCCCGCCTCTTCGTTGATGTGCCTTTCCGCAAGAAAATGCACGTTTCACAAGGTTTGGGATTCTTTTTTCCTTGCAGGGATTGTCTTTTGTGGTTACTTTTGCCACAAAATATAGACAATTATGATAGGCATAGGAACAAAAATCAGAAGAGTGTTAACCGACCAAGGTCGTTCGGTAAGGTGGTTGTCCGAACAAATTCCGTGTGAGCGCACGGGAGCATACAAGTTGCTTAAGCGCGACAGTATCGATGTGCTTCTACTGAGGCGCATCTCCCTCATCCTCCATCACGACTTCTTCAAGGATATCTCCGAGGAGACCTTCGGATAACGTGCATCATGGCCGAGGCTGCTGAAAAACGGCTCCTTTTCCTGGCTTTCTTTTTGCTGTTCCGTTCTTTTCTCTTATACTTGCATTTCGATTACCAATCCCTCATAACTAATGCAACGCAAGAGAAAAAATGATTTCAAACTTTGTGGAAAGTCAGGGGTGGAGTCTATGCTCAGACATTCCCCAAATACACCTTTTCTATCCCTTCGTCGAGGGCTATCTGCTTGGCGGCTTTCAGCGTCTGGAGCGGAGTGGGAGGACTGTCCTTCATCTTGTAGCGTGGGAAAAAACGGCTGAAATGCAGGGGATTGTTGGCCAGGCCGTTGTTGACGATCCATCGGCACATCCGTCGTATCATATCCATGTCGTCGTTGATGCCTGGGATGATGAGGTTGGTGAGTTCTATCCATACCCCGGCATCGCGCATGGCGAGGATGGTATCGAGCACGGGCTGGAGATGGCCTCCGCTGATACGTAAGTAAATATCGTCGGAGAACGATTTCAAGTCGATGTTGGCGGCATCCAGATATGGCAGCAGGTCGGCAAGGGGCTCCTGACAGACATAACCTGCCGTGACGAGGATGTTCCAAAGCCCCTTCTCATGGGCCAGACGGGCCGTGTCGGTGATATACTCGATGTAGGTCAGTGGCTCGGTGTAGGTATAGGCGATGCCTGGGCAGTGATGCTCCAAGCAGAGACGGACCACTGCCTCGGGCGAGAGCTCGTAATACCCGACATCCGAAGGCTTGGCCTGGGATATGTCGTGGTTCTGGCAGTTCAGGCAACGGAAGTTGCAACCCGTGCAAGCGAGTGATAGACAGGTGGTGCCGGGATGGAAATGATACAGCGGTTTCTTTTCTATCGGGTCGATGGCCAGCGAACAGGGCCGGCCGTACACATCGCTGATAAGTTTGCCTCCCTCATTGCGACGGCTACGGCAGATGCCTGTTTTGCCATCGGCAATACGGCAATGATGTGGACACAGCTGGCATTCCACCCTCCCGTCAGCCATTCGTTGGTAGTATTTACATTCGTAGGCTTTCATCAGAATACGATGGCTTCATAGACATATAGTTCGGCATCCTTCCAACCGTTCCAGCCGATGCCGGCCTTGTCTTGCGAACAATGGCCCACAAACTCTTCTTTCGTCCAGTCCACCTCGTCGGCCACCTGGGGCAGGAAAGTGCCGCTGCGGTAACCCTTGCGGATATAGATGCCGTGGCGGTGCAGTTCAAACTCGTCGAGGCTCCGTATGCGTCGCATGGGTGTGAGCACGGAAATCTCGATGTCGATATCGGCCAGTTCACTCCGTGTCACCGGCATGAACCGCGGGTCGTCGAAGGCGGCGGCGCGCGCCATCTCCGCCACGGTCTTATGCAGAGGTATATCCTCGCCGAAATGGCCGATGCAGCCACGTAACCGGCCCTGCTTATGCAGGGAAACGAAAGCCCCGCACTTACGGAGCAGGTGAGGATGACGCTCCAACGAGGCATGGGGACGGATGGTTTTGTCTGCCAGGGAATCTTCGATACTCCTCAGGGCTATCTCCTTCAGCAGGCGTTTATCCTCTTCGGTCAGTGAGAAGGCCTCCTCTGACCGCCGCACGATGGCGAAGGCGTGATAACCTACCACGCGCCGATGGTCGGATTCATCGGCATCGCCGGAGTTCTGGTACAGTAGGTGCTTCACTTCGTATTGCCCATCCATCATCATCAGGAGCGTGGCGATGGCCAGCTCGCCACAGGCACTGGTGGCCAGGTTCCTCACACCGCTTCGTTCGTTTTCCTCGATGGCGGCGATGAATTCCTCCACATCGCCGCTCTCTATGGCCTTGGCCGTAAGCGCATCCACTTTGCAGGCATCCTCGTATTTAGGGTAATGCGAGAAGTCGCTGCTTACGATGAACAGGTTGTCGGCTGTCAGGTATGGCTTCAGCACGTCGGCCATGCGCTTCAGTTTTCGGAAGTCGTTGGTGGATATGATGATCGGTACGATGGGTGGCACCAACTGAAAACGTCGTTGCAGCAACGGCAACTGCACCTCAATGCAATGCTCCCTGTCGTGTGCCTCGGGGCGATAGGTGAACACGTTGTCGGCGGCTATCAACTTATGTGCTGTCTCACGGTCCACGGCCACCTGTCCTAACGGTGTGGAATAATAATCCGCGGCACTGTTTACCGAGGCTCCGTTGAGCCACTCATGATGGCTGGGGCCCAAGAGGAAGATGCGCTGATACGTCTTTTCCTTTGGTATCGACATATAGGCTGTTGCCGCCACATTCCCCGAAAAATAATAACCGGCGTGTGGGACGATGAGCGCTGCCACGTCGGCGTATGTCCTGTCCTCGGCATGCTGTTCCAAGAGAAGGTCCACCTCATGGGCGAGTCGCCGCGGGTCGTCGTCGTAGAATCGTCCTGCCTGTGTGGCGGTTCTTACCACAGGTTCTTTTCCTTGTTGTTGGTTGGATGTATTCATAGTAGTTCAGATAGATGTTACATGCACCACAAAGATAATACAAATGTTTGGTAATCTATTGTAATGACTGAGAAAAAAACAATCTTTAGATAAGATACTCCATCTCGGGATAAAAAATGAAAGGGTTCATTTTATTCTCCTCTCGATTTTCCGTATCTTTAGATAAGATACTCCATCTCGGGATAAAAAATGAAAGGGTTCATTTTATTCTCCTCTCGATTTTCCGTATCTTTGCCATTATTTGTTCAATTAAACCAAAAAACAATGAAAAAGACCATTCTATTGAGTGCTGCCGCCGTGTTGATGGCATTGGCAAGTTGCTCCGGCAACCAGGAACCTGCATCCTCCTCACTCTCGTTCGACGAAGTGCTCGCATCGAGGAGAAGCGTAAGGAGCTATGATGCCACGAAAAAAATCTCCGAAGCACAGGTCAAGGAACTGTTTGCCGCCGTTCAAGATGCTCCCTCATGGGCCAACCAGCAACCCTCGAAGTATTATGTGGCCATGAGTGAAGAGAAGTTGAAGGCGGTGCAGAACCTCGTGGGCCAAAACAAGGAACGGATAGCCAATGCTCCCGTGCTCATCGTTTCCACGTTTGAACGGGGCAAGTCGGGCTTCCATGGCGATGAGCCAGTCAATGAGGTTGGCGATGGATGGGGAGCCTACGACAACGGTCTGAGCAACTGCTATCTGATCATGAAGGCACGTGCCATGGGCTTCGACACGCTGATTATGGGTATGCGCGATGCCGACCCCTTGCGTGAACTGTTTGCCATCCCTTCCAACGAGAGTGTCATGGCGGTTATCGCCTTAGGTTACAGGGCAGATGAACCCAAACGACCTCAGCATAGGGGCCTGGACGAGATATTGAAGATTTATTGATACTTGCCCGAAAGGGTGCGGCGAAGCCTGAACAGATGGGCTATTTCATGGTATGACCGCTCATCTGGTTCAGGCTCTGCATGGACAGGCTTTTCCTGACATCCTCCGCCGACAATGATGTCTGGAGGAAACAGCGTACGGGCACACCTGGCAACAAGTCGAAGTAATTGTTGTCCAGGTGGCTTTCTTTATCGTCGACACTTAGGCAGAGTGTCCTGTGGTTTACGTGCGCAGGCGGTGCCGATTACAACACGGGGAGCAGATATTCCCACACCAAGTCGAGATAGGGCTGGTAGAGGGTGGAGGCGGTGGTGAGCACCAACACGGCATCGCGCTCGGGGAATATGATGATGTATTGTCCGGCATAGCCGTCGGCGCGGTAGGCGTTGTGACGGCATATCCACATCTGATAACCGTAGCCCTGCACCCATTCGTTGTTGTCTTTGCTGAGTCCGGCCTTTTCGATATCCTCGAAACGGGTGCCCGAGGGGGCGGAAGGCACTTGGTAGCTCGACATCTCCTTGAGCCACTGCTCGGGAACAAGCTGCTTGCCGTTCCACAAGCCTTTTTGCAGGAACAACTGCCCTAACTTGGCCATATCCTCGGTCTTCAGTTGGAGGCCCCAACCGCCGCAGTTGATGCCTTGAGGACTCTCCTCCCATTCAGGACGGGTGATATGCAGAGGCTGAAAGAGGCGTGTGTCGAGATAGTCGATGAGTTTCTCGCCCGTCACCTTCTGCACGATGGCGGAGAGCATGTAGGTGCCCACCGAGTTGTAGAGGTAATATTCTCCGGGCTTATGTTTGACAGGCCACGAAAGGAAACCTTTCACCCAGTCGACGGAGTCCTTGCGCAGGCTGTTGGGTTCCTCGTCATGTCCGCAGGTCATGGTGAGCAGGTCGCGCACGGTCATCGCCTTGAGATTATCGCTCTGTTCTGCCGGTACTTTATCCGGGAAGAATTTCACTACGGAATCGTTGAGATGGAGCTTGCCTTCATCGATGGCCAGTCCTACGGCTATGGCGGTGAAGGTCTTGCTCACGGAGTGCATGGCATGAGGCGTCTCCGCCGTTTGCCCGTTGAACCATCTCTCCATGATCACCTCGCCATGTTTCACTATCATGATGCTGTGGAGGGTGATGGAGTCGGGGGCTGTGGGCCGAGTCTCCGTGGCATGGATGAATGAATCCACGGCAGCTTTCACCTCGGCTGATGCTTCGGCCCGGGGCAGGTCGATCACTTCTTTCACTTTTTCTTTTTGGCAACCGACCATCCATAGGGCGGCCAGTGTAACGAACAACAATGATTTTTTCATGAGGTTATAGGTAACTTGATGATTTCCTGCAAAAGTAATGGTTTATATGACAACAGCCAAATTTTTCTCACATTTTTCCTTATCCGTTCCATATCTTCCTCGGCCTGTTCTCCGCCAAAATCTTCGCAAAAACTTCTGCACAATGATGGATGTCGTTATACTCATTGAGCCGTCTTCCACTCAAACCATCACTCTTCCAGTCGGCAAATGATGAGGCATATACACCTTTGATGGTCTGCGCCAGCGTATCTTCCTTGAGTGGAATATCTGCTGTTGGTAATTCCATACCGTCCACAATGTGTTTGAAGTAATGGAAATCTCCGTCAATGGTAAAACCTTCATCTGCTGTGATACGGTAAACGGCAATCCAATGACGTTGCTTGCAGAAAGTTTTATCCGAAGCCCGATATCCACCATGATTCATCATCTTAATAATACTCTTACGAAGTACATCTATTCTCTGCTCCTCTGTCAATTCATTTGCAGGAATGAAAGACTCTGCTGCCTTACTGTATTCAGGAGAACCCTCATCATTATAACTATACGAATGGACTGGTATGACAGTTGCCCCGCGATACATTTCGTCGGCATCATAACCAGCTGCTTCTGTGTCAAGAGCCACATTCAGTTGGGGAGCAGCAGTATTGATGATAGTTGACCAACGAGCCTCTACCGGCAAATCGAAGGTACCATCAGCAAAAGTGGCATCATCGAAGAAAGCCTTGATAATCTCCTCGTTGTCTGGATCTAACCCTTCCTCAATGAGTCGTTGACGAAGTGAAGCCACTCCATCCTCGTATTTCTCGCCCATAAAGCGGAGGAACACGAGAGTCAGCATCATGTCGCGCTTCTCAAAGAACGACCCGGAGTTCTTTGCCTGCCTCAATATATCTCTGCACTTGAACAGTATCGCTTCAAGATTCAGGGTGTCTGTTTTTTTTGTTGCTTTCTTTGCCATATTTAAAACTTTCAGACATCAGGAAAAATGCTTTCTTTTAAGGAAATGACATATTACATGCAAAAATACGGGAAAAAATCATAACGTCACTCCCATAGTCTTACTTCTCATTAATAATTTCCCAATGGCCATTCTTGTCAGATCCGACCCATTGTATGAGTTTTCTCTCTTGCAAGTATGCTATATCTCGCTGAATGGTTTTTCTGTTTACATTCAGTTTCTCCGATAGATATTTTGTGTTTACTGCGACATTTAGTGCGACACCATTCTTAACCAGCTCTATAATAAAACACTGTCTTTCAGTTAGTTCTTCTGCGACATTTACTGCGACACCATCTGCGACATCTTGAGCGCCTGTAGAGTTCGGTTTGACAATATTCACATTATTTCTCTGAAATGTAACCAAGACACCTCCTTGCGCTGATTCAATGGTGGGTTTGGGCAGCCCTGCCGCAGTAAAACCATCGCAAATCTTTTGCCAACCACGTCCCCATGATTCGATGAATCCTGCTTTATAGAAAGCAAAAGCGAGGTTTTTGTTTCGCGGATAAGAGGCATGAACGTTCTCTATGTTTTCAGGAGTGATTGCAGCAGGCAATTCGCCATCGTTCCATATCTCTACATGATGATCCCAGACACGCATTTGAATCTGCGGTCCCAAATAGTCCTTATGGCAAATGGCATTATAGAGAATCTCACGCAGAGCATCTTCTGGTATCTCCAACCTTTCAATACGTTGTAGCCCTTCATAATGGATAGGCATGGTAAGGAATTTGTCTTTGAGCATTCTCACCACACGGTCGGCCATCTGGATGATGCTGCCTTCTATCATTTCCTGTGAAACCAAATCCGCCATATTGGAATGGAACCGTCCAATCTTAAATTCCGTGCCTGTAAAATAGCGACCAGGTTTCTTACAGAACAAAAGTAGTGCAGCGTTCTTCAAGCGCCCTTCATCATCTACGAGATTCAAATTCTGTAGCACGGTTGCCGTAGGTGCATTAACTTCAGAAGGGTCAATACGTCCCGCTTGAATACCTTTACGCAAGAAAAAGTCGATGGCAGCACGATCGAGGTCGTCAACCATGGCACGTTCATGCACCATATCATCCCATGAACGTCCCATCTTCTTTATGACAAAGTTTTGCAGAGCAGCCCCATTCAGTTCTTGCATGGTGCTACCCGAACGGTAATAGTATTTACCCTTATAGCTGATGGGGACATTGCTTGGAGTTACTTCAATTTCTAAGTAGTCCTTACCTTCTTCATTCAATAAATTCACATCTGCCACAACACCCAATAGAGCGACAATCTTGTTGGGAATGTCTTCTGAAAGACGGTGTGCATTATCCACTCCGCAGACGTTTCCTCTATCATCAATACCAATATAAAGTTTACCGCCCTGCCCATTGGCAAAGCCGCAAACCCATTTCAGGTATTCGTCGCGCCACGATTCTTTGTACTCTATATTTTGGTTTTCCCTATTCATTGAAGCTCCATTATAATTCCATTCGATATAGATTCTACATGCAAAAATACGGGAAAAAATCATAACCTGCAAATTTCCCCGTGGATTTAGATTCAAAGAGCTTTATCAAATCACCGTTCTTTCGCCGCTTTACCGCATTTTTTCCCTAAAAACCGCTTTTTTGTTTTGTCGTCCACTCTCTTTGCATTATCTTTGCAACTCCGTTCTATCATCCTGTGGACGTATCTTTACCCATCACCAAATAATAACCGATCATGCCTAAAACCGACAGCAAGACAATAATGAAAACCCACAGCAGGCCTATTTCGAAAACCAAAGACAAGACTTCCCGCAAAACCGGCACCAGGAAGAAAGCCAAGGCCGTAAAAGTGCTTCCCACTGTCAAACCGGAAAACATGACCCTGCGCAACTGGCAGGTGGCCTTGCGCCGACAGATGGCGGCCAAGGAAAGATATGCCATATCCGCCGGCGACAGCCCCGGCGAATACCGGGTAAGCAACGCGTCGACACGACAGGAATACAAGGTGGTCTATCGGGGTGTGAAAAGTGAATGGAACTACTGCTCATGCATGGATTTCAAGACCTCGCGCTTAGGCACTTGCAAGCACATGGAAGCTGTGCGACGATGGATCTCGGGCAGCAAAAGGCAAAGGGTGCAAACGGAGATACCGTCGTACACCTCCGTCTATCTCTCCTATAAAAACGGCAGGGAGGTGAAAATACGTATCGGGGCCGACCACCAGGAGGAATACCGTAAGTTGGCGGCCAGGTTCTTTGACCATCACGACGTGCTGCGCCCCTCGGCCTACGCCCAATTGGGCGAACTGCTCATCGAGGCCAACAGCATTGACAACTCCTTCCGGTTCTACCAGGATGCCCTCGACTATATCCTGGAGGCGCGCGAACGCGATATGCGTAGTAGAATGTTGGAACATTATTCCGACGACGACCTCGATGGCTTGGTATGTAATGCCTCCCTTTATCCCTATCAGCGTGAAGGGGTGCGCTTCGCCTTCGAACGGGGCAAGGTGGTCATCGCCGATGAAATGGGTCTGGGTAAGACCATCCAAGCCATAGCCACGGCAGAGATGCTCCGGCGTGAACATCTGGTCGCCTCGGTGCTCATCATCTGTCCTACCTCGCTCAAATACCAATGGAGCCGTGAGATTCAAAGGTTCACCCAAAGCAAGGTGCATGTGATAGAAGGCCATCACCTCAACAGGGTGAAACAGTATCAGTGCGATGCTCCCTATAAAATCATCTCCTACAACAGTGCCTGCAACGACATAAAGATCCTGGGCTCGCTCGAAACGGACATGCTGGTGATGGACGAGGTACAGCGACTCAAGAACTGGGACACACAGATAGCCAAGGCGGCACGAAAGATACAGACCCGCTATCTGGTGGCACTCTCGGGCACACCGCTTGAGAACAAACTGGAGGAACTCTATTCTGTCATGGAGCTGGTCGACCAGTTCTGCCTAAGCCCTTATTACCAATTCCGAAACGACTATATCAAGACGGATGGCAATGGCAAGGTGATAGGCTATCAGAACCTCAACGATATAGGGCGACGGGTTGGCGGCCGACTCATCCGACGGACTAAGAAGCAGGTGGCGCTGCAGATGCCTAAACGGCAAGACAAGAACCTGTTGGTACCCATGACCCTCGAACAGCAGGGCATACACGAGGAATGTGCGTTCAAGGTGTCGCTCATCGTAAAGAAATGGAATGCGACGCATTTCATCTCCGAAGCCGATAGGATGAGACTGCTTAAACTGTTGTCGCAGATGCGCATGGTGTGCGACAGTACGTATGTCATCGACCAGAAAACGCGTTTCGACACGAAGGTTGATGAGGTGATGAACATCCTGGGCGACCTCTTCGAGGGCAACAATGAGGAAAAGGTGGTCATCTTCAGCCAGTGGGAGCGTATGACGCGTATCATAGCACGTGAACTGGAAAAGCGAGGCATAGGTTACGAAAACCTCAACGGCATGGTGCCCTCGAAAAAGCGACGCGCCATCATCGACAATTTCTGCGACGACCCCAACTGCCGCGTATTCCTCTCTACCGATGCGGGCAGCACAGGCCTGAACCTGCAAGTGGCTTCCACACTCATCAATATCGACTTGCCGTGGAACCCCGCCGTTCTTGAACAGCGCATAGCGCGTATCTACCGACTGGGACAGCAACGGCCGGTACAGGTCATCAACCTGGTGGCCCATGAGACTTTCGAGGAACAGATGCTCGACAAGTTGCGCTTCAAGACGGCCATGTTCGAAGGGGTGCTCGACAACGGCGAGGACACTATCTTCATCGGCGACCAGTCGAAACTGCAGGCCATGATGGACGACCTGAATGAGATGATGGAAGTACAGACCGGAAAAACATCCGACCAGGGTGAGGTGGGACAGGAAAATGAGGAGGACCTGAAGGCTGAACAGCCTGATGCCTCGCAGGAAAAGGATACCGACGACAGGATGCTCAACTTGCCCTTCGAAGAGGATGACAACACCCACCAGCCTCCTCTTACGCCTGCCGCATCGGCATCACCCGCTCCAGATGAAAGGCCAGACCAGCATACAACCGGACAGCAGACACCCAAGGCCCTAGTGGCGCAGGGCATGTCGTTCCTCTCGGGCTTGGCCAAGACGCTGCAGTCGCCCGAGGCCACAGCCCAACTCGTCGATACGTTCGTGGAGACCGACGAGAAGGGGGAAACCACACTCCGCATCCCTGTGGCCGACAAACAGACGGTGAAAAACATACTCAATCTGGTGGGCAAACTCTTCGGATAGCCGTTTCTCTCTGCCCATCACCTCCGGCGGCGGTTTGGATGATTTTTCCACAACAGGGAGAAACGTTTTCTGAGATTGTCTTGTTTTTCGGAAAAATGTTGTATTTTTGTAGGTCGATAACGTAAGGAAGGTAGCAAAGACCCAATGATTGACAGACCGACCATAGACCGAATCATGGACGCGGCGAACATCGTCGACGTCATCTCCGACTTCGTGTCGCTCCGCAAGAAGGGCACGAGTTATAAAGGCCTGTGCCCTTTCCACGATGACAGCACACCGTCGTTCTCCGTCTCACCGGCTAAAGGGGTGTATAAATGTTTCGCCTGCGGCAAGGCGGGCAATGTGGTCAACTTCATCATGGAGCATGAGCAGATGACCTATCCCGATGCCTTGAAATGGTTGGCCAACAAGTATCACATTGAGGTGAAGGAGAAGGAACTCACTCCCGAGGAGAAGGCGGCGCAGACGGAGCGCGACTCGCTCTTCATTGTCAACGAGTGGGCGGTGAAGTTCTTCCAGGAGCAGATGGCCGACACCGAGGAGGGAAAGACCATCGGTCTGCGCTATTTCCGCGGACGCGGGTTCCGCGACGACATCATCCAGCGGTTCCAGCTGGGTTTCGCACCCTCAAAGCGACAGGCCTTGGCCGAGGAAGCCCTCAAGAAAGGTTACAAGAAGGAATTTCTGGTGAAGACGGGACTTTGCGGACAGCGCGACGATGGCACGTTGTACGACCGCTTTGCCGGTAGGGTCATCTTCCCATGGATTGGTGTGGGAGGCAAGGTGACGGCCTTCGGTGGACGACTGCTCGATGCGCGCACCAAAGGGGTGAGCCAGAAATACGTCAACTCGCCCGACTCCGATATCTACCATAAGGACCATGAGCTCTATGGTATCTTCCAGGCGAAAAAAGCCATCGTCAAGGAGGATTGTGTGTTCATGGTGGAAGGCTATACCGACGTCATCTCCATGCACCAGTGCGGCATCGAGAATGTGGTGGCCAACTCGGGCACGGCGTTGAGCATCCACCAGATCAAGCTGCTCCGGCGGTTCACGCAGAACATCGTGCTGCTCTACGACGGCGACGAGGCGGGCATCCATGCCGCCATGAGGGGCACCGACATGTTGCTCGCCGAGGGTATGAACGTGAAAGTGCTTCTTCTGCCCGACCAAGACGATCCCGACAGTTTTGCCCGCAAGCATACGGCTGAGGACTTCCGCAAATACATTGAAGCACACCAAGCCGACTTCATCGAGTTCAAGACCAACGTGACGCTCAAAGGTGTGAACGACCCCATCAAGCGGTCGAGCGCCATCTCCGATATCGTCAAAAGCATATCGGTGATTCCCGATCCTATCGTCAGGGCCACCTATGTGCAGGACTGTGCACAGCGGATCGGCTACAATGAACAGACGCTCATCCAGCAGATGAACAAATTCATTCGGGCCGACAGGGAGCAATGGGCTAAGGAAAGGCAACGCGAGGCGGAAAGGATGCAACCTGAGAATGGTGCGCAGGCTGTTGAGCCGTCGGCGACAACCATTTCCAAGACTCCCTTACGTCTCAGTCCGCGTCAGCCGATGACCCATGAGGAAAAAGACGTACAGCTGGAACGTATGATTGCCGAGATAGTGGTGAGGTTCGGTGATACCGTCATCTACCACGATGTGAAGAACGAGGCGGATGGCACCCTCATCAATATCAATTTGGCACAATATTTGTATTATGATTTGGCGACGGATGAGATGACGTTGCAGAACCCTATATACAATCAGATATTGACCGAGGCGGTAGAGCAGTCGGGCAATGCCGATTTTGTGGCGGAATCTTATTTCACCAAACATGCCGATTTCAACATCAGCAGCGAGGCTGCGTCCTTGTGTTCCGACGCCGTGCAGCTGACCAAGAGCCTGCAACTCAACCGCGACGAGGAGTTCCTGCGCAACCAAGCGGTACATCTCGTGCTCGATTATAAACTCAACCGCGTGGAAAAACGACTGAAAACGCTTCGCAAACAACTCGGCGAGGTGCAAACCGATACCGACAAGATGATGGAAGTGATCAAGGAGATACGCGAGGAGGAGGAACTGAGAAATGCCATCGCAAAAAAACTAGGCAATAACATTAGATGAAAGGAGCAACATGAACCTTTGGCAAAAAATTTTCAAACAGCAAACTCAAAATGTCCCACACGTCCTGTCTGAGGACGTGCCTTCACGGGCGCAGAACGTCGAACAGGCTTTGACGTCCCTCAATATCAAGGCGGAGTGGAACGATGAGGAGGGAGACCGTGTGGCCAACTATGATTACCAAAACGGCCATTTCCAGTTGCGCATAGAGAAGAACAATCCCTATGTGCGCCTGCTGTATCCCTTTGTTTACACCACCAAGATGGACAACCTTCAGTTGGTGCGCCATATTTGCAACGAAAGTAATATCAATGGCGACAATGAGAAGGTGGTCTATTCCACCAATGGTGAGAAAAGCGAGATCGACATACATGTGCTGTCGAGCATATTGGCCCTGCCTGATGTCGTAGAACCCGTACTCGTTCGTGCCATGGGACGCATGTTCGGATGGCAGAACGCTTTCGTGAGGAGATTTGAACAACTACTCAAGCAGTCGGAATCCGACAAGGCTCGCGACCCGGAGAGACATAAGCAGGAGTGGGCTCGTGAACTGAGTTTGATGAGAGAGGCGGAGCTGTTCCACCAACCACAGGGCAACCTGCGCACTGCTGAACCACCCCGCGAACCGCTGTTGCTGGGAGAGTTGCTGCGCACCGTATTGGGAGTGGAGAAACCTTTCCAGCGCCTGACGGTATGGATCGGGCAACAACGGGAGGTGGAGGAGCGGTCGGAACGTATAGCGAAATACGACCTTTTGGCCAAGGGGCGCCAGCTGAACCGCGGCGATTATCTCATGGCCATGGTGGAATTGCAGCCCACCGAACATGAGGAGCGGCGCTACGATGTGAGCATCGCACTCAAGGCCGATGGCGAGGATGAACAGGCTGCCTATTTCCGCATGTCGTGCCATAAGGTAGACAATGAAACGGCGGCAAGTGTGGGCTATCAGACCAATGCCGACGATGCCATAAGCTTCGTGGTGGCCTGTGACAAACGCGATGCCAAACTGCGGCATGATGAGTTCCGCTATATGTGGAAAGAGGCGGTGGAGATGCACAAGAAGGGGGAGGATGACCAGATGACCGAAGAACAGCGGTTGGTGTGTGAGATCATGGACGAGAACGTGGCGGGTTTCATTTACCGTGGTACACGTCTGTTCTTGCAGAAACGGTTTGCCGAGGCTCTCGTACCGCTCGAACACGCGTTCCAACTCATGCAACCTGGTTACGACTCCTACTCCGCATCGATGAAGGATGCGTTCTTCGAGGTGGTCTACCATATTGGTTTCTGCCATTGCGAACTGCGTCATTTCGCACAGGCAGCCTACTATCTCGATATCCTCATGCCGCTCCATCGCATCAATTATACCATGGAGTATATCAATAGCTTGTGCAACAGCGGCGATGTGCGGGCGGAAAACATCGTCAACGAATTACTGATGCAGACCGATCCGAAACGCTATGACGAAGAGGAAGGGGTGCCTCCCCAAGTGGCGGGGTTCCGCAATTTCCTCCGCCGACGCAAGGTCTACCTATATATCGAAAAGGGGAAGTTCGCTGCCGCACGCAGCAACTTGCGTGAGATGCTCAACGAACCCGAAAACGCCGATTTCGCCATACAGGAATTGGCATATATCAAGCAACAGGAGGAAAACAATCCTGATGCGCGCAAAGATACTGACGAGGAGAAACTGCCTTCCTGAAATAGTGTCTAACTTAACCTGTCATCCGTAACTTCTAACTCTTCACTGACCATGCTCTACATCAACTGGATTTTCTTCCTCATCTATGGCCTGGTGGCCCTTGGCGTGGGACTGACTGTACTGATGGAGAACCGCCAGCCCACCAAGGCGTTGGTATGGTTGCTTGTGCTCGTGTTCGTTCCCGTGCTGGGCATCGTGCTCTATTTCTTTTTCGGGCAGAACACACGCAAGGAGCGTATTATCAGCAGGCAGAGCCTCGACGAACTGTCGCGTCGGTCGATGATGGGCTATGTGGAGCAGAAAAACCTGTCGGTGCCCGAGGAGTATAAGCCGCTGATGCGGATGCTGGCTCACGAGGGGTGGGCATTGCCCTTCAAGAACAACGAGGTGGAGATTTTCACCGATGGATACCAGTTCTTCCCAGCTCTTCTCCGCGAGATAGCGCAGGCCAAGCACCATATACATATCGACACCTATATCTTCAACGACGATGCGTTGGGACAGGTGGTGGCCGATGCACTCATCGACAAGGCCAACGAGGGTGTCGAAGTGCGTGTCATCTACGATAGTGTGGGCTCGTGGAGCGTGAAAAGCTCATTCTTCGAGCGCATGAGGGATGCAGGTGTCGATGTGCATGCCTTCATGCCGGTGAAGTTCCCGGCTTTTACCAGCAAGGTGAACTACCGCAACCACCGCAAGTTGTGCGTCGTCGACGGCAAGGTGGGATTCATCGGGGGCATGAACATCGCCGCTCGTTACGTTACCGGGCGCAATGGCAGGAAATGGCGCGATACGCACCTGCGTGTCGTGGGGGGAGCGGTGTATGGCATACAGAGTGCTTTCCTCGTCGACTGGTTCTTCGTCGACCGTACCCTGATTTCCGACCGCAGGTATTATCCGGAAATCGATAACCAGGACCACAACGACTGCCTGGCACAGGTGGTTACCAGCAATCCCACCAGCGAATGGCCGGAAATCATGAATGCCTATGTGCGTATTCTCTTGCAGGCCAAGAATTATGTATATATGGAAACGCCTTATTTCCTGCCTACCGAAACCTTCACCTCGGCCCTTCGTATCTGTGCGCTCTCGGGGGTGGATGTCAAGTTGATGATCCCATCGAAAGCGGACGCCAAGGTGGTGGAGTGGGCCAGTCGCTCCTATGTCATGCAGGCTCTTGAAGATGGGGTGGATGTAAGACTTTATGAAGATGGGTTCAACCACTCCAAACTGCTCATCGCCGATGATACCTTATGCTCGTGTGGCTCCACCAATATTGATTTCCGCAGTTTCGACAACAATTTCGAGAGCAACATCTTCTTCTACGACCATGAGGTGACCAAACGGATGAAGCAGGTGTTCCTGGATGATCTGGAGCATTGTGTGGCTGTCAAGGACCTGAAGGATATCGAGAACCGCTCGTTCTTCAGCCGACTATGGGAATCAATCGTTCGCCTCTTCTCTCCGTTGCTTTGAAGGTTTAGGGTAGAGGGCTTAGGGTTTAGTGTACTGTCGGAATTCGCGAAATTCGTCTAATTCGTTGTCCTGAATGTTGGGCGTGAGTCATTCCCCATTTTCCGCTTTCCTAAAAAAACTGAAATTCACGCTGCCATAGCTGCGATGGTCCACAAAATGTGGATGGTCGGAAAAATCGTTCTGCTTGCCATGTTCGAGCACGAACAGACCGTCTGTTTTCAACAGGTTGTGTGAGAGCACTTGGTCGGGCAGGGTGTCTAAGTGGGGCAGTTGGTAGGGTGGGTCGGCAAACACCAGGTCGAACTGTTGTTTGCATTGCCTCAGGTAACGGAACACATCCGAACGCAACAGGAAAGCATTGTCGGCACCTAATTTCGTCAGGCAACTGCGGATGAATGCACAATGGTCGCGGTCGAGTTCCACGGCGGTCACCGTGCGGCAACCACGAGAGAGCAGCTCGAGCGTGATGCTCCCCGTGCCGCAGAACAGGTCGAGGGCGTCGGTCCCATCGAGGTCGAGCTGTCCTGACAGTACGTTGAATAGGTTTTCCTTGGCGAAATCGGTGGTGGGACGTGCCTTGAACGAATGGGGCACGTCGAAACGCCTGCCTTTGTATTTTCCTGTGATAATGCGCACTTTTGGAGGGTTTAGTGTTGAGGGTTTAATGTTGAGGGTTTAGTGTTGAGGGTTTAGTGTTGAGGGTTTAGGGTTTAGTGTTTAGGGTTTAGTGTTTAGTGTTGAGGGTTCCTTCCAGAAATACCAAAAGGTCGTAAGGCATCTCGGCGATATGGCTGGCTGGAGCGTTCATGAATTCTTCGGCAGGCTGAAGTGAACTCACATGCCGCAAGTGGCGCTCCAAGCGCCCTGCTAATTCCGCAGGTTGGTTGCCGATGAGCACCATGTGGTCGGTCTCGGCGTCCATGCCCAACTGGCGCCATACGTATAGCAGGAAATACAAGGCGTCGGGGGCTTGTTCCACCGCGAAACGATTGTAAAAACGGAATCTCTCGTGCTGAAAACGGAAGATATCAAGATGATTGTCGTGGAAATAGCCGTAGAGGGGATTGCGGTGCAGGTGTTGGTTTGTGGAAAGAAAATGGCACCACAGCGACCACATGGTGGGATGGATGTGCAGTGTGCCGAACCGTTGGCTAAGCACTTGGTGTGTCTCACGTTTGAGGGGAAAGACCGCCATACTCGACAGCACATCGACACTGGCCGCCAATTTCTCATCCTGGGTGTGACCCGTGATGGTCTGGTCGTACATCTCGGCAATGGCTGATGCCTCATACTCGTCATTGGGTACGAGCATCACCTCGCTGTCTACCAGGATTGTGGCTTCCTGACAGTCGGTGGGCACCACCTCGGTGTTCTCGAGGATGGCCTTCACCTGGCTGGCTTGGTCGATGCCTGATTTCAGGGCGTAGGCGGTGAAATGTATTTGGGGCTCCAGGGCACCGTCGGTGTGGGCGATGCACAGTGCCTTGTCTGAGATGCGGATACAGTACAGGGAGGTGGCTGGTTGTGATAATGTGGCTTGCATGATAATGTTTTTTGTCTGGCAATTATTCCCAATTGCCGGCATTCTGGTTGTTTTCCGACAGCGAACCGATGCGTAGGCCTGGGAAGGCGCCTTGTGCCAAGGTCTTCTCCGTCAAGGCCGTGATCTCCTCTTCGGACAGTCCTTTCAGGTACTGCGCATATTCGGCACCGCACTCCATCAGCGGCTCCTCCTCACCTAAGGCGTTGGTCAGGATGGAGGTTTTCAGCGAGAAGGTCTCACCCTGTGAGTAGGGAATAAAACGTAGGCTGTCGGCGAGATAGCGGGCTTCCACCAACTCCTCCAGCAGCCTGGCATATCGTCCCGAGTCGGCACGATAGTGCTCGGCGGCCTCGCGGATGGCGACCAATCGCTGTTGCACCGTCTGTTCCCTTTCCTTGCGCTGGTCGTCGAACCGCAGGGGGCGCGATACGCTTAGGTAAGCGATGACTGCCAACAAGAGTATGGCAAGGGTCAGGAGGTGGTTCGTTCTGATGTGCATGTTCGCTGTTTGTTCGCTGCAAAAGTAATTAAAAAATCCGATATTCGGATGGATGGCAACAAGAAATGTTGTCGGCGCATCTTAAGGCTTTGTTCTCTATGGACATAATCGCAAAAATAAGTGTGAAAAAAACACTGGAAAATTTGCTGTGCCAAATATTTTTTGTATTTTTGCCGATGTATTGATAAATTGCCTTTTCGAGAGCCTATATTTTCCTGTTGCATATTATTTCACTACATAACAAACTTAAAAACTAAAGCAAATGAGAAAACAACTACAACGATGGGGCATGATGTGCCTCTTGGCGTGCTTGGCCGTGGGGGCTGAGGCGCAGGACGTGACCGGCACGTGGGACTTTGCCAATGCCGATGTCATGGACCAGACCATGGCGCTCTCGGGAAGCACGGGCTCCGGTACAGTGGATGCCATCGAGGGCAACGGACTGAAGATGACCGTCGAGGCCAATGGAGCCGCTTTCCGTAACAATGGCAACAATATCCAGGTGCGTGCCGGGGCTGTATTCAAGGTGCCCGTCAAGAGCACCGACGATGTGGTCACCGTGAAGGGCTATCCCAGCTATTCGCATTATGCCATTGGCAACAACACTACCGAACTGAACAACGAGAACACCTACAAGGCCAAGAATTCCGATGTGTCGCAAGGATACGTGGCCGTGACTTCTCTCGACAACAACAATTATTACTATAGCATCTCCGTTGTCCAGGCGGCGCAGCAGCCGCCGGTAGTGCTCAACGACGAGGCGGCCACCGCCACCTTCCCCTTCAACCTGGGTCCTGAGAAACAAACGGCCACCTTCGGCGAAGCCGCCGACTATTTCCTCGGCAGCAAGGTGACCTACGGCGAAGGCTTGTGGATCAAGGATGCCTACACCATCGGGGGGGTGACAGAGACACGTTTCGAACCCTACAGCCAGAACAACACGGCTGACGCGACAAACGAGATCCGTTTCGTCATCCAGCCCAAGGCCGGCTTCGCTTTCACGCCGCAGAGCGTGTCGCTCAAGACCACACGCTTCGGTACCGACAATGGCCTGCTTGACATCGCATGGCTCAATCCCGACGGTACGACGGTGCCCCTGGCCACCGAGGTGAAGCCTGTGCGCAACAACGAAACGAATCCCGTAGGTCAACTGTCCTATACCATCACCGGTGCCACACCTGCCGAGGGCGCTTGTGGCCTCGTGGTCAACCTCTATCACCTGCAAGAAGGCAAGCAGATAGGCTTTGCCGACATCGTCATCACGGGCGTGCTCAACGGCGAGGAGAAGGATATGCCTATCCTCGGGGCGTTCACAGCCAATGGCGTGACCTACCAGGCGGATGATGTGTTCGTCGCCGATGGCGACCAGTTCACTGGTTCCATCGAGGTGTCGAAGACCGAGACGATGATCAGTGCCTCCAACCCCCTGACCGATGTGACAGCCGCCAATGGCGAGATAGGCGTCATCGCATACGACGGCGATGACACGCACTGCGTGGTGACCATACCGATGACTGCCGGCGACGTGAGCGTCGACTATGTGCTTAACGTGGTGCAAAAACCCGACTTCACCCTGACCTATTATAATACCGACCGAAGTGTGATGGGCACGCAGACTGTGGAGAAAGATGCGGCCATCGGTGCCTTCGAGGTCGACTTCAGCGGAGCCACCTGCGAGGAGGGTTATAAGGTCCGTGGCTGGTACGAGAAGATAAGCGGCGGACGTAAGTACAAGGTAACGGATGTGATTACAGGCAACACCGCACTCTATGCCTTCGCCACCGAGATAGAGGTGTCGAGCACGCATAAGAAGTATACCTACGACCTGACCGATGCCGACTTCGAACCCGAAGATCATGAGGCTTTCACTCCGCTGAGCTCGGCCAGCTACTGGCATGACAAACAGCATGGATGGGCATTCCACAATGGCGAGCGCGTGGCGCTGCTCGTGGGTCCTAAGGCCGACATATTCCTTGGTGTGTGCAAGTATGGTAAGGCCGATGCGGAAATCGTGTTCTACGATGAGGCGGGTAATGAGCTGGGACGTGTTCCTGCCATCGATGCCGACTCCGACGGCGCGGTGAAGGCTTTCCAATATGAGGGCAACCCGGGCACCATCTATATGGAGTATGTGACCACTGGAGAGAACTACCTCCACAACCTGAAGATCATCAACAACGCCGAGACCAACTATACAGCCGAAGGACAGTGGTACTTCGTCAAACCGGGCGACGCTTCCAGCCTGCTCGACGTGATCGATGCCGTCAATGGCAACAATGCCGCTGCGGATGCCGAGAGGGCTTACGTGTTCCTGCCCAACGGCACCTACGACCTGGGTTACACCGTGCTCACGATGATCAGTGGCAATAACGTGTCGTTCATCGGCGAGAACCGCGAGAAGACCATCATCAGAAACGCTCCCGAGAGGGAGATAGAGGGCCTGGGCAAGGCTGCCCTGTTGCAAAGCTCGGGAAAGAACCTCTACTTCCAAGATCTCACGCTGAAGAACGACCTCGATTACTACGGAGCCATTAGTGGCGGACAGGTGGGTGGACGTGCCGCCTGCTTCGAAGACAAGGGCGACCGCGCCGTGTTCAAGAATGTCACGTTGCTCTCCTATCAGGACACCTATTACAGCCAGTCGACCAAGCAAGGCTATTGGGAGGACTGCGACATCCACGGCACGGTGGACTTCATCTGCGGTGGCGGCGATGTGCGCTTCCAGAACACGACCATCTCGTTGGAGAAACGTAATGCCAATGGAACCGGCGGACGTACCATCACGGCGCCTACCACTACCACCAACTTCGGTTATGTGTTCGACGGTTGTAAGGTGGTCGACTTGGCGGAAGGCAAGGGCGACTGGAATTTTGGTCGTACATGGCAAAACAACCCGATATGTGTGTTCCTGAACACCACGCTCGACAACAATGCCAAGGCCACCTTGGTCGCTTCGCGTTGGACACAGAAGGGTATGAACAACAAAGACCCGAAAGTGTTCGGCGAGTATCATACCATGGATGCCAATGGTACCGACATCACGCCTGCCAGCAATGTCATCACTTCGCATGGGGGTACCTTCGAAACCATCCTCTCAGCCGAGCAGGCTGCCGGATATGCTTACGACAAGATGTTCACCGACTGGGATCCTGCCGCGCTGACCATGCAGATGGGGGCTCCGTCGAACGCCAAATTGACGGGCAACCAGATTTCCTGGGAGGCCGTAGAGGGTGCCGTGAAATATCTCGTGGAGAAAGATGGTGAGTTCGTGGCACTGACCGACGATGCTACTTACACCGTGGAGGGTGAGGCGACGGATGGTTACACCGTGCGTGCCGCCAATGCTTGCGGTGGCTTCGGCGAAGCTGCCGAGGTGACCGTCGCCACAGGCATCGAGACCCTGACCGGCAATGCCGATACGGTAAGGATGGAAGTATTCTCCGCCAACGGGGTGCGCCAGAACGCTCTGCAGCATGGCCTGAACATCGTGGTGAAGACCACTGCGGATGGACGGAAAATAACTGAAAAGGTGGTGGTGGAATAATCCACACGTCAATCTTTTTTTAGGAAAGGGCGGCATCATTGCCGCTCTTTCCTTTTTATTTTGTATTTTTGTGGCATGATAGCGCAAGAACTTGAACGGATATTGTCGGAGTCGTTTCCTTTCACTCCCACTGTCGAACAGCAGGAGGCTTTCTCCGCCTTCGTTCGTTTCCTCGATGAAGAAAGTTCCTCGGTGCTCATCCTCAAAGGTGCCGCCGGAACGGGTAAGACTGAGGTGGCGGCCACTTTCGTGAAGACGCTTGTCGCCCTACGGCAGAAAATCCTATTGCTGGCTCCTACGGGAAGGGCAGCGAAGGTGTTCTCCTTGGCGAGTGGTCATCCTGCTTACACCATTCATCGACGCATCTACCGTGGGCAGTTGGACAGTCCTGAACATAGCTCTTTCAAACTCAACTACGCCAAGATGCGCGATGCCGTGGTCTTGGTCGACGAAGCTTCGATGATCAGCAACAGCGGAGGCTTCGATGCGATGTTCGGCAGTGGGCGGTTGCTCGACGACCTCGTGCAGTATGTGTTCGGAGGGGAGAACTGCAAACTGGTGCTCATCGGCGATTGGGCACAGTTGCCGCCGGTAGGCGAGGAAACCTCGCCCGCCTTGTCGCCTCAGGTGATGGGGGGCTATGGCTTGAAGGTCTTCGAGGTGAGGCTCAGCCAAGTGCTGCGGCAGCAGACACAGTCAGGCATCCTCTTCAACGCCACCGTGGTGCGCGGATTGTTGGAGCGTGATGAAGAGACGATGTTGCCCAAGATCCGTTTCCATGGCTTCGCCGATATCGTGCGTGTGCCGGGCGACGAGTTGATAGAATCGCTTTACACCAGTCATACCGAGGTGGGTGCCGACGAGACCATCGTGGTGACGCGCAGCAACAAACGGGCGGGTATTTACAACAATGGTATACGTGGGCGTGTACTCGGACGCGAGGAAGAGCTCTCCTCGGGCGATATGGTGATGGTGGTGCGCAATAATTATTTCTGGGCTGAAAAAGAGAAAATCAACTTGGAGTTCATCGCCAATGGCGACAGGGCGCGGGTGATGCGTGTGCGCAACCAACGCTCATTCTATGGTTTCCATTTTGCCGATGTGACCATGCAGATGCCCGACTACGATGACGTGGAACTCACATGCACCGTCTTGCTCGATACCTTGCAGACAGGGGCTCCGGCACTAACCGCCGAACAGCATGAGGCACTGTTCAATGCCGTGATGGAGGATTACGCCGACCTGCCCACCAAGTCGGAACGAATGGAACAGATGCGTAAGGATATCTATTACAATGCCTTGCAAATCAAATACGCCTATGCCGTTACTTGCCATAAGGCGCAGGGTGGACAATGGGCACATGTCTATGTCGACCAAGGTTATATGACCGACGAGATGCTCACTCCCGATTACCTGCATTGGCTGTACACCGCCTTTACGAGGGCCACGGAGAAATTGTTCCTGGTGAATTGGCCCGAGAAACAGGTGGAAGAACAGTGAAGTATCTTCATCTGTCGGTAAAATATGCGTGTCTATTGAAAAAACAGGAAAAAAATATCGCAAATGTCTGATTTTTCGAAATTATTGTTTATATTTGCGACTACTCTTTTTAACTTATCAATTTATAAACTAAATAAACAAAAAGCTGAATTATGAAAAAAACATTTATGGCTTTTGCCGCTGGTTGCATCATGCTGGCCAGTTGCGGCGGTACGGGTAGCAGTATCCTCAGTGGTATCCTCGGTAATAACGGCCTAAGCACCGCAGGTAGTGTGTTGACCAGCGTGCTCGGTCTTGATAAACTCTCTGCCGCCCAGTTGGTGGGCACGTGGCGTTATTCACAGCCCGGTTGCGCCTTCACCAGCGACAACCTCTTGGCACAGGCTGGTGGTGAGGTGGCTGCCTCGCAAATCAAGTCGAAGCTGGCTTCCGTTTACAGCAGCGTAGGAGTAAGCTCTTCCAACACGGCCTTCCAGTTCGACAACAGTGGACAGTTCGCCGGCAAAATGATGGGTGTGCCCCTCTCCGGAACATACACCTATTCGGAGTCGACGGGTGAGATCAACATGAAGGCGACGCTCATCAACCTCAAGGGTTACATCAAGGGCACCACCAATGGCATCGCACTGCTCTTCGAGGGAAGCAAACTGTTAAGCATCATGCAGACCGTGGCTTCGATGAGTGGCAATGGCACACTCTCCGCCATCGGCGAACTAAGCAAGAACTACAATGGCTTGCGTCTGGGCTTCGATATGACACATTAAACGTTGCTCATCCTACGGATCAAAAAAAGCGGGCACCACTTCATGGCGGTGCCCGCTTTTGTCTTCACTCCTTCACTCCTTCTAACTCCTCCGCTCCTTTAGAATTACTTCTTCTCAATGGTCAGGAACCTGCTCCATTGCTTGTTGGCGGTGTAGGCGTTGTAAGCATTGGATTTCACGTGGAGGATGCCTTCCTTCTCGGTGGTCTTGGAAAAGGTGCTGTTGCTGATTTTCGGGGGCGTGATGCCCATCATGGTCACATCCATCAGGTTGGCGCATTTGTCAAAAGCGCTGCCACCGATGCTCTTCACACCGATGGGGATGGTGATGGCCGACAGCGAGGTGCATCCCTCGAAAGCGCTGCTGCCTATCGCCTTGATGGAGTTGGGAAGGGCGATGCTTTCCAGGCTATGACAGTCCTTGAACATATCCGAAGTAATCTCTTTGATGCTGTTCGACAGACGGACAGACTGGAGACTGCTGCACCCTTCGAACACGCTCGAACCCAGGTCCTTCACGCTGTTGGGTATCTCGATGGTCTCCAGGCTTGTGCAACCATGAAAAGCGTCGTGCTCGATCTTCTTGATGCTGTTGGGCAGGGTGACGCTGGTCAGCGAGGTGCAGTTCTCGAAAAGCTCGTTCGACACCACACTCACACTGCCTGGGAAGACGAAGGTGCGCAGGCTGCTGCAACCCTCAAAGGCGCTGCTGCCGATGGTCTTGATGCCGGTGGGTATCTCTATGGCTTCCAAGCTGCTGCAATCCTTGAACGCTCCCGTGCCGATGGATTTCAGTCCGGTGGGTATACCCACGAAGATGAGGTTGCTGCATTCTGCAAAGGCTCCCGAAGGGATGGCATCCAAAGTGGTGGGCAGCGTAATCATGTCGAGCGACTTGCAGCCCATGAATACTCCCGACCCCATCTTCTTCACACTCGGCGACATGTCGATGGTGCGAAGCGATGAACATTCCTTGAAAAGGTTCGGTGCCAGTTCTTGGATGGCCTGGGGCAATTGGATACTCGTGAGCGACGAGCAACCCTCAAAAGCCCCGGAGCCAATGCTCGTCACTGTGCGGGGAATGGAGATGGAGGTCATGCCACTGCATTCAGAGAACGCTCCCGAGGCGATACCTTCCACATAGAAGGTGAGTGAATCGTTTTCCACTTTCTCGGGTATGACGATGTCGCCATTGTATCCGTCGGGGTTCTTCACGACGACGGCGCTCTCCTTCTTCTGGTTCACCTGATAGGCGATGCCGTCGATGATGGTGCGGTTCTTCTTCAGGAACTTGATGTCGATGGCTCCTGACGGTAGGCAGAGGGCCAGGACGATGATGGCGGCCAAAAGGCGCAGGGAATACTTCTTCATAGGGGTGTGGTCTTGAGGTTATAATTGTGCTAATTCGATCAGCTTGTCGACAGCTGACGACAGTCCGTCGAAGTTCTTGCCGCCGGCAGTGGCGAAATGGGGTTGGCCACCGCCACCGCCCTGTATGAGCTTGGCAGCCTCGCGCACCATCTGTCCTGCGTTCAGGCCATGGTCTTTTACCATATCGTCGCTGAGCATCAAGGTAAGCGACGGCTTGTTGTCGGCGTTGCTTCCCAAGGCGCACAGCAGATGGTCGGGCACCGATTGGCGGATCTTGAAGGCGAGGTCCTTGGCTTCCTTGCCATCGATGGTGAAGATGCCACTGATTACGGTCACACCGTTCACCAGACGGGCGTTCTCCAAAAGGCGGGTCTTGAGTTGCTCCAAGGCTTGCGACTCGTAAGCCTCTATCTCCTTCTTCATGCTCTCATTCTCCTCAATGTATTTAGAGATTACTCCCATCAGGTCCTTGGAGTTGTTGAACAACGACCTCAAGGCTCTCAGGTAGTCTTCGGTGGCGTAGATGAGATCCTCACACTCTTTGCCGGTCTTGGCTTCGATACGGCGGATGCCTGCTGCCACGCTGCTCTCGCCGACGATCTTGAAGAAACCGATATTGCCGGTGCTGTGGGCATGGATGCCACCACAGAGCTCACAACTGGGACCGAAACGCACCACGCGCACCTTGTCGCCGTACTTCTCGCCGAACAGGGCCACGGCACCCATCGACTTGGCCTCTTCGATGGGGGTGTCGCGATGCTCGTCGATGGGGTAGTTGGCGCGTACCATCTCGTTCACCTTGTGCTCCACCTTGCGCAACTCCTCGTCGGTCACTTTCTGGAAGTGGGAGAAGTCGAAACGCAGGGTGTCGGGACTGACGAATGAGCCTTTCTGCTCCACATGGTTGCCCAGCACCTCTTTCAGGGCCAGGTGCAATAGGTGGGTGGCGGTGTGGTTGGCTGCCGAGGCGGCTCGGCTCTCGGTGTTGACGCAGGCCATGAAGGTGGCCTCGGGATGCTGGGGCAGTTGCTTCACGATATGGATGCTCTGTCCGTTCTCGCGCTTGGTGTCGATAATCTCTACGGTCTCGTATTCGCTCACGATGACGCCGCGGTCGCCCACCTGTCCACCCATCTCTCCATAGAAGGGGGTGGTGTCGAACACCAGTTCATAGAAGGTGTTCTTCTTCTGGGTCACTTGGCGGTAACGCAGGATATGGCAGTCGTGTTCGTTGTAATCATAACCCACGAACTTCTGTTCGCCGGGCTGCAATTCCGTCCAGTCGCTGTTCTCCACGGCGGCGGCGTTGCGCGCACGGTCTTTCTGTTTCTGCATCTCCACCTGGAACTGTGCTTCGTCGACTGTCAGGCCGTTCTCGCGGCAGATGAGTTGGGTCAGGTCGAGGGGGAATCCGTAAGTGTCGAACAGCCGGAAGGCTCTGGTGCCGTCAAGCACCTTCTCGCCTTTGCCCTTCACCTCGTCTATGGCGGAGCCTAACAGGGCGATACCTTTGTCCAAGGTGCGCAGGAAGGCGTCTTCCTCTTCCTTGATGACCTTCACGATGAGTTCGTGCTGGCCCTTGAGCTCGGGGTAGGAGTCGCCCATCTCGGCCACGAGGGTGGGGATGAGCTTGTAGATGAAGGCTTCCTTCTGGCCGAGGAACGTGTATGCGTAGCGCACGGCGCGACGGAGGATGCGGCGGATGACATAGCCTGCCTTGGCGTTGCCGGGCAACTGGCCGTCGGCGATGGAGAAGGCCACGGCACGCAGGTGGTCGCTCACTACGCGCATGGCGACATCCGTAGGCTCGTCTTTGCCATATTCCAATCCCGACAGGCGGGAGATCTCCTGGATGAAGGGCTGGAAGATGTCGGTGTCGTAGTTGGAGTGTTTGCCTTGGATGGCTCGCACCAGACGCTCGAAGCCCATACCGGTGTCGATGACGTTCATGGAGAGTTTCTCCAGGCTGCCATCGGCCTTGCGGTTGTATTGCATGAACACGAGGTTCCAGATTTCTATCACCTGTGGGTCGTCCTTGTTCACCAAGTCCCTGCCGGGCACCTTTGCCTTCTCTTCCGGACTACGTGAGTCGAGGTGTATCTCAGAGCAGGGGCCACAAGGTCCTGTGTCGCCCATCTCCCAGAAATTGTCGTGTTTGTTGCCGTTGAGTATATGGTCGGCGGGCACATGCTTGGCCCAGAAGGCGGCTGCCTCGTCATCGCGCGTCAGACCTTCTTCCTCCGACCCCTCGAACACCGTTACGTAGAGATCTTTGGGGTTGAGGTGGAGCACATCGACAAGATATTCCCACCCCCAGTCGATGGCTTCTTCCTTGAAGTAATCGCCGAAACTCCAGTTGCCCAGCATCTCGAACATGGTATGGTGGTAGGTGTCGTGCCCCACTTCCTCCAGGTCGTTGTGCTTGCCGCTCACGCGGAGGCATTTCTGCGAGTCGGCCCTGCGACGTGGTTCGGGGTCGCGTGTGCCGAGGATGATATCTTTCCATTGGTTCATGCCGGCATTGGTGAACATTAGGGTGGGGTCATCTTTGACGACCATCGGTGCGGAGGGCACGATGGCGTGTCCTTTCGACTCAAAGAATTTCTTGAACGAGTCGCGGATTTCATTCGCTGTCATCATTATTTTTGTAGTTTTTTGGTTTTCATTGTGTTTCAACCTGCAAAAATACTGAAAAAATCCCAAATCTCACGCTTTTCAGGAGGAATGTTGGGAATTTTTTGTATTTTTGCATCTCGAATAATTCAGCAACAGCAGTATGAGTGAAACAGGTGGTAAAAATCTGAAAATATATTACTCCATCAAAGAGGTGGCGGCCATGTTCGACGTGAAGGAGAGTTTGCTCAGGTATTGGGAAACGCAGTTCCCCCACCTGAAGCCTAAGACCACGGGCAACAAGATCCGCCAGTATACCGACAAGGATATCGAGCAGATCAAGTTGATTTATAATTTGGTGAAGGTGCGGGGCTTCAAGATTGCTTCCGCACGCAAGATGCTCAACGAGAACCGCGACGGCAGCGACCAGCATGCCCGCATCATCGACAGCCTCATCATCGTGCGCGACGAGCTGAAAGCGTTGAAGGCGCAGTTGGACGGCCTGTCATAGAGGCTTCTTTAGTGTCCTTCTTTAGTGCTTTCCCCTCCTTTTCCAAAGCATCCTCACTCCCCTCCTTTTCCAAAGCATCTTCACTCCCCTCCTTTTCCAAAGCATCCTCACTCCCCTCCTTTTCCAAAGCATCCTCACTCCTCTCCTTTTCCAAAGCATCTTCACTCCCCTCCTTTTCCAAAGCATCTTCACTCCCCTCCTTTTCCAAAGGAGGGGCCGGGGTGGTTTGTCAAATAATGACCTAACCTTTTTTTCCATCTCCCTCCCTTGGGAGGGCCGGGGAGGGTGTCATATAGATCATCATTGCTTCAGCAGCCATTGGGCGAAAAATTGGTCGTAGAGGGTATAGGTGCCCAAGTCGAGGGTGATGAAGTCTTTTTCCAACAGCCCCTTGATGGCGCCCTGCACAGTGCTTGCTGTTAGTTTGTGACGCTGCAGGAAAGGTCGAGACGTGACATTCGATGCCTTCTTTTCCTTGCAGATGGCCATCAGCACCTCTTTTTGTTTAGGGGGCAACTGATAGAGCAGCGACTCGTATGCAAAACTCTGCTGAGCGATAATCTGTTGTATGGCGGCCTCCATTCTATCAGGTGCGCAGAGCGAACCGGTATCCGTCAAGGTGAACAGGGCGTTGAGCACGGACTGTACATACCATGTCACCCCCTCGTAACGGTCGTAGATGGCCACCACGGTGTCGCGGGAGATGTCTTTATTGTATTCCCTAAACAGGTCCTGAGCGAATGCCACATATTGCTCGCAGTCGATGGGTGCCAATGACATCAGCCTCGTGCTCTGATAGAAAGGACGCGAGGGTGAGACAAACATCTCCGACATCATGTGCCGCTGTGAACCTGCAAAGACAAACCACACATTGCGGCATTTCTGCATACGGGTACGGAGAATTGCCTCCACGTTCTTCTCTGGATAATGGATGATGGACTGAAACTCGTCGATGGCGACAAGACAAGGCTTGTTTGCTTGTTCGAGGTAGGTGAAGATTTCATCAAGTGTCACTTCGGGCACACTGATATCTCCGATTCCGATGCCCCATTCTGGGTTGCCATTGATGTCGAACGAGATGCTGCCACGGAGTGAACTCAGTGTGTTCAGGAACAGTTCCCAAACTTTTCGTCCTTTCGACTTCAAAGTTCCCAATACAGCCTTTCCCAGTTCGAACACAAACTCCTGGAGATTTTTCGTGGCATAGATGTCGACGACGAACGTGTAGTAACTGTCCTTGATGGCTTCTTGGTTGAAGCAGTGGTATATCAACCCTGTTTTCCCAAAACGACGCGGTGAAATAAGGGCTACATGATTACCGTTGGTAAGGACATTGGTCAACATGTCGGTTTCTTCCACGCGGTCGCAGAAGTAATGCGGAGAGACATAGCCGCTGGTGACGAACGGGTTGGTGATGTTCATAGCTGTAGGATTGATATTTACATACGATTATGCAAAGATAATTATAATCTTATTATAAAGCAAATGTTTTCCCACTTTTTTGGGTGATTATATATTCATTTTACCCAATAGTCAAAATAATGTGGTGTAAGTTTACGATAGTTGGATATATCCTTCTGTCCATGTGTCGGAATTTCCTTATATCGCTAAAGTGCATTGAAAAAGAAACCCCAAAATCGGTATAGTTAACAAGATCGTAATGTAGTTTGCTAATTCAAGAATAGGGCGAATCCGTTCAAACCCGTAATAATCAAGGCTAAAAAGCAAATAAGTGTCTCTTTTCTTGCAAGTTTCAAAAAACACCATACTTTTGCACTGCAAAAACGGTCGAATAGTTCGACCATATTTGCATTAACACTGTCGGAGGCAATGATTATCAAGAGAGACCATTATGTTGGGGCTTTGCCAACAACCGACCGTGCCTACGCAGCAGATAGCAGGCGCAGGTGCCTCCGGCAGCCACGAAGCGTTCCTCTCCGCGTGGCGATTCCGTATGTGGCGTGATGGTCGATGGCTTAGTCATTCATATAGGTTGCGCGGGATGACCAGCGGCATCCTCTTCCTTTTGAATTCCGATCCGCGGTGGCGCTTGAGCACACGCTCCACGGTTTCTTCTCCATACGCTTTGTTCAGCCGCTGCATCGTCGACTCAAGTTGTTCGGGCTCCTCTTTTGTCAATAAATAGGAGTTGAGGATATCGTCCACCTCCTCATAGGTGTGGCCGGGGGCTATCTGTGCCATGTCGCCGCCCACCGCCACGCCGTTGCCGTCGGTGGGCAGGATGACATAGGCGGCATGAAGAGCCTGGTGGCGGGTGTCGGCATCGTCGGCATACAAGTGGGTGAACAGTTCCTTGCACAGTTCGTAGACCTCATGTTTCCACAGTCCGCCGATGGGATTGTAGTCCGCCACATCGCCATGGATGGTCCAGAAGCCCAGGTTGTGCTCCGTCAGGTTGTCGGTGTCCATCACCAGTCCGCCAGTCACAGAAGCCAGGTTGTAGAGGTAAATCATGCGAAGGCGTGCCTTGATGTTGCCCTGTGAGATGGGCGTGGAGGCATAACGTTGCTCACAGGTGGCTCTCACCAGGAGGTATTGGCCTTGCAGGTTTTCCACCCAGTATTCGTTGCAGAAGGCTTTCATGGCCAGGAGGGCGGAGTCGTTCTCCTCCACCGAGTTGGAGGTGCAGGGCAGGCTCACCCCGATGAAACTGAACCCCTGTTCCGGATAGCGGTTCACCACCTCGTGGCAGATGGCGGCGGTGACCGTGGAGTCCAGACCGCCGGAGAGACCGAGCACCATGGTTTTCAGTCCGTTGTCAGCGAGATAGCGGGCGGTTTCAACCACCATCGTATCAAATACTTTCTTGTAGTTCATATTTTGAATGTTGAGTGTTGAGTGTTGAGTGATGAGTGTTGAGTGATGAGTGATGAGTGTTGAGTGATGAGTGTTGAGTGATGAGTGATGAATTGCGAAAAAATGTCTGTGGGGTATTCTCTCACCTCTCACCCCTCACCTCTCACTCCTTCAACACAAACCGCTGTGGGGTGGTGTTGAACACCGCTTCGGGGGTGATCTTCTCGGCTTCTTTCTTCGTGAGTTGACGGCTCCAGGGGACCCGTTGTGCCGTGGCGGCACCCTCGCCCGTGTTGTTGTGCTCCAGGTATCTGGCGGTGCGCTCGTTGTCGGCATTGTTCCAATTGTGCCATCCTGCTCCTACGATATGCTTGCCCAGTTCGCAGTTCATGAAGAGCGTATAGGCGTAGGGACGCCACGGCCTGCCTAAATACACCTTGTCGATACCCTCGTCGGCGGTCAGCCGGCAGCGGTTGAACACGTAACCATATTCGATGTCCTGGGGTGTGGAGGCGGCGGTGACGTAGGAGTTGGCCTTGCTGTGTATCTCACAACGCTCGAACCAGGCGGTGGAGGGACCGAAGATGAAGTCGGTAGTCCCTTCTATATAGCAGTCCTGGAAATACAGGCGGGTGTTGGCCTTGCCCGTGTAGATGGTATCCTGATGGCCCAGGAAGCGGCATCCGATGAACCGTAGCCTGTCGCCTTCGGTATGCAGGGCGACGGCTTGTCCCAGACGGGCGGAGTTGTTCTCCACGGTGATGTTCTTCAGCGTGATGTCATTGCCTTCTATCTTGACCGTGTAGGTGCGGAAGGTGCCCATCCCCTTTTCTGTTCCTTCCCTGCGGATGTTGGCATGGTCGTCGAAGGTGATGACGGTGCTGTTCACATCTTCGCCCACGATTTCGATGTGGTCGAGCCACGAGGGGATGATCAGCTTCTCCTTGTAATGACCTTTTTTCACATAGATGACCTTATGGTAGTCCATGAAGGCACGGCATACCTCGATGGCCTCGTCTATGTTGCGGAACTGTCCCGTGCCATCGCGGGCCACCACGATGGTGTCGGGATTGTCGTAGGGATTGGCGGCCTGGGCTGACAACACCATTAGGCTCATCAGCCCTAAGCCGAATCTCCGTAATGCTTTCATCGTTTTATGTTTGTTTTAAGACTTCTTAGTTGAGAGTTAAAAATTAAGAGTTAAGAGTTAAGAGTTAAGAATTAAGAGTTAAGAATTAAGAATTAAGAGTTAAGAAAATTACTCTGTTTATTTAAGGAGTTTGGGAGTTTAGGAGTTTAGACATTACTCCGCTGTGGACTATTCTCTCACCCCTCACTCCTCACCCCTCACTTCTCACTTCTCACCCCTCACTTCTCACCTCTTATTTTATCTGCAATATCTCCGTCAGCCCATCTATCTTCTTGAGCTTGCTTGTCACCATCTCCACCTCGTCGCGGTCGTGGATACGCATCTGGATGGTTCCGTCGAAGATATTGTCTTCGCAGGAGATGGAAATCTTGCGGATATTCACTTTCAGCTGGCCGGAGAGCACTTGTGTGAGGTCGTTGAGCAGACCGATGCGGTCTATGCCACGCACTTGGATGGTGGCGTCGAAGTACAATTGGTGGTGCATGTCCCATTTGGCGTCGATGATGCGGTTGCCGAAACTGGTCTTCAATTTGGCGGCCACGGGACACGAGCGTTGGTGTATCTCGATATGTTGCTTGTTGTCGATGAATCCCAGGGCATCGTCGCCGGGGATGGCATGGCAACAGGAGGGGAAGACGTAGCGGAGGATATTGTCTTCGTTGATGTAGATGGGCTTCTTGCGGTTGAAGTCCTTGGTCACTACGATGAGCTCCTTGGAGGTGTTGCCTTCGTTGTTGTCGTCCGATGTTTTCTTTACCTCTTTCTTGTTGTCGCCGCTGCTGAGGAAAGGCACGTACTTGCGCCATCCGGAACTGCTCCCGCTCTTTTTCGCCAGCAGGATATCCACATCCTTATCGCCGAGCACGATCTTCTTCTGCCCTAAGTTCTGAAACAGTTTCTCATGCTTGGTAATATCGTGGAAAGCGCAAAGCTTGTCAAGGGTGCTGGTGGTGAGCTCCAATCCATGGCTCTCAAGGAAGGTGCGTAGAGCTTCCTCACCCCGTTTCTGCAATTCGCGGCCATCGCGGCGCAGGATGGCTTGTATCTTGCCCTTGGCCTTGGCTGTCGAGGCGAAGTTGATCCATTGGGGCTGCACATGCTGGGTCTTCGATGTCAGGATTTCCACTTGGTCGCCACTCTGCAACTTATGGCTCAAGGGTACGAGTTTGTGGTTCACCTTGGCACCGATGCAATGGCTGCCGAGGAAGGTGTGTATCTGGAAGGCGAAGTCGAGGGCCGTGCAGCCTGCGGGCATCGTCATGATCTCGCCCTTGGGCGTGAACACGAAGATTTCCGAAGCGAAGAGGTTCAGTTTGATGGCATCGAGGAAATCCATGGCATCGGGCTGCGGGTCGTCGAGTATCTCCTTGATGGTGCGCAGCCAGTCGTTCAGCTCGCCTTCATCCTCGGTCACCACCGATCCCTCCTTGTACTTCCAGTGGGCGGCAAATCCTTGCTCGGCTATCTCGTTCATACGGTCGGAACGTATCTGCACCTCCACCCATTTGCCTTGTTTCGACATCTGTGTCAGGTGGATGGCTTGGTAGCCGTTGGCCTTGGGGTTGTTCACCCAGTCGCGCATACGGTCGGGGTGCGACTTGTATATCTTGTTGATGGCCACATAGATCTGGAAACACTCGTTGATTTCGTCTTCACGGTTTTTCGGGGTGAAGATGATGCGCACGGCCAAGATGTCGTATATCTCATCGAAGGTGACATGCTTGTTCTGCATCTTGGTCCAGATGGAGTAGGGGGATTTGACCCGCGCCTTCAGTTCATACTTGAATCCCATCTTGTCCAAGGCGGCACGGATGGGTTGGGTGAACTGGTCGAATTGTTCGTTCAGCGAATCTTGGCTGGAGGCCAGTTTCTGCTTGATGCTCTGGTATTCCTCGGGATGCTCATAGCGGAAACTCAGGTCTTCCAACTCGTTCTTGATCTTGTTGAGTCCTAAGCGGTTCGCCAACGGGGCGTAGATATAGAGCGTCTCGCCGGCTATCTTGTACTGCTTGTTGGCGGGTTGGCTCGCCAGGGTGCGCATGTTGTGCAGACGGTCGCATATCTTGATGAGGATCACGCGGATATCGTCACTCATGGTGAGCAGCAGTTTCTTGAAGTTCTCGGCCTGTGCCGAGGCTTGTTCGCCGAAGATGCCACCGCTGATCTTGGTCAGGCCGTCGACGATCTGGGCTATCTTGCTGCCGAAGATATTCTCTATGTCTTCCACCGTATAATCGGTGTCTTCCACCACATCGTGCAACAACGCCGAACAGATACTCGTACTGCCCAGTCCCATCTCGCTCGAGGCGATCATGGCCACGGCGATGGGGTGCATGATATAAGGCTCGCCTGACAATCGGCGCACTCCCTTATGTGCTTGCTTGGCGAAGTTGAAAGCCTTGGTGATCCTGTCTACCTTCTTACGGTGGGGAGAAGATAGGTAGGAATCCAAGAGTTTCTGGAAAGCGTTGTCCACCATCTCTTCTTCTTGGCGGGCTTTCTCTTCTTCGGTGATGGCGTGTTCTTTGTTCATGGATGGAAGGTCTGGGATATGGTGTGCTTATTTCTTGCTCTTGCCTTTGCTGCCCGACGACTTGCTGGCACTGCCTTTGCTGCTCTTGGAGGAAGATGCAGGTGCAGCCTGCTGCTTACCTCCCTTGCTGCTCTTCGAGGTGGCGGGTGCTGCTGCCTGTTGCTTGCCCTTGCCCTTTGACTTGGTGGCGGGTTCGGCTGCCTGCTGCTTGGTTCCCTTGCCTCCCTTCTTCGAGGTGGCGGGTTCGGCTGCCTGCTGCTTGGCTCCCTTGCCTCCCTTCTTCGAGGTGGCGGGTTCGGCTGCCTGCTGCTTGGCTCCCTTGCCTCCCTTCTTCGAGGTGGCGGGTTCGGCTGCCTGATGCTTGGCTCCCTTGCCGCTCTTCGAGGTGGCGGGCTCGGCTGCCTGCTGTTTGGCTCCCTTGCCGCTCTTCGACGTGGCGGCTGGTTCGGAGTGGCGACTGCTATGGCGCGACGAGGAAGACTCACCACGCGAGTAACGACCGGAGCTCTCGCTATGATAACGGCCGTATCGGCTACTACGACTGTGTCGGCCGCGCGAATAACTCTCTCCGCTACTGCCGCTACTACTTCCATAACTTGAGCTGGAGCGTTCGCTGCTACTGCTGCGCTGCTCCGTGCTCTCGCTGCGATAGGAACGCCGGCTGCTCGACGCACTGGAGCGGCTCTCGCTCACCTCCACCTCGGGACGGTGGGTGAGGTAGCTGCTGCGGTGGTAGTTGTAGATGGCTTGCTCGTTCTCGGCGAACTTGTTACACGAGGCGATGGGCATCCTCAGGATGGCGGGTTCGCTGGCTCCGTTGATGATGTCGCGGCGATACTGTGGGTTCAGCTCCCTGAGCAGGTTGATGTCGATATCGCAGAACTGTGTGATTTGCCGCATGTTCAAGTCGCGCGTCACCATGATGGTGTCGGTCTTTTCCGGCAACACGGCACTCATCGGACAGATATTATGATCGCAATAATAGGTCATGATATAATTGGCGGCGATGAAGGCCGGCACATAGCCTCGGGTCTCGGCTGGCAGGTAGGGGTAGATGCGCCAGTAGTCGCGACTGCCACCGCTGCGGCGGATGGCGCGGTTCACGTTCTCGGGACCGCAGTTATAGGCGGCCAAGGCCAAGGTCCAGTCGCCGAAGATGCGGTTCAGGTCGCGCAGGTAACGGGCGGCGGCATAAGAGGCGCGGATGGGGTCGCGACGGTCGTCGACCAGCGAGTTCACACGCAGTCCATACTGCTTGCCTGTGGCCAGCATGAACTGCCACAGTCCGGTGGCGCCGGCGCGTGATACGGCTTTGGGATTGAGGGCCGACTCTATCACGGGCAGGTACTTCAGTTCCAGGGGCACACCGTACGACTCAAGGGCTTCCTCGAAAATGGGCATGTAGAAATTGGCGGCTCCCAACATGGCACTCACCTGGCGGCGCAGGCGTATGGCGTAGCGGTCGATGAACCGGCGCACGATGTCGTTGTAGGGCATCTCGATCACCGTGCTCATGCGCTGCAGACGGTCGATGTATACCTCGCGGTCGTATTGTGGACTTGATGAGGCGGGTTCGCAGTCGTTGCTCATGCTCAGGTAGGTCATGGCATGATAGGTGGCAAGCAGACTGTCCAACTCATTGTACATTGGGTTCATCGATGGCGGATACTCTATCTTCTCATGACGGCCACGTTCATCGGTGAACTCAATCTCTGAATCGTCTTCGTAAATCTGAGCGTAAGTAGAACAGGTGCTACCTAAAATGATGCCTAATAACAATGTGCTGAATCTCTTACTCATTACTTTCTTTTCTTTTTTTGGGGTTTCTTTTTGTTTGATGGTCAAGCCCTTGTGACAAGACCTTTAGAATGTCAGGGCGCAACGTACACCTACTCCTGTCGACTTGAAGGGTAGTTCCTTCTGCGAGGTGCTGATGACCGTTGGACCCACATGCATCGACAAATCGTCGGAAATGTCGAAATCGGAGAGAGAGGCATCGACATAAGCGTCGATGACGGAGAGGGCATATACGCCCACCAAGATGAAGAAACTAAGGTCGCGATAGCGACGGTAATAGTCCTTGCGCTTCTTGAAGATCGGCTCATAACGACTCGCGTTTTTCGAGTCTATCTTGGCTCCCAAGTGCAGGAATTGGTTGTAACTCTGCGTGTTGGGGTCGTTGTCCACGAGGTCGAGATAGGCCTGCGAATAGTCCTGGTACATCATGTTGTTCCAGCGTATGGCATAGATGCATCCCACGAATCCCCCGTACACGATGGGCAGTTTCCAATACTTGCGGTTATATATCTGTCCGGCTCCGGGCAGGACGATGGCCAACCAGAGGGCGCGCTTGGGGTCGGGGCGCCAAGTGGACCAGTCGCGTCCTTTCTTGGTCTTCTCGGGAGCCTCGCCCTTGATGGAAGCCAACTGCTCATTGCCTAAGGTGTCGGTGTCGACGAAGGTCAGGGTGTCCGACACTTGGGCATGGACGGACAGACAACCCAGGGAGAGGCTGACGATGGCAATCAGGACTGATATATGACTACGTATGCCCTTCACCGTAATCCTTATTTCAGTTGGTCGAATACGTGCATGATATGCTCAAGTTCCTCTTCGTTGGAGAAGGGGATGCTGATCTTGCCCTTGCCGGAGGGCGACACGCTGAGCGACACCTTGGTGTTGAGGAAGGCGCTCAGGCTGTCGCGCAGCACGCTGAACTCCTTGGATATGGGCGAGCCGGCGATTTTCTTCTTGCCCATTTGCAGCGTTTCGCCGCTTTTCAGCTTTTTCACCACATCCTCCACCTGGCGCACTGACCAGCCGTTTTTCTGTAGTTCCTCGAACACCTCCAACTGCTGCGAAGGGCTGTCCAAGGAGAGCAACGCACGGGCATGTCCCATGTCGATGGTTCGTTTCTGAAGAGCCATCTGCACCTGGGCGGGCAACTTCAGCAGACGGAGGTAATTGGCCACCGCCACACGGCTCTTGCCCACGCGCTCCGACACCTTTTCCTGGGTCATCCCCTCACTCTCCAAGAGGTGGGCGTAGGCCAAGGCTATCTCAATCGCGTTGAGGTCTTCGCGCTGGATGTTCTCGATGAGCGCCATCTCCATCACCTGTTCGTCGTCGATGGTGCGGATATAGGCGGGGATGGTGTCGATGCCTGCCATGCGGGCGGCACGCCAGCGGCGCTCGCCGGCTACTATCTGGTAACGGTCGATGCCTGTCTGACGAAGGGTGATAGGCTGTATGATGCCTATCTGCCGCAGGCTGTTGGCCAGTTCCTGCAACGAGGCGTCGTCGAAGTCGCGACGCGGTTGGTTGGGATTGGCTTCTATCTGGTCGATGGGCACTTCGCTGATGGTGCTGCTGCCCTGTGTGCTCACGTCGTCGGTCGAGATGAGAGCATCCAGACCGCGACCTAATGCATGGAATTTCTTCTTTGCCATATTTTTGTTGAGTGTTATGAGTTAAGAATTAAGAGTTAAGAGTTAAGAAAAATTGTCAGTGGGGTATTCTCTCACCTCTCACCTCTCACTTCATCCTAACTTCCTTACTGATAATCTCCTTTGCCAAGGCTAAGTGGTTCTTGCTGCCTGTGGAGTCGGCATCGTAGAGAATCACGGGGAGACCATGGCTGGGACTCTCACTCAGTTTCACATTACGCTGGATGACGGTCTTGAACACCAATTCCTGGAAATGGCGCTTCACTTCATCGTATATCTGGTTGGCCAGCCGCAGACGGCTGTCGTACATGGTGAGGAGGAACCCCTCGATTTCCAGCTTCGGGTTGAGCTTGCTCTTGATGATCTTGATGGTGTTGAGCAATTTGCTGATACCCTCAAGGGCGAAATACTCACATTGTACGGGGATGATCACCGAGTCGGCGGCGGTGAGGGCGTTGACGGTGATGAGACCGAGCGACGGCGAACAGTCGATGAGGATATAGTCGTAGTCGTCCTTGATGGGCTGGAGCATCCGGCTGATGACTTTCTCGCGTGCCGGCAGGTTGAGCATCTCAATCTCCGCTCCTACCAAGTCGATGTGGCTGGGTATGATGTCGAGCGACTCGATATCGGTGGTGTAGATGGCATCGTGAACGTCGACATGGTCGATGATGCATTCATACAGGCTATTGTCCACCTCCTGTATGTCCACACCCAAGCCGCTCGATGCGTTGGCCTGTGGGTCGCCGTCCACCACGAGCACTTTTTTCTCGAGGGTGGCCAGCGAGGCGGCCAGGTTGATGGTGGTGGTGGTCTTTCCCACCCCGCCTTTTTGGTTGGCTAATGATATGATTTTTCCCATAGGGTCTGTTGCTAATTAGGGTTGTGCCATAGATGGCAACTACCGCCCAATGGCGGCAATTCTATTGAAAACGCATCTTATAATGCGGAAATCGTTTGCAAAGTTACATATTTTATGCGAGATTTTACAGGAGAAGGCAGACGTTTAAACCTTTTTTCGTATTTTTGCACTTAAATTGACAGTATATGAAGAAAAGTGAAAAACCGTTAATTCTTATATCCAACGACGATGGCTATCAGGCCAAGGGTATCAATTCCCTCGTCGATATGTTGCGCGATATGGCCGACCTCGTGGTGTGCGCACCCGACGGGTCTCGTTCCGGACAGGCCTTGGCCTTCTCGGCACATACGCCGCTCACACTTCGTTTGCAGCATCGTGAACCGGGACTTGAGGTGTGGGTGTCGAACGGCACGCCTGTCGACTGCCTGAAGCTGGCGCTCAACCAGTTCTTCGTCGACCGCAGGCCCGATATGGTGGTGGCAGGCATCAATCATGGCGAGAACGGCACGGTGAACGTGCATTATTCCGGTACCATGGGCATAGCTCTTGAGGGCTGCATGAAATATATCCCTTCGGTGGCGTTCTCGCTCTGCGACTTCAGGGCCGACGCCGATTTCTCGCCCATGCGACCCGTTGTCAGAAGGGTGGTGGAGCGTGTGCTTCGCGAGGGGCTTCCCCTGGGGGTGTGTCTCAACGTGAACTGTCCTGCCATACCCTCTTATCGTGGCATACGGCTATGCCGTATGGCCAAGGGCACATGGTTCAACGAGTGTGTGAAGGAACATCATCCCCGTGGCTATGACTATTTCTGGATGGTGGGTGAATACAAAAACGATGAGCCGGAAGCCGAGGATACCGACAACTGGGCCGTCACCCATGGCTATGTGGCCATCACGCCCACTCGCACCGATGTGACCGATTATGATTACCTCAAGCGGTTCGGGGCGACATTTGAGTGATTCGAAGAGAAAGGGAGGTAAAGGACAATACCTTTTCCCCATAACGAAGGCAGGAGACTCGTCTTCTATCTTCTTTTAACTTCATTTACCTTCTTCCGTCTTCTTTTAACTCCATCTACTTTTTTCTATCTTGACAAACCCTTTCGTCTTCCATTTTCCTGAGCGCCAGCGACGCATGAGTATCACTCCGCGCAGGTTCTCGTCGAGGGCGAAACATACCCACATACCCACCAGACCATAGCCGAACTCTACGCCTACAAGGTAACTCAGGGCCACGGCTACCGACCATTGGAAGATGATGCCGATACACACTGGATAGATGGCGTCGCCCGTGGCGCGCAGGGTGCCCACGGCGAAGATGTTCGCCGAGCGGCCTATCTCTAAGATGCAGTTGATGACGAGCACCCAGCATCCCATGGCGATGATTTCCTGGTTGTCGGTGAACGCGCTGAGTATTCCCTTGCCTGAAAAGGCCATGAGCACCGAGCCGAGCAACAGGTTGACCACCAAGGCCAAGCCCACCACCTGGACAAACCGTTTGCGCAGTCCTGCTCCGAGATATTGTGCGCAGAGGATGGCCGCCCCCATCGAGAAAAACTGGTAAACCAGGAACACCAACGAGATGAGTTGGTTGTCGAGGCCTACTGCCGCCACGCTGTTGTCGCTGTATCGGCTCAGCATGACGGTGTCTACGGCGCCCATCATCATGACGAGTGCCATCTCAATGAATACCGGTATGGTGAGCGTCTTCAGTTGACGCTTGAGTGAATGGTCGCACATGTTGTTGTTATCCTTGGTTCTCCTCGCCCTTATAGGTTCATTGCGCGTGTTTTTAGTGTCGCGCATACACTTATTGTTGAAATGGGCTGCAAAATTACACACGATAGCGTAATAGTAGCACGATTCTCCTCCATAATTAGCATTTTTTAATATAGTGCCATGGGCACTGGGTAACTGTTCAGCCAATGGATGATTTAGGAAAGACATAAAGATAAGCCGTTTGCGGCCAATATGTTGAATAGTTGCTACAGGGTGTGCAATGTTGTGACAAGTTGTTAATGTTGTTTTCATAAGATAGGCGGCGCCTCAACAATAAAAATAAAAACTTCGTCATTCAACTTCCGCATGTTTAGAAGATAAAGGAAGATAAATGAAGATAGCCGCTTTTCGGCAGCGGAAGATAGAGGACATTACTCCGTTTGCAGTGTTTA
>ONDS01000035.1 GCA_900316685.1 uncultured Prevotellaceae bacterium | reverse complement strand
ACTTTACCCATTTGTGAAACTTTTTCATGAGATTTCATTCAACGAGTACTCACCAATCTGTTCCACTCTGCAAATTTAGAGTAGGGGTGGTTTGTAAAACAATGTCCCAACCTCTTTCCCATCTCCCTCCCTTTGGGAGGGCTGGGGTGGGTATCCAAAGGAGGGGCAGGGGTGGTTTGTTAAATAATGTCCTAACCTCTTTTTAATCTTCCCCCAGTCGTTTCAGCGCACTCTTGGGCAATTTGCTCCATCGCTCACGGGGCTTCACCTTGTCGTCGAAAGCGTTGCTCGTCACTCGCTGCTGCTTATGGGTGAGATAGTTCTCACTCACCATCTCCATCTCGCCAGTGTTGCGCTGCATGCTCTGCTCGTCCTTGCCTATCAGGTAGAAATCGCCGTTTTGATAACGGTAGGTGAGAGTGGTCGATGAATTGCCCCAACTGCCGGCACTCGACATTTCCGACCAGCTGAGTTGCAATGTGCCCCGAGGGGTGATATTATGCGAGAAATCGATGAAGAGGTACTCATTGTCGCTGTAGGGCACAACGTCGTCATAACTCTTCCATAATCGGTAATGACCGGCACTCTCGCCGAAGTAGATGGCCAACAGGGGCTGGTTGAAATTGTAGACGTAACCGTCGTCACGGGTCTTCATGTGCTCGGGATAGTTGGGGGTGGTCACTACGACCATATCCAATACTCCGTCTTTGTTCAGGTCGCCATTGGCGATGCTGAATTCCCATCCTTCGGGGATGACGGGGTTTACGCCTGTGGCGCTCTCACGGAAAATCTGTGCGCTGGTCGACAGTGTGCCAGCCAACATGAGGGTGATGAGGGTGGTGATGGTTTTCATATTCTTTTCGTTTTTGTTTTTTGCAAGTTTACAGCAAACCGAAGTCAATATATAATAAACCTTGTTGATTCTTATTGTTGAGGTGCGGCGAATTTTTTCCAAAGATAATATCTTTATTCATCTTTTCAAAATAATTGCTGATATATTGTTTGAAATAGGGCGTTTGGGTGATGTTTTTACCATGAAAAATGATGGGTATCGTTTTTTTTACATACTTTTGCAATATGAAACCTCTACGGAAATTGACTTTCCTGCTGTCACCCATCTCCCATGAACTGCCGTTCATGGTCGCTTTCCTGGTGCTCATGGGTATCAAGTGGTCGCGCCAACTGCGCTTCTTCATCTTTGGTACCGATGCCAGGGCAACTCTCATTGAGGTGGTGGGACAACTGGCCTTCCTCTTCCTTATGGCTTACCTCCTGGCGGCCCTTATCAGGGTGGTCAACAGGAAGTGGTTCCGTATGATGCTTTATGCGCTTGTCATAGCGCTCTTCGGCATCGAGATGTTCATGGAGAAAAATTTCCTGATGACCATCTCGCCCAACTCGCTTATACTCGTGGCGGAAACGAACGGCAACGAGGTGGAAAACTTCCTTTCCATGTATATGCTCACGCCGGCCAGCATCCAAACGTATATTTGGGTGTTGGTGGCTGCCGTCTCTGCCTATCTACTCGAACGCTTCTATCGCAAAAAAACTTGGAAAAAGGTGAGTGCCTTCTTTTCTAATAAGGCATGGCTGGCTCTGCCGCTCTCGCTCTGGCTCCTCTTCGGATGTTATTCGGGCAAGTCGCTGGTCTATATGCTCTCGACCGATAATGCCGACGAGTTTTATATCGACTATGAATGGCAGGATATACATCCCGAGGACCCAATAAGTTCGCTGTTCCGTAGTTTCTATGGTATACATATCGCCAAGAAGGAGATGCGAAGGGCGGTGGAGGTGACCACGCACATGAGAAAAGATGCCTCAGTGGTTTTCAACGATACGGTGCAGGTGGTGCTGGTCATCGGCGAGTCGTACAACAAATGGCACTCTCCGCTCTATGGCTATCCGCTCAACACCGCACCCAACATGATGCGCGAAAGGGATAACGACCAACTCTTCGTGTTCTCGGATGTGCTCTCCCCATTTAACCATACGAGTCCGACCCTCAAGAATTTGCTATGTTGCAATTCACTGGCGCACAACGAACCGTGGTGTGAGTCTCCGTATTTCCCCGCCGTCATCAGGCAGGCGGGATATCAAGTTCAACTCTGGGATAACCAGAATGATGTGGGATTGGGCACCATCTCGTCGTTCGCACTCAACAGTTTCATCTACGACCCGCAGATGGTGGAATTTTGCTATTCAGCGAGCAACGAGGAAAGGAAGGAGTACGATGGTGTCCTCATCGATGATTATTTGCAAAAAAACTTCCCGCTCAATGGGCGCAACTTCTCTATTATCCACCTGCTGGGACAGCATTTCGACGCCGCCAACCAGTTCCCGCACGAACCACGGTTCATGCGCTTCTCAGCGGATAGTATATCGAGGAAGGATGCTTTCCTCACACCGTACATGAGGGAGAGAATAGCACTCTACGACAATGCCACCTATTACAATGATTACTGCATGGGGCGACTCTTCGAGGCTTTCCGTGGTATGAATGCGGTCATCGTCTACCTGAGCGACCACGGCGAGGAGGTCTTCGACTATCGGGATTTCGAGGGGCGCGACGCTCCTAACAACCATGCTGAGGGCAATAGGTTGAAAAACCAGTTCATGGTGCCTTTCATGGTGTGGTGCTCGGAGAAATACATGTCAAATCATCCCGAAGTGGTCGAACTGCTCGGAAAAGCGAAAGATAGTCCTTTCCTCACTGACAACCTTTGTCATCTGATGTTCCATTTGGCAGGAGTACAGACATCTTACTATGTCGCCGAGCGCGATATCCTCTCTCCATTTTTCAAACCTACAAAACGAGTCGGTGTTTCTAAATATTAGTCTATGAAAAAGATATGCCCGATATTGGTCATTGCGGGCTTGATGCTCACCATGGCGTGCGGAAAAAAGGAACAAACGCTGAATCCCGACCGCGATCTAAGTAGCGCCGGACAGCAGGCGAAGGATACGGTGGTGGCGGACAGTATCGAAATGGCGGACTCCCTGGCGATGGCCGACACTACCGATACGGTGCCTTCACCACGGGATATCCATGGCATTCGTGAGGTGTGGCGCGAGCGGACGATAACGCTCGACGATGACAAGGTCAATATACAGTCGCTGGCCAAGGCTTTCTGTATGCACTACCCTGGGTTCTCGCCCGACAGCGCACTGCTTGACTACCTAAATGGAAAGTCGAAGACGACGGCGGTGGAGGAACAGGAATACGTGGTCACACTCGAAGCGGTCAATGGGTATGTGGCTGTCGAGGCGACGACCGAACTGCCCACAGGTACGACGATATGCTTTTGGAACAAGCGGGGGGGACGGAAGTTGATGGGGGTATGGATGGAGCAGACATCGGAGACGGAGAAACCGCAAAAGCAGCTGCTCTTCTACGACTACGACCCGCAGACCAAAACGCTCACTCCGCAAGCGAAACTGGTGGATGAATTGGAGCGAATCACCAAAAAATTCAAATCGTGGTCTCTGCGCCTGCCCGCCGAAGGCAAGGACATCGAAATCATGGAGTTCAGTGGCGAAGAAAGCAGCGACACGTACAAATGCACCTACTACACTTGGAAATGGAATGGCGCGGCATTCCATTTCGATCCTAACGGACACGAATAGCAAACCAGTCCCCCCCTTTCCCCTTTTATCCAATCCCCTCCTTTTCCAAAGGAGGGGTAGGGGTGGTTTGTAAAACAATGTCCCAACCGTTTTACTTTTTCACCTTGAACGACTGAACACTATGAACACGACCGGCGGCCAAGGAGGCTTTTCCCTCCTCGTCATAGGTATAGGTCACCTGGTAACGGCGATTCCCTTGATACACCACACGGGTCATCTCATGCAGCGGTATCACATCGTCGAAATCGTACATATAACTCCATTCCGTATTCTTGAACTCTCCTCCGGGAGAGAAGGCCTCAACATCGGCCATGGCCTGCTCATATTCGGCCTTACGCTCTTCTTCACTCCAACCTTGGGGCTTCTCCTTCACTTCGATGGTCACGTTGTTCATCCCCTTGTCGGGCATCTCCATACGCACGATGTCCAACTGGGCAATGCTGCTGCTGTCGCCAACAAGCACCTCGGGATAATCTATGCTGTAGCCGTAACGTTCGTTCTCGTAATGCTTAAATGTCATACCTGCAGCAGCAGAGGAGTCGGCATGTAGGGCCGCCTGGTCGGGACGTGTGCCTTTATCGCCTTCACAATTCATGTAAAGGATGAAACCGACAACCAATAATGCGAGGAAAAGCAGAAAGAATAGTATCTTTTTCATAACTTCATAATTTAATCGTGCAAATTTATCAAAAATCGGAGAAAAAACGATGCGCGTTGGCTCTTTTTCTCGTTTTTTTTCGTAATATTGCAAATGAAATTGATGATAACTAAAAATTAACCGATATGACCATCACTGTCAACCAACAAACCATCGAACTCTTCGAGGGAGCACAGGTAAGGCATGCCTTGCTCCGCTATTTCGTGCTGAACAATCTCGACAAGTCGGAAATAGACCGTGTGGAGATACTCGACAAATACGGGCATGTGCTCGATCTCGATGCGCCACTCTCCAATGCACAGGCCTTATGCTTCGACGAACTACGGCTGGCGAAGAAAGAGGAACCCGCACAGGATACCGAAGAGGATGATGACAACCCCGATAATGCTTGACATCATGAAGAAAAGACTGATCATCTTCGCATGGGCGCTGTGCTTGATAACCATCGCCTATGGACAGAAAAAGGAGGTGCACATCCTATCCGCCAATGATATGCATGCCGCTATCGACCAGTTCCCCAAACTGGCGGCTGTGGCGGATAGCCTGCGCACGCTCTATCCTTCGCTGCTCATCTTCTCGGCGGGCGACAACCGAACGGGAAATCCCTACAACGACCTCTACGAGATTCCGGCTTACCCCATGGTGGCGCTTATGAATATCGTGGGCTTCCATGCCACCACGCTGGGAAACCATGAGTTCGACTCTAAGGCTGAAGGACTGGCGCGACTCATCAATATGTCTGATTTCACATATCTTTGTGCCAACATACAGGCCGACCCGGCGATAGGATTACATACCTTCCCCTCGAAAATGTTCGATGCCGACGGCGTGAAGGTGGGAGTTGTAGGCAGTGTACAACTGGGCACGCATGGATTGCCTGATACGCATCCCGACAATGTGAAGGGCATATCCTTCGCTCCGGTGATGGAGACTTTGGCTGGATATGAGTGGATGAGCCAGCAGGCTGATGTCACCATACTGCTCTCGCATAATGGCTATGATGATGAGGTGAAGATGGCGCAGGCTTTTCCTTGGGCGGACATCATCATCGGAGGGCATTCGCATACTCAACTCGATGGGGGAGAGATGCACAACGGGGTGCTGGTCACGCAAAATGCCAACAAACTGGGAAAGGTCACTCATATCACCGTAGTTCTCGAAGATGGGAAAATCGTGGAGAAAAAAGCGGAGAACATCGACCTGACAAAATGCACCACGAAAAACCCAGTGGTAGAGGAGATGGTGCGCTATTTCAACAACAACGAGGCGTTTAAACGGGTGCTCGCACAGGTAACAACACCTTTCGAAACATACGAGGAACTGGGATGTATGATATGCGACGCCTTCTGTGCGGAGGCAGGGGCTGATGTGGCTATCGAGAATTTCGGCGGCGTACGCTATGAGACTCATCCGGTGGGCGACTTCACCGTCAATGATGTGCTAAAGCTCGATCCCTTCCGCAACGACGCCGTGATGCTCGAACTCACAGGTGAGGAACTCCAACAGATGCTCATCGCTTGCCACGACAACGACGGCAACAACTTCCCGTATGTCGGTGGTATCAAGTGCGAGATTCACTACGACAAGGCGGATACTAAAAAGATTCAGAAGCTCCAATTGTTCTCGCTCGATGGAAAGATACTCAATCTCAAGAAGAAATACAAAGTGGTCACCAATAGCTATGTGGCAGCCATCAGCTCCTCGCCCAGAAAGGACCAGGGACATAGCCTCAACAGAGAAACCACCGACCTCATCATGAAATTCCTCGAACACCAAGGCTCGGTTTCATATCAAGGTGTCCGACGCCTAAAATTTATAAGGTAAACCAAACTCTCACCCCAAACTCTCACCCCAAACCCTAAACCCTCAACATTCAACCCTAAACCCTCACCCCTCAACCCTCACCCCTAAACATTCAACCCTCACCCCTAAACCCTCACCCCTCAACATTATGAAAAAACTATTTATTACTTTAGCTCTGACAGTCGTGGCCCTCACAGCGGTCAAGGCGCAAAGCATCAATGTTTTTATTTTTGATAATGCCGGAAACTACTCCAATGTGCGCAATGCGCCAAAGGGAAAGGTGGTAGACCGTATTCCTGTCAATCAGAATGTCATGCTCGATGTAGGCGAACCATCCAATGGGTGGTGGCAAATCTATGATCAGAGCTATTACATCCCGGATGGAGGATTGGCGCATCTCTCAGGAGCACAACACTACTGGATTCATCACTCTTGCATCGCCGTGTCTACGAGAAACTACGGTGGCGAAACACTCTTTCTCAGAAGCAGGCCTTCCTCTAAAGGAGCGGTTGTCTTTTCCTTCAGCGAGGAAATTACGTTGCGCCCCGTGGATATCGTCGAGGGATGGGTGAAGGTGAAAACCATCGATGGAAAACATGAGGGATGGATAGAAGAGGAATGGCTCTGTGGCAACTCTGTCACCAACTGCAATTAACCCTTTGCTATACCCAAACTAACTATCTCCCCTCCTTTTTAAACCAAACTAACCATCTCCCCTCCTTTTTAAAGCAAGCTAACCATCTCCCCTCCTTTTCCAAAGGAGGGGCAGGGGTGGTTTGTCAAAAAACGGTTTCATCCTCTTTACTCTCCCCTCCTTTTCCAAGTAAGCTAACCATCTCCCCTCCTTTTCCAAAGGAGGGGCAGGGGTGGTTTGTAAAACAATGTCCCAACCTCTTTCCCATCTCCCTCCCTTCGGGAGGGCCGGGGTGGGTTATCCCTTCGGGAGGGCCGGGGTGGGTTATCCCTTTGGGAGGGTCGGGGTGGGTTATCCCTTCGGGAGGGCTGGGATGGGGTAAAAAAATCGCGTTCAAGGCTTCACAGTCTTGAACGCGTGCAAAAATGATAAATATAGATTAAAATTACTTGTATGCGATTGCTCCCGCAATTGCGATTGCAAAGGTAATGTAAAATTTGGGAATACACAACTTTTTTTGAACCTTTTTTTTCAATTTATTTCTTTCTGTCCATGGAGAAAGATTTTGGAAAAGTGTTTAAAGAAAAATCAAACATCGTAATTGAAACCTGTTTTATCTAAATCAGTGATTCAATTAACTGATGTTTCTTCACTCCTAATGATGATAAGGTTCTCCCTTGATGATGGTGCAGGCTCGGTATAACTGCTCCGTAAACAACAACCTTACCATCTGGTGCGAAAAGGTCATTTTCGACAGCGACAACTTACCGTCGGCACGACCATAAACGGCAGGAGAAAAACCATAAGGGCCGCCTATGACGAACAACAGTCGTTTGCTCTGCACCTGCTGACGCTCCAACCAACGGGCGAAGCCTACACTGCTGTATTCATCGCCACGCTCGTCTAATAAATATAAGGTGTCACCGGATTGTACCTTCTTCAGTATCTGTTCGCCTTCGCGATCGCGTTGCTGGTCCTCGCTCAGGCTTTTCGTGTTCTTCAACTCGGGAATGCACACCACCTCGAAGGGCATATAATGGCCGATACGCGATACATAATCGTCTATCAAAGCACTCAGATGCTTGTCGGTGGTCTTGCCTACCAAAATCAGGACGCTCTTCACTTGCTCTCAGATGGTTCGTCGTCTGCTGCCGTCTTGAAATAAAACTTGCTCTTGCCGCTATGTACGGGACAGAGGGTCTCGTCGGCGGGCAAGGTGTCATACTCTGACTTGCGCTTGGGATTCATTGGAAACCATCCTTTCTCCACTCGTTTCTTCTGGGCGAACAACTCGCCGATACCCCACAATAATGAGGCTCCCAGTACGCCGAGGATCGAAGAGATGGTCACATTCTCTATCAATAGGGCAGAGAAAATACTGATCAAGCCTATCACCAAAAAAGTCCACCAGTACTTCGTGCCGGTATAGTACTCCATCTTGATCACCAAAGGGTGGCATAAGCCGATAATGAAAAAAGTGCAGAAGGCAATGAGGATGCCTGTGAAATATAGTTGCATGATATTCGTTTCTTTTCGGTCGGCAAAGGTAACACTTTTTATCGGAATGAACAAAAATGAAAAAAAGTTTTCTCAACATAATGTTTTTTTCATTTTTTATCGCTAACTTTGTGGCATATAATGTAAAATCATTTAAAACACAAGCGTATTATGGAAAATAACAAGGAATTGATCATGCAATGCGAGCAGAGAGCTAAGGAATGGCTCAGTCCGGCATTCGACGAGGAAACACGCAAAGCCGTACAGGCCATGCTCGACAACGACGACAAGACGGATCTCATCGATGCGTTCTATCGCGACCTGGAATTTGGAACCGGTGGATTGAGAGGCATCATGGGGGCTGGTACCAACAGGATGAACAAGTATATCGTAGGCATGGCCACACAAGGCTTCGCCAATTATATACTGAAGGCCTTCCCTGGGCGCAAGGACCTCGCCGTGGTCGTAGGACACGATTGCCGTAACAATGGACGTATGTTCGCCGAGTCAGTGGCTGATATATTCTCGGCCAACGGCATCAAGGTCTATCTCTTCGAAAGTCTGCGACCCACACCGGAAATTTCCTTCGCCATACGACAGCTGGGATGCCAGGCGGGTGTCAACGTCACGGCTAGCCACAACCCCAAAGAATACAACGGATATAAGGCTTATTGGGAGGACGGCGCACAGGTGCTCGCACCGCACGACAAGGGTATCATCGACGAGGTGAACAAGGTGAAGATTCAGGATGTGAAGTTCGAAGGCAACAAGGACCTCATCGAAATCATCGGTGGTGAGATGGACTGGGACTACCTCCAGGCGGTGAAAGAGGCCATGGTCGACCAAGACGTGATTCTGCGGCAGAAAGACCTCAATATCGTCTATTCACCTATGCACGGTACGGGACGTGTCATCATCCCTGAGGCATTGCGCTCATGGGGATTCCAGAATATTCATGTGGTGCCCGAGCAGATGGTCATCGACGGCAACTTCCCCACCGTGGTGTCGCCTAACCCCGAGAATGCCGAGGCTATGACGCTGGGCATGAAACTGGGTACCAAACTCAATGCCGACTTGGTCATTGCCAGCGACCCGGATGCCGACCGTTTGGCCATCGTTTGCCGCAATGCCAAGGGCGAGTGGGAAATCCTCAACGGAAACCAGACCTGCATGATGTTCTGCTGGTACATCATCGCCAACAAGAAAAAACTCGGACAACTCAAGGGTAATGAATTCCTCGTCAAGACCATCGTCACCACGGAAGTCATCGCCAAGATAGCGGAAAAGAACGGTGTCGAACTGCGCGACTGCTACACTGGATTCAAGTGGATTGCCAACGAGATCCGTAAGTCGGAGGGCGTCAACAAATATATCGGTGGTGGTGAAGAGAGCTTCGGATTCCTGCCCTTCGACAAGGTGCGCGATAAGGATTCACCAGCATCCATCTGCCTCATCTGCGAAATCGCCGCTTGGGCGAAGGACAATGGACGCACACTCTACGACCTGCTCATGGATATCTATGCTGAATATGGATTCTCACGCGAGGTGACGGTCAACGTGGTACGTCCGGGTAAGACGGGTGCCGACGAAATCAAACAGATGATGACCGACTTCCGTAACAATCCGCCTACCGAACTCGGTGGCTCGAAGATTGTGCTCTGGAAGGATTATCAGACTCTCGAGGCGAAGGATGACAAGGGCAACACCTGCAAACTCGATATGCCTACCACAAGCAATGTGCTGCAGTGGTTCTGCGACGACGATACCAAGGTGAGCGTACGCCCCTCGGGCACCGAACCGAAAATCAAGTTCTACATCGAGGTCAAAGATCCGTCCTTTAAGTGTGCTGGATGCTATGAGCGCTGCATGAAAGCGGCGGCAGAGAAAGTGGCCAAAATCAAGGCTTCCTTGAAGCTCGACTGATTCTAAAGATACTGTCCTTTGCGGCAACAAAAAAAAGAGGTGGGCTCAAAACCCACCTCTTTTTTTGTTGAATATTATTTATTCAACTTCCGCATGTTTAGAAGAAAAAGGAAGATAAATGAAGATAGCCGCTTTTCGGCAGCGGAAGATAGAGGACATTACTCCGTTTGCAGTGTTTATGCAGCAAAACTAATGTCTTTTATCT
>ONDS01000040.1 GCA_900316685.1 uncultured Prevotellaceae bacterium | reverse complement strand
AAAGGTAAGGACTTTCCTCAAATTGTTGAAACTTTTCAATGAGATTTCATTCAACGAGTACTCACCAATCTTTCAACGCTGCAAAGTTAGAGTGAAATTCGTGTAATTCGTAGTCGAAAATCCCCGTCGTCACAAGAACAATTCGTGAGTGAAATTCGTGTAATTCGTAGTCGAAAAATCCCCGTTGCCACAAGAACAATTTGTGAAATTCGTGTAATTCGTGGTCGAAAAATCCCCGTAGTCGCAAGAACAATTCGAAATTCGTGAAATTCGTAGTCGAAAATCCCCGTTGTCGTAAGAACGAGTCCTATTCCGCTTTACGATGATTGTTGCGGCGACGTTTCCGCGGACGCCCTCCACCTTCACGCTTTTGTTCTGAGCCTTCCCGTTTTTGTTCAGGGACCTCACGTTTCTGTTCGCCGTCCACGCTCTTCTGTACATTGCCGTCACGTTTCCGTTCACGACCTTTTCCTCGTCCTTTTCCTCGTCCTTTCCCTCGACCACGACCGCTATGAGTGCCTCCGCCAACACGGCCCATGGGCTTGTATTCAGGGCCCTCACCCAAACCTTCGGGCAGCGGCATCTTCTCTACAGCGTAGCCCAGGAATTTCTCTATCTGCATGAAATCGCCTATCTCGCGACCGCGCACCAATGTGATGGCGCGACCGTCGCGGTCGGCACGTGCCGTACGACCAATACGGTGTACGTAATCCTCGCTGTCGTGGGGCACATCGTAGTTGATCACTATGGCGATGTCGTCGATGTCGATGCCGCGCGCTACGATGTCCGTGGCTACCAATACGTCAATCTGGCCGCTCTTGAACTTATACATGATTTCGTCGCGTTGGCTCTGGTCGAGGTCGCTGTGCATCTCGCCGCAGTTGATGTGCATCTGCAAAAGAGAGCGGTTGATCTCGCGCACCTTCAACTTGCTCCCGGCAAACACGATCACACGCTTTAGTTCATCATGCCGGAACAGGTGGCGCATGATGCCGAGCTTCTGGTTCTCATGACAGACGTAAGCGGTCTGGATAATCTTGTCGGCGGGCTTGCTCACGGCAAGCTTCACTTCCACGGGGTTCTTCAGCAGCGTCTTCGCCAACTGCTCTATCTTAGGAGGCATGGTGGCGGAGAACATCACTGTCTGACAGGTCGGGGGAAGCTGTTTGGCTATGAGCAGGATGTCGTCGCTGAATCCCATGTCCAACATACGGTCGGCTTCGTCGAGCACGAAAAAACTTACCTTGCTCAGGTCGGCATGACCCATGTTCAGGTGGCTGATGAAACGGCCGGGGGTGGCGATGATCACATCGGCACCCATCTGCAAGCCACGGGTCTCTTGATCGTAACGGTTGCCGTCGTTGCCTCCGTAAACGGCCACACTGCTCACGTCATCAAGGTAATAGGAGAAACCTTGCATGGCTTGGTCAATCTGCTGCGCCAACTCGCGTGTGGGACTCATCACCACACAGTTGATGGCATCGCGCGGACAGAAACCGTCGTCGAGCAGACTGAGGATGGGCAGCAGATAGGCGGCGGTCTTGCCTGTGCCGGTCTGCGCCACACCTATCAGGTCGTGACCGTCGAGAATCTCGGGTATGCAACGCTCCTGGATAGGGGTGCATTGCTCAAAACGCATGTCGTCAAGGGCGTCGAGTATGTTGTAGCTTAAATTCAGTTCTTCAAATCTCATGGGGAATAATGGTTAGTTGGGGGCGTTGCGGTAACAGATGTAGGCCACAATGCTGAATAAGATGTTAGGCATCCACGCGGCCAGCGCCGGTGGGAAACCGGCATTGATAGCGAACGATGAGGAGATGGTCTGCAGCATGATATAGGTGAACGACAACACCAGACCGATACCTAAGTACATGCCCATGCCGCCCTTGCGCTTGCGAGATGACAGGGAGACTCCTATCGTCGTGAGGATGAACGAGGCGAACGATGAGGCGATGCGTTTATGATACTCCACCTCATATTGCACTACATTGGTCGAACCTCGTCGCTGCTGCATCTCGATGTATTCGCGCAGCTGGCTGCTGGTGAAGGTCTCTTGCTGACCTTTCGAATAAACCAGATCGGCGGGTTCCATCAGGATGGTGGTGTCTTTCTTCGCACCGCTCGTGATATGCTCGCGCATGCCGCGCAAGTCGCGGATGGTCCAGTTGTAGGCGGTCCAATGGTCCTTGCTGTCGGAGATGGTGTCGTACTGTATCTCATGGGCGGTCATATGACTCACCAGCTTCTTGTTCTCAAACTTGTCGAGACAAAAACCATAGCCTTTCTTCATGTGGTTGTCGTAATGCTGGATGTAGGCTATCACTCCTTCGCCCACTTGCAACTGCACGTTCTCGGCCGCCATCACCTTGGTCTTGTTCTTGTATAAGGCTTCGAAATTCTGACGTATCACAGTGCCGTGGGGTATGACGTAGCCGCCAAGATAAAACGTGACAATGGAGATGAGCACGCACGATATCATGTAGGGTCGCATCAGACGGCGGAAACTCACACCGGCGGCCAACATCGAGATAATCTCGGAATTGCCGGCTAACTTCGAGGTGAAGAAGATGACGGCGATGAATACGAACAGGGCACTGAACAGATTGGCGAAATAGGGGACGAAGTTGGCATAGTAGTCGAATACGATGGCACGCAATGGGGCGTGGAACTCGGTGAACTTGGCCAGGTTCTCGTTCACGTCGAAGACAATGGAGATAGAGATAATCAGGACGATGGCGTAGATGTAAGTGCCGATGAACTTGCGGATGATATACCAATCCAACTTCTTCATGTAACGGCTCGGACTAAGCCACGACAGCACATGACGAAGCATCTTCCAACCTTTCTTCATATATTGGAAAAGCTTGGAAAAAAAGGCCTTCGCCTTGGTCATATATGTCTCAATCTTACTGTCCAATTCTTAAATCTTTAATATTCAACCCTCAACATTCAACCCTCAACCCTCATTCACCGTCTCCTCCCCATCTGGTCAATGATGGACGCTTTCCAACTCACGTAATCTCCTGCGATAATGTGGCGACGGGCATCGCCCACCAAACGGAGATAGAATGCCAGGTTATGGATGCTCGCTATCTGCATGGCCAGCAACTCCTGGGCCTTGAACAGGTGGTGGAGATAGGCTTTCGTGTGCAGTCGGTCCAGACTGCAACCATCGGGGTCGATGGGACTGAAGTCGGTGGCCCATTTCTTGTTGCGCATGTTCATCGTTCCTTCATAGGTGAACAACATGGCATTGCGACCGTTGCGAGTAGGCATCACGCAGTCGAACATGTCGACGCCGCGCTCTATGGCTTCCAAGATATTCTGGGGTGTACCTACGCCCATCAGGTAACGGGGCTTGTCCTTGGGGAGGATGGCGTTCACCACCTCTATCATTTCATACATCACCTCGGTGGGCTCGCCTACGGCCAGACCGCCAATGGCATTGCCGTCGGCTCCCTTGTCGGCCACGAACTTGGCGGCTTCCTGACGGAGATCCTTAAAAGTACAGCCTTGGACGATGGGGAAAAGACTCTGCTCGTAACCATACGGACATTCGGTGGCGTTGAAACGGGCGATGCAACGGTCCAACCAGTGCTGCGTCAGTTGAAGGCTCTTCTTGGCATAGGCGTAGTCGCTCTGCCCAGGAGGACACTCGTCGAAGGCCATCATGATGTCGGCGCCGATGATGCGCTCGGTGTCCATCACATTCTCGGGGGTGAAGAAATGCTTGGAACCGTCGATGTGCGAACGAAACTCGCAGCCTTCCTCGCGTAACTTGCGGATGCCGGTAAGCGAGAAGACTTGGAAACCGCCTGAGTCGGTCAGGATAGGACGGTCCCAGGTGTTGAAACGATGCAGACCACCGGCTTGCCGCAAGATGTCGGTGCCCGGCCGGAGGTATAGATGGTACGTGTTGCCGAGGATGATCTGGGCCTTCACGTCATCGCGCAACTCGCTGAAATGAACTCCCTTCACGCTGCCGCAGGTTCCTACGGGCATAAAGATAGGGGTCTCTATCGGGCCGTGCGAGGTAGTAAGTAAGCCTGCACGGGCATCGCTGCAGGGGTCGGTATGGGTTACGTTGAATGTCATTTCTCCTCGGTGGCGTCTATCGTAAGGTTGATGGAGTTGCTGACGGGCTCGTCGGTGAGGGCGAAGTCCCATACGTCCTGCACATTCTCCACATAATGGAAATTCACGCCTTTCAGGTATATGGCGGGTATCTCTTCTATATCCTTGCGGTTGGCGGCGCACATCACGATGTCGGTGATGCCGGCTCGCTTGGCGGCCAGGATCTTCTCCTTGATTCCGCCGACAGGCAACACCTTGCCGCGAAGGGTGATCTCGCCGGTCATGGCGGTGTTCTTGCGCACCTTGCGCTGCGTCAGCGCCGAGGCGATGGAGGTGGCTATCGTGATGCCGGCGGAGGGGCCGTCCTTGGGGGTGGCTCCCTCGGGCACATGGATATGGATATTCCATTGCTCGAACAGGCGGTAGTCGATACCCAGGGCATCGACATGGGCCTTCACGTATTCCAGGGCGATAATGGCCGACTCCTTCATCACATCGCCCAGGTTGCCGGTCAATGTGAGTTTCGAACCCTTGCCCTTGCTCAGCGAGGTCTCGATGAACAGGATTTCTCCTCCTACGCTCGTCCATGCCAAACCTGTAACCACACCGGCGTAATCGTTGCCTTGGTAGATGTCGCGGTAATAAGGGGGCTTGCCTAAGAGGTCGACCAACTTCTCGGGCGTGATCTTGTCGTAGGGCAACTCACCGTCGCGGGCTTTTATGAACGCCAGCTTACGGAAGGCTTTGTTGATCTGCTTCTCCAACTGACGAACACCGCTCTCACGGGTGTACTGCTCTATCACTCGCTCGATGGCGGCTTTGTTGAAATTGGGGTGGACGGGCGATTCGGACAATCCCGTGTTCTCCAACTCGCGGGGAATGAGATGGCGCTTGGCTATCTCTATCTTCTCCTCGGTGATATAACCGCTCACCTCGATAATCTCCATGCGGTCGAGCAAAGGACGGGGAATGGTGTTCAAATCATTGGCGGTGGCGATGAACAGCACTTTCGACAGGTCGTAATCCACATCCAGGTAGTTGTCGTGGAAGGCGTTGTTCTGCTCGGGGTCGAGTACTTCCAACATGGCGGAAGCGGGATCGCCGTTGATGGTGTGCTGGGTCACCTTGTCTATCTCGTCGAGGATGAACACGGGGTTCGAACTGCCGGCACGCTGGATGCTCTTGATGATACGGCCGGGCATGGCGCCTACGTAGGTGCGACGATGACCGCGTATCTCCGACTCGTCGTGCAGTCCTCCTAACGACATGCGTACATACTTGCGCTTCATGGCAGTGGCGATGCTCTTGCCTAAACTGGTCTTGCCCACTCCCGGAGGACCGTACAGGCAGAGGATGGGCGACTTCAGGTCACCTCGCAGTGACAATACGGCGATATGCTCCAGTATGCGCTCCTTCACCTTCTCCATACCGTAGTGATCGTGGTTGAGCACTCGCTCGGCGCGCTTCAGGTTCAGATCGTCGGTGGTGTACTCGCCCCAGGGCAGACTTACCATCGTTTGAAGGTAATTCAGAAGGATGCTGTAGTCGGGACTCTGCGGATTCAGAGTGTCCAACTTGTCTAATTCCTTATAAAACACCTTTTCCACATCCTCGGGCCAATGTTTCTTCTCGGCTTGTTGAATCAGTTCCAAACGCTCGGGCGAACCCTCACCATTGCCCAACTCTTCCTTGATGTTCTTGATCTGCTGCTGAAGGAAATACTCGCGCTGCTGCTCGTCGATGTCTTCACGGGTCTTGGTGCGGATGTTATGCTTCAACTCCAACAACTGCAGTTCCTTGTTGAACACCTTCAACAATGTGAAAACACGCTCTTTCAGCGAATCACAGTGCAACAGCGACATCTTGTCCGACAACTCGAAGGGCATGTTCGAACAGATGAAATTGATGGCGATGATGTTGTTGGTGATGTTGTTGAGGGCGAACTGCGACTCGTCGGGGATGTCTTCGTTCTTCTTGATGTATTCAATCGAAGTGGCACGCGCATCCTCAACGGCGGTGGTGAACTCCCTGTCGCGCGACGAGGGAAAGAGCTCGGGCTCCAACTCCGTGGAGCCTACCAAGTAGGGGCGGGTCTTGCTGATGCCGGTGAGACGGCAACGGCCAAGGCCTTGCACGATGGCGGTGATGTTGCCGTTCTGGCCTGGCAATTCCAGCACGCGGATCACGCGGGCGTAAACACCGTAATCGTAAAGGTCCTTGAACGAGGGGGAGTCCAACGATGGGTCTTTCTGGCAAAAAATGCCTATGATGGTCGACTCGTTGTCGTGTACCTTGCGCACTAAATTGACACTGGCCCGGCGACCCACAAGGATGGGGGAGATGACGCCGGGAAACAACACCATGTTGCGGGTGGCAAGGATGGGTATGTCGCCGTCTACATGGATGTCGAAGAGTGATTCGACGTCGCCTTCGTAATCGGCTATCATCTGAAAGGGATTATTTTGGTTCTTTTCCATTGCTTCTCGTATAATGATATTAGGGCGGCTGGATGAACGGATAGCCGCCTGGTATTTTTTTTCGGGATGCAAAGGTACGAATTTTACGCTATAAATAAGGGTTCTTAAATGTTTTTTAATAGTTTATGCTGGACCTTTGGCCGATTTTTCCTATTTTTGTACTCGAAATGGGTAATTTTCAGTTCAAAAGGTTCGTCATAGAACAGGATCTCTGCGCCATGAAGGTGGGAACCGACGGGGTGCTGCTGGGGGCTTGGGCCGATGGGGGAAAACGTATCCTCGATATCGGAGCGGGCACGGGGCTCATCGCGCTGATGATGGCACAACGCTTCACAGATGCGCTGATAACTGGGGTGGAATTGGATGGGGATGCTTGTCGGCAGGCTATGGAAAATGTGGCCAACTCGCCGTTCTCTGATAGGGTAGGGTTGTTGAATGAAAGCATCCAATGCTTTGCGGCAAAAACGGAGTATCAACATACTTTCGATGCCATTGTATGCAATCCTCCTTTCTTTGAAAATTCCTTAAGAAATCGCGATGAAAAAGAAACACTGGCGCGACACAACGACCTGTTGCCGTGGACCGACCTTGTCGATGCTGTGCAGCTCCTGATTGTTGATGGCGGCTTTTTCTCTCTTATAGTGCCGAAGGAAAGCTATAGTCATATATCGCAACAATTTTATATAAAAGGATTTAAAGAGTATCGTTCATGTAAGATTAAAACCACGGAAAAGAAACCGGTCAAACGTGTCTTGGCGGCTTTCACCAATAATCTCTCACACCCTGCATCTACTGAACAGCAACTGCTCCTTTCCCCATCTGGCAATCGTTCAGAATGGTATCAAAACATAACGAAAGATTTTTACATAAAATAAAGACGCGCAGCAGTCGTCCTCATTCCCCTCCTTTTCCCAAGGTAACCATTCCCCCTCCTTTTCCCAAGGTAACCAGTCCCCCTCCTACAGGAGGGGTTAGGGGAGGTCGCTTTTCCAAAGCAAGCTAACTTTTCCCTTCCTTTCCCAAAGGAGGGGCAGGGGAGGTCGCTTTTCCATAGCAGGCTAACTTTTCCCCTCCTTTTCCAAAGGAGGGGCAGGGGTGGCCGCTTTTCCATAGCAGGCTAACTTTTCCCCTCCTTTTCCAAAGGAGGGGCAGGGGAGGTCGCTTTTCCATAGCAATCTAACTTTTCCCTTCCTTTTCCAAAGGAGGGGTAATCTATATTAAGAGGCAAGCAAATTAACACTTTTAACATTTTCTTCCGTAGTGAAGATTTTTTCAGGGTTGAATTTTTGCTTGTTCC
>ONDS01000016.1 GCA_900316685.1 uncultured Prevotellaceae bacterium | reverse complement strand
GAGAAAGGCGAAATCAAGGTGACCGTTGACAGATGATATAAGCAAAACTCATGGATAAGATACTACACTATTTCCCACACCTAACGCCCCGGCAGGCTGAACAATTCGGTATGCTTGGTGAGTTGTATTCCATGTGGAATGCAAGAATCAATGTCATCTCCCGCAAAGACATCGACCACCTCTACGAGCATCATGTGCTACATTCCTTGTCCATCGGCAAAGCATTGAACTTCAAGCCTGGCACCTCCATTCTCGACTTTGGCACAGGAGGAGGCTTTCCGGGTATTCCCTTAGCCATCCTCTTTCCCGAATGTCATTTCAAACTCATCGATGGTACTGGAAAGAAAATCCGGGTGGTGGAAGATGTGGCACAATCCATAGGTCTTGAAAACGTGGTGGCACAACACCTCCGCGGCGAAGAAGAAAAAGGGAAATACGACTTTATTGTGAGCCGTGCCGTCATGCCCCTACCCGATCTCATGAAGATTGTGAAAAAGAATATAGGCAAGGAGCAGTTGAATGCCATGCCCAACGGTATTTTCTGTCTGAAAGGCGGCAATATCAACAGCGAGATTAGTGCCTACAAGAGAATAGCAGAGGTCATGGACATCAGTAAATGGTTCCAAGAGGAATGGTTTAAGGAAAAATATCTCATATACATACCCATATGATCGACATCAAGACTTTTGTTTGCAACATGCTGCAAGAGAACTGCTTTGTAGTGAGCGATGACACGAAAGAATGTGTTATCATCGATTGTGGCGTGTTCTACGACGAAGAGCGAAAGGCTCTTTGCCGTTACATAAGAGACAATGGTCTGAAACCTGTTCATCTACTGGCCACGCATGGCCATTTAGACCATCATTTCGGCGACAACACCGTATTTGAGGAATTCGGGTTGCTCCCTGAGGTCCATCCCGACGATGAAGACTTCATGGAGGATATGCAACAGCAGGCCGTGGATATGTTCGGTATGAAAATACCCTACGATTTTCCCAAAACAGGTCATTTTTTCACAGAGAATGAAACCATTTCATTCGGGAACCATCAAATAAGAGTGATACACACCCCGGGGCATTCCAAAGGCAGCGTGACATTCTACTGCGAAGAAGAAAAAGCGGCCTTTACCGGCGACACCCTCTTTCGCATGTCAATAGGAAGGACCGACCTGCGAGGAGGTAGCATGATGCAGATAATACAGAGTCTGCGCTCGTTGGCACAATTACCCGACGATACAGCCATCTACCCAGGACATGGGCCTGCGACCACCATCGCCCAAGAGTTGCGTTTTAATCCGTACATGGACAGATAAACATGCAGGCGGAGAAAATCATATTGGGCATTGATCCTGGAACCAACGTAATGGGCTACGGAGTGATCAAGGTTCTTTCCAACAAGGCCGAGATGGTGGCGATGGGGGTCATCGACCTTCGCAAGACCCACGACATGTATCTACGGCTGGGCATGATTTTCGAACGCGTGAGCGGCATCATCAAGGAATACTTACCCGATGAGATGGCCATAGAGGCGCCATTCTTCGGCAAAAACGTCCAATCGATGCTCAAACTGGGACGGGCGCAAGGGGTTGCGATAGCAGCGGCCATCCATCATGATATACCCATCCATGAATATGCCCCGCTGAAAATCAAGATGGCCATCACGGGTAATGGACAGGCTTCGAAGGAACAGGTACAAGGTATGTTGGTCAGGCTCCTGCATCTCAATGCCGATGAAATGCCTAAGTTCCTCGATGCCACAGATGCCCTTGGAGCCGCTTACTGCCATTTCCTCCAACAAGGAAGGCCGGAGAGCGATAGCAACTATAAGGGGTGGAAGGATTTCATCAACAGGAACAAAGACAGGGTATGCAAACGACCATAAGCATCAGAAACGGGATGGCCAGGCTACCGGAATGGCAATTGGCCGCCCCCCTCAACCTTGACCTGTATGCCGACGAGCACATCGCCATAGTAGGTCCCAATGGCTCGGGGAAGACCAAACTGGCGGAGATACTGATTGGTAAGCACCCGCTTTTCGGAGACTATCCGAAATATGATTTTTCACCGAGTGAGCGCACTCTGGTGTCGGAAAATATCAAGTATATCACGTTTAAGGACTGCTACGGTGCCGACAACGACCGCACCTACTACCTGCAGCAGCGCTGGAACCAACAGGAGATAGCTGAGGACACACCCACGGTACGTGACAAATTGGAAGAAGCCCTGCTGGGTTCGGACTATGACGAAGAGCAACAGCGCGATGAGATACGACGCATCGTGGGATTGTTCCAGTTGGAGAAGTTGATGGATAAATACATCATCCTCCTATCAAGTGGTGAACTGCGGAAGTTGAAGTTGGCATGCTCCCTGGTAGGGCGTCCGCGTGTCTTGATGATCGACAACCCCTTTGTGGGACTTGATGCGGAAACACGAGCTGGTCTGTCGACACTCCTTGAGGACATCGTCAGCCAACAATCCCTGCAACTCATCTTGATACTATCAAGAGCGCAGGATATCCCTCCGGTAATCACTCATGTCATAGAAATGGACCATGGCAGAGCCGGTGTCAAAATGAGTGTTGGCGATTACATGGCAAAAACAGGTCATGAGCGGTTGTCCGAAGAAAAGCGGAAGGATATCAGCGAAAAAATGTCGTCGCTGACTACATCCGACGCCCTTCTGCCAAAAGAGGTGATTCGCATGAAGGATGTAACCATCCGCTATGGCAACCGTACAATCATCAAGGAGCTGACATGGCGTGTTATGGCTGGAGAGAAATGGGCTTTGCGTGGGAAGAACGGCTCAGGAAAGAGCACCTTGCTCAGTCTTGTCTGTGCCGACAACCCACAGTCCTATGCTTGCGACATATCACTCTTCGAGCGTCGTCGAGGTTCAGGCGAGAGTATCTGGGACATCAAGAAGCATATCGGATATGTCTCTCCCGAGATGCACAGGTCCTACAAGAAAAATCTGCCTACCATACAAGTGGTGGCCAGCGGATTGAAAGACTCTATCGGGCTTTACGCCAAGCCCACCGAACAAGAGTATTCTACCTGCGCATGGTGGTTATCGCTCTTTGGATTGGGAGAGATGGGCGAGCGTGGTTTTCTCACTCTTTCCGAAGGAGAGCAACGCATGGTGTTGTTGGCACGGGCGTTCGTCAAGGATCCGCTTTTGCTTATTCTCGATGAACCGTTCCATGGGTTGGACGACAGCAACAGGGCCTTGGCGGGAGCCATTATCGAGTCGTTCTGCCAGAGAAGAGACAAGACGTTGCTTTTCGTGACACATTACGATGATGAATTGCCTTCGTGCATCACACACCAGATAGTATTGACAAGAAACAATTAACAATAAAAACAAGCAAACATGAAAAAACTACTTTTCACTCTGGCCATGGCTTGCCTGAGTTTTACGTATGCTTCGGCACAGGAGATTCTTCAGGAAATCTACAAGATGTCGGATGAAGTTGCCAACGACCAAACCAAGTCGTTGGATGTACGCAAAGTGGCCCAATTCAAGAAAGACGCCATTACGTATATGAACACGCGGTTGCTGGAGAGAATCACGGCATCACCCGACTCTGCTGATTATGTGGCCTTGGTCACCGAAGAGGACAACCAGGCTATCGCCCTTTACAATTTCGTCCACCTCTATGTGACGAAAATCGGACGTGCTTCCAAGACCAAGGAACGTCAGAAGGTATTGGCGCTGTTCAAGAGAGTCAGTTTGGCCAATCCCCGATTCTATGACGAAGACAAGGACTTGGTTTTGGCTTACTGCAAAGGCGACCGTTACATTACCCAATTCTCGCTCGACACCGACTGGGTGAAGGCTCTTGCCGAGGTGAGAAATGAGTTGGGACTGAAGACAGAAACCCAAGAATCGACACCTGCTCCTACGGAGAATTGACAAAGACTCGATAATCAAACATCCCATAAAGCATAAAGAAGGAGGCACCTATTTCAAGGTGCCTCCTTCTTTATGGGGAAATGATAATAATGCCAGTAAGTGTCATGATAGTATTTCCTGGATAGATTGTAAACCACCCGTTTATCTTTCGACGACTGCAATAGCAATTGGTAAGTCTCGTAACGCACAGACATGATGGAGTCTACAGGGTGGATGATTATCTCTTTCTTTTTCGCCTTCTTCCCCTTCTCCATCTCTTCCCTCAAAGCCGCCTCTTCTTGCTGTTTCAAGAGCTCAGCTTCTTTCGAATCCCGGAAAACAGCCATTGCTTCACGAAAATGCTTAGGCATAGTGCTGTCGCTATAACAGGTTTTCACTTTCTTGGCGAAATCCATGAGGCGTCGATCCATCAATAAGCGGGTCAGTTCGTAATCGTCCTTCCAAAAAGGATGACCATACGCATGCGACATCACCTCCTTGGGTATAAGATAAGTCCTCGATGAAGAATTATCAGGATCGATGATTTCCGAACCTTGACCGACGGGATATTCAAAAAAATGCTCACCCAACAGCGATTCCTGCGACAGGGCGAAGGCAGTCAACAGCGTCAGATGATCATCAGGAGTTTCCACTTCAGCCATTTCATCCATCACATCTTCATAATCGCCGTTGATGGCGAAACGTTCCATCCTCAGTTGACGATGAAAAAGTTCATCGCTATTGCTCACACAACAAACCAGGAAGAACATCAGAACCATGATGGAAAGGTTTATCCACAAATCATGGAAAAAAGAGGTGTTGCTTGGTTGCCACCGCACAGACCACTGTCGGAGTAACCAGACAAGGAATGAAAAAAGCAACAAAAGAAGGGGACCTACCCACATCCAGCCACCCAGAGAGAACGACCGGTCTATATCTTTTGGTATATCTGTGATGAAGGTGAGGATAAGCAACGAGGGGAAAAAAGTCAATGCCACAAAGCGGTCATGAGGTCGTACCAGCCCGTTAACAAAGAGCTGTACCATATAAAGAGCCACGGTAAGGAGCAATGAACCTATAGTCCTGTCGAAATGGGTCTTTCCCTCCGACAGGACCATCTGTCCATAAGATATCAGGTCGCACTGATATGTGTATATATAGAAAAAGGTGAACAAACAGAAAAGTACCGTACACGATACCTTGAGCAGCTGACCTTGGTTTCTCATCCTTACGTTGACTTTCCCAATATATTCATGCGCGGGGGATTCCCCGCGCATGAAATTCATCAATTCTTCTTAAGCACGACTGCGGAACGTGCAGGTATGTACAATTTCAACCACTCCTTATGATCGTTTACATACAGGGGATCATAGTTGGTGAAGTGGGTGACGGTGTCATCTGCCAAGCCATTTCCACCGAAATCCTTGGAATCGGTATTGAGTACCACCTCGTAAGCTCCCGTCGGAACGAGGAACCCATAATCGGTGAACGAGCGGTTGGGACTGAAATTGAACACAAAGACAAGATCGCCACGCATGAATGCCAGCACCTGGTCGCCGTCATTGTGCCATATCTCCTGCACAGGTGTCTTCTGGAAATTCTTCTGGCTCTTTATCACGTTGATCATGCACCTGTCGAAGTCGCCGAGCCAATGATAGCACAGTTCCTTGTTGTCGACGAGGTTCCACTGCCTACGGGCATATTTGTAACTCCAGCCGTTACCCTCCCGCGGGAAATCGATCCATTCAGGATGCCCGAACTCATTACCCATGAAATTGAGATAACCACCATTGATGGCAGCGGCTGTCACCAAACGTATCATCTTGTGAAGGGCAATGCCTCGATGAACCATATCATTCTCGTCGCCCTTGCGGAAATGCCAATACATATCTGCATCGATAAGTCGGAAGATGATGGTTTTGTCACCTACCAACGCCTGATCATGGCTCTCACAGTAGCTGATGGTTTTTTCGTCTGGTCGGCGGTTTTTCACCTCCCAGAATATGGAACTGGGCTTCCAGTCCTCATCACGCACTTCCTTGATTGTCTTGATCCAATAGTCGGGAATATTCATTGCCATGCGGTAGTCGAAGCCATATCCGCCATCTTCAAACTTAGCGGCAAGTCCGGGCATTCCACTCACCTCCTCGGCTATGGTGATGGCCTTGGGGTTCACCTGGTGGATGAGCAAATTGGCAAGCGTCAGGTAGCAGATGGCATTGTCATCCTCATGGCCGTTGAAGTAATCGCCATAATTGCAGAATGCCTCGCCCAGTCCGTGACTGTAATAAAGCATCGACGTGACACCATCGAAACGGAATCCATCGAAATGGAACTCTTCCAACCAATATTTGCAATTGGAAAGGAGGAAATGGATGACATCATCCTTACCGTAATCGAAGCAGAGGGAGTCCCAAGCTGGATGCTCGTGCCTGCCTCCTTCATAGAAGAACTGGTTGGGGTCGCCGGCAAGGTTGCCAAGACCTTCCACCTCGTTTTTCACGGCATGCGAATGTACGATATCCATGATGACCGCCACACCGTTTTGATGGGCTTTGTCGATGAGCGACTTCAGTTCCTCGGGGGTGCCGAAACGGCTGGAAGCGGCAAAAAACGAACTAACATGATAGCCAAATGAACCGTAATAGGGATGCTCCTGAATGGCCATAATCTGGATGCAGTTGTATCCGTCGTTGATGACGCGCGGCAGCACATTATCCTCAAACTCCTTGTACGAGCCGACCTTCTCGGCATCTTGTCCCATACCGATGTGGCATTCATAGATGAGCAGAGGATTGACATTGGGCTTGAAGTTTTTCTTCTTCCACACATACTCCTCCTTGGGAGCCCACACCTGGGCGGAGAATATCTTGGTATCATCGTCCTGAACCACACGTCGTGTCCAGGCGGGAATACGTTCTCCTTCGCCACCATTCCAGTGAACATGCATCTTATACAAGTCGCCATGCTTCATGGCTTTCGACGGCAACTTCAGTTCCCAGTTGCCTGTTCCCTCGATGCGTTTAGCGCGATATTTCTCGTTTTCCTTCCAGTCATTGAAGTCACCCACAAGATAGATGTCTGTGGCATTGGGAGCCCATTCGCGGAACACCCAACCACGGGCTGTCTTATGAAGGCCGAAATATTCATGGCCGTTGGCAAAGTCAGAGAGTGTGATCTTTCCATTGCGTGTGAGTTGGTTGAGTTTCCATAAAGCATGGTCATGACGCCCTTGTATGGCGTTTTCATAAGGTTCCAGATAACCGTCGTTCTTCACCAGCCCGATGTGCTTCGGGGTCCTTGTCCGACGTGGTGAGCTGTTCTTGGTGACTGTCGCTTTTGAAGCGGTCTCCTTCTTCGTAGTGTTTTGTTTCTCGGTCATGACAACTAAGGTATTATGAATTTATACATGTTTCACTTTGAAAATCGCCTTTTTGATGCTGGGCTCGACGGAGATGCAGGGAGCGTGCCCATCCTGCGGGAAGAAGACGGCAAACATTCCCGGTTTGCATGTTACAAGACTATCAGGCACCACACCTGGGGTCTTGACGATGTCCTTCTCCGCATTATACTCTGCCTCAGGCATATCCTTGGCTGGCATATAACCATAAGTCTCAGGGCATGAGAGAGGTATCTGTATGTCAAGCATCACACGATGAGCTTCCATGACAGCAGCGTCAGGAGTCTTACCCTTGGCGGTTGTCACATTGAGGAACAAGTCCGTTCCTTCCAGTTCATACTTGCCCTCCTCCATCGTGGCAAGATCATGTCCTTCCAGGAAATCGGCTACTTTGCTGAAAAGCGGATTGACAGCGAGATACTGTCGGAAATTGTCTAAAGTGTCGATAATCATTGCTTGTTATTTTTATTGTAATATCCTTTGACCGTTTCTATATACGCCATGTGCAGTTACCTGTCCGTTTCGGTCCTTTTCCACGAACTCACCAACGCGGGTGCCGTTCTCATAATTTCCTTCAAAACGTTTTCCATCCCTTGACTCTTCCAAGGCGCGACCGTGTTTCACCCCTTTGCGGTAATAACCACGGAAGCGGGAGCCGTCATGATAATGGATGATCATTTGACCGTCAAAGAGCCCGTTTCGGAAATCACCCTCGAACACATCGCCGTTTTTCTTGATCAGTTTGCCGTGTCCTTGCTGTTTGTCATTGGCCCAGGCTCCAGTATAGGTGTCGCCGTTCTTCCATGTGAAAGTGCCCTGTCCCGACTTGTCGCCATGGTTGAAGTGACCGTTATAGACATCTCCGTTATGAAACTTGAAATGGCCCTCCCCTGTTCGTTCGCCACGCACATAGTCGCCATTGTATTCGTCGCCGTTCTGGAAGATATAGCGCCCGCGCCCGTTTTGCAAATCATGGCTCCACGACCCGGTGTACATGTCGCCTTGGGCATATTGGTTCATACCCTGTCCTGAACGTTCATTGTTTTCCCAATTGCCACGGTAGTAGGATCCGTCGCCCCAGTCGAAGGTGCCTTGCCCGTTTTTCATGTCGTTTTTCCACATGCCGTCATAAAACTGACCTGTAGCAAAGGTGTATCTCCCCTTCCCTTCACGTTTGTCGCGGTTCCATCCTCCTTCGTATTTGTCGCCGTTGTAGTAATACATGGTACCTGTCCCATGCTGGTAATCCCTATACCAAAAACCGTCGTAACGATTGTTGTTAAGGAAATAGAACACCCCACGGCCGTGTTGCTGGTCCTGGAACCATTCACCTTCATAACGCTCACCATCAGCAAAGGTATACACGCCATAACCCTGTCGTTTACCTTTCACATACTCACCTTCATAAGTGTCACCGTTCTTAAACTGCGTAACACCTTTGCCATGAGGTTTTCCGGAAGCCATCTCACCACTATATTGACCTCCGTCTTTGGTGACACAGGTTCCCAAACTGATCTTCTGGGCGAATCCCATCCAAGGCGACATCGCCAAAAGGAGTGTTACTATATACTTGTACACGATTCTTCTTGCTGTTTCAAATTCAAAATACAAAATTAAGAAAAAAAGGTCAGACCGTGAAATCCTTTTGCTTTTTTTTTGAACTTCGGCGGATAATCTTGATTTAAGTTGCCCATATTATAAGATTTTTATATTTTTGCGGAAAAATTAAAGCCATAGCATTATGAAACACACCTTTGCAGTTGTCATTCCCGCCCGCTATGCCTCCACCCGGTTTCCCGGGAAACCATTGGCCATGCTCGGCGACCAAACCATCATCCAGCGCGTATACGAGCAAGCGAGAAAGGTGCTCGCTGATGTATTCGTAGCCACCGACGACGATCGCATATTCCAACATGTGGAATCGTTCGGAGGCCGCGCCATCATGACATCACCCAATCATCGCAGTGGCACCGACCGTATCAACGAGGCTGTTGCATCCTTGGACCAACGTTTCGATGTCATCATCAACTTGCAGGGAGACGAGCCTTTCGTGCGGGAGACTCACATCCAGACCTTATGCGGCTGTTTCGACGACGACCGCACACAGATAGCCACCCTCGGCATACCATTTTCTTCGATGGAAGAGGTGGAGAACCCCAATTCGCCAAAGATAGTGACCGACAAGGATGGTTATGCGCTGTATTTCAGTCGAAGCGTCATACCATACGTTCGAGGCGAAGAACATCAGGATTGGCTGAAACGCTTTCCTTACGTCCGCCACATGGGCATCTATGCCTACCGCCGCGATGTGCTGAAGGCCATATCCCAATTACCACCTTCTCCGTTGGAGGAAGCGGAATCGTTGGAACAGCTGCGATGGTTGCAGAATGGTTTTAAAATCCGCGTAGCCATGACAGAGTTTTCCACCATCGGCATTGATACGCCCCAAGATTTGGAGCGGGCGAAGGAGTTATTGAAACTTTGATCATATTCTTTAAGCGATGATCAGGAAAAAGGGGAGAACCCTATTTCCATGATATGCATGGTCCCATCCCCGACACGATAGCGATGGTCGATTCGCCGACCGACGACCCAAATAATTTGGTTGTCGGCATCAACAAGCACCCACTGGCGGCGTTTTTCCGATAGCGACATTTTGAGGTCGGTCATGAAGTCGCTCAACAGTTTCTTTCCTGTCATGCCAAGAGGTTGAAAACGGTCACCGTTTTCAGCATGTCGCAGGATAAGCGGAAAACGTATCTTGTCGGCATCAAGATGAACAGTATTAGGCGATTGGCTCCAGGAGAAAGCAGAGGGTTTATCAAAGCACTTCAAACGGAGACGTTCATTATCACCCACCACATACGTCCCCGTTTCAGGAATTTTTACTGGTTTAGGAAGAATGTTACCGACGGGCATCACCTCCATCACATCACCACCCACCACCAGCTCATGTGTCGATGATAGGAAGCGACGGTTTTGTGACGAGGATAAGTGCGAGAATATATCCTCTATCTGCGATGCGTTAAAACCATAAGGAGAGAGTAATCTGAACAATAAGCCCTCGCTCTGAATCGCCGCCTTTTGGAAGCACGCCACCGTAAGGCTATCCGTAACAGGTAGTTTCGCTGCGGCGGACAGCTTGTCGATAGTACCATCGTACACCTGTTCCACCTCTTTTAGATACCCTGCACAACGGTAGATGTTTTCTACGAATGCGGGATTGATCTCCCGCAAAAGGGGAAAAACGGATAAGCGAAGACGGTTGCGGTTCACATCTGGAACGAAATTGGTACTGTCGTCTACATACTCCTGACCATGGAATGCCAAATAATCTTCCAGTTCTTTCCTCCGGACGCCCAACAATGGACGTAAGATGTTGTCGCGGCGGGGAGCGATGCCTGTCAACCCATGAATACCTGTTCCACGCAAGAGATTCAACAAAATGGTTTCCACAGAGTCGTCCATGTGATGTGCCACACATACACCTGCGGCATGGATATCACCGCACAGTTTTTTGAAATGGGCATAGCGCAAATCACGTGCTGCCATCTCAATGCTTACCTTGTGAAGGGCTGAATAGGCACGGGTATCGAAATGTACGGTATGAAAAGGGACATTGATCCGCAGGCACAAGTCACGACAAAATTGCTCATCACGCATAGACTCCTCCCCCCGCAGCATGAAATTACAATGAACAGCCTCTATGCGATAGCCCAGTTCACGGAGTATCAAGAGCAAAGCCACACTGTCTCGTCCGCCGGACAATGCCACTAAATACAGCTTATCCGGGTTCATCAACTGATGCTTCTCTATAAAAGCGGTGACCTTGTCGAGCAATTTTCTCATCATTCTACGTATAAAACCAATCCCTTTAGATATTCACCCTCAGGGTGGTAGATGTTGATGGGATGGTCGGAAGGCTGGTGCAACTGGTGGAGTATGCGCACTCTTCGCCCGCTCTGTGCAGCCGCCGTGAATACCGCCATGCGGAACTGGTCTTTGCTCACCACCTGCGAGCAACTGAAGGTGAAAAGGATGCCACCGGGTTTGATCATCTCAAAAGCCCTGGCATTCAATCTGGTATAGCCTTTCAATGCATTGTGCAAAGCCCCACGATGCTTGGCGAATGCCGGCGGGTCGAGAATGATGAGGTCGTAAGTGTCACCTGCCTGCGCCAAGAACTTGAAGGCATCTTCGCAAAAAGCCTCATGACGTGAATCTTCGGGAAAATTCAGTTGGATGTTGGCGTTGGTCAGCTCTATGGCTTTGGCACTGCTGTCCACGGAATGCACGCACCGTGCACCTCCCCTCATGGCATAGAAAGAGAAGCCTCCAGTGTAACAAAACATGTTGAGCACCACCCTATCCTTTGCATATCGCTCCAACAGGCTTCTATTGTCGCGTTGGTCGACGAAGAAACCCGTTTTCTGACCTTTCAGCCAATCGACATGGAATTGCAATCCGTTTTCCATGGCTACATCCGTTCCGCTCCCGCCAATAAGGAATTGGTTTTCCGACTGCATGGCCATCTTGGCGGGCAGGGTGGTCTCGCTCTTGTAGTACACATTACGGATGGTTCCTCCCATCACCTTTACCAATTGTTCAGCTATGGTCATCCGGTCGCAATGGATTCCCACACTATGCGCCTGCATCACCGCCGTGTTGCCATAACAATCAACAATGAGACCGGGCAGGAAATCACCCTCTCCGTGAACCAATCTGAAGGTGTTGTTGTCCTCACGTTCCAAGCCCATGGCTTTCCTCGATTCATAAGCTTGGCGCAGTCTTTCTTCCCAAAACGACTCATCGATTGCGATATCCTCGAACGACAGGACACGTACCATGATTGTGCCGAACTGGAAATGTCCAACTGCCATGAAGGTACCCTGGCAGTCGAGCAACTTTACCACGTCACCCTCATTGATGCCTTCATCCATGTGGGCGATGGCACCAGAGAAGACCCAGGGATGAAACCTCTTGAGGCTTTCATCCTTTCCTTTTTTCAGATATATGTTTTTATAATCCATCTTCTATTAGCTATCTATTAGCTATTTAATTGGTTCCTCCTCTACGACGACCAACTCATAATCGCCTGTGGCACGCAACCGTAAATATTCATTATACAATTTCAGGCAAGCCCAGGCATCAGTGGCTGCATAGCGTTTTTGCCGTTCGGTGAACACATCGATATCCCAGTTTGTGAGCCGTTGGTTCTTGCTGATTTTCTGATGAAAGAAATTGGCGTACAATTTTTGCAGGCTCAAATCTTCCACTCCAAGTTCCCTCATGTGGTCCTGCAGGTCTATGAATAGACCGGGTGTGAATGTACCCCTTCTTTGTAGCGACAATATGTCATCGTGCAGCGACAATCCTACCTTGAGAACGGTAGTGTCTTCGAGAAAACGGATGATGGGTGCTGACAAGCCCAAGGTGTTCAACCTGAAAAGGAAGCACTGTTCCAGCGTGCTCACCTGCAAGAGCGACACCATATTGCATCTCCCTTTCTTGAAAGAGGGCTTGGTCTCCGTATCTATGCCGAGAATAGGTTGTGCCAAGAGATAGTCCACGGCCTTCTCCGCTTCCGAATGACTGAAAACCACGTGTATGGGTCCCTCGAAGACAATACTTGGCAACTGGGAAACCCATGATTTGTCACATTTGTTGTATAGTGTTTTTTTCATAAATATTCATTACAAGATGCAAAAATAGAAAAAATTGATGAATTTGTGGCCATTTATGACTTTTTTCCTTTACTTTTGCACTAAAATTGACGACATACATGGCAAAGAAAAAAAATAAAGTCAAGGAAAAATCATTTTTTGAATCATTGGGCTTCAACTTCATTAGCAGTGAGAAGACCAAATTTATCGCGGCCGTCGTACTCTTCTTCCTGGCCGTTTATTTCATCATAGCTTTCGTCTCCTATTTCAGCACGGAAGAAGAAGACCAAAGCCTGGTACTCGCACCGCAAAATGGTGAACTGCAGAATGCCGGGAGAAGTTTCCAAAACATCTGCGGCTCCATCGGTGCCTATATCTCCCATTTCTTTATCAGCAAGTGTTTCGGTATCTCCGCATTCCTCATACCTGTCTTCATGATCATGTGCTCACTCAAGTTGAGTGGTGCATACAAGAATATCAACCTGATAAAATGGTTCTTCGGCATGGCTCTCACCATGATATGGTGCTCCGTGGCTTTCGCCAAATTGTTCACACCCATCTTCGGCGAGAGCGTGTTCAACCCCGGAGGCGACCATGGTATGGCGTGCGCCCGGTGGATAGAGAACATCATCGGTTCGCCGGGACTCATCTCCGTGCTCGTGCTTGTAGCCTTGGCGTTTCTCACCTTCCTCAGTTCCGAGACCATCAATGTGGTTCGTAACATACTCAATCCCCAGCGTTTGATTGACAAGGTGAAATTCACCATCACCAACAACCAACCCGAAGCGAAAACGGCCAATGTCTATGACCATCTTGAGGAAGACCCCGACACCTTCGAGGATCCTGAGGAACAGACCGTTCGCTTCACCGACAATGGCTTGATTGTGGATAATGCTCCCGAGGTCACTGGCGCCAAACCCCTCCGCAGGCCCAAGAAAGAACAGGAAGACACCGACGAATTGCAGATGAAGGTGGAATTGGCCGACGAGACAGAGAAAGCCTCCGGCAAAGTCGTCACCCGCGACGAAGCCCTTAACACCCCCATCAACCCCAAGGAGCCTTTCACCAAGTATAAGTACCCCACCCTCAGCCTGCTCGACAAGAGCAGCAGCGACAGCAAGCAGTATATCGACGAGGAGGAGCAGATGGCGAACAAGAAACGTATCGTCGAGGTGCTCAACAGCTATGGCGTGCAAATCAGTGAGATACGCGCCACAGTAGGCCCCACCATCACGCTCTACGAGATAGTGCCTGCCGAAGGTGTGCGTATCAAGCGCATCAAGAATCTTGAAGACGATATCGCGCTGAGCCTGGCAGCCCTGGGCATCCGTATCATCGCTCCTATCCCCGGCAAGGGAACCATAGGTATCGAGGTGCCAAACGCCCGCCCGAAGATTGTGTCGATGGAAAGCATCCTCAATTCGAAGAAATTCCAGGAGAGCACCATGGAATTGCCCATTGCTTTGGGCAAGACCATCACCAACGATGTGTTCATGCTCGACCTTGCCAAGATACCGCACCTGTTGGTGGCTGGTGCCACCGGACAGGGTAAGTCCGTAGGTCTGAATGCCATCATCACTTCGCTGCTCTACAAGAAGCATCCCAACGAGATGAAGTTGGTGCTCATCGACCCGAAAAAGGTGGAGTTCAGCGTCTACTCCCCTATCGCCGACCATTTCATGGCATCTGTAGACTTCGACGAAGAACCTATCATCACCGATGTGCAGAAGGTGGTGCGCACACTCAAGAGCCTATGCACCCTGATGGACCATCGCTACGACCTGCTCAAGGCTGCAGGCACTCGCAACATCAAGGAATACAACCGCAAGTTCGTCAACCACCAGTTGAATCTCTCCGCCGGACATGAATACATGCCTTATATCGTGGTCATCATCGATGAGTTCGGCGACCTGATCATGACGGCAGGCAAGGAGATAGAGCTGCCCATCGCCCGTATCGCCCAGTTGGCACGCGCCGTGGGCATCCACATGATTATCGCCACCCAGCGTCCTACCACCAACATCATCACGGGAACCATCAAGGCCAACTTCCCTGGACGTATGGCATTCAAGGTGAGCGCCATGATCGACTCGCGCACCATCCTCGACCGCCCGGGTGCCAACCAGTTGGTGGGTCGAGGCGATATGCTCATCCTCAACGGCAACGAACCGGTACGTGTGCAGTGCGCCTTCATCGACACCCCCGAGGTGGAACGTATCGCCGACTATATCAGCCAGCAACCCGGTCCGGTGGAACCACTGCTGCTGCCTGAGCCCGCATCGGAAGATGCCGATGTGTCATTCGGCGAGGAGGGTGAGATGGAAATCAAGGGTAAGGATCCCTTGTTCTCTAAGGCCGCCAAACTGATTGTCGCTCTACAACAAGGTTCCACAAGTATGATACAGCGAAAGCTGGATGTGGGCTACAACAGGGCCGGTCGTTTGATGGACCAGATGGAAGAAGCAGGAATTGTAGGAGCACAACGAGGCTCGAAGCCACGCGAGGTGCTTGTGACCGACGAGACACAGCTCGACGCGCTCCTGGCCAATCTCAATAACACATAACCAACTTAACAAGAACTTAACCATTATGAAAAGAATCAGGATGATAACAATGTTCGCCGCCCTTTTGGTTTTCTGCGGCGTACAGGCACAGAACGCTTCCAAAGCAAAGCAGATACTTGACAAGGTAGCCGCCAACCTCGACAACCAAGGGGGTGCCAAAGCCGACTTCACGCTCAGCAGCGAGGGCATAGGCAGCCTGTCGGGCTCCATCTTCATCAAGGGCAAGAAATTCCATGCCACCACCCCAAAAGCCTCCATCTGGTTCGACGGGAAAACGCAATGGACCTATATGACCAGTTCGGAAGAGGTGAATGTCAGCACACCGAATGAGAGCCAGCAGGCTCAGATGAACCCTTACAAATTCATCACCCTCTACAAGAACGGCTACCGCTTAGGAGTGAAAGACCAGTCCAACGGCTGGGAAGTACATCTTACCGCATTGAACAGGGGGCGTAGCATCCAAGAGATGTATGTATACGTTTCCAAATCATACTTACCTACCAAGGTGCGTATCCTCGAAGACCGAAAATGGAGCGACATCACCATCAGCGGTTATAAGAGCACTCCCTTGGAGGACCACATCTTTACCTTCAATCAAAAAGATTTCCCCAATGCCGAGGTGATCGACCTTAGATAAAGGGAGGTAAAAGGAGGTAAAAGGAGATAAAGGAAGGTAAGAGAAAAAAGGAAGGCATATAACAGAAGGTAAAGGGAGATAAAGGAAGATAAACGACATGACACGCTACGAGATTTTCAAGGCGCTGAGAAAACACGCCAAGTTGGCGGAACGGCGCAGTATAGCATGGCAACAGAACAAGGCAGCCAAGATTTTTTTGATGATAGGTGCTGGTTTCACCATCGCCTATCTCATGTTCTTTGCCGTCATCTTGGCCTTGGCGGCCAATAGCAGTACCAGTGTTACGGCTTGCGAGCTGATGTACGGCTTTAGTCCATTCATCTTGGCCGTCGATTTCCTCTGTCGTTTCCTGATGCAGCAGACACCCTCGCAGCAGCTCAAGCCCTACTCCCTGATGCCGCTAAGAAAATATGACTGTGTCGATTGTTTCATGGCCAATTCATTGCTGAGCACTGGCAATCTTATCTGGTTTGCCATGTTCATCCCCTATGCCATCATGTCCATCGTCTTTGTCGAAGGAATATGGGTGACCCTGGCTTTCCTGTTGGGTCTCTATCTCATGATACTCATCAACAGCCAGTTGTATATGCTCATTCGCACACTCATCAACAACCATATAGCATGGTGGCTGCTGGCGTTACTGGTGTATGGCCTCATCTTCTCGCCTTGGATCGTGAACCTGAAAATCGACCCCATGCTTGATGCCTATAGCTGCTTTGGCGATAAACTGTCGCATGGCCATCCGCTCTGCTTCCTCGTGCTGCTGGTGTTGCTCTGTGTACTGATAGCCATCAATAGGAAAATACAGTACTCGTTCACCTGGAAGGAGCTGACGGAAGCCAAGGCTACAAAGATAAAGCATGTGTCGCAGCTCTCCTTCTTCGACCGTTTCGGCGAGGTGGGCGAATATATCAAACTGGAAGTGAAGAGTATCATGCGCAATAAGAATATGCGTACGTCATTCATTTTCGCCAACGCTATCGTCTTGATGTTCAGCCTGATTATATCTTTCACGGATGTCTACGACAACCCGTTTATGAACACCTTCTGGTGTGTATATAATTTTGCCATCTACGGGGCGATGATCTTGGTGAAAGTCATGTGCTACGAAGGCAACTACATCGATTGCCTCATTGTCAGGAAAGAGAATCTCATCTCCTTGCTGAAAGCCAAATATTGTTTTTATTCGGCCTTGTTGTTGATACCGCTTATCCTCATGATTCCCACACTCATCATGGGCAAATACACCTTGCTCCAGTTGGTAGCCGTCATGGCGTTCACGGCAGGTGTGGAATATTGTGTGTTCATGCAGATGGCAGTCTACAACAAACAGACCATGCCCTTGAACACGAAGTTCATTGGCAAGGGGAGCATGGAAAACAATTCAATGCAGATTGTCGTCGAACTGCTGGTGTTCTTCGTTCCCATCGTTTTCATTCGCGCTGCTGTCGCCATCTTAGGCGACATGTGGGGAATGGTTGTCGTCTTGGTGGTAGGCCTGCTCTTCATCTTCTTCCATCCCTGGTGGATACGTAATATCTACCAGCGAATGATGAAACGGCGATACGTTAATTTCGAGGGATTCAGATCGTCGAGATAGTTCTTGCCATCTCTCAAAAGCTGAGCTGGGCAAGACGGGACTTTAGATGTTCGACTTCCGACTTACGGATGGCGAGTGTGATGGAACAGGTGTTGTCGAACTGTTGGTCTACAATGCGCGGGCCCAGTTCCTTCACCACCCGCATGACCCCGTTCATCATCACATAAGGGAAATCATATTTTACGATCTCCTCCACCAGTTTCTCCACCTTCTCGGCCTGGGCAATGGCTTCTTGAGCCGCAGTACGATAAGCCACAATCAGTCCACCCGTTCCCAAGTTGACCCCGCCATAGTACCTGACCACCACGACGAGGATATCGGTCAGTTCATTGGCATTGATCTGACCGAGTATAGGCTTTCCGGCTGTGGACGATGGTTCACCATCGTCCACAGCCCGGAAAAGCGACCTTTCAGCCCCCAACATATAGGCATAGCATACGTGGCGGGCATCAAAATATTTCCTACGGTAATCATCCACCAATCGTTTCACCTGGTCGACGGTCTCGACATGGTGAGCAAAAGCGAGGAACTTGCTCCTTTTCTCGGTGTAATATCCCTCGGCAATCTTATCGGATATGGTCAGGAAGGTGTCGATGGCGGCTTATGGGTTTCAATCAAGTTTGTGTATAACAAGACCGGAACGCAGTTTGGGCTCGAACCATGTAGCCTTTGGCGGCATGATCTTACCACTGTCGGCAATGTCCATAATCTGCTGCATGGAAACGGGATAAAGGGCAAGGGCTGCTCGCATTTCACCACTATCTACCCTACGTTTCAATTCTCCGAGCCCACGTAGTCCTCCTACGAAGTCTATCCGTTTAGAAGAACGCAGGTCGCCGATATTGAGTATCTTATCAAGTATCAGCCTGCTCGAAATATCCACGTCGAGCACTCCAATGGCATCATGGTCGTCATAAGTGCCCTCCTTGGCGACCAATGAATACCAATGGCCATCTAAGTACAACGAGAACTCGTGCAACCTGCTGGGCTTATAGATGTCTGTTCCTTTATCCTCAACTATAAAGTTTTCCTTTAGTGCTTCGATAAATTGTTCTGGCGTCAAGCCATTTAGGTCTTTCACCACACGGTTATAGTCAAGGATGGTCAGTTGAGATGCCTGGAAGCATACCGCCATGAAATAATTGTATTCTTCGGTGCCAGTGTGGTTGGGATTGGCTTTCTGCTTCTCTGCGCCCACAAGAGCGGCGGCGGCGGAACGATGATGCCCATCGGCAATATACAGCGACGGCATTTTCCTGAACTCTTCGGTGATGGTCTGTATGTCCTTGTCGTCGCTGATCACCCAGAAACGGTGTCTAAAACCATCGATGGGAGCGATGAAATCATATTCCGGTTCAGTGGCTGCATAGCGCATGATGAGCTTATCAAGGACCTCGTTATCAGGATAGGCGAAGAACACCGGTTCGATGTTGGCATTATTCACCCTTACATGCTTCATACGGTCTTCCTCCTTGTCACGACGAGTCAACTCATGTTTCTTAATGGCTCCGCTGAGATAATCGTCAACGTATGCGCCCACCACCAGTCCGTACTGGGTTTTGCCGTTCATGGTCTGCGCATAGATATAATAATGCTCTTCATTGTCCTGCACAAGCCATCCTTTATCCTGGAACATTTGGAAATTCTGTGCAGCCTTTTCATACACACGTGGGTCATACTCACTTGTTCCCTCGGGGAAATCGATTTCGGGTTTGATGATATGGTAAAGACTCATCTCATTGCCCTTGGCTTCTTCCCTTGCCTCTTCGGAATCAAGCACATCGTAGGGTCTGGATTCTATTTTTTCGACCAGTTTCTTAGGCGGGCGTATGCCGCGGAATGGTTTGATGGTAGCCATAGTATTAGTTGGATAATATTAACAAAAGAGTGTGGTTGGGCATAATGTCCAACCACACTGCTGTATGAAATGATTACTTATTCACTTGGAAACGGGTGTCGCCATCCTTGAAGAAAGCATTGATTTGCTTGGCGGCGGCTATACCGGCGTTGATGTTGGCCTCAGCAGTCTGCGCACCCATCTTCTTGGGTGTTGAGAAGTAGCGGCCTTCAAACTGTGCGAAATCAGCGTCAGCATCGGGTTTGATATCAGTGACAAACTTCAGGTCGGTACGTTCGGCGAGCAGTTGGATAAGCTCGGGTTCGTTGATGACCTCCTTGCGGGCTGTATTCACCAAGATGCCACCTTTAGGCAGTTTGCCCACCAAAGCGGCATTGATGCTGTTCTTGGTTTCGGGAGTGGCAGGGATATGCAAGGAGACGATATCGCATTGCTCGAACAACTGGTCTTGGCTGTCGACTGCCTTCACACCAGCCTTCTCTATCACCTCTTTCGGACAATAGGCATCATAGGCATATACCTCCATACCGAAACCGGCAGCGATGCGAGCCACATTACGGCCTACATTGCCGAAGGCGAGCAGACCGAGTTTCTTACCCTTGAGTTCCGAACCGCTCTTGCCATTGTAGAAATTGCGCACAGCAAACACCAGCAAGCCGAAGACCAGTTCAGCCACGGCATTGGCGTTCTGCCCGGGAGTGTTCTCAGCCACCACCTGATGAGCGGTAGCCGCTGCCAAGTCGATATTGTCGTAACCAGCACCGGCGCGCACCACGATCTTCAGGTTCTTGGCTGCATCAAGCACTTCGGCATCCACCTTGTCGGAACGGATGATGAGCGCATCGGCATCGGCCACAGCTGCCAGCAGTTGTGCTTTTTCCGTATATTTCTCAAGAAGAGCCAATTCGTTGCCGGCCGCTTCCACTTCTTTTCTGATTCCTTCAACCGCAGCTGCGGCGAAAGGTTTTTCTGTTGCTACGAGAACTTTCATGACGGTCGACAATTAATTGTTCTTTTCAAAATCCTTCATGGCATCGATGAGAGCCTGCACACCTTCCACGGTCTGGGCGTTGTAGCAGCTGGCACGGAAACCACCTACCGAGCGATGTCCCTTGATACCTACCATACCACGTTCGGTAGCGAAGTCGAAGAACGGTTTCTCCAGTTCCTTGTATTCATCGTTCATCACGAAGCAGATGTTCATATAGGAACGGTCTTCCTCCGCCACGGTGCCACGGAACAACTTATTGCGGTCAATCTCGGCATAGAGCATGTCAGCCCTTTCCTTAGCCCTCTTGGCCATTGCTTCCACACCGCCGTTCTTCTTTATCCAACGTAGGTTCTCAAGAGCGGAATAGATAGGCACCACAGGAGGTGTGTTGAACATTGAGCCTTTGTCTACGTGTGTGCGGTAATCGAGCATGGTGGGAATCTGTCGAGGAGCCTTGCCCAGTTTTTCATCCTTGAGGATGACGACGGTAACACCCGCCATGGCCAAGTTTTTCTGAGCGCCACCATAGATGCAGTCATATTTGGAAACATCGACAGGACGGCTGAAGATGTCGGACGACATATCGGCGATCAGTGGCACGTTCACATCCAGATCTTTGCGTATCTCTGTACCGTAGATGGTGTTGTTGGTAGTGATATGCAGGTAGTCGGCATCGTCAGGACAAGTCCAGTCCTTGGGGATGAAAGTATAGTTGGCATCAGCAGATGAAGCCACTTCGACCACCTCACCGAAGAGTTTTGCCTCTTTCATGGCTTTCTTTGCCCATGTGCCGGTGTTGAGATAAGCGGCTTTCTTGATGAGGAAGTTGTATGGAACCATACAGAATTCGAGTGAGGCACCACCGCCGAGGAAGATGACGGAATAGCCCTCGGGAATCTGGTACAATTCCTTGATAAGAGCCACGGCCTCGTCGACCACGGGTTGGAAGTCTTTTGCACGGTGGCTGATCTCCATAAGCGAGAGACCTGAGCCATTGAAGTCTAAACACTGCTTAGCCGTATTTTCGATCACCTCCCTGGGAAGCATCGACGGACCGGCGTTAAAGTTGTACTTCTTCATCTTGTTGTTTTTTATATTTTTGGTGAAATAAAAATGCTTTTTTTGCGAGTGCGAATTTACATCAATTATTTGAATCCGACAAATATTTTCAAAGGAAAAATCCCCTTATCCTCCCACCTATCGCCAAAGGTGCACTTTTATGTAATGTGGAGTTGGCAAAAAGAGTTGTTACCTCACCCTTTCCACCAAGGTATTCAATCCTTTGGTCTTTTCCCCTTTCAATGTCTTGAGCACACTATCAGCCTTTTCGAAGCATACGGCGGCATAGGCGTAACGCTCATAAACATCTATCCGACCAATGTCTGTGGCTTCCAAACCGCCTTTCTTGCAGAGGAAGCCCACCACATCACCCTTGCTGATTTTGTTCAGTTTGCCTTTCCCGATATAGAGTGTTGCCATACGGGGAATGGGTGGTTCCGATGGTATGTCGGTCAAGAGGAAGGTCTCCACGTCGGCCTGTATGAACTCCGGGATGGTCTCACCTGGCGACAGGAGGAAGAAAGCCTCACCGGTATTCTGCCACCGGGCAGTCCGCCCCACTCTATGCACATATTCCTGTTCACCGAGGGGCAGATGGTAATGGATGATGGCCTTAACGTCAGGCACATCCAAGCCCCTGGAAGCCAGGTCGGTGGCCACAAGCACCGTTGCCGACCCGTTGGCAAACATATAGAGAGCCTCTTCGCGCTCCTTTTGCTCCAGTCCACCATGCATACGCACTGCCGCAAAACCTTTTTCACGGAGTTTGTTCCAAGTACGCTCCACGGCATCGCGGTAATTAAGGAACACAATTACCCCTCCATTTCCCAGTTGTGAAAGCAGCCTGCAAAGCGTTGGCAGTTTATCTTTTTCGGGCGACGCCACCTGGTGCACCAAAAGGCGTTCCGAGGTCTGGCTGGAGACGGAGAAATCGAGGAGCAGCGCTTGTTTTAGGTCGACGAATTCGGGTATTTCTTCAGCCTGTGTGGCGGACAGTAGACACTTCCTGCGAACCCCCTTGAGTTTGCCCATCGCCTTTCTCATTTCCGTAAGGAAACCCATCTGCAGACACTTGTCAAACTCGTCGATGACAAGGAACCGTACGGTCGCGGGGTTGATGTTACCTTTGTCGATATGGTCGTTGAGCCTTCCCGGCGTGGCGAACAACACCTGCGGTTTGACCTTGTTGATGATACGGTGCTCATCCATCGCAGGACGACCACCATAGACTCCCAGTCCCCGGATGCCCATGCCCATCTTGTCGAGCACCTCTGCCGACTGTGCCGCCAGTTCCCTGCCGGGCACGATGACCACCGCTTGCAGATGGTCGGATTCTGGATTGAGAGACAATGCCAGAGGGAGCAGATATGCCAAGGTCTTGCCCGAGCCTGTCGGCGAGAGCAGCACCAGGTCCTGTCTGTCGTCGGCTAACGCCTTTCCAGCCGCCATCTGCATGGCATTGAGCTGTTCGATGTTCAGTTTCTTCAGTATTTCTTGTATGCTCATTTGTTCATCGGTTCATTCGTTCCGTAATTCATGCGTCCAGTAATTCATACTATTTTCTCAACATACAGTTGCGTATGCGGTCAATCTCGTCGAACTGGTCGCCCATATTGAGATTGAGATACAGGATATACAATACCGGTACCCATCGCTCTTTTTGCTCGGGTGCCAACTCCCGATACTTCTCGATGTAAGGGAGGCTCTTCTCGTAAAGTTCTCGGATGGTTCTTCTCTTCTGACGCGACCGCTGCGCCACCTTGTCCAGTTCCACCGCCTGGTTGAAATAGGCCAGTCCGATGTTGTAATAGGCATCACCGAACGAATCGTTCTCTTGAATGAGTTGCTGGCAAATATCCATACACTCCTTATACTTTCCGGTATTGAGATAGACCGTGCTCTTGGCGAAGCGATAGAGTGCATTGGTGGAGTCCTTTTCCAATGCCTGGTCTACGATGGTCATCATCGAGTCGTTCTGCTCACGACTGTTGTAATAATCCATCAGTCGGGGGAAGAAGAAGGGATAGCCGGGATCCCTGGCGAAGCCGAGGTTCAGTTGTCGTACATATTCCGCCGTATCGCCTTTCATCTTATATAGTTCGGCCAGGTATTGTGTCGTCGCACTTAGCTTCAGCGTATCGCGCAAGGCCAATTGCTGGTATCTAAATGCCTTGTCGGCATCATCCATCCTATAAGCGCTATACAATGCCCAGTAAGCCACGGTGGGCATCATCGTGTCTTTGTGCTCATAATCATACGCCTGCAAGATAGGCAGTTGGGCACACGTCAGGTATTTCTCGAAATATTCATAAGCTTTCGGGAAATCCGCCTTGTTGACATAGTATGCGCCACCGTAAAACAGGTTGGGTCTGTAGAAATCGAGTATATCCGCATGTTTCGCCCTATATTTGAGCTTCGGCTGTCCCTTTTTGTCTGGTTTGGCATCAATGCTGTCGAAAGCGATGAGCACATCGAACATCTTCGAGGTGGTTTTGAAGTGGGCTGCGGTGTCGTATGGCTGTTTCAAGTATAATTTCTCATTGCCCACATCATATTGGGCCTGTATGGCATCATAAAGAGTGAGCCATACCTTTTCATTGTCGTGGTTGGTAGAATCCTTCAACAATCCCCACATGGCATTCTCGGCTTTCACATATTCCTTCATGGCCTTCTCTAAGTTCTCTTGGGCCTGTCCGTTCTTGATGCCGGTTTTTGCCTGGGCGATGATTTTCTTGGTCTTTTGCGCATCCGCCTGTCCATAGCAAAAGAGTATCGCTGCTATCAGCAATATGGTTTGGCGGATGGTGGAATTATATGTCATATATTAATTATTGACCTCAAATATAAATGCAGGGGGGAGTCATCTCCTCCCCCCTGCCTATAAAAAGAAGTTATTAATGAGTGGCAGCTTCGGCGTCGATCGTTCTCTGGTCTTTTTCGCCGTAGAGGCTGTAATAGCAGCGGTAGAGCGGGTAAGCCCAGTTGGCCTGCTCGCGGGTGGGATCAAGCTGTTTGGCCATCTCAAGGTTCTCGCGCGCCTCTTCGAAGATGGGACGTATCTGCTCCATGGCTTGGGGCGACACCCTGCCCGTCTTTCCTGCCGCGCGGTCTTCCGCTTGTGCGGCCCTGTCAAGCAAGCAGGCACCCAGATAGGTGCGGATCTGTGCGTTGTTGGGCTGTGTTTCCAAAGCCTTCTTGAAGGCGGTGATGGCTTCTTCGAGGTTCTGGGCTATCATGGCGTTCTGTCCTCTCACGGCCCAAACAGTGAAGTTGTTGGGATCGGCCTTCAGTTTATTGTCAAACAGTGTCTCCATCTTGGCTTTCTCGCCCAGGTTGGAATAGGTCTGGATCAACATGCCGAACACCACCTCATTGTTGGGGTCGTTGGCGTAGATACCCTCCAGTTTCTCGCAGAAAGCGAGGGAGTCAGCCTTGGTGTGAAGGTTGGCCTGCAGAGCAGCCATCTTCAGGCTCATGGCATCGGATGCTTTTTCAGGATCTTTCATGGCGATGTCGGCATATTTCTCTACGGCTGCCATGTCATGGTTCTGATAGGCGAACACGGCAGCATAATATGCCATGTTGGTCACGTTCTCGTCACCGGCTGTATTCTGCTCAGCGAAGAGCGGGGCACTGTTGGTGTCGACATACATGCTGAGGTATTTGAACGCATTCGCCATATCACCCTTCTCTTGGAAGAAGATACCGCCGTTGATGAGGTGCGGACGCAGGTTCCACAGGCGCTCGGCGTTGCCTTTGTGGTATCTGGGCTTTACCTTGCCTTTTTCGTTGGGCATATTGTCATACTTGTCGCACTCGAGAGCCTCAGTATAGGCGTTTCCCACAGCCTTGTAGAATCCTAATGTGTCGTAAGCTTCCACTTTGCCTGTACCCATCTGCTCGGCCATGGAGTTGGCACTCATGATACCCAACACGTTCTGCACGGGATCCATCGCCAGGTCCACCAGCTTATTGTAGGCTTTCGCTTTCTCTTCGTTGTCGGCGAGAGAGCCTAAGGAAGAAGTAACCAAGGCTTTCGCCTCGTCATAGGTTTTCGTCTTCATGATAGCTTTCAGAGCATCGCTATCACCAGCCATGGCTGCGGCGGCATTGGCCACCATCAGCGCTGCAATCAAGATTTTTTTCATATCACTCAGTTTAAAAGGTTTATTATCGTTTTTTATCAGAGTAATCGGATTATTCAGAATCCACTATATCTTCTGGTTCCTCTGGATTTTCCGGTTCGATTTCCTCTTTGGTATCATTGGCGAGCGTGTCGCGTTTGATATTCTCGGATTTCAGGGCCCATTGTGCACGGCTCTCCTCTTCGACGGTGGCTTCGAGTTCCGAGCTCATTACCTTGCAGACACTGGCTATGACGTCGTTTTTCTTTGTCAGGTTGATGAGTCTCACACCTTGGGTGTTTCGTCCCATCACACGACATTCGGCCACTGCAAGGCGGATGGTGATACCGCTCTTGTTGATGATCATGAGGTCGTTGTCATCGGTCACGTTCTTTATCGACACCAACCGGCCCGTCTTATCGGTGATATTGAGTGTCTTGACACCCTTACCACCACGGTTGGTCTTCCTGTAGTCTTCCACATGTGAACGTTTGCCGTAGCCGTTCTCGCTCACAACCATGATGGTTTCCGTCTCCGAGTTGTTGACCACGATCATGCCCACCACCTCGTCGTCGCCATCATCAAGGCGCATGCCACGCACACCGGTAGCCACACGTCCCATGGTACGCACGGCGTTCTCGTCGAATCTCACAGCCCTACCATTCCTGTTGGCCAGGATCAGTTCATTGTGTCCATTGGTGAGTCTCACATCCACCACCTCGTCGCCTTCAAGGATATTGATGGCTATCACGCCATTTGTCCTGGGTCGGCTGTAATCTTTCAGGCATGTTTTCTTGACGATGCCCTGTTTGGTGGCGAACACCACATAATGGTTATTGATGAAGTTCTCATCGTTCAGTCCTCGCAATCTCAGGAAGGCGTTCACCGTATCATCCTTGTCGATATTGAGCATATTCTGGATGGCCCTACCCTTGGAGTTCTTGTCGCCCTCGGGTATCTCATAGCATTTCAGCCAGTAGCAACGTCCCTTCTTCGTGAAGAACAGCATGGTTTGGTGCATGGTGGCAGGATAGATGAATTCAGTGAAGTCTTGCTCGCGCGACCGTGCTCCCTTTGAGCCCACGCCACCACGTGCCTGCTCGCGGAATTCCGAGAGCGGCGTACGTTTGATGTATCCCAGGTGACTTACCGTGATGACCACGGGATCGTTGGGATAGAAATCCTCGGGGTTGAACTCTTCCGACGAATATTTGATTTCGGTGCGGCGTGCGTCGCCATATCTCTCTTTCACTTCGATAAGCTCGTCCTTCATCACCTTCTTGCATAATTCGGGGTCGTCGAGAATCTGTTGGAGATAAGCTATTTGCTTCTGCAGTTCCTCGTATTCCTCATGCAACTGGTCCATGCGCAGACCTGTGAGTTGTGAGAGGCGCATGTCGACGATGGCTTTCGACTGCACTTCGTCGAGTTCGAATCGTTTCTCCAAGTTGCGTTGTGCATCGGTGGGTGTCTTGGAAGCCCTGATGATGTGTACCACCTCGTCGATATTGTCGCAGGCGATGATCAATCCTTCGAGAATATGTGCCCTGTCCTTTGCCTTCTTCAGTTCGAAATTGGTACGTCGTATGGTCACATCGTGACGATGGTCGACGAAATAGCGGATGCAATCTTTCAGGTTCAGCAATTTCGGGCGCAGCTGCAGAGGATTGGCTGGGTTGGGAACCAAGGCGATGCAGTTGACGGAGAAGGAGCTTTGCAGGGCGGTCATCTTGAACAATTTGTTGAGGATGACATTGGCATTGGCATCCTTCTTTACATCGACCACGATACGCATGCCCTGTCGGCCTGTCTCGTCGTTGACGTTGGATATGCCTTCCAACTTGCCTTCTTTCACCAACTCGGCAATATATTCAATAAGTTGCTGCTTGTTGACTCCGTAAGGTATTTCCGTGACCACGATTTTGTCATGCGTCTCGTGGCTTTCTATCTCCGCCTTCGAGCGGATGACGATTCGTCCCCTACCCGTCTCATAAGCGTCTTTTACCCCTTGTATGCCATAGATGTAGGCACCTGTGGGGAAGTCGGGAGCGGGAATATATTGCATCAGTCCTTCGGTGTCGATGTCAGGGTTGTCGATATATGCGCAACAGCCATCAATCACCTCGGCGAGGTTGTGCGTAGGAATATTCGTGGCCATACCCACAGCGATGCCATTGCCGCCGTTGACCAGCAGGTTGGGCACCTTCGTAGGCATCACGCTGGGTTCCTTGAGCGTCTCGTCGAAGTTGCTGGTCATGATGACAGTATCCTTGTCCAAGTCGTCCATGATGTGCTCACCCATCTTCGAGAGTCGGCATTCTGTATAACGCATGGCTGCCGGCGCGTCGCCGTCCACCGAACCGAAGTTACCATGTTTGTCGACCAAGGTGTAACGCATGTTCCACTCCTGCGCCATACGCACGAGGGCGCCATACACCGAACTGTCGCCATGGGGGTGGTATTTACCGAGTACTTCACCCACGACACGAGCACATTTCTTATAAGGATTATTGCTGGTGTTTCCTATGCCGAGCATACCATAGAGGATACGCCTATGCACAGGTTTGAAGCCGTCGCGCACGTCGGGCAACGCCCTTGCCACGATGACGGACATGGAATAGTCGATATAGGAGGATTTCATCTCCTCCTCGATATTGATTTTAATGATTTTGTCCTGATCGAAATTCTGATTCTCGTCCATTACTTTTTAGATTATTACTTACAGTGTCTTCAAACATGAAAAATCGTCCAAAATGCCGTTTTTTTTCGTTTTAAGCGTTTTTGGACTCATTTCAAGGTGTAAAATTACTGCATTTTTTTGGAATGGAAAAGGAATTGCATGAAAATATGCGAAAAATTAAAACTTTTTGGGAAAAGGTATGGGTTTGGAATAGTTTAGGAGTGAAGGAGCTTAGAAGTTAAGACAATAGTTTAGGAGTGGAGGTGTGAAGACAACAGCTTAGGAGTGACACAATGTATCACTTTGCTGCCGCCTTACGGAAAGCCTGTCTGTGGAACTTCGATTCCGCTCTCATGATGAGGAACACCTTGTTAGCGGGAAGTAATCTGAGCAACTGGTTATGGTAGGTTTTCTCAAGGCTTTTCATATCCAGCTCCAGTTTGTCGATGGTCCTGATGGCGTTCTTGTACTCCTCGTTGGTGGTGTATGTTGCCTTGTTGGTTTCTCTAAGCCGTTTAAACAATGTCCTTTTCTGTGAGAGCATGACCTCGCACACGGGCCTGAACTTTTGTTCCTGGGCCGCGGTCAGTTCCGCTTCTGCCACGATGAAGTTGATCATCTCTGTCTTGAACTTCTCGTAATCGAAACGTTTACCATGCTGGGCGTGGCTATTGACAGCCACCACGAGCAACATGAGAGCTATGCAAAGGTATTTCCTCATTGTCATTCCTCCATTAAGAAGGCGAATATATCGTCGTTGTCACACATAGTATAATCTGCTGCCATATCCAAGGCATCAGTAGACAGTACCTGTTGCTGTGTAGCCTTGGCCTGCATGTCGAGGCTTCTTGCCTCATGCCGTTGCAGTGCACTGTACACCGAACCGAGGGTGAAGAGAGCCATGACCGAAGCAGCTATGGCTATGTATCTTTTCCCTTTTGAGCGTATGTCCGTCACCTTGGCAGGTTGTGCCTCCTGGTTGTCTATCCGTTGGAGGACACGTGCTGAGAGATGCTCAAAATATCCTTCAGGTGTCGTGAAGTGATTGTTTTTCAATCTCTCTATACTCTTCGGTGTCATTTCGATGGATTCCGTTTCCTTCATGAGAATAGTATTAAACGCTTTGTCGTTGACGGGGTTTCCCCCATGATTTTATATAAGGTATTTATTGTTTCATTCTTTTGACGGAAATGCCATGTAAAGGTTTAATTGGGACGTGCTTTTTATTTTCCATTACCTCCCATTATCTTCCTTTTATTTTACTGATGAGCTTCGACATACTCTCCGATTTTTTTCACAGCGATGTGGTAAGAGGATTTAAGAGCCCCCTCCGAAGTGTTGAGCACATGGCTTATTTCCGAATATTTCATGTTTTCGTAGTATTTGAGGATGAACACCGTCTTTTGCACCTCCGGCAAAGTGGCGATGGCCTCCTGCAACAAGGCGTCGGCCCTCTCACCGTCGAACCAGTTGTCCGCCATGAGTTGCGCCGCCACCCCTTTGGCATCGTTGGCATCAAGGTCGGAAATCGCCTTGTTCCTCCTAACGAAGTCGAGGGCCTCGTTCACGGCGATGCGATAGAGCCAAGTGGATATTTTCGAACGTTGCTGGAACTGTCCAATGGAGTTCCATGCTTTCAGGAATGTGTTTTGGAGCACATCGTCGGCATCGTCATGCGAGAGCACAATCCGACGTATCACCCAATACAGGTTTTCCGACTCGTGCCTGACGATGGTCTCGAAAGCCTTGTATTTGGTCGCTGGATTGAGCAATTCTTCCATGACCTTTTTCTCGTCGAAGTGCTCCATAATATAATAAAATGTGGGAACTACCTCACGAGAGGTTCCAGTTGGGTATAGAGAAGTTTATCGAACCCGTAAACATCATGGAATTCGCGCAGTCTGTTGTTGGCATCGGCATAGAGGGTGAAATAGTCGAGGTAAACGGGTATCTGCGGTTGTACGGGGAGGTTCTTGATGACACGTGTCGTATCGATGGAATCTTTCGATTCCGTACCATGGTCCATGGAGTACTTGATGTCGGAAGCCTTGTCTTTCTGCCCTTCATCGAGCAGGAAGACGGCCAGGTCTAATGGTCTTTCCACCCTGACGCATCCGTGCGACACGCATCTGTTCTGTTGTTTGAACACCCATGGGCTGCTGGTATGGTGGAGATAAACGGCATAGGGATTATCGAAACGGAAGATAATCTTGCCTAAGGAGTTGCCAGCCCCGCTGCTCTGCACCACGGAATACCGTCCGCTGAGCAGTTGTTGCCTTGTGACTTTAGAGGGGTCTACCTTCCTACCTGAGCCATCGTAAATATTATATCGTCTTCTACCGAAATATGACGACGAGCCAGCCCTTCCCGCTATGCCCTTGATGATGCTATAAGGCATGCGCCAGACCGGATTGAGTTCCATTTTCTTGATATAGCTGTTGAGCAACGGGGTCTTGTTGCCCACGGTGCCGCAGCATACCTTCATGACCATCGTGGAGTCGGGAGTCACGGCATACAACATCTGTTCCGCCACATTGACGAACACATATTTGTCGTGTTTCTCCACGGGATCTTTCAGTCTCCATCGCGCCCTTTCCAGGTTGACCTGCACCTTCTGCCGGTAATCCCCTTTGGCGGTGCCCAGTTCACGAAGCAATGCCGTGTAAAGCCTGCTCTTCGGTTGCACCGACCTCAGGAAATCCGCCACACTGTCGTTTCTCACCTTGTGGATGGCCAGATTGAAAAACTCGGCATTGGGTTGCTGCAATTGCAGGTCGAAGACTTTCGATTTCACCTTCACTGTATCCTTGCCTACCAGTTGGATCTTGTTAAGCGCCGTCAAGGGATTGACGAAGCCAAAACGTTGTCCTGCCGCATAGCGGAAATACGCCTTGGTGAGGTTGAACTCCAAGCGCGACATCACATCGTTGATTTTATGTTTTTCGTCGAAGTCAAGGTTCTTCGCCCTCTTGAGATCATCTTTTATCTGGTCTATCCTGAACACCCCCTTGTTGAGTCCTTGCTCTTCAACCTTGTCAAGGAAAGCCACCAAGGAGTCGGCCTGAGATTTCACACCCAACCTGTCGATCCAGATCAGTCCTTCGCCATTGAGATAATGTCGGCGGGTAGTGGCATTGGCGATATCGGCCTCTGTGCTTTTCTTGCAGAGCGATGCTATCTTGTCCTTGATTTGTCGTGAACTAAGGGCAAAGCCATCATCCTTGAGGATATCGAAATCGCTGAGTTCCACATCCGGCGTATCCGCATGTTGGACATCCTGACAAGCAGCGAGGAATGCCAGAAGAAAGAAAGCGAAAATAATGTAGGATAGGTTGGGGAGTTTTCTCACCTGATTGAAATTTTTCTGACGGTTTTGCCCACTTTGACGATGTAGCACCCTTTCGGCAGGTTCAATTCATATTTCTTGTCCTGCCCTTCCACTTTGATGCTCATCACCTTGACACCAGCCACATTGAAAATCTCCAATATTTGCCCGTTGGCACCAGCCACATGAAGCACAGATTCGGAAACAGAGATGGAGACTGATTGGAAATCGTTGTCGATGATTTCGATAGCATGATTAGCATTTGCACATAATGGCGTTGCCATCATGAGTGTCATGGAAAATATGATAGTAAGTAATCCTTTATTCATACGCGTATATTGATGTTATAACTCTGCAAAGTTAACGTTTTATTCCTTAATTTGCAAACAAGCGTACCAGGATATTGCCTATTTAAGTTTTTTTAACTAAACATCCACAGTCAGCCCCTCATCCGAAAGAATAGTATCGGGAAAAATTTCCTGCGCCTGACGGAGCAATACCGTCTCGTCGGTGTAGCGGGCACTGTAATGACCCAGCATCAGGCGTTTCACACCGGCATCGCGTGCCACCATGGCAGCCTGCCGGGCGGTGCTATGACAGTACTTGGATGCGTTGTCGAGTTTATCGTCACCGTAAGTACTTTCGTGATATAACAGGTCCACGTCCTTCAGTCTCTCATGCAGGTGGGGCAGATATTTGGTGTCGGAGCAATAGGCATAGGCCCTGACGGGGTCGGCGGGGAGCACCAGCCTACTGTTGGCGACCACCGTCCCATCGTCCATTGTCCAGTCGGCACCCGCCTTGATGTTGTTGATTTGCGAATAAGGTATTTGGTAGAAGTCCACCATTTCTTTATTGATATGGGGGTATGTGGCTTTCTCCCGGAAGAGGAAACCGCAGCAGGGAACACGATGCTCCAGAGGTATCGTTGTCACGGTCAGTGAGCGGTCTTCGTAGATGACGGCCTCGACGGTGGTGTCCACAGGATGGAAAACCACCTCATAACCTGGTTGGGGGCAGAACATATCCATGAGCTGATGGAAGATGTTCTCGCCGTTGGCTGGCGCATAGATATGGAGTGCCGCCGTGCGGTCGAGCAGCCCGAATGAATTGATCATCCCCATCAGTCCGAAGCAATGGTCGCCGTGTAGGTGTGAGATGAACACCGCCCCTATCTTGGAGAATCCTATGTGGGAGCGGCGCAGTTGTATCTGCGTCCCTTCGGCACAGTCCACCAGGAACAGCTTACCTCTCACCTCCACCACTTGAGATGAGGCGAAGTGTCGGGCGGTGGGTTTGGCACTGCCACATCCGAGAATATGTACTTTGAATGGCTGCATGTTGAATGTTTAGTGTTTAGTGTTTAGTGTTTAGTGTTGAGAGGTGAGGGGTGAGGGGTGAGGGGTGAGGGGTGAGAGGTGAGGGGTGAGAGGTGAGGGGTGAGGGGTGAGGGGTGAGGGGTGAGGGGTGAGAGAATAGTCCGAAGGACGCTCATCACTAAACACTCAACACTAAACACTAAACACTAAACACTCAACACTAAACACTAAACATTAAAACTACTGCTGGCGCTTGAAGGCGAAGATGCCGTCTTTGTTTTCGAGATACAGGGAGTCGGGACCTAAGTTGACCACGTCGAAGGTGTCGGTGGACAGGACGAGCCTGCCATTGAAGATTTTCCACGACGTATAGGGTTTCGACTCAGCTGAGACATGCGACTCCACTACCCCACCGTCCTTGATGTCAAAGTTCTTCGCTACATTGGTCCATTTGCCGAGCAGTGTGGTCAGGTTGATGACCTTGGTGGCCCGCATGGTGCCGTCCACCTCGTTGGCCAGAATGGCCAATTTATCGCCTTCGAACAGGCCGCCCTGCACATCAGCCCGTTCATCGTTGGTTTCCAACATATAGGCAATGGTATCGCCGCTGTCGGTGATGAGCATGAGTGAGTTCATGGCAGCACCGAAGCATTTGCCATAGGCCGTGGTGTCCACCTCCTCGCTTTCCGACTGTATGGACAGTACCGGCCTGTTGGTGTCTTTTTTCTCTTTGCAAGCCACGATGGTGAGCACCATTGCGGCCGCTAACATCATATATTTCAAGTATTTCATAATAATATAATGTATTTGGTTGTATCAATTATTTGGAGAGCAGACACAAGGTCAACCCCTACGCGTGGGGTAATCTCTCACCTCTTTTAGCCTCGTTCCAAAGCTCATCCATCTCTGCGAGCGTCATGTCAGCGAGTTGCTTGCCTCTGTCTAACGTCTGCTCTTCCACATAGTTGAAACGACGGATGAACTTGCGGTTGGTCATCTCCAAGGCGTTGTCGGGATTGAGATGATAAAGACGCGCGGCGTTGATGACGCTGAAAAGGAAATCACCCAGTTCCTGTTCCGACCGCACCTTGTCTTCCTTGTTCAGCTCGGTCTCCAGCTCACCGAGCTCTTCGCGCACCTTAGCCCATACATCCTCCTTCTTTTCCCAGTCGAAGCCCACATTGCGGGCCTTGTCCTGTATGCGGTAAGCTTTGATGAGTGCGGGCAGTGCCGCGGGTACTCCTGCGAGTACCTTTTTCTTCCCTTTTTTCTCCTTCAGTTTGATTTGTTCCCAGTTCTGGAGCACTTGTTCTTCTGTTTCCGCCTGCACCTGTCCATAGATGTGTGGATGGCGGAAAATAAGTTTGTCCGCCTCGGCATTGCACACGTCGGCGATATCGAAGTCTCCCTTTTCCTGGCCTATGAGCGCATAAAAACAGACGTGCATAATTACATCGCCCAGTTCTTCGCGGATATTCTCCTTGTCGTCCTTGATGAGCGCGTCGGCCAACTCAAAGGTCTCTTCTATCGTATTGGCACGGAGACTCTCGTTGGTTTGTTTCTTGTCCCACGGACATTCCTTACGCAGTCGGTCGAGCACATCGATGAGTCGACCGAATGCCTCCAGTTTTTCCTCTCTTGTATGCATAGAATGATGAATTATGGCACAAAGGTAATAATATTTTTAGATAAAGGTACTGATGAACGGAATATTTTTAGACATGGGGACAAATGGTCATATTTTGATTACTCCGGAAAGAATTCGTGGAACTCATAGTTAGTGAGACCTCTTTCTTTGCAAGATGGCTGACAGTTCCTCCAGTTCGTCATCTGTTGTGGCCCAACTGGTCACAAAGCGGCAGACGGTGTGCGCAGGGTCGTAGGGTCCCCAGGTCTCGAAAACCACCTCATGTTGCAGTTCGCTTATCCGCTCGTTGGGGATGATGAAGAACTGCTGGTTCGTTGGGGAATCATTATAAGCTTCCAGGCCATTGCCGACCATCAGGGAACGGAGCCGCCTGGCCTGTTTGTTGGCATGCTCGGCGATACGGAAATAGAGGTTGTCGGTGAAGAGGGCATCAAACTGCACGCCTACGAGCCGGCCTTTCGCCAAGAGGGCACCATGCTGCTTGACGATGCTGAAGAAATGTCGCGGGGCATTGCCATGGGGAAAGACCACCGCCTCACCACAGAGCGCCCCCACCTTGGTGCCACCGATGTAGAACACGTCGCAGTGGTTGGCGAGGAACGGCAACGACACATCCGAGGCCTCGCTGGTCAGCCCATATCCGAGCCGTGCACCATCCACGAACAGGGGGATACGATGCCGCTGACAGGTATGATAGATGGATGACAGTTCCCGGGCCGAATAGAGCGTGCCCACCTCGGTGGGAAACGAGATATACACCATACCCGGACGCACACAGTGGTCAGCTGTCGGGTCGGCGTCGAAGTCGTCGAGGCACTTGACCAGGTCTTCGACGACCACTTTGCCGTCATGGTTGGGAAGTGCTATCACCTTATGCCCTGTATACTCCACGGCCCCGGCCTCATGCACGTTGATATGTCCGGTGTCTGCACACACCACGCCCTCCACGGGATGGAGCAGTGCGCTGATGACCGTCGAATTGGTCTGGGTGCCTCCTACGAGCAGGAACACGTCGGCCTCGGGACATTGACATGCCTGCCGTATCTTTTCTTTGGCACTGATGGTAAACTCATCGAAGCCATAGCCGATGGTTCGTCTGTCGTTGGTCTCGGCGAGGCGTTCCAACAGTTGCGGGTGCAGCCCATTATTATAATCTGTGTCGAAATAAATCATAACATAATATTTAAGATGGTGCAAAAGTACACTTTTTTATGCGAAAAACTCTTTTTTCGATTACAAATTAATATTACTGCAGGGGGCGGTATTATTATGTATGAGCGGTGCCACCGTGCCCGCCCGCAATGAAACACGATTTCTATTTATAAAAACAACAACGAACAACAATGAACAACCGAAAAAGGCAGATGGCATCAATGTGTGCGGACACACCGTGATGTGTCCGCACACAAAACGCTTTTGGATGCGACAATTTTTCGACCAGTTCACCCCATTTGCCGCAAAAATCAAGGTTTGTCGCAACAAGTCCTCTGAAAAATATCCAGAATTCGAATACCTCCACAACCTTTTATTATACTTTTGCACCTGTCAATGGATGCTACTAATGATGGTCATCCTATCAGCCAAAATATCAATGACAACCAAAACGCATGGAAATGAAAATAATTGGAATAAAACGACAAATGTCCGCTCACAAACAAAAAGAAAGTGTAAAATAAATTTATTTTACAAAATTATTGATTTATGTCAAGAAATTCACTAATATTCTGCAATTTTATTTACAATTTGCTGCTCGGATAGTGAAAAACATTTAATTTTGACATGGAATAAAAGTGAAATGAATAGTTTGGCCTATTTTGTCATAAAAAGGGTACTTGACTAAGAAGCGGTTTTGTGTTTACGTTCTTCTATTATTTAGAGAGTCTACGTTATAATACACCTAAGATTTGGACAACATTAATCAATTAATGCTTTATACAGTTATGAAAAAGTTTTTACTAATGATGCTGGCAGTGTTCGCCTATACAAGTGTGAATGCTGTGAAATTTGTCAAAGTAGATGACAACAACTATACGTTGGTCATTGAAGGAAGTTCTGATGCAGCTTCTTTCGAGAAACTGGGCACTGGCGAACACGGTATCACAGACCGCGATGGACTGGGCACAACAGATGCCGATTATGCAAAGGTCACCAGAATTGAGTTCAAGGGTGATTTTACTTCTGGATGGTCGAGCGGTTGGCTTACCAATAGTTCAGCCAACGAGCCTACGAATATCAAGGTCATCGACATGAGCGGAGCAAATTTCTACAGTGCAAACGAGGAAAACATTAGCTGGTCTTTGAGAGAGTACAACAATCTTGAGGAAATTATCTGGCCAACAGCAGGTCATATCACTGTTCTTCCCCAGCATGCTGTATGGAATTGTGGAATCAAGCAAATCAAGATTCCCGGATACATCAAAAAAATCAAAGCCAACGCCATTGAAGAATCATCTGACCATAGGGCACTTGAATCCGTAATATTCGAAGAATATCTTGTCGACGGTGTAAGTGCTGTTGATATGGAAATTGAGGCTCAAGCTTTCCAAAACTGCTATAACCTCTATGATGTATACATCGAGACTTTGGGTACTTTGGATGCCGCTTACAACGCCTTCCCCTTCTGGGTGTCGAACTCACACACTGATGGTACCCGTCGTTTGGGAACCCTCCATTTCCCCGAGGAAAAGGTAGAAGAATACGTCAACCTGAATCACACCCTTGATTTGGCTACCGCAGAGGATGACGGTCGTTTCCAGGCATGGCTGTCTGCTCACGCTTCACAGGCCTCCCAGGCTGCCAATGGATGGTGGGAATGGGTGAACAACGCTCCCGTCAGGGATTATGCCCCCGAACCCTACCCCAAGTTCATCAAGACCTTCAGCCACCCCACCCTGTCGTTCATCCCTGGCGAAGGTGTTAAGGCTTATATCGTTACGAGCATCACTCCATCCGGTGACAATTTCGTTATGAACCTGAAGAGGGTGAATGTGATTCCTGCAGGTACGGGTGTCATCCTCTATGGTGAGGCCAATGCCAAGACCAGCGACGGTGGAAAGACCTATGCCATGACGGTGGTGAAATATGTCGGTCCTGGTGCCTTCAACCGCAGCGGCGACTACGCTGATTACTATAACCTTCTGGAGCCCACTTCTCCTGCCGGTGATGAAAGCGGCGCAGGTGTTGACGTAGAGCCTTATGAAATGGAGGGCGGTGTAGTGGCATGGCGCAACTTTGGTATGGGCCCGTTCAGCGTGACTGTATCTGGAGTCAAATATGGCAAAGAGCACGGTGGCAAATACGGCAACTACGCTTGCGAAGGTCATGATGCGAACAAAGGTGAGCGTGTGAATGGCGACTTCGTTGGTTTCTTCCGCCTGAAGAAGAGCCATATCGCTGCCAATAAAGCATACCTGCGTCTCAAGGCCAGCGAATATACCGATGCGAATGGTGGTGAGGTGATCGTCTCCACCGATGAGAATACGGCGCACCAAAGCGAAGCCACCATCAAGAAGTATCAGCTGGAATACAGGAAGGGACAATCCTCCGCCACACCGCTGACATGGTCGCAATTGGTGACTATGAATCTCTGGCAGAATGCTGTCTGGGAGAAAGACTGGGGTGTGCGCGATTTCGGTTCCGGCAATGCCAATAGGATGGTGACCTTCGATGGTGAGCCAGCTACCGACGGCATCCAGCTGGTGATCGCTCCCGCCGAGGAAGCTGAGGACGGTGCTATCTACAACCTGCAGGGTGTGGAGGTGACCAATCCTACCAAGGGTGTGTATATCAAGAACGGCAAGAAATTCGTTGTGAAATAATAACCATTAAAATAGTATAAAGTTATGAAAGCAATATATGTAAGTCCTCTGGTAGAGATTATCGAGGTCACGAATTTTCAAGCCGTGATGGAGAATTCTGGTGAGATCACCGGCGGCCAGGTATGGGGTAACGAAGCTACCACCGCTATTGAGGATGAAGAGGAAGAAGATGAAAACGACAACGACCTATGGAACAAAGACCTCTCCTTGAATTGGGATCTCTGGGATTAATCACTCTATTGTATGATATCAGCAATTTGGGGGAAACGCATGAGCGTTTCCCCCGTTTTTTATTTCCCTCTGAAACCCACCCCGGCCCTCCCAAAGGGAAAACCCACCCCGGCCCTCCCGAAAGGAGGGAGGAGAAAAAAGAGGATGGGACATTATTTACAAACCACCCCTGCCCCTCCTTTGAAAAAGGAGGGGATGAGGTTACCTTCAAGGATGTAGTAGGGTGTAGTGTTCAAGGTTTAAAGGTTAAAGGTTAAAGGTTTAATGTTAAAGGTTAAAGGTTAAAAACATTATCTGCGTTATTTATTATACTTTATCACGGATTTTTCGTATATTTGCCGAAAGAATGAAGAACATCCGACATATCCTCACATTGATGGCCCTGTGGGTATGCACCACCATGCAGGGACAAACCGGCATGGACTGGAACCAGACAGCCATGACGGCCCTGCAGATGGGCAATGCGGCAGGCGCCGAGGAGATACTGCGAACCCATGAGCAAGAGATTGTGGATGAACTCGGAGCATTCTTCTATTGCTCACAGTTGGTGAGTATCGGCATGGTACGCCACAACCAAGGCGAATGGCCCAAGGACAGTCTGAAACGGTACACCCCCTACGCCTATCACATGGCAAAGGTGTTGAGCGAGACGGAAAACGACCTTGCCAGTATCGCCGAAGCAGACATCTGGCAGGATCTCAACATGCTCACCGCTTTCTTCAAGACAAGCGGTGACAAGCTGTTGGAACCTTTGGTACTTTATGCCGAGATGTACGACAGCATCGCCAAGGTGAAGAACCCCGAGATCATGGCCGACATCTATTCGCACCTCTTCAACCACTACCACGAACAAGGCGACATGGAAAAGACCATCGGAATGGGCGAGGTGATGGCATCCTACGCCAACGAACACTTAGACAGCACACTGACCAAAGCCACCATCGAGCTATTGTTGGGCAACGCCTATTTCGAGGCCCAACGCCACGACGAAGCCGAGACATGGCTGCTGCAGAGCTACCAGGATTTCCAACCTCTGCTCACCACCCCGTTGCCCGACACCTATATCGTACTGCTCAACCGCCTGACCCACTTCTATACGATGGGCGACAGCGAAGCTTTCGCACTGGTGTCGAAGGAGTATCTTGAAGCCTGCAAGGCACGATATGGCACCACCAGCCGCGACTATATCCTCTCCTTGCTCTACAACAGCACGGCGCAGCAGTCACGGCAAGACTTCGCCTTAGCGGTGAACCAGTTGGAAGAGGCTTACCGGCTCGCCACCACCACCAGCCTCATGACCCGCGCAGAACAGGCCATGGTGGCAGTGCGTCTAAACATCGCCTACAGCTATTTAGGCTTGGACAAGAGAGTGGACCCCGGCGAGATACCGAGCACCCTCACCGACGATGAACGTCACCTGCTGCTCTACTTGGAAGGGCAAGACCACTTCACCCGCAAGGAGTATGACGCCGCCCTACCCCTGCTCACCCAGGTGCTCGCTTATTACGAGCAACATTTCAACAACAATATGATGGAAGGGTACTACCGCACCGCCGTCGCCCTCTCGACCATCTACTCCGAGAGCGGGATGCCCGACGAGGCCGAGCGCAACCTGAGCCGCGCCATATCCTTCATCGAAGAGCACGACCCGCAGTCGAGGATGGAACGCCACCTGTACAGTGCCAAGGGCATGGTGTTCCAAAAACTGAAGAACTATACCGCCGCCCTTGAGAACTACCAGCACAGCCTGGCGCTGTTCGAACAGGCCGGCGACCAGTCGATGTCGTATGTGATGGTGCTCAACAACCTCGCCATGACATATATGGGACAGGAACGTTACAGCGAGGCGGAAGCACAGCTCAGCAAGGCCCTCGACCTGCTGCATCTCGGCGACGAGTCCACCCTCAAGCAATACACCAACGACCATCTGATGGTGGTGAACAACATAGGCTACCTGGTCGACCAGATGGGGCAGACAGACGAAGCCTATAAAATCTACGAGTCCATAGTCAACATCGCCAAAGGCGATGATACCAAGCGCGGCGCTTACGCCCTCGCCATCAACAATATGGCCGTGAGCTTGGCGACAGCAGGCCAATACGCACAGGCCCTGCCCCTGTTGGAAGAAGCCTCGCAGTTGCTCGTAGACCGCGGTCAGTTGGATATGCTGCTGAGCAACCTGGTGGTGACAGCCGAACTGGGCCACGATCCCAGCCTGCCCCAACGCTTGCAGCGATACAACACACATGCGCACGAGGAAGCGGGCAGGGTGTTCTCGATGTTCACCGAACAGGAACGTGAGAACTACTGGACGCAGCAATCCTTAGGACTGCTGATAGCCAACAATTCCGCCGCCCAGGCCCACCCCACCCCCGAAATTCTCACCATGGCTTACGACAACGCCCTCTACAGCAAGACCATGCTGCTACGCTCCAACAGATTGTTGGGTGAACTGGCACAGCAATCACCCGATGGAGAGACGAAACGGCTCTATGGCGAGCTGGTACAACTGCGCCGACAGCTGACAGCCCAGACACTATCTGCCGACAGCCTGTTGCTCATCCGTCAACTGGCAGACAAGAAAGAGAAAGCGCTCATCGCCAGCATCCCCGATTTCAACCAACGACTGTCAGCATCCTTCCATACGATGGGCGACGTGAGCGGCATGCTGAAAAAAGGCGAGGCCGCCATTGAGTTTGTCTACCTGCCCACCATCACCTCTTTTACGAAACTCGACGTTGGCTATGGTGCCTTGGTGCTGAGATACGGCGAGAAGGCTCCCCGCTTGGTACGTCTGTGCGACACCGACAGCCTGAACGACTTCATCGCCCAGGGCGCACAAACCGACGAAGAGCACGCCAACCGACTGTACGCCCTGGGCGACAGCACCCTCTATCGCCTGACATGGGGTGCCCTGATTCCGCAGTTGCAAGGAGTGAGCACGGTGTATTATTCCCCTACAGGCGTGCTCAACAACCTCAACCATGGCGCCATCAGCGACGGACAACGGCGGATGGAGGAGCGATGGCAACTGGTGCAGCTGTCGAGCACCGCTTATATAGAAGACTACCGCCAGCAAAGCACCAAGACACCTACCACCGCCATCATCTACGGCGGCATCAACTACAACGCCAAGCCCGAAGAGATGTTGGCCGCCGCCCACAACAGTCAGGAGAGAGTGGCCGACCACTCTACATCGTCGCTCCTGTTGGCGCAACGCGGCGATGACCGTGCCGGTTGGAAGAACCTGCCCGGTACACGCGAGGAGGCGGAGGCTATCGGCGGACTGATGCAGGGGCGCGGCATAACGACACGGACGATGTCGGGAGCCACAGCTAATGAAGAGTCGTTCAAAGCCCTCGATGGTCTCGCCCCCGATGTGATACACATCGCCACCCACGGTTTTTTCTTCGATCAAGCCAGTGACAGTCGCAGCGACTATTTCAACCATATCAGTGCCGGCACAGCCAAAGACCAATCGATGCTATACAGCGGCATCGTGATGGCTGGCGCCAACAATGCCTGGCAAGGAAAAGCCATCGACCGTTCGTTGGAAGACGGCATCCTGACCGCCGAGGAGATATCGCACCTCGACTTAAGCGGAGCGCGATTAGTGGTGCTGAGTGCTTGCCAGACAGCCCTGGGCAACGTGGATGAGGTGGACGGCGTCTACGGTCTGCAGCGTGGTCTGAAGAAAGCAGGAGCCCAAAGCATAGTGATGAGCCTATGGCGTGTGCCCGACGAAGCCACCGCGTTGCTCATGACCGCCTTCTACGAGGCACTGACACAAGGTCTTTCAGCCACCCACGCACTACGCCAAGCACGGACAAGGTTGCAGCAGAGTCATCCCGACCCCTATTCGTGGGCGGCATTTGTGGTGTTGGAGAAGTGAGAGGTGAGGGGTGTGAGGTGAGAAGTGAGAGATTACCCCACGCGTAGGGACTGACTTCATGTCTACCCTCTCAAAAAAACTGCCATTAGGAAATAATATGGAAAACGAATATATCAAGCCCGAGGGTGCCGAGCAGTTGTTCCACGAACTGCAAGAGGCAATGCTACAGGCACCCGATTACAAGTTGGTGTACGATGCGTTCAACGGTGTCTTCCACAAGACACTGGACCTGAATGTGCGCCACAGCCGAGTGGTGCTCGTGGGTCCCTTCGCCAAGACCGATTACTTGCTGAAAGAACGCCACGCCTCGTCGTACCTGCGCAAGACAGTGAACGAGGCGCGTATCCGCTTGCGACAAAAGGACCAATTGTCGGCTGACGAGTTGGGCTACCACTGCAACGACGATTTCAAGGCGTTGTGCCTCTTCGTCAGTCACCTATACGGTCATGCTGTGCCCTCAGCCTTGGCACGGCAGTTTCCCGCCGACCGACCGATTGTGACGCCCCCGCTGCTTTTAAGCGACTACCTGCGTGTGATCGTCAACAGATGGGATGAGCGGTTCATCTATTGTGTGGCCGACGATGTGAGCATCGACGAGATGAAGGTGAGCTACGACACCTACGACCACAAAGAAAAGATGAGCCATGACTACCTACAGGAAATGATTAGACCGGGCAGCCAGCTCAACCTGATACGGCCACGTGCCGACAAGGATGTGCTCTACGCCGAATACATCATCTTCGAACCCGACTACTTGGTGGATATCACCTCCATCACCTCCTGTTTCGAGAGCTACAGCAACCGCCCCATCCTACACTTGCTGTCGAAGCTCCGGCCCGTGGAGAACAGCGAGGCCATTGTGCTTGGCAATTTCGCCAGTCAGTTGCTCGACGAAGTGGTGCATGGTGAGCACCACAGCTATTTAGACAGTGTGAAGGAGTTTTTCCGGCGTAACAGCATCGCCTTGCTGACGGCACCCATCACCTCCGATTTCCATACCCAGGCAAAGAACCAACTGTACCATATCCAAGAGGCCATCATGAATGAGTTGCCCAAACACACGGGCACGTACAAAGCCAGCGAGGTGATACTCGAACCGTCATTCTTCAGTGAGATGCTCGGACTGCAAGGACGTATGGACTTCCTGCAAATGGACCACCGCGTGATGATAGAGCAAAAATCAGGCAAGGGAGGCTTTCCGCCTGTGAGCGACGACATTCCCCGTTACCAGGAGAAACATTACGTGCAGACGTTGCTCTATATGTGGCTGCTCCGTTACCATTTCCGCGAACAATACGATAAGATAGGTCTTAGCTCGCACGCTTTCCTGCTTTACTCCAAATACACCCGCGGACTGATAGGTGTTAGCTTCGCCCCCGAGTTGGTGGCGCAAGCCCTGCGCGCCCGCAACGGCATCGTGTGTCAGGATTATCGCCTGGCAGAAGGCGACACGGGTGATTTGCTTACCCTCGTGCCAGACTCGTTGCGGGACAAACCCGTAAAGGACAATTTCTGGGACAAATGGGTGGCACCCCAACTTACCACCCTGTTGCGCCCGTTGCACACCTCCAGCGAACTGGAGCTTGCGTATTATGTGAGGTTCCTCAGCTTCGTTGCGCGTGAGCACTTACTATCAAAGGTAGGCAACAAGACAAAGGAGAACAGCGGTTTCGCCAGCATCTGGCAAAGCACCCTCGACGAGAAACTCCATGCCGGCAATATCTACGACCAACTGCAATTGGTCAGCCCCGACAACCACAGTCGTGGCAAGGTATCGACCGTGACACTCCGTTTCAAGGAACGTGCCGACAACGACATGGCCAACTTCCGCACCGGCGACATCGTCATCCTCTACCCTTATGAGCAAGGAACCACACCTGATGCCCGTCGCAACATGGTGTATCGATGCAGCATCGAGCGGATACAAAGCGACACGCTGGTACTCAACCTGCGGACCATGCAGGTGGACAGCCATGTGTTTCTAAGGCACAGCGACCAGCCCTGGGCCATCGAGCACGATTTCTTCGAATCGTCGTCGACACCCCTATATAAGGGGCTGCACGCCTTCCTCTCCGCCCCGCAGGCACGCAAGGACCTGCTCCTGCTGCAACGGACACCCCGCATCGATGAGAGCCGCCAGCTCAATGGCGACTACGGCGACTTCAACGAGATGATGCTCCGGGTGAAACAAGCACGCGACCTGTTTCTCATCATCGGTCCTCCGGGAACGGGCAAGACATCGTTCGGCATGCTCAACACCTTGAAAGAAGCGTTGACGGATGCGGGCGACGTGCTTATCCTCTCTTATACGAACCGCGCCGTGGATGAGATATGCAGCAAGCTGGAAGAGAACGGCATCGACTACCTGCGTATCGGCAGTACGCTGAGTTGCTCGCCCCAATACCGACAGCGCCTCATCGGCGAGCGCGCCTCGAAGTGCAGCACCTTGGATGCCATGAGGCGACTCATCAGCCAAACACGCGTGATGGTGGGCACCTCCGCTTCGCTACAAAACAACAGCAACCTATTGCAGGTGAAGACCTTCTCGCTGGCCATTATCGACGAGGCGTCGCAATTGCTCGAGCCCCACCTGCTGGGTTTGCTCAGCGCACAGAAGAACGGTGTGCCCTCCATAGCCAAGATTGTGATGATCGGCGACCATAAGCAGTTGCCCGCCGTGGTGCAACAGACACAGACGGAATCGGAAGTGAGTGTCCCTCGGCTACGAGCCATCGGACTGACCGACTGCCGACGTTCACTCTTCGAGCGCTTATTGGAACGTTACCGCCTCAACCCGCAGGTGGTCTACATGCTCACCCGACAGGGACGTATGCACCAGGATATAGCCCGCTTCCCCAACCGGGCTTTCTACGGTGGGCATCTTCAGGTGGTACCCCTGCCACACCAGCAACGCGAGTTGACCGGTCCGGCAGCCTACTCCGACCCCTTGGACAACGCCCTCTTCGGCAGGCGCGTAGCATTCATCCATGTTGATGCCCCAGAAAACAGTCCATCCGACAAGGTGAACCTAAATGAGGCACAGCTGATAGCCACCATGGTGGTCAAGGTATACCATCACCTCGGCGACACCTTCACATCCTCCGACAGCATCGGTGTGATTGTGCCCTACCGCAACCAGATATCCGCCATCAGGAACATCATCGCCTCCTATGGCATCGCCGACTTAGACGACATCACCATCGACACGGTGGAACGCTACCAGGGAAGCCAACGCGACTTCATCATCTACGGATTCACTATTCAGCGCTATTACCAGTTGTCGTTTCTCACCGACAGTTGCTTTATGGAAGACGGCAAGGTGATAGACCGAAAGTTGAACGTGGCCATGACACGGGCACGCGAGCATCTGGTGATGGTGGGCAATGGTCCTTTGCTCCGCAACCATGCCGTATATGCCGAGATGATGAAAGAAATAGGTTGAAAAATTTGGCATGTATGGAAATTAATCGTATTTTTGCATATCGAACATCTTAACTAAAATATATGATCATGAAAAAAATCTACCTCATCATGGCCATGGCCATTTCCGCGCTTACGCTGAGTGCACAGCAAACCTTTACCCTGAGCACTGTCAATGGTTCGAACTTAGACAGATATGATGGTCAGGTTTGCAAAGTGAATGTCAATCGCTACATGTTCACAGGGTGGAACACCATCTCCCTGCCTTTCACCCTGACCGAGAGTGAATTGAATGAGACCTTCGGCAATGATTGCAGGCTGGAGCGTCTGATCGGTGCCGAAGAGTCCGGCGGTGTCGTCTCCCTGTACTTCCAAGACTGCAAGGCCGGTGGTATCGAAGCCAACGTACCCTATATCCTCTATTACACCGGCAATAACGGTTCGAAGAAAATTTCCAAGGAGACGCTCATCACCCAAGGTGAAAGCACCATCGGTTTCCGTGTGAAGGGAGGCAGCGAATATGTGGAGATGGGAGGTGTACAGAAAGCGCTCAAGGGCACTGGACTGTATGGCATCCTCGCCGTCGACAACTCCGAAGCCAAGTTCGTGGCAGTGGACGAGGCCAAGGGAGGGTTCCATGCCACCCGTTGTTTTGTGAAACTCGACTCGGGCAACGCCACCAGTCTTACGACTTATCATTTGGCTGCCGGCGAGACGACGAGCATCAGCGCCATCGTCAACGGCACCGACAAGGTGGACGTTTACAACATCTCCGGCATGAGAGTGGCCACCGGCATCAGCGCGGCACAGGTGAGCAACCTGCAACCTGGCATCTATGTGGTGAACGGACAGAAAGTGGTGGTGAAATAATCATCCACTGACAATAAAGAAAAAGGATTTCCACATTCATGGAAATCCTTTTTTATATAGAGTATACCGATTAAAGTTCTTCGTCCCAGACACTGATGGCATTGCCGCGAGCCGGTCCACCCTGTTCGGGGCTTCCATCGCCGCCGCCACCATAACTGATGTCGCTGTCTCCATCTACTTTGATTACTTCGTTTTCAGTGGTTCCAACTAACAATGCCCCCTCTAAGTGATTTGACGATAGGCTTTTGATAATTGTTCTTTTTCATCTTTATTGTCACGATTAATCATTATTTGTTCATTGACAAGAAAACCATGTATACACACAGAACTCTTTCAAACGGCTGCAAAATTACAAAGTTTTTTTCTTATAGAGCAAACTTGTACAAAAAAATCAACATTTTTTATGGCATACCCAGTATTTTATGCGTCTGAATGGAGAGACGCCACCATGGGTGGTCTTTCACGAAGTCGATACACTGGGCGGTGAGTTCCGCATTGCGACGCTCATCACCAATATCGCATGGCTGCACGAACCAGTTGTCGGATTCTAAGCCTTCAACCATCTGTTCGATGGGATGGACACCATCGTACACAACTTTCACCTCGTCGGCATAGGAGAGCACCACCTTTCCTTTATCTCCCACAAACGACTGCTTGGGAGATAACGTTATCCAATCGACATTGGCGGGCAGTGGGTGTGTGCCATTCGTTTCCACCGCCACGTACTTATTCTGCACATGGAGTAAATCGACCAAGCTTTCGGTAAGCTGTAGAGCTGGCTCACCACCCGTAACGACCACCAAAGAGGCAGGATAAGGGGCGATGCGCTCGATTATCTCCTCTTCCGACAATTCCTCGAACGGCTCATGTAAGGTATCACAAAACGCACATCTGAGGTTGCAGCCTGAAAGGCGGATGAAGATGGCAGGAGTGCCCGTATGGAACCCTTCTCCCTGGAGGGAATAAAAGATTTCGTTGACCCTCATTCCTCTTCGTCTTTCACATATACCGCCACATTGTTCTCACTCTCCTGCACCTCCACCTTCCAGCAATGAGGAATCTGTTCACACACCCACCGTGCGATGTTCTCCGCTGTGGGGTTGTAGGGGATCAGTTCGTTGAGAATACCGTGGTCGAGATAGCCATGTATCCTGTCCTTGATCAACTTGAAATCGACCACCATCCCGTTCTGGTCCAGTTCCTTGGCTTTACAGTGAACGGTGATGATCCAGTTATGACCATGGAGTTTTTCGCACTTGCTATCATACGACAATGTCAGCTGGTGGCAACCAGCAATCTCCATTCGTTTCTGTATGTAATACATAGTGTTATGATTGTTATCGAATATTATCGTTTGAAAACCACCCAGTTGGTGGTAAATGGAATCTGTATGAGCGGATGCAACTTCTCTACCCGAGTGCTGTCGGTACGGAACCATGCGTAGTTCCATCCACGCCCCATGTCCAAATAGATGGCATTAGTCACTCGCTGCTGTTCCAAGAGCAAGAGGAAGCGTTCGAAGGTGATCACATTCTTGCTTTCGATGATGCACAGGCGATGGTCAACCTCGCACAAGGCACGATACTGCGTCTTGTTCTTCCTCATCCGCTGCCACATGGGCTGCGTCTCGCCGTCGAGTATCAGCAACCGCTGGCAGAAAGCCATCCCCTTCTTTTCCGCCACGGGATGAAGGTCGACGGGTTTCTTGGCGAAACGCCATGTGCCGTCATACCACATGAACGCCCCTGTATTGGCCTTACAGGTATATCCCTTGTACCATTTGCCCCCGGATACATGAGGATCGGCGATATTGGAATGACTGAAATCGAGTTTCAACTCACCCGTGAACGCCGCTTCGCAACAGAATAGCACGTCAGTGTCAGTCTCCGGATTGGGCATCGTTTGGCACACCAGATCGATCGTGGCAAAGCGTGGATAGAAAATTATCAGTTGATCGGTATTGACCACTTCCACCCATGCTTCGGCAGGTGACACATCAGCAGCCACGGTATCGACAGTTTCGGAAACCGTTTCTTGTGATAGCATGGCGAATGCCGAATCGACAGCATCCATCTCCACAGGTTTGACTCTTTTGGAAGACGAAGCCTGACAGCCCAGAATCAACCCCCATCCCGCAAGGAGCATGCTGGCAAACAGACATCTTGATGTGCTCATAGGAAAGAGTAGCTATTTCACGTCGGGATAAAGGTCGGCCCGATAATCGAAAGGACTCTCTATCTCTGCGAGCAAAGGATGGTGGGTATCTTTTTGCGAGAGGATGATGCTCTCCTTAGGCAGTTGCCAGTCGATATTCAACTGTGGATCATCCCAGGCGATGGCTCCTTCGCTCTCCGGATGGTAAAAATTGTCGCATTTGTATTGGAATACCGCTTCATCGCTCAGCACGCTGAAGCCATGAGCAAAGCCACGCGGAATGAAAAGTTGGTTCTGCTTCTCGCCGGAAAGTTCAACGGCCATCCATTGCCCATAGGTAGGCGACCCCTTGCGTATATCCACCGCCACATCGAGCACCCTGCCGTGAATCACCCTCACCAGTTTGCTTTGTGCATAAGGCGGTTTTTGGAAATGCAAGCCGCGAAGCACACCGAAAGACGATTTGCTTTCATTGTCCTGCACGAAATTGACTGTCCTCACCTGCTCGTCGAAGACCTTTTTCGAGTATGATTCGAAGAAATAGCCTCTGGCATCGAGAAAGATACGGGGTTGGATGACGATGAGTCCTTCGATATTTGTTTTTTGTATCTGCATGGTGTTATTTCATTATACAAGAGTGGATTGATACCATTGGAAAAGCCGGGCGACACCCTCCTCGATTTCCACTTTATGGGTCCATCCCAGGCGGTGAAGCTTTGACACGTCAATAAGTTTGCGGGGTGTGCCATCGGGCTTGGTGACATCGAATTCCACCTTGCCAGTGAAGCCTACTACTTCGACAACCAACTGCGCCAACTCGCGGATGGTCAGTTCCTTGCCCGTCCCCACGTTGATGTGGCAGTTGCGTATCTCACCCAGCGATGGAATGGCACCACCCCTTCCCTGGGAATGATTGCGGTCCACCACGCCATTGGCTTCAGCGCCATAGTGGACAGACGAATATTTCTCGATGCCTATGACATCGGAGAAATCGACATTGAGCAGCACATGGACACTGGCGTCGGCCATATCCTCACTCCAGAGGAATTCACGAAGCGGCGTGCCGGTGCCCCACAGCACCACCTTATTATTATAAATACCATATTTGGCCAAGATCTCGAGAATCTTTTCCTGGGAAGCCGACCCATCGATACCCTCCACGGGCCGAGCGTCGATATCCTTCCTGATTGCTGTCCAGTTGTCGTCGTTGATGAGTTTGGCAAGATAGACCTTACGCATCATCGCCGGCATTACATGGCTGTTCTCAAGATGGAAATTATCGTTCGGGCCATAGAGATTGGTCGGCATGACCGCTATATAGTTGGTACCATATTGCAGGTTGTAACTCTCACACATCTTCAGTCCTGCTATCTTGGCTATGGCATATTCCTCATTAGAGTATTCAAGGGGTGAGGTAAGCAATTGGTCCTCGGTCATGGGCTGCGGTGCATTCTTGGGATAAATACAGGTGGAACCCAAGAACAGCAGTTTCTTCACCCCGTGGCGGTACGACTCGCCGATGACATTGCACTGCATGAGCATGTTCTGCATGATGAAGTCGGCTCGATAGAGAGAATTAGCCATGATACCACCAACGAATGCTGCCGCCAGCACAACAGCCTCGGGGCGTTCCTCGTCGAAGAAACGTTTCACAGCCTGTTGGTCGGTAAGGTCGAGCTCGCTATGCGTACGTCCTACGAGATTGGTGTAACCCCGTTGGAGCAAGTTGTTCCATATGGCGGAACCCACCAGTCCACGATGGCCCGCCACGTAAATCTTAGCGTTTTTGTCGAGCGTCATATCAGTCCTCTTTATCAAGTTGAGCCTTCAGATGCAGTTTGCGTACGAACTTCATATCATGCTGCACCATGATACGCACCAACTCCGAGAAGGAGGTTTTCGTGGGGTTCCATCCCAGTTTGCTCTTGGCTTTCGAAGGATCGCCGAGGAGCTGATCGACCTCTGCGGGACGGAAATATTTGGGGTCGACCTCGACCAACGCCTTACCTGTCGCCTTGTCGTAGCCCTTCTCGTCAACGCCCTCTCCTTTCCATTCCAGTTCGATACCCACCTCATGGAAAGCCAAGGTGGCGAATTCCCTGACGGTATGGTACTCGCCCGTGGCAATGACGAAATCTTCGGGTTCGGGCTGTTGCAGTATCAGCCACATGCACTCCACATAATCGCGGGCATAGCCCCAGTCGCGCAAGGAATTGAGATTGCCCAGATAGAGCTTATCCTGGAATCCCTGTGCGATGCGTGCCGCCGCCAACGTGATTTTCCTGGTGACGAAGGTCTCACCCCTACGCTCACTCTCATGGTTGAAGAGTATACCATTGCAGCAATACATGCCATACGACTCGCGGTAATTCTTCATGATCCAGAAGCCATAGAGTTTGGCCACACCATAGGGTGAACGGGGATAGAAGGGAGTGGTCTCTTTCTGAGGCACCTCCTGGACAAGGCCGAAGAGTTCGGAGGTTGACGCTTGGTAGATGCGGCATGTCTTTTCCAGTCCACATATACGTACGGCTTCCAGCAAGCGTAGCACGCCCACGGCATCGGTATCGGCGGTATATTCCGGCACGTCGAAAGACACCTTGACATGGCTTTGCGCCGCGAGGTTGTATATCTCGGTGGGTTGAGTCTCGCGGATGATGCGGATGAGCGACGACGAGTCGGTCATGTCCGCCCAATGAAGGTTGACCAACCGTTTCTGTTTCATGTCGCGCACCCATTCATCAAGATAGAGGTGCTCGATACGGGCGGTGTTGAACGAAGAAGAACGGCGAAGCAATCCGTGCACTTCATAACCTTTTTCAATCAGGAATTCGGCCAAGAAGGAACCATCCTGTCCTGTGATGCCGGTGATTAACGCTACTTTATTCATTTGTCGATGATTGTTATTTTCTATGATGGTTGATTCTATTTTTATGGGGAGAAAAGAAAAGCGGAAGAGCGTTGTTTCACTCTCCCGAGAACTGTTTGATGCGCTGTTCGTCGGCCAACTTACAGATGAGCAAAGTGCCATTGTTTTCAGCCACGATATAACCGTCGAGTCCTTGCACAACGACCTTTTTCATGCCGGTGGTATGGATGATGCTGTTGTTGGTATCGAAAAGCGATATGTCGGGACCGATTTTCCCGTTTCCATACATGTCCTTGGGCGTTTCTACGAGCAACGAGCCCCATGTGCCCAAATCGCTCCATCCGAAGTCGGCGGGACAGACGAAGATTTCCTCCGCTTTCTCCATGATGGCATAGTCGACGGATATACTCTCACATTCAGGATAGCGCTGGTTGATGATATCCTGTTCCTGAGGGGTGCCATAGATGTGAGCCAGGCTTTCGAACTGTTTGCTCAAGACGGGTTTGTAAATCCGGAATGCGTTGACAATAGTGCTGACACTCCAGATGAAGATGCCCGCGTTCCAGAAGAAATTCTTTTGCTTGATGTATTTCTGTGCTGTTTCCAGGTCGGGTTTCTCCCTGAAGTTGTCGACACGGAAAATCTCCTTGTTGCGGGGAGAGCTGGCTGTCAGGTCGGCTTGTATATATCCATAGCCTGTTTCCGGCCGTGTGGGTTTCATTCCGAGGGTGACGATGGCATCCGTCTCGCCGGTGAATTTTAGGCATTGCTTGATGACCCTCCGAAATTCCTCGGTATTGGTTACGATATGGTCGCTGGGTGTCACTACGACATTGGCCTTGGGGTCTTGCACCTTGATGCGCCAGCTGACATAAGCTATACAGGGAGCCGTATTACGCCGACATGGTTCGCAGAGAATATTACCCTGCGGAATTTCCGGCAACTGGGTGGCGCAGATATCCTTATAGGCTTGGTTGGTGACGATCCACACGTTTTCCGGTGGGCATATTCCCTTGAAACGGTCGAAGGTCAGTTGGAGAAGTGACCGTCCCACTCCGAGAACATCGATAAACTGCTTTGGCATCTCCTTGGTGCTCATGGGCCAGAAGCGGCTACCTATGCCGCCGGCCATGATGACAAGATGTTGGTTGTTGTTCGCCATAAACTGAATGTGTAATGAATAACGTGTGCAAAAATACTAAAAAACATTGGAAAAAAGCACTTTATCCCGAAGAAAACGCTTTTATACCATCATCCATTGACCATCGTCGTGGAAACCATTGAGGAAATCCTTGGTATCCATTCGTTTCTTTCCCGCCAGTTGCATGGATTCGACCACCACGCTGCCGTCTTCCACAGCCACGAACATCTGTTTTCCTTCGCATATCACTCCTCCCACGGGAACATCCGCCCAGCGACGGCTAGAGAGCGAAGTCTTATAGATCTTCATCGTCTGCTGCACACCACCCTCATGGGTAAACGTGGTCCATGCCCCAGGGATAGGAGACAATCCACGCACGAAATTGTGGATGCGCGCCATGGGCTGTTTCCAATTGATGCGACACGTCTCCTTGAAGATTTTCGGAGCCCCATGCAGTTCGTTGCCTTCGGGTATCATGAGGGATTGGTCATGTGTGGACAGTTGCCCATCGGCTTGTGCTATCGCTTCGACCGTCTCCATACATATTTCCGCGCCCAGTTGCATCAACCCGTTGTAGACATATTCTACATCGGCATCATCGGGGATATCGAAAGGCTTCTGCATGATGATGCGCCCCGTGTCAATGTCGTGGTCGAGGAAGAAGGTGGTCACACCCGTTTGTTTTTCCCCGTTGATGATAGCCCAATTGATGGGTGCCGCCCCCCGGTATTGAGGCAGTAGCGCGGCATGCACATTAAATGTTCCGAAGCGCGGCATGTTCCATACCACTTCGGGCAACATGCGGAAAGCCACCACTACGAATAGGTCGGCATGGTAAGCTTCAAGTTCCTGGATGAATGCAGGGTCGCGCATCTTTTCCGGCTGCAATACCGGTAGCCCCTGTTGCAAGGCATATTGTTTGACGGGAGGTTGGTGAAGGGTGCTGGCATGCCGCCCCACCGGTTTATCGGGTTGGGTGACCACCGCCACCACCTGACAGCCGTTTTCCACCAAGATCCGCAGGGATTCCACCGCGAACTCCGGTGTGCCCATAAAAACGATTTTCAAATTGTTGATTTCCATTGATTCCTTTAGATTAAAGCATGTACGAAGAAGGCATTATTCCGTAGACAAGTCAGCCACCATCCTGCGATACATGGCATACATACGAGCGCGATTGACATACCCTACGAGATGGTGCGCCATGTCGCATACCGGCAACTGCTGCGCCTCGGTGCGTTCAAAAGTTTTCATCACCTCCAACATATTATCGTCGATGCCCAGCACGGCAGGTGGCTGGGTCATGAGTTGCGACACATTGAAATGATGGTACAACTCTGTGCGGAACACCACATGGCGGATCTTGGTGAAATCGATTTCGCCCAACAGTTGGCCATCGCTGTCGAGCACGGGCAAGAGGACGGACTTACTCCTACTGAAAGAATGGACGAGATCGCCCAACGTCATCTCGCTGTCGACGCTCTCGTAATGCCGATCGACCACGCTTTCGAGTCTCATGAGTGTCAGCACCGAGTGGTCGGTATGATGGGTGATGAGTTTCCCCTCGCGAGCCAGACGCATGCCGTAGATGCTGTGTGGCTCGAAGATGATGATGGTGAGATATGCACAGATGCTCACGATGATCAGAGGGATGAACAGATTGTAACCACCCGTCAGCTCGGCGATGAGGAAGATACCCGTGAGCGGTGCGTGCATCACACCTGCCATGACTCCCGCCATTCCTAATAAGGTGAAATTCTTCTCGGCTACTACGGGACCGATATCATACATGTTCCACAGCCTGGAGAAGAGGAAGCCCCCGAAAGCACCGATGAAGAGCGAAGGGGCAAAGGTTCCACCGCAACCTCCCGCCCCATTGGTGGCCGAGGTGGCAAACACCTTTGTGAGCAGTACCAAAGCGATATAGAGAATAAGCAAGTTGTCGCTACCATAGAAGAGAGAGTTGCCCATCACGGCATTCCACTCTTGCTCGTTCGACCCGTTGATCAAGACGGAAATACTGCTATACCCTTCACCGTAGAGGGAAGGGAACAGGAAGATAAGTGTACTCAGGATGGCGGCACCCAGAAGCAGCCGCGCATAGCGATAGTCCTTGAGTCGTGCGAACACCCCTTCGCAGGCCGTCATCATGCGAATGAAATAGAGGCTCACCAAGCCACAGGCCACCCCCAGCAGAATCATGGCTGGCACACCGTCAAGGTTCCATTCCCTATCGGGGACATAAGTGAAGAGTGAATCTCCACCGATAAAGAAATAGGTGAAACACGTAGCCGTGACGCTGGCGATGAGGATGGGCAGCAGAGATGCCATGGTCAGGTCGATCATGAGCACCTCGAGGGTGAAGACCAGTCCGGCTATCGGTGCCTTGAATATACCTGCGATGGCGGCAGAGGCCCCGCACCCCACGAGCACCATGAGCATCTTGCCATCGAGTCGGAACAGTTGTCCGAGATTGCTGCCTATGGCCGAGCCCGTCAACACGATGGGAGCCTCGGCACCCACCGATCCGCCGAAACCGATGGTCAGGGCTGAGGCGAACACAGAGCTCCAGCAGTTGTGTTTCTTGATGCGGCTTTTCTTTCTGCTGATAGCGTAGAGGATGCGCGTGATACCATGGCTGATATCATCCTTGACCACATATTTCACAAAGAGCGAAGTAAGGTAGACACCTACGATGGGAAAAACGAGGTAGAGCCAGTTGTAGGATTCGAAATTGAACCCCGAGGTAAGCATCTGTTCTATCCAACTGATGAGGCTATGCAGCAGCAAGGCGGCCAAAGCGGCGAACATGCCCACCATGAAGCTCAGGATGACCATGAACTGCCGGGTGGTGAGATGTTTTTCCCGCCACTGTATCAGTTGCTGCAGCCATGATGTCTTGTTACTTGCCTCGGTTTCGTTCATGATGAGAAGAACTGTGGAAAAAGACTATTTACGGATGATGGTTACTTGGCCATCCATCGTCAGTTTAATGATTGAGGAAGGAGTGTGCGGTTTCTTCTCCTGTCGGCGGGATGTGCATACATAGTCGACCGCCTTGAGCAACTCTGGGTCGATGTCGCAATAGTTCTGGGCCGGAGGCATACCACTAATGTTGGCACTTGTGGATACGATGGCCTTCTGGAAGCGGTAGCATAATTCCTTGGAAAAAGGTTCGGAGGTGATACGCATGGCTATGGAACCGTCGTCGGCGATAAGGTTGGGCGCCAGGTTGACCGCTCCATCTAAGACGATGGTGGTCGGCTTGGTGGCCAGTTCAAAGATGTCCCAAGCCACTTCGGGCACGTTTCGCACATAACGCTGCAGTCGGGCCTCGCTGTCGACGAGGCAGATAAGCGCCTTCGAGTCGATCCGTTGCTTGACAGCATACACCTTGCTGACCGCTTCGGGATTGGTGGCATCGCACCCTATACCCCATACCGTATCGGTGGGATAGAGTATCACCCCACCCTCTCTCATCACTCTCACTGCCTCCTTGATATCTTTGTCGTACTGTGCCATTGCTTTTGGTTTCGATGAATTTGCAAAGTTACGAAAAATCGGGAGAAGAGCAAAAAGAAAAGCACTTATTTTTATAAGTTATTAAATAAAAAAAGGATAAAAAAAGGGGACTCAATAACTAACCCTTCAACGATAGCAAAACATGAAGATTTTTTTAATTTATTACAATCAAACGAAATATGAAAAGGTACGAGAACAGATATTCAAAAAAAGAGTCGATAAATAATGGATATTTCATTTTTTATCAGTATATTTGCAAAGATTATAATATATTTTTATATTATTACGCACAATAATGATTACTACTATATCATGAATTATTCATATTAATTACTATTTAACTTTTTATACTCAAACTCATGGCAAAAGAAGTGTTTTATCCCAATCGTGCCAAAGAAAGAATTGGCCAGGCCGTTATACATAGAAATGAAGAAACTTTGGAGAAATTTCACTCTCTTTCTGAATTGGAAGACAAAACAGAAGACGAAAAGAGAGATATTATACCAAGCGGTTTGCTTATAGAAGAATTAAACAACAAAATCGAAGGAGTCCCTGCACTCATAGAAAAGAGAAGAGGATATTACCTTTGTGGATTAAAGAATTCCACAGAGGCCTATTTTAAGGCAAATTCTATCTTTACTGTATATATTTATGATGTAACGGATTTGGTGGGAGGCTCTTTCTTTATCAGATATAGTTATTTTAACAATTTAACTGAATATAAGATCGTATCTGACTATTCTATTATTGGCACAAGCAGCACAGACATTTCATCTGTTTTATTAGCATCTGGTGAAAATCACAGTACTCCAAGTAGTCATGACAATAATTGCCATACTGTCGAAGTAGATTTAAAAAAAGCACAAATAGTTTCACAAGCAACAATTGGCAAAGTATATGCTCTTGTAACATTGCACAACAACTTTGAACAGTTGCCATTATATTCAACCAAAGGATTAGGTACAAGAATTGCAGAAATAGAAAAATACCCTTTGTACCCATGGGTTGCAAGAGAGAAACAAAGAATTGTCGATTTGCTGAAAAGAAAACTAAATCATGAGATTGCCATTATTGGCTTTAATACGGACCAACATATCCGGCAAAAATACAAAGGGACATATACTGACCCTGTGATACGAGGCCTCCGCGCTTTGCGTGATATGGCCGAAGAAATTCCCTTCAACCTCATTTGTTTAGGAGGGGATGCGGCTGGCTATACTTCAGAAACCACCCAAGAGAAAGTAGATGCCGATGTATTGGAGGTCATAAATGCGGTCGACACAGACAAGTGTCCTGTCATATACATAACAGGCAACCACGATGCAGGTCAAAACATTAATTCTTCTACTTTCGGCGATACAGATGGATTTTCCATTTTTAACACTGCATTAAAAAGAAATGTTGTTCGTCGAGAAGTTGACGACTTCAACAACAGGTCTACTAACTGTTGGTTTGATGACAACGCATTAAAGATCCGTTTCATCTTTATGGATGCCTGGGCAAGAGCAAATGGGCCAAAGCCTAATAATTATAAAACGTATACTGCACTAATGACCATTCTCCAATCTGCATTGGAGGACACAAAACTAACAGACGGTTCAGGATGGAGTGTCATTATATTCAGCCATAGCACTTTTGCTCCTAATACTGTCAAGTTTGATTCCGATATCGAAAAGAACAATTCCGACCCTTTGAAAAGTGACTGTTGGAACCTTGTGATGCAAAAAATTAACCAAGGAATGAAAGTAATCGCTTGTTTCAATGGCCATGGACACACTACAAGACAAAGCAAAAGGGATGGAGTTCTTTTTATCCAGACACAACAAGCAGGTAATGTTGGTACAAATCAGACTTACCCGTGCTTTGATGGGATAAGATACACACCAATCATAGGCTCTGCTACAGAGACAGCGTTCGATGTATTCCTGATTGACAAAACCGATAAGAAAATATACGCTTATCGTTATGGATTCGGAATGGACAGGCTTTTTTATTACGAAGACAATCCCAGAATTGCTTTATGTCACTTATCTGGCACAATAACTATTGATGGCGAAGTGGCAACTGGTAGTATAACCGCAAAACACCATAACACAATATATAGTTCTGAACTTGACGGAAATGGCCATTACAACTTTCCCTATCTATGCCCCGAATGTGATTGGGAATTATCTTTTGGCAATTACACAGAATTATATCAGGCGGTAGAAGGAGAAATAACTAAAAACATCAACTTATAATATTTTACCGTTATGAAAGATTTACAGAAATGCTTCTTAATAGCATTATTGATTGTATTCAGCCCTTATCCTCTTTGGGCTTTTGAGGTGGATGGGATCTGTTACAATATCATCAAGCCTTGCAAATGGAATGTTGAAGGTTCCATAGGAGAGGTGGAAGTTTCCTTCAACGGAGATACAGACCCATACTGGAGAGATTGGTTTTATGAAGGCGACATCGTGATTCCCGATTACGTGGTGGACGAAGGAGGATATAAATATGCCGTTGTGGCAATCGGGGATCAGGCTTTCCACGGTTGCCCTATTACATCATTATTCATACCCCACACCCTCAGGTCAATCGGAGAAGAAGGACTGTTGGAATGCCAGGAATTGGTATCAGTGAAAGTCGACGAAAACAACCCCGTATTCGATTCCCGCGATGACTGCAATGCCATAATAGAAACAGCCACCAACACCTTGGTCTACGGTTTCAATTGCTCCTCTATTCCAAGTACTGTAACGGAAATAGGGAGGAATGCATTTCTCTATATGTCGAAAATGACTTCCATCGAGATACCCAACTCGGTGAAGGCTATCGGCTACGGGGCTTTCAGCAGTTGCGTGAGCCTTCAGTCTGTAGTCCTGCCCGATATGCTGGAAACGATTGGAGATGAGGCTTTCTTTGGTTGCATCAATCTCACAACCATCACCATTCCCCAGTCGGTAAAAAACATCGGAGAGGATGCATTTGGATTATGCCCTTGCATTTCCACGGTTTATTCATTCATTGCTGATCCTTTCGACCTTCAAGATGACTTCTGGAATAGTACCATAGATCCAAATCCTCATTGGGAAGACGCAGTTCTTTATGTGCCGAAAAACACAAAACAATTATACCTAAATGCTTCTGGATGGAACGCTTTCCATCATATAGTCGAAATGGAGGAAGGTACCACGGGAATAGATGATATGGAGTTGCAACCCAACACTGATGAGTACATTTATAACATCAGCGGACAAAGATTACAGGAAGCCACCAAGGGCATCCGAATCATAAACGGTAGGAAAGTGCTGGTGAAATAAACGAAAGCGAGAATACTAAATCAAAGTGGACGGAGTTATCCGTCCACTTTGATTTAGTATTCTCAACTGATATGGGTCTATTTTTCATATTTCCCATCCGATGGCGGAGGCACCGAGCACGGCAGCGGAAGAGCCGTCGAGACCGGAGATGAGGAATTTCGCCTTGTTGCGGAAGATGGGCAGAACGCATTCGTCGTAGCTCTTCTTGATGGGATCCATGATGAGGTCGCCCGCCTTGGTCAGGCCACCGAAGAAGATGAACGCTTCGGGTGACGAGAAGGCTGCGAAATCAGCACAAGCCTCACCCAGCATCTTACCTGTGAATTCATAGACGCGAAGTGCCAGTTTGTCGCCCTTGCTGGCGGCGATGGAGACATCGAGCGATGTGATGTCGTCGGCATTCATCTCGCGCAGGAGAGACGGTTCGTCGGAGGTCTCCAGGAACTCACGTGCCGAACGAGCCACACCCGTTGCCGAACAGTACGCCTCAAGACATCCCTTGCGTCCGCATCCACAAGAGCGGCCACCTTCGCGTCGCATGATGACATGGCCCAATTCGCCAGCGAAGCCGTCGTGACCATACACCAGCTGTCCGTTGATGACGATACCCGACCCTACACCTGTTCCAAGAGTGAGAACGATGAAGTTCTTCATTCCACGCGCCACGCCATAAGCCATCTCGCCGATAGCCGCTGCATTGGCGTCGTTGGTCAGTGCCACAGGAATGCCCAACCTCTCGCTGAACATATCGGCAAGGGGAACGATACCATCATGTCCCCACGACAAGTTGGGAGCGAACTCTATCGTTCCTTTATAATAATTGCCGTTAGGCGCACCGATGCCCATAGCCTTGATATTGTCGATACCCCCCACCTCTTCAATAATAGGCGATAATGCCGTGACGGCGGCATCGACATAGTCCTCCACTTTGTCGAATCCTTGGGTCTTGATGGCTGTAGTGGCCTTGATCTCTCCTCTGCTGTCAACGATGCCGAAGACAGAATTTGTACCGCCCAGGTCCAATCCTATGACGTAGGGCTTCACTGTTGGTTGTGCATTCATAATGAAATCAAAAATTATTTATGTTAGTAATATCTACCGCAAAGTTATGAAAAAAGCCGGAAGTGACAAAGTTTTACGCTTAAAATTTGCTGCATTCACATTTTTTTAGCAATTTTGCAAGCGTTATGCCTTTTGAATTCCATATCGACATATTAGATATCATCTTCAAGGGTCTCATTATCGGCGTTTTATGTTCAGCACCAATGGGACCGGTAGGGATTTTGTGCGTCCAGCGGACCCTGAACAAAGGCCGATGGTATGGTTTTGTGACAGGTGTGGGTGCCACAGCCAGCGACTTGATTTACGCCCTGATAACAGGTCTGGGCATGAGTTTCGTCATGGATTTGGTGAACAACTCCCAGAATCGATTCATACTACAGATTACGGGTAGTATCATGTTATTGGCTTTCGGTCTTTTCTCCTTCAGGAGCAACCCTACGAAGAACATGCACCGCAGCGGCCACCAGAAGGGAACATTGGCCCATAACGGGTTCACCGCTTTTCTGGTCACACTGAGCAACCCCCTGATCATCATCTTGTTCATGGCTCTTTTCGCCCAGTTCTCGTTCATCATGCCCAATCGTCCCTTGCCCATGATGGTGGGTTATTTGAGCTTGATTGGCGGAGCATTATTATGGTGGTTCGGCCTTACATGGTTAGTGGACAAGATACGCAACAAGTTTGAGGACTACGGCATTATCATCATCAACAAGGTGATAGGCAGTGTGGTGATTATCATCTCTGTGATTATTCTTTTAGGTACCGTATTCAACCTCTTCACTTTTGATTATTGATTCCTTATGTTTATATCGCAAGATTTACGCAAGAAAAACATCGCCGAATATTTATTATACATGTGGCAGGTGGAAGACCTGATACGCGCCTACGGCTGCAATCTTCAGCGCATACAGAAAGAATACATCAGCCGGTTTGACATCGACGAGGAGCAGCGTGAGGAATTGTCTGATTGGTATGGTGACCTGATCCGCATGCTCAACCAAGAGGGTTGCCGTGAAAAAGGACATTTGCAGATCAACAAACTGGTGATGCAACAGTTGTGCGAGTTACACGAACAGTTGTTGGCCAGTCCCAAATTCCCATTCTACAGTTCCGCCTATTATAAAGTACTGCCATTCATCGTTGAACTGCGCAGGAAAGGGAGCAACCAGGACGAGCATGAGATAGAGACCTGTTTCAATGCCCTCTATGGCGTGATGCTGTTGCGTTTGCAGCAAAAAACCGTCAGTCCCGACACCAGCCATGCCATAGAAGAGATAACCACCCTTTTGGGTATGCTTTCGGATTATTACCTGAAGGACAAGACTGAAGGTTTGGATTTCGAGGAATGAATTAGTGATATATACTTAACATTATGAACATATTAGTTACAGGCTGCAACGGCCAACTGGGAACAGAACTTCGCTTGCAGGAAGACAACCACGCCTCGCATCGTTTTTACAATACAGACATCGAAGAGTTGGACATCACCGACCAGATGGCCGTAGATGCCTTTGTGGCCAAGAACGAGATAGACGGCATCGTGAATTGTGCCGCCTTCACTGCCGTGGACAAAGCGGAATCGTCGAAGGAATTGTGTACGGCATTGAACACTGTAGCCCCCGCCTACCTTGCCTCAGCCATAGCACGTCGAGGTGGTTGGATGATACACATTTCCACCGACTACGTGTTTGACGGCACCGCACATCTACCCTACCAGGAAGACGCCACGCCCAGTCCCGACAGCGTATACGGAAGTACCAAATTGGCAGGAGAGTTGGCTGTCACGAAATTTTGTCCCCGCTCATTGATTATCCGCACCGCCTGGCTGTACAGTCCTTTCGGCAATAATTTCGTAAAGACGATGATGCGTTTGGGCAAGGAGCGAAAAGAGTTGGGTGTGGTGTTCGACCAAATAGGCAGTCCCACCTATGCTTTCGACTTGGCCAAGACCATTCTGCACATTATCGAGGAGGGCGTTCGCCCCGGTGTGTACCACTATTCCAATGAGGGTGTGATCAGTTGGTATGATTTCACGAAAGCCATCCATCGCATAGCCGGCATCGAGAGTTGCAAGGTCAGTCCCATCCACACCACCGACTACCCCACCCCGGCCCGTCGCCCTCCCTTCAGCGTGTTGGACAAGAGCAAGATCAAGAAGACCTACTCCATCGAAATACCATACTGGGAAACATCCCTAAACGATTGTATTGAGAGGATCAGGAATAATAAAGAATGAAAGGAATCAAGGAATACATTATATTATAAAATAATGAATGCTGAAATAGAAAGAAGGAGAACATTCGCCATCATATCGCACCCTGATGCCGGTAAGACCACGCTGACCGAGAAATTCCTCTTGTTTGGCGGTCAGATACAAGTAGCTGGTGCCGTGAAGAGCAACAAGATACGCAAGACAGCCACCAGCGACTGGATGGACATAGAGAAGCAGCGCGGTATTTCGGTGAGTACCTCGGTGATGGAGTTCGACTATGAAGGGTATAAAGTTAATATCCTCGACACCCCGGGCCACCAGGATTTTGCCGAAGACACCTATCGCACGCTGACCGCCGTCGACAGCGCCATCATCGTGGTTGACGGAGCCAAGGGCGTGGAAACTCAGACCCGTAAGCTGATGAACGTGTGTAGGATGCGCAACACCCCTGTCATCATATTCATCAACAAAATGGACCGTGAAGGTCGCGATCCCTTCGACTTGTTGGACGAGTTGGAAAGTGAGCTTCAAATCAAGGTTCGTCCCTTGTCATGGCCCATCAACCAAGGAGCCCGTTTCAAGGGAGTATACAATATTTACGAAGACAAGTTGGACCTGTTTACGCCCGACAAGCAACGTGTGACGGAGAAGGTGGAAGTGGACATACATTCATCGGAATTGGACGACCGCGTCGGTGAGCAGGATGCACAACAACTCAGGGACGATTTGGAACTGGTAGACGGGGTATATCCCCCCTTCGATGTAGACACCTATCGCAGTGCCGAGGTGGCTCCCGTTTTTTTCGGAAGCGCCCTGAACAATTTCGGAGTGCAGGAGTTGCTGAATTGTTTCGTCAAGATAGCCCCGTCGCCCAAACCCACCCAAGCCGAGGAGCGTATGGTTGACCCCGAAGAGCCCAAATTCAGCGGTTTCATTTTCAAAATCACCGCCAACATCGACCCCAACCATCGCAGCTGCATCGCTTTCTGCAAGGTATGCAGTGGCCGATTTGTCCGCAACCAGCCATACCTTCATGTTCGCCAAGGCAAGACCCTGCGTTTCTCCTCACCCACACAGTTTATGGCCCAACGCAAGGAGACCATCGACGAAGCCTATCCGGGCGACATCGTGGGATTGCCCGACAATGGCATTTTCAAGATTGGCGACACCTTGACAGAAGGCGAGCAAATCCATTTCCGTGGTCTCCCCTCTTTCTCGCCAGAGATGTTCAAGTACATAGAGAACGACGACCCTATGAAGCAGAAGCAGTTGGCAAAGGGCATAGAGCAGTTGATGGACGAGGGTGTCGCCCAACTGTTTGTCAACCAGTTCAATGGAAGGAAGATTATCGGAACCGTCGGACAATTGCAATTTGAAGTGATCCAGTACCGTTTGGAAAACGAATACGGTGCCAAATGCCGATGGGAGCCCGTTCACCTGTATAAGGCTTGTTGGATAGAGAGTGACGATGAGAAGGAACTGGACAATTTCAAAAAGCGCAAATACCAATATATGGCCAAGGATCGCGAAGGACGTGATGTGTTCCTGGCTGATTCCGGCTATGTGTTAACCATGGCCCAGGAAGACTTCAAGCATATCAAGTTCCACTTCACGAGTGAGTATTGAGAGGTTTGCAACACCATCTCGACACCTTGACCATCACCCCGAGCCCCGGCACTTCCTTTAGGAGGTAATATTTCTTGTTTTGCCTGACCAAGCGCCCGGTAATTCCTTTGAGCGGCCCATGCGATACGAGCACTGGGTCGCCGATTTTTATTTGCGCCTCTTCGCCGCTTAAGAAAAGAGCTTGAGCATATTCAGGATTGCACATCATCCTGAAATCGAGCATCTGCTTGGCTGGTATCTCATAATATTCGGCAGAACCTTTCGTTTTGCGGATGACCATCATCTGGCGACCACTTTCCATCATCAGTTCATTGAGATGGCGCACGGTGATGGTTTTCTTCACAAAGAGCAGGTTGCGGACCACAGGACGCAGCGCTTGGCGTATTTTCCCATTCTTATCCATGAAGTCCACCATACGCAAAGGAATAAAGGATTCCACCTCCTTTTCCTTGAAAAAGTCGGCGACTTCTGAAGAGCGTCCACCAAACAAACGGATGGCGAACCATGGTGTGGTATCTTTTGCCTCCTTGTCGATTGTATCAATCAGATTTCTGGACTGTTGAACATCGACATTGTTGGCGTTAGCTATCTGTGCATCCTGATTCATGGGCCAAAAATACAAATAAATTCAGATGTCAGCAAATAAAAAACCTTTTTTCTTGTAATGTAAGCATTTTTTTCATATCTTTGCATCAAGAAATTATTAAGCCGATTGACCTGAAAATAATTATTAACTATAAAAAAACGAAATCATGAAAAGATGCCAATATTGCAACATGCAGCTGGCAGACAATGCCAAGTACTGTCCGGCATGTGGGAAAAAGCAAAAAGCCATAGTCAACAATGGCCCTGTGCAGCAACCCAGTCAACAGGGATATAATCCGCAAATGGCTGCAACCCAGCCCTTGCAGCAGCCGCCCATACAGCCCCAGCAACCCATGCAGCAGCCGCCCATTCCCCAGCCGCCCATTCCCCAGCCGCCCATGCAGCAGCCGCCTATTCCCCAGCAGCCCATGCAACAGCAGCCTATGCAGCAGCCCATGCAGCAGCAGCCATCTTATGAAACACAGATTCCCCAGCAACCTGTTCAGCCGCAGCAATACGGCACGAATAATGTACCCATCTTCACCCAAGAAGACGCCTTAAGAAGCCAGCAACAAGCTGCCGCCGCCGAAGCAGCACGTAAAGCTGCAGAGGAAGCAGCAGCCAGACAGGCAGCGGAAGAAGCTGCAAGGAAAGCCGCCGAGGAAGAGGCAGCAAGACGAGCAGCGGAAGAAGCCGCAAGGAAAGCAGCAGAGGAAGCAGCAGCCAGACAAGCAGCGGAAGAAGCAGCAAGGAAAGCCGCTGAGGAAGAGGCAGCAAGGCGTGCTGCGGAAGAAGCAGCAAGGAAAGCCGCTGAGGAAGAGGCAGCAAGGCGTGCTGCGGAAGAAGCAGCAAGGAAAGCCGCAGAGGAAGAGGCAGCAAGGCGTGCTGCGGAAGAAGCAGCAAGGAAAGCCGCTGAGGAAGAGGCAGCAAGGCGTGCTGCGGAAGAAGCATCAAGGAAAGCCGCTGAAGAAGAGGCAGCAAGGCGTGCTGCGGAAGAAGCCGCAAGGAAAGCCGCCGAGGAAGAGGCAGCAAGGCGTGCTGCGGAAGAAGCAGCAAGGAAAGCCGCTGAGGAAGCAGCAGCGAGACAGGCCGCCGAAGCCGCCGCAAGGAAAGCCGCCGAGGAAGCAGCAGCGAGACAAGCTGCGGAAGAAGCAGCAAGAAAAGCTGCTGCCGCAGCCGCAGCCGCGACAGTGGTGGCAGGAGCAGCAGGTGCCGTCAATGCCGCTGGAACCCACACACAAAATCCCGCTTACCAGCAGCCCGGTTACCAGCAGCCCTACCAACAACCAACACCCGCACAGCCTCAAGGACCACAGGCCACCCAAGTTGCCCAAGGCTATCAACCTCCGCGTCAGCCAGGTTACCAGCAACCAGGAAAGCAAGGATACCAACAACCCAGCCAGCCGGCCAGCCAACAGCCCAAGGGCGGTTATACCCCTCCGACGGGAGTTGGTGGAACCAATTCTGATGAGCCCAAGAAGAGCAAGGCATGGCTTTGGGTAGTCCTCGGTTTACTCTTGGCTGCCGGATTGGGCGTGGGAGGTTATTTCCTCTACGACTACCTGTCAAATAAAGACAGCGACAAACCTTCGACGACCACAACAACCAGCAACCCAACTGAAGGAAACGAAGGTGACGACAAAATCATCGGTGTAGCCACAACCGACAGTACGACTACAGTTGAAGGCAATCCTGAGAATACCGACCTTGCATCAACTACCTCGCCCGAGGTCGCTCCCAAGGTAGACGATACCCAAGCCAAAGCCCTTGCAGAGCAGGAAAAAGCCAAACAATTGGAGCAGCAGCGCATACAGCAGCAACAACAGCAACAGGCAGAAATAGCCAAGCAGGCACAACAAGCCCAACAGCAGCAACAGCAACAGGAAAAGGCATCCACATTCTATGCCCGCGGCCAAGGCATGTTCCCATGGGCATCCACTGACCGCATTAACCCGGGTGACCTGCAAGGATACACCACATGGCAGCTGAAGATCATGAGGAACGAGATTTACGCCCGTCATGGCTATATCTTCGACACTCAGGACATGAAGAATTACTTTGAGCGTCAGGGATGGTATCGTCCTGTTTCCAGGAAAGTAAACCTCACGGCTATCGAACAACAGAACGTGCGAGTCATCCAACAGGTGGAACAGAGCAGGTAATATCTCGATAACCTTATTTACAACAAGGGCGCGGATTACAATTCCGCGCCCTTGTTGTTGACCACCACCGCCAATTGCTGTCTGTCGAAGGTGATACCTTCCCTTTCTATGAAATGCGTGAGGACCCCACTGTCGGCCAATTCACGGGGAGAGCCAATATTCAACGACCCATCGTCGAGCAAGAGCCATAAGTTGTCGGCTATCTGCAATGCCAGCTCCAGGTCGTGAGTGGAGAGCATTACAGTCTTGTCCTCTTCTTTACAAAGACGATGCATGAGTTGAAGAATCTCTACTTTAGAAGGATAATCAAGAAACGCCGTCGGTTCATCCAACAAGATGAGAGGAGTCTGCTGGGCCAATGCCTTGGCTATCATCACCTTTTGGCGTTCGCCATCGGAGAGCGTCAGAACCCTCCTGCCTGCCAAGTCCATAATCCCCACCCTCTCCATCGCATGGTCGACAACTTCGCCGTCTTCCTTGTTCAACGTACCCCAAAATCCGGAATAAGGCAAGCGGCCCATTCCGACCAGTTCACGAACGGTCATATTGATGACATCCAACTTTTCAGTGAGCACCACGCTCAAGGTCTTCGCCAACATGTTGTCGGAGTAATCCTCCAACGGTTTTCCTTGCAGCAAGATGCCACCCGCCATAGGTTTCTGAAAAGCAGCCAGCGTACGCATGAGCGTAGACTTCCCCACCCCATTGGGACCGATGAGACAAGTCATGCATCCCGCATAGAGTTGAGCGTTGATATCTTGCGCCACGATGATATTGCGGTGGCGCGATTTATAGCCTATGGCCAGTTGGTGCAGTTCGATGGTAGGATTGCTGTTCATAGTCAGTAAAAGGTACTTTTCTCCTTTTTTCCATGCAAATATAAGACATTATTCGTTCATACACAAATTGTAGTGAAGATTTTGAAGATGGGGCTATTTCATCGCCCCTATTGATGGTATATTTATGTGCGAATTATGTAAGGATAAAAAAGTTTGGTAAATGTTATCAAAAAAAAGAATGAATTTCATATAAAATTCGTACTTTTGCAGCTTGGAAAAAGAAGGAAAATTACAGATATCGTCAACATAACAATCCAACAACAAATGGAAAAGAAACTCAAGAAAGTATTGGTATTAGGTTCGGGAGCCTTGAAGATTGGGCAAGCCGGCGAGTTTGACTACAGTGGTTCACAAGCATTGAAAGCCCTTCGCGAAGAAGGCATCTCCTCTGTCTTGGTGAATCCCAATATCGCCACTATCCAAACCTCGGAGGGCATAGCCGACAAGGTGTATTTCCAACCTGTGAACACGCATTTCGTCACCGAAATCATCAAGAAAGAGCGTCCTGACGGTATTTTGTTGGCCTTCGGAGGCCAAACCGCCTTGAACTGCGGCACGGAACTCTACCGCAACGGCACGTTGAAGGAATATGGAGTAGAAGTGTTGGGCACGAGTGTGGAAGCCATCATGGATACCGAAGACCGCGACCTGTTCGTCAAGAAGTTGGACTCCGCCTCGCTGAAGACCCCTGTCAGCGAAGCCGTTGAAGATATGGACGCAGCATTGTCGGCTGCCCGTCGCATCGGTTTCCCCATCATGATCCGTTCCGCCTATGCCTTGGGCGGTCTGGGCAGTGGTATTTGTCCCGACGAGAGCACATTTGTTGAGTTGGCCGAGAGTGCCTTTACCTTCGCCCCCCAGATCTTGGTGGAAGAGTCGCTGAAGGGTTGGAAAGAGATTGAGTTCGAGGTGATACGCGATGCCAACGACCATTGCTTCACTGTCGCCTCGATGGAGAATTTCGACCCGTTAGGCATACACACCGGCGAATCGATCGTTGTCGCCCCCACCTGCTCACTTACCGACGAGCAAGTGAAGATGCTCCAGGAATTGTCCATTCGCTGCGTACGCCATTTGAACATCGTCGGCGAGTGCAATATACAGTTCGCCTTCAATGCGGAGACCAACGACTACCGCATCATCGAGGTGAACGCCCGCTTGAGTCGAAGCAGTGCCTTGGCATCGAAGGCCACGGGTTATCCCCTGGCATTTGTGGCTGCCAAGATAGCCTTGGGCTACACCCTCGACCAGATAGGCGAGATGGGCACGCCCAATTCAGCCTATGTGGCACCACAGTTGGATTACATGATTTGCAAGATACCCCGTTGGGACCTCACCAAGTTTGCCGGTGTCAGCCGACAGATTGGTTCGTCGATGAAGAGCGTGGGCGAAATCATGTCAATCGGTCGTTCTTTCGAGGAGATGATACAAAAGGGTCTGCGTATGATAGGCCAAGGCATGCACGGATTCGTAGGCAACGACCACACACGCTTTGAGAACCTCGACGAGGAGTTGCAGAACCCCACCGACCTTCGTATTTTCGCCATTGCCCAGGCTTTGGAAGAAGATTACACCATTGAGCGCATCGAGGAGTTGACGAAGATCGACAAATGGTTCATCAGCCGTTTGAAACGTATTGTCGACCTAAAGCGTAAATTGCAGACGTTCGACCGTCTGGAAGACATCAGCGATGAATTCCTGTGCGAGGTGAAGGCCGCCGGTTTCAGCGATTTCCAGATCGCCCGATTCGTATTGAAACCCAAGAGCGGCAACATGGAGAAAGAGAACCTAGCCGTGCGTCGCCATCGTAAGCAGCACGGCATCCTGCCTACGGTGAAACGTATCAACACCGTGGCCAGCGAACATCCCGAACTGACCAACTACCTCTATTTCACCTATGCAGCCAAGAACCACGACATTGATTATTACAAGAACGAGAAGAGTGTGGTGGTGCTGGGAAGCGGAGCCTACCGCATCGGTTCGTCGGTAGAGTTTGACTGGTGCTCGGTGAACGCCATCCAGACTGCCCGCAAGTTGGGTTACAAGTCAATCATGATCAACTACAACCCCGAGACGGTGTCCACCGACTACGACATGTGCGACCGCCTTTATTTCGATGAGTTGTCATTGGAGCGTGTGCTCGATGTGATTGATCTGGAAGCGCCTCGTGGCGTGATCGTGAGCGTGGGCGGACAGATACCCAACAACCTGGCCATGAAGTTGCACCGTCAGGGAGTGCCCATTTTAGGTACCTCGCCGATAGATATCGACCGTGCCGAGAACCGCGACAAGTTCAGTGCCATGCTTGACAAATTAGGTATCGACCAACCCGCATGGCGTGCCCTCACCTCGTTGGACGACATCAAGGAGTTCATCGGCGAGGTAGGCTATCCCGTATTGGTACGTCCTTCGTACGTTCTCTCCGGTGCCGCCATGAACGTATGCTACAGCGATGAGGAACTGGAGCGATTCCTGAAGATGGCCACCGAGGTGAGCAAGGAATATCCCGTGGTAGTTTCCCAGTTCATGCAGGAGACCAAGGAGATAGAGTTTGATGCCGTGGCCGACAAGGGCGAAGTGGTGGAATATGCAGTGAGCGAGCATATCGAATACGCCGGCGTTCACTCCGGCGACGCCACCATGGTATTCCCCGCCCAGCACATCTATTTCTCCACCATCCGCCAAATCAAGAAGATAGCCCGCAAGATAGCCCATGAGTTGAATATCAGCGGACCGTTCAACATCCAGTTCCTGGCCAAGGACCGTCAGGTGAAGGTGATAGAGTGTAACCTGCGAGCATCGCGCTCCTTCCCCTTCGTGAGCAAGATACTGAAGCGCAATTTCATTGAGACCGCCACCAAGATCATGCTCGACGCCCCCTATACCCGTGCCGACCGCAGCGAGTTCGATATCGACCGTATCGGTGTGAAAGCCTCGCAGTTCTCCTTCGCCCGTTTGCAGAATGCCGACCCCGTGCTGGGTGTTGACATGTCGTCGACCGGCGAGGTGGGTTGTCTGGGTGACGACCTTCACGAGGCCCTTCTGAATGCGCTCATCGCCACCGGCTATCGCATCCCCAAGCACAGCGTGCTTATCTCTTCGGGCGGTGTGAAAGGTAAGGTTGACCTGCTGGAGCCCTGTCGTCTGCTTGTCAAGCGCGGTTATGAGTTGTTCGCCACCGGAGGTACCGCCAAATTCCTCAATGAGAACGGAGTCAAGGCCCAGGCTGTAGGCTGGCCTGACGAGGATGGCACAAACAATGTGTTGGACATGATCAGCGAGCACTGCTTCGACCTGATTATCAATGTGCCTAAGAACCAGACAAAGCGCGAGTTGACCAATGGTTACCGCATCCGTCGTGGCGCCATCGACCACAATATCCCCTTGTTGACCAACACACGTTTGGCTAAAGCCTTCATCGAGGCCTTCTGCAGCATGGGTGAGAACGACATCAAGGTGAAGAGTTGGCAGGAATATGATTCGTGACCAATCACTTATCCTAATGAATAAAGAAGCGGAGCCGGCAAGACCGGCTCCGCTTTACTTTAGTTTTCTGGTGGATAATCGTTTCAGTAGCACTATCAAATCTGTGAACTTTGTTATGATTTATGGCTATCAACGACGGTGGTATGCCCTTCTCGCCGACCTGACGGCACGTGGGTGACGGTGATGCTTCGGCATGGGGGCTACACGATGACGAGGAGGTGGAGGAGCCACGACTACCCTTCTTGGTGCTACGTGGTGCCGAGCGTAGAAGCGGCAGGCAGGGCAAGTGCGCAGGTGCGGGCGATGATAGCGCAGGGAATGGTTATGACGCGGAGCGCGCGGATGGCGCGGGCCCATGGATGTGCTGGCGCTGACAGTAAGAGCGAGTATCATCACTGTGGCGAGAGTTAACATGAATCGTTTCATAGTCGTCTATTTTTTTAGTTATACTTTTGATTATTTGCTTTTCGAGGAAGGAGTTCATTTCCTTTTCTCTGATGCAAAGATACGATGGATTTTGTGATGGGAAAAGGAGTAAACCCTAAAAGAGGGGGAGGAAAACCCTATAAAGAAGGGGGAAACGAGAACCGCTTATAAAAAAGGACAAGAAAAAGCCACTCGTATGAGTGGCTTTTTATGACTATTCACCTTCGGGAATCACCGGTTTGGGACCTGCCGGCGGTGTCGGAGTTGTGGCAGGTTGTGTTGTTGTCGCCGGTGTAGGAGTGGGTGTTGTGGTCTGCGTCGGGCTGGCAGTAGGAGTCGTTGGTGCCGGCGGCATAGTAGTTGTCGGCGGTGTGGAAGATGTTGTACCTGTAGTTTGCGAAGGAGCAGTGCTTTCACTCGGACGTTCGGCATCGTCACCCTCCTTCTTTTGCTGGTCGGCCTTAGGTTCCTCTTTCTTTTCCGCAGGCTTTTGCTCTTCAGCCTTCTTTTCACCTGAAGGTTGCGGCATGTCGGTGGTGCGTTTGGCTTCAGCTCCACTCATGATGTTGAAGGTGTCGCGCTCAGGTTTCTTCTGTTTCACCGTATCGCCAACCACCTGCGGGTTATCCTCTATTGTCTTCTTGTCGCCGCTGCACTTGAACAAGACGAAAGCCAAGGCACCCAGCAGTACCAAGGTGGTAAGGATGGGTATGAGCAACGAACGTTTCTTTTCAGTAGGTGCAGCATGCTGGTTATAGCCTGAGGGGGTATGCTGTTCGGTATTGCCAATTGGCCTGGGCTGTTGAGCCGCTGATGGATTGGGCTGTTGAACCGCCGAAGGTTGAGCCTGTCGTGTGGTTTCTTCAACAACAGTCTCGCAGACAGGAGTAAAAGTGGAAGGCATCGCCTTGGCCAACATCTGGGCTTCATCATCCATTATCCCCTTGTCACGTTGTTCATGCATCACCCCATCAATCTGGATGATGTAAGCCGAATGGTTGTCGGCATTGTCTTTGGACTTTTCCAAGAGGAGGTCGCGTTTCTGTTCATTGGTGAGGTTGGCATTTGAGAAGACCGCGAGCACATCCTTGTCGACCATATTCTCCAACATGCCATCCGAGCACACATAGAAGTAGTCGCCCGATTGTATGTCGGCGATATGGGCTATGCCCGCCTTCAGCTCAGGTACGCCCGGCATGATCACCTTTGTAATGATGTTTTTCTTCGGGTGCGAGAGCATCTCTTCTTCGGTAATCTCTCCTAAGACATACAACTCGTAGACCACGGAATGGTCCTTGCTCTTATAGAGGATTTTCCTCTGGTCCGGACGTATGTGATATATCCTGCTGTCGCCAATATGTGCAGCCGTGCAGCCACCCCGGTGGAAATAGAGCAGACAGAGCGTGGTGCCCGGCTTTTTCTCCAACTGCGGGTCCACCTTTTCCACCAGTTTGGCATAGGCATAATCCAGAGCCTCCTGTATGATTTGGTCGTCGAGCTGTTCCTCTGGCGACGTGTTCTGGAAAAAATATTCCGAGACAGCCTCGGTAACGGTGGCGCTGGCCACCTCACCCTGTTCATGTCCACCCATTCCATCGCAGACGATGAAGAGGTTGTCCATCTCCGAAGCTTGTCCCATGGCAGGGAAAATGGAGTCTTCCTGCATGGACCTTTTGCCCTGATGATAAATGGCCAAAGGTTGGAAAAAAGAAACTTTCATAATTGACGAATTGATTAATGGTGAAGCATCAGAACCTCACGCAAAGCTGAGCGTTGAGAATGCTGTAATTATGTTTACCCTCGGCCAGCGACCTATCGTTGACAAGGGTGTATTGCGTCTGTATTTCCAGATTACGGTGGAACAAATAGTTGAGTCCCACATCGTATTGCGTCTTGGCATTGGACCAACATCCCGATGGACGGTAAAGGTCGTACCTGGCCTTCGCCCTGAGTTTATTCTTGATGATGGGAGCGATGACCACGGCATACACACCGTCGGCCTTGTCGCCCTGATCCCAATTGACAGTCGGGTCGGAATTGTTTTCCTGTTTTTGGAACCTATTCTTGAATCCATATCCCGTACTGTGAATATATTCTGAACGTATCTGCCAATCGTCTTTCATATATTCAGCGGAAATGGCATAGCGATGCTGCTTCAGGCTGTTCACCCCTTCATGGGTTTTGCCCTCTTGGTCGGTCCATTGTCCTTTCCTGGCATGTGAGCCCTCCCATCCGAAGAGACCGATGCGAACTCCCTTGACGGGCGAATAAGTGATGCCCCCGATGATATCCTTTTTCTGGTCGACATCGCCTACATTGATACCCTGTCCGTTGAAGACGCCCACTTGGTAGTGGAAGAGATAACGCCCGGATTGATCCTTCAGGAAATCGCCCTGGACCTGCAAACCTATATCGCGGCCGTTGCTGGCATGTTCGCCCGAGCGGTCTGAAAATCCCGAGAGAGCCGTAATGTTCTGTGCGAGGGCCATAAATCCTATGTCAATGGGATTCATGGGGTTTTCGAAAGTGAAAGGTCTTTTGAACTGACCCGCTTTCACCTTGAAGAACGGATATTTCTGCCATTCTACATTGAGATCGACGATACGCGGACTGCTTCCCAGATTCTGTGTGTTGCCGTTGGCTTGTCCCTGGATGGTATATTCGAAATCGCCCAGTATCCTGCCCTTCACTATCAATCGCAGGATGCGGATGTTGAAGGCATTGCTTTCGTTGTCTTTCTGGAAGTTGGCGGTGTAGTTGCCAATAAAATAGCCACTGAACTTAGGCGTGGAGAACAATTCCTGTGCAAAGCCTATGCTCGGCAATGCTACCAGGATGACGAGGGTTGCCAATAATTTTCTCATGGTTGATAGTTATTAAATTAGTTATAAGGTTATTTGGTTAAATCATTTTTTTCTCTTTTAGCCAGCAACACCACGTTTTCCACATGAGGAGTATGTGGGAACATGTCGACAGGCTGTATTTCCCTTACCTCGTATTCCGCGTCAAGCAGCTGCAGGTCGCGTGCCTGTGTGGCAGGGTTGCAACTCACGTAAACGATTCTTTTCGGACTGGCATTGATGATTGTCTGTACCACGTCGGGGTGCATTCCCGCCCTTGGAGGGTCGGTGATGATGACATCTGGGACACCATGCTCGTCGATGAAATCGCTATTGAGTATATCTTTCATGTCACCGGCGAAGAACTCCGTATTGTCGATGGCATTGAGTCGGGCGTTCACCTTGGCATCCTCGATGGCTTCCGGCACATATTCTATGCCTATCACCTTTTTGGCCTTGCGGCTGACGAAATTGGCGATGGTTCCCGTTCCTGTATACAGGTCGTAGACCACCTCTTCGCCAGTGAGTGCAGCAAATTCGCGAGCCACGGAATAGAGGTGGTAAGCCTGTTCGGTGTTCGTCTGATAGAAACTTTTCGGACCGACTTTGAACCTCAGGTCTTCCATCACCTCGAAGATATGGTCGTTGCCCTTGAACACCTTCAGTTCGAGATCGGCAAAAGTATCGTTGCATTTCTGGTTGTCTACATAGAGAAGAGCCGTTATCTGGGGGAACGAATCGGCCAAATGGGCCAACAAAGCCCTTGCACGATCCTCATCATCTGGATTCTCGAAATGGAATTGCACGAGCACCATCCATTCCCCGGTATTGGAATTGCGTATCATGATGTCGCGCAACAAACCGTTTTGCTGTCTGAGGTCGAAGAATGTCATTCCCGTTTCGGAAGCGTAATCACGTATGGCGTTACGTATCTGGTTATGGAGGTCATCCATCAGCCAGCATTTCTCTATGGGATAGATCTTGTCGAAAGCCCCGGTAATATGAAAGCCGATGGCATTCCTGTTGTCGATACTCTCGCCTTGAGCCACCTCTTCGCGGGTGAGCCACCGACGGTTGGAGCAGCCGAACTCCAATTTGTTGCGGTATTCCTTGGTGAACACAGACCCCAGGATGGGCCTCGGTTCGGGCAGTTGTATCTTCCCGATGCGGCAAAGCTGGTCCATCACCTGCTTCTGTTTCATCTTCAGCTGTTCCTCATAAGGCAGGTTTTGCCATTTGCAGCCTCCGCAGATACCGAAATGCTGGCACATGGGCTCCTGTCGCACCTTACTATATTGATGGAACCTGATGACCTCGGCCTCGCAATAACTATGTTTCTTCTTTCGCACCTGTAAGTCGACCACATCACCAGGCACACAAAAAGGCACAAACACCACCATGTCGTTGACCCTTGCCAGCGCTTTTCCTTCCGCTGCGCAATCAGTAATGGTGACGTTTTCCAGAATAGGTAATGGTTTCTTTTTCCTTGCCATCTCTCGTTTTATATGGCACAAATGTACGACTATTTTATCAGAAGACCAAATTTTTCATTGAAATTATGAGAAATGATGTATAGCAATATAAAAATGTGTATTCAGGTGACATGTTCTCCATCCTCCACCGCTAAAAAAGGTTATCTTCTTCCAAATTCTTAACATCTACAATAAGCGCGTTACAAGTATCACCTATTTAAGAAAAGATGAAAATTCAAAATTTGGAAGATTGGCAAATCTTTTTTATATAAAAGTTTTGTCATTTGCCATAATTATTGTAAATTTGCACCTAGAGAATATTTTCTAATTTATTGAAAACATAAATCAAAATTATGAGCCAAAAAAGAGTTTATACCTTCGGTAACGGAAAAGCCGAGGGTAATGCTAAAATGCGTGAGGAACTTGGTGGCAAAGGTGCGAACCTCGCCGAAATGAATCTTATCGGTGTGCCCGTTCCTCCAGGATTCACCATCACCACCGATTGCTGCAACGAGTATTACGAGGTTGGTCAGCAGAAAATCATGGAGTTGCTCAACGACGACGTAATGGCCGCCGTGAAGCACATTGAGACGCTGATGAACTCGAAGTTCGGTGACAAGGAGAATCCTCTTCTCGTTTCCGTGCGTTCTGGAGCACGTGCTTCCATGCCCGGCATGATGGACACCATCCTGAACCTGGGTTTGAACGACGAAGTGGCCGAGGGCATGGTCAAGAAGACCAACAATCCCCATTTCGTTTATGACAGCTACCGCCGTTTTGTTCAGATGTACGGCGACGTGGTGCTTGAGATGAAGCCCGCCAACAAGGAAGACATCGATCCGTTTGAGGAGATTATCGAGCAAGTGAAAGCCATCCGTGGTGTGAAACTTGACAAAGATCTCTCGGTGGACGAGTTGAAAGAGCTTGTGGCCCGTTTCAAGGCAGCCATCAAAGAGCGTACAGGCAACGACTTCCCCAACGACCCGATCGAGCAGTTGTGGGGTGCCATCTGCGCCGTGTTCCGCAGTTGGATGAACGAGCGTGCCATCCTGTACAGGAAGATGGAAGGAATACCCGACGAATGGGGAACCGCAGTGAGCGTGATGGCCATGGTATTCGGCAACATGGGCGATACATCGGCCACTGGTGTATGCTTCAGCCGTGATGCCGCCAATGGTGAGAACGTGTTCAATGGCGAGTATCTCGTCAACGCCCAGGGTGAGGATGTGGTGGCCGGTATCCGTACACCGCAGCAAATCACCAAACTTGGTTCGCAGCGTTGGGCCGAGCGTGCCGGCATTTCTGAGGAAGAGCGTGCATCCAAGTATCCTTCCATGGAAGAAGCCATGCCCGAGATCTATGCTCAGTTGAATGGCATCCAGGACAAACTTGAGCACCACTATCACGACATGCAGGATATGGAGTTCACCGTACAGGAAGGCAAGTTGTGGTTCCTCCAGACCCGTAACGGCAAACGTACCGGTGCCGCCATGGTGAAGATCGCCATCGACCTGCTGCACGAGGGAATGATCGACGAGAAGACCGCCATCCAGCGTTGCGAGCCCCAGAAACTTGACGAACTGTTGCACCCCGTTTTCGACAAGGTAGCCCTGTCGAAAGCCAAGGTGATTGCTCAGGGTCTACCCGCATCTCCGGGAGCAGCCTGTGGTCAGATTGTGTTCCACGCCGATGATGCCCAGACTTGGCATGAAGATGGCCATAAGGTGGTGCTCGTACGTATCGAGACCTCTCCCGAGGACTTGGCAGGTATGGCCAGCGCCGAAGGTATCCTGACCGCTCGTGGTGGTATGACCTCTCACGCCGCCGTTGTTGCCCGTGGTATGGGTAAATGCTGTGTTTCCGGTGTTGGAGCCCTGAATGTAGACTACAAGACGAAGACCGTGGAGATTGACGGTGTGGTGTACAAGGAAGGCGATTATATCTCGCTGAACGGTACAACCGGTCAGGTTTATGCTGGAGAGGTTCCCACGAAGGCTGCTGAGCTGAGTGGAGACTTCAAGGAGTTGATGGACCTCTGCGACAAATACACCAAGTTGCAGGTACGCACCAACGCCGACACACCTCACGACGCCCGCGTGGCTCGTCAGTTCGGTGCCAAGGGTATCGGTTTGACTCGTACTGAGCACATGTTCTTCGACGACCAGAAGATTATCGCCATGCGCGAGATGATTTTGGCCAAGGATGCCGAAGGTCGTGAGAAAGCATTGGCCAAGTTGCTGCCCTACCAGAAGGCTGACTTCAAGGGTATTCTCGATGCTATGGATGGTCTGCCCGTCAATATCCGTCTGCTCGATCCCCCACTCCACGAGTTTGTTCCCCACGATCTTGCTGGTCAGGAAACCATGGCCAAGGAGATGGGCGTGAGTCTGGAAGACATCAAGCGCCGTGTAGACTCATTGGCAGAGAACAACCCGATGTTGGGTCACCGTGGTTGCCGTCTGGGCATCACCTTCCCCGAGATTACAGCTATGCAGACCCGTGCTATCCTGAGTGCCGCCTGTGAGTTGAAGAAGGAAGGCAAAGATCCGAAGCCCGAGATCATGGTTCCGCTGATTGGTATTCTCTATGAGCTGAAGCAGCAGAAGGCCATCATCCAGCGTGTTGCCAAGGAAGTGTTCGAGGAGTATGGTGTAGAGGTAGAATTCGAGATTGGTACAATGATCGAGATTCCTCGCGCCGCCTTGACCGCCGACCGCATCGCCACCGAGGCCGAGTACTTCTCGTTCGGAACGAACGACCTGACACAGATGACCTTCGGTTACAGCCGCGACGACATCGCATCGTTCTTGCCTGTCTATCTTGACAAGAAGATCCTGAAGGTTGACCCGTTCCAGGTGCTCGACCAGAATGGTGTTGGCAAGTTGGTGAAGTATGCTGTCGAGAAGGGTCGCGAAGTTCGTCCTAACCTGCGTACCGGTATCTGCGGTGAGCATGGTGGCGAGCCCAGCAGTGTGAAGTTCTGCGCCAAGATTGGCTTGAATTACGCCAGCTGCTCACCGTTCCGCGTGCCTATCGCCAGACTCGCCGCCGCGCAGGCAGCGGTCGAGGAATAATCGAAAGATGCTGAAAATCAGTTACATAAAGGGCAAGTATCTGGGAAACAGGTACTTGCCCTTAATTTT